>NZ_JBBHER010000009.1:0-145007 GCF_037646705.1 Paludibacillus litoralis
CCATGCGCATTTCGCGGATTGGCCGTCAGTGATTTATCAATGCTCTTTTCGGCACGGTGGAATTGGCCGACTTCGACTTGCGCGAACCCCAACAGACCTTGGAGCCACCAGTCATCGCCATAATGGGGTTCAAGAATCTCAGCCAGCGCAAGGTTCTCGGCTTCGCGTCCCGGCTCGCCACTGAATCCAATCAGACTCAGGACGCCGAGGCAGGCTTGCGCGATAATCACATCACGGGGATATTCTTGCAATTGATCCCGCGCGGCCTGATATCCAGCGGCGCTTTTGCCGTCGATCAAAAGGCCGATGATCTTGATCTGCCGCGCTTCCCGTTCTGTCAGCGGCCCGTCGCACTGTTTGGCGAGATGAAGTGATTGTTGCGCACCAGCCCTATCTCCGACAAGCTGCCGGTAACGTGCCAATACGACATGTGGGAGGGCGAAGCCTTCGTCTTCTTGGGTCGCCAGTTTGAGCGCGGCTTCAACGCCAATCTCGGCACCGAGAAACCGATCAAGGCCAAGAACATACGCATCTCTGGCCTTTTGCGAGTTCGTAGAAAGCGAATATCCGTATCTGTCTTTCATACCCAGCACCATGTTTGAGCCAATGCTACAACAGTCGGCACGAAAAGTCTGTGGCTTCGCCAAAGCGGTCGCTGATCAGTCTCGCAGCATTCAGAACAATGGGCTCTGAGAGGGCTTTCGTTGCAAGTAAGGGCTACGGCCATCGGAGGCCCCATGCAGGGGTGCGTCGCATCTCACGGCCCACCGCGCCACACAGAAGACCCCGCATCTGGTCAACTACCGGGATCGGTTTCCATACGGTCGTGGTTTCCGTTGATCGGAAGCCAGAACAGGACTTCCGTTTCCGCACTTTCGTCTCGGGGACGCGGTGATTCCAGCGCCAGAGGATCTCATCGAGATAACGCTGAAGGTGCTTATGTCCGAGGCGGTGATACACGCCGATTAGCGCCCGCTGCACCACGGCATTTACCGCCTCAGCGGTGTTGATATGCGCGCCGGTCTTCCGGTTGGCATACTCGCGCTTGTTGTGTTGCACGGTGAAGTGGTTCGCGAACGACGCTCCGATCTTTCGGTAGCTTGAGTTTTTGTCGGTGATCAGCACTGAATTTGGGTCGATCCAACCTTCCATGATGGGCTTCATCGTGCCCCCCTGCGCATTCGGGATCAGAACTGCCCGGGCCTGTCCGTTTCGCGCCGCGGCCACCAGAGCGATCGGCTTTCCTGTTCCTCGACCGCGCTTGTTCTTCACCCCATGGCGGAACTTGGGTTTGCCGCCGATGAAGGCCTCGTCGACCTCTACAACCCCCGACAAACGGCCAGCGACCCCGTGTCGATCATCCATGAGCTCGCGAATGGCGTGGCCAAGTTTCCAAGCGGTTTTCTGGTTCACGCCCAACAGCCGCGACATCACCACCGATGAGATGCCCTTGGAGGACGTCAACACGAGGAACATCGCCGCGATCCAGATACGCAGGTCGAGCTTTGTCGCGTGCAGCGGCGTCTTCGTGGTGACAGTAAACTGACTGCGGCAATCCCGCTCAGCGCACTGATACAGACCCGGGCGCACAGACGCGCTGCGGAGCGGTCGCGAGCTCAGGCTGCCGCAGTGCGGACAGAACCGATCATCGCCCCATATCGCGTTTTCCAAGAAGAGCCGGGCGTGACGCTCCGTCGGCATCCTCTTCCAGATGTCGTGGACGGATTTCAGTTCTGTGATCATGAGCCAGCCTCGTTCATCAAGGGAGCCGAGGATATTGGCTGTTTTCAAAAAATCAGAAGCGACTGCGTCTTGGCGCGGACGCGGGCCTATCGAACCATACTACACAAGCCAGTCACAGACGCGCTGTTTTTCTCGTGGATAATAGGGAAAATTTTACCCGGACTTCGCCTCGAAACCGAAAGACGCGTACATCGTCGTTGTGGAATGCGAGAGCCCCGATCGCCATGAGGTTGCGGAACTGACGTGAAGCGGCGAAGATCCGTTCTATATGCCGACAGAGCGAAACTTTGAACTTATCATCAGCACCGTCTCTTGCTACGGTTCAGGGACTGCGTCCACGCCGGGTTGCAGTCCCGGTGAAGTCCCGGGAAGAAGCAAGTGAGGAGCAGGAAAGGAGATCCGCAGCAAGCACCTGAAACATCAAGGAAATTTGGTAGCGGAGGAGGGACTTGAACCCCCGACACGCGGATTATGATTCCGCTGCTCTAACCAGCTGAGCTACTCCGCCACTGCGCGCGGGTTCTAGGCATGGTCCGGCGCGTCGTCAAGCATGGAATCCTCCGTCAGGGCAACGGAATTTCGTTGCCGGTCGCGGGGATGTCGTACCCTTTGCGGAAGCCGTCCCGCGCGGCGAGCGCCAGATACCAGCGCTTGACGTTCGGGAACGCGTCGAGGTCGATCTGCTGCCATTCATAGCGCGAGGCCCAAGGCCAGGTCGCGAAATCGGCGATGCTCAGGTCTTCTCCGGCGATATGGGTGGAGTCGGCGAGTCGGCGGTCGAGCACGCCGTAGAGGCGCTTTGTCTCCGCGCCGAAGCGCTCCTCCGCATAGGGCGCCTTGCCGGGGTTGAAGCGCAGGAAATGATGCGTCTGACCCAGCATGGGGCCGAAGCCGCCCATCTGCCACATCAGCCATTCCATGACCGAGACCCGGCCCGGACCGGAGCTTGGGAGGAACCGCCCGGTCTTCTCCGCCAGCCAGATCAGGATCGCGCCGCTCTCGAATACGGTTTGTCCGCTCTCCCGGTCGCGGATCGCGGGGATCTTGTTGTTGGGGCTGATTTTCAGGAAGTCGGCGGCGAATTGGTCGTTCTTGCCGATGTTGATCGCGTGAACTTCATAGGGGAGCTGCATCTCCTCCAGCGCGATGGAGACCTTGCGGCCGTTTGGCGTGCTCCAAGTGTAGAGATCAATCATGGCGTGTCCTCATTTTCCTTGGGCGCGACATTAGCGATGACGGCCGCGAGGGCAAGGCGGCGGCGCCTTTCCGCTTTCACGATCGGGGCGCTATGCGTAAACATGGCGCGGAACGCGCTGAGGGCGGAGCGCCCGCCACCATGCGGACGAGAAGAGGAGACGATTGATGTTCATGGCGTCGATGAATTTTGCGCTGGGCGACGATGTGGAGAGCCTTCGCGAGGCGACCCACCGCTGGGCGCAGGAGCGCGTGGCGCCGATGGCGGCGGAGATCGACAGCTCCAATGTCTTCCCGGCGGAACTCTGGCGGGAGATGGGCGAGCTTGGCCTCCTCGGCGTCACCGTGGAGGAGGAGTATGGCGGCGTCGGTCTCGGCTATCTCGCCCATACCGTCGCGGTGGAGGAGGTGAGCCGGGCTTCCGCGTCGGTCGGGCTGTCCTACGGCGCGCATTCCAATCTCTGCGTCAATCAGATCCGACTGAACGGGACGGATGAGCAGAAGCGGAAATACCTGCCGAAACTGATCTCCGGCGAGCATGTCGGCGCGCTCGCCATGTCGGAGGCGGGTTCCGGGTCCGATGTCGTCTCGATGAAGCTCCGCGCGGAGAAGCGCAATGACCGCTTCGTCCTGAACGGATCGAAATACTGGATCACCAACGGCCCCGACGCCGAGACGCTGGTCGTCTACGCCAAGACCGACCCGGCCGCGGGCTCGCGCGGGCTGACCGCGTTCATCATCGAGAAGGGGACGAAGGGCTTCTCCACCTCGCCGCATTTCGACAAGATGGGAATGCGCGGCTCCAACACCGGCGAGCTGATCTTCGAGGATTGCGAGATCCCTTACGAGAACATCCTCGGCGAGGAGGGCGGCGGCGTCGCGGTGTTGATGAGCGGGCTCGACTATGAGCGCGTGGTGCTGTCGGGGATCGGGGTCGGCATCATGCACGCCTGCCTCGACCATGTGATGCCCTACATGCACGAGCGAAAGCAGTTCGGAAAACCGATCGGCGAGTTCCAGCTGATGCAGGGCAAGATCGCCGACATGTACACGGGGATGAACTCCGCGCGCGCCTATGTCTACGCCGTCGCCGCCGCCTGCGACCGGGGCGAGGTCACGCGCCAGGACGCCGCCGCCTGCGTGCTCTACGCCTCCGAGCAGGCGATGACGCAGGCGGTGCAGGCGGTGCAGGCGATGGGCGGCGCCGGCTTCCTGAACGACAGTCCGGTGAGCCGGCTGATGCGCGACGCCAAGCTGATGGAGATCGGCGCCGGCACCTCCGAGATCCGCCGGATGCTTTGCGGACGGGAGCTGATGCGGGCGACGGCGTGAATGGCGTCGTCCGGCGTTCGATGAGCGCGCGCGCGGGGCGTCGGCGCCCGCGATTTGACCGTCGGGAGATAAGCGCCGAAGGTGGCTTCGGCGTCGGCGCGCTCCATGCGGCGCCTGCCGCATGACTGGGGAATGGCGGAGGGCCGAAGAATGAACGAGAAGACGCCGGCCGTCGCTCTCGCCGGCCTCTTCGCGGCGGCGCTGGGCGTCTCCGCCGCGACCGCCTCTGCGGATACGCTTGTCGAGCAGATCGACGCCTGCATCGGCGCGGTCGGGGCGCCGGCGGATCATGCGGAGCTCTGCATGGGCATATATGCGCAGCCTTGCATGGACGCGCCCGAAAGCCAGACGACGGTCGGCGCGGTCAGCTGTCTGCGGACGGAATTCTCCGCGTGGGACGAGATCCTCAATCGTGAATACGATGCGCTTTCCCCGCTGCTGGATGAAGAGCAGAGCGCCGCGCTCTGGGCCGCGCAGCGCGCCTGGATCGCCTATCGAGACGCTGACTGCGCCTTCCCGCATGTTCTGATCCGGGGAACGATGGCGCAGGCCTGGAGCATGGATTGCGTGATGCAGCACACCGCGCGCCGCGCGATGACGCTGCGCGGCCTGCTCGATTTCATGGGGAATTGAACGATGAAGCTCACATCCACCGCTCTGCCGCGGGATCCGGCCTTCGCCGCGAACAGAAAGGCGCATCTGGAGGCGCTCGCGCATGTCGCGGAGGCCGCCGCCGCCGCCGCTGCGGGAGGCGGCGAGCGTTCGATGGCGCGCCATGTGGCGCGGGGCAAGCTGCCGCCGCGCGACCGGGTCGCGGGGCTTCTCGATCCGGGCGCGCCGTTTCTGGAGATCGGCGCGACGGCGGCCCATGACATGTATGAGGGCGCCGCCCCGGGCGCCGGGTTGATCGCCGGCGTCGGCCGGGTCTCCGGGCGGGAGGTGATGATCGTCTGCAACGACGCCACCGTCAAAGGCGGCACCTACTATCCGATGACGGTGAAAAAGCACCTCCGCGCGCAGGAGATTGCGGCGGAGAACAGCCTGCCGAGCGTCTATCTGGTGGATTCGGGCGGCGCGAACCTGCCCAACCAGGACGAGGTCTTTCCCGACCGGGAGCATTTCGGCCGCATCTTCTATAATCAGGCCAACATGTCGGCGCTGGGCCTCCCGCAGATCGCCGTGGTCATGGGCTCCTGCACCGCCGGCGGCGCCTATGTGCCGGCGATGTCGGACGAAGCGATCATCGTGAAGAATCAGGGCACGATCTTCCTCGGCGGCCCGCCTCTGGTGAAGATGGCGACAGGCGAGGAGGTGGACGCCGAGACGCTGGGCGGCGGCGACACCCACACCCGCCTCTCCGGCGTCGCGGATCATCTGGCGGAGGATGACCTTCACGCGCTGGCGCTGGCGCGGGGGATCGTCGCCTCGCTCAACCGGCCGAAGCCCATGACGGTCGAGATGCGGACGCCCGAGCCGCCGGCCTATGACCCGGAGGAGCTCCTCGGCGTCGTCCCCGCCGATCTGAAGACCCCTTACGATGTCCGCGAAGTGATCGCCCGCGTCGTGGACGGCTCGAGATTCGATGAGTTCAAGGCCCGTTTCGGGCCGACCCTGATCACCGGCTTCGCGCATATCGAGGGGATTCCGGTCGGCGTCGTCGCCAATAACGGCATCCTCTATTCGGAGAGCGCGGTGAAGGGCGCGCATTTCATCGAGCTTTGCTGCCAGCGGAAGATCCCGCTCGTCTTCCTGCAGAACATCACCGGCTTCATGGTGGGCCGGAAGGCCGAAGCTGGCGGGATCGCCCGGCACGGCGCGAAACTGGTGACGGCGGTGGCGACGGCGCAGGTCCCGAAGGTCACGATGATCGTCGGCGGCTCGTTCGGGGCCGGCAATTACGGCATGTGCGGGCGCGCCTACAGCCCGCGGTTTCTCTGGACCTGGCCGAATTCGCGGATCTCCGTGATGGGCGGGGAGCAGGCGGCGGGCGTGCTGGCCATGGTGCGGCGCGATGCGCTTGAAGCGCGGGGCGAGACGCTGAGCGCGGAGGCGGAAGCCGCGATCAAGGATCCGATCATGGAGCAGTTCGCGCATCAGGCGCATCCGCTCTATGCCTCCGCCCGGCTCTGGGACGACGGGATCATCGATCCGCGCAAGACCCGTGAGGTGCTGGCGCTGTCGCTCTCTGCCGCGCTCAACGCGCCGATCGGAGAGTCGCGCTTCGGCGTGTTCCGGATGTGATCGTGTCCGATGTCCTGACATCGGGCGCCCTGCGCTCGGACTCCCGCGCCTTCGCGGCGATGCCGGCGCGGAAGCAAATGACGGCCGGATCGGCTGCTGATATCATGGCGGATGAAAGGCCATTCTGATGTTCTCCAGGATTCTCATCGCCAATCGCGGCGAAATCGCGTGCCGGGTGATCCGCACCGCCCGCCGGATGGGCGTCTCCACCGTCGCGGTCTATTCCGATGCGGACGCCCGCTCGCTCCATGTGGAGATGGCGGACGAAGCGGTCCGGATCGGCGCGGCGCCGGTCGGCGAAAGCTATCTCAAAGGCGACACGATCATCGCCGCGGCTTTGGCGACCGGGGCGGAGGCGATCCATCCCGGCTTCGGGTTTCTCTCGGAGAATCCGGATTTCGTGGATGCGGTGGAGGCGGCGGGGCTGGTCTTCATCGGCCCCTCGGCCGCCGCGATCCGGGCGATGGGCCTGAAGGATGCGGCCAAGCAGCTGATGGAGAAGGCGGGCGTGCCGGTCGTTCCCGGGTATCACGGGGCCGAGCAGGATCCGGATTTCCTCGCCGCGGAGGCGGAGAAGATCGGCTACCCGGTGCTGATCAAGGCGCGCGCCGGCGGCGGCGGCAAGGGGATGCGGCGGGTCGATGAGCCGGCGGAGTTCAAGGCGGCGCTTGTGGAGGCGTCCTCCGAGGGGCTGACGAGTTTTGGCGACGGCGCGGTTCTGATCGAGAAATACATCCTCTCCCCCCGCCATATCGAAATTCAGGTCTTCGGCGACGATCACGGAAACGCCGTCCACCTTTTCGAGCGTGATTGCTCGCTCCAGCGTCGCCATCAGAAGGTGATCGAGGAGGCGCCTGCGCCCGGCATGACCGAAGAAGTCCGGGCCGCGATGGGCGACGCGGCGGTGACGGCGGCGAAGGCGATCGGCTACGCCGGCGCGGGAACGATCGAGTTCATCGTCGATGGCGCCGGGGGCCTTCGCCCGGATGGGTTCTGGTTCATGGAGATGAACACGCGCCTTCAGGTCGAGCATCCGGTGACGGAGGCGATCACGGGCGTCGATCTGGTCGAATGGCAGCTCCGCGTGGCGGCGGGCGAGCCTCTGCCAATGCGGCGCGAGGATCTGCGCATCGACGGCTGGGCGTTCGAGGCGCGGCTCTACGCCGAGGATGCGGCGAAGGGGTTCCTGCCCGCCACCGGCCGGCTCGACCATCTCCGCTTCCCCGAGGGCGCCCGGATCGAGACCGGGGTGAGGGCCGGCGATGAGATCACGCCGTTCTACGACCCGATGATCGCCAAGATCATCACCCATGGCGCCGACCGGACCGAGGCGCTGTCGCGGCTTCACGCGGCCCTGCAGGCGACGGAGGTGGCCGGCTCCGTCACCAATGTGACGTTCCTCGCGCGGCTTGCGGCGCATGAAGGCGTTCGCCGCGGCGAGGTGGACACCGGCCTGATCGCGCGGGATCAGGCGGCGTTGACCGCGACGCCGGAGCCGCCCGCCGCCGCGCGCGCGCTCGCGGCGCTGGCCGCGCTCGGCCTGCCGAAGGCGCCCGGCGCGGCCTGGGACATGGGCGATGGATTTCGTCTCTGGGGCGCGGGGCGCTCATTGACGAGGCTCGACGACGCGCTTGTCGAGGTGGATGTCGCCGGCGACCGGTTTTCCGCCGATTTCGGCGTGGGCCCGGTGACGCTGACCGTGAGAAGGGTGGGCGACACGCTCCGCGTCGATGACGGCCGGCGCGTGTTCAAGGCGCGCGCGGTCCGCCATCGCGGCCGCGTCACCGTGTTCATGGACGGCGCCGCCCATGGATTCACCGTCCCCGATCCGCTCGCGGCGGCGGGCGATGCGGGCGCCGGGGGCGACATGGTGATCTCGCCGATGCCGGGGCTGGTGAAGGTGATGACGGCGGCGCCCGGCGCGGCGGTGGAGCAGGGCGCGCCGCTCTGCGTGCTCGAAGCGATGAAGATGGAGCATACGCTGAAGGCGCCGCGCGCCGGAGTGATCGCCGCGGTCGGCGCGGCGGCGGGGGATCAGGTCGAGGAGGGCGCGGTGCTGGTGACGCTGGAGCCGATCGATGAGTGAGGCGAACGGGCGCGCCCTGATCTTCGAGATGGGCCCGCGCGACGGGCTTCAGAACGAGGCGCGCCCGATCCCGACCGCGGACAAGATCCGGCTGGTCGATCTGCTCTCCGAAGCCGGTTTCGAGAAAATCGAAACCGCCAGCTTCGTCTCTCCGAAATGGGTCCCGCAGATGGCCGACGGCGCGGAGGTGCTGGCCGGCGTCGCCCGCCGCCCCGGCGCGCGCTACACCGCGCTCACCCCGAATCTCAAGGGATATGAGCGGGCGAAGGCGGCGGGAGCGGACGAGGTCGCGATTTTCGGGTCCGCCTCCGAAGGGTTCTCCCGCGCCAATCTCAATCTCGGCAAGGCCGAGGCGCTGGAGATGTTCCGCCCGGTGGCGGAGGCCGCCAGGCGCGACGGAATCCCGATGCGCGCCTATGTGAGCTGCGTCGCCGAATGCCCGTTCGACGGGCCGACGCCGCCGACCGCCGTCGCCGAAGCGGTGGAGGCGATGCTGGCCATGGGAGCTTACGAGGTCTCGCTCGGCGACACCATCGGCCGCGGGACGCCCGAGGCGGTCGCGGCGATGCTGGATGCGGCGCTCGATGCGGCGCCCGCCAGCCGACTCGCCGGGCATTACCACGACACGGGCGGGCGCGCGCTGGAGAATATCGACGTGAGCCTGGAAAAGGGGCTCCGGACCTTCGACGCGGCGGTCGGCGGGCTTGGCGGCTGCCCTTACGCGCCGGGCGCGGAGGGGAACGTCGCGACGGAGCGGGTCGCCGCGCTGCTGGCCGAGAGAAATTTCGAGACCGGCCTCGACATGGAGCGCCTCGCCGTCGCCGCCAGCTTCGCGAAGAGTTTGCGGAGCGGCTGACCCGGCGCCGCCGGGCGGGCCGGGCGCGGCGAGAGGATCGAAGGAGACGAGCATGGCTGAGACGATCAGGCTGGAGACCGACGGGCGCGGCGTCGCAACGCTGACGCTCGCGCGGCCCGAGAAGCATAATTCGATCTCGGCGCGCATGATCGTGGAGCTTTCCGAGGCCGCCGCGACGCTGGCGGCCGATCGGACGGTGCGCGCAGTGGTGCTGACCGGGGCGGGAGAGAGCTTTTGCGCCGGCGGCGATCTCGCGTGGATGCGTGAGCAGTTCA
Organism: Paludibacillus litoralis; assembly: GCF_037646705.1. NCBI lineage: Bacteria > Pseudomonadati > Pseudomonadota > Alphaproteobacteria > Rhodobacterales > Paracoccaceae > Paludibacillus > Paludibacillus litoralis. The sequence continues at coordinate 9,728 of NZ_JBBHER010000009.1, forward strand.
GCGCCACTCGGGCCGAGCGGATCGCGGAGGCGCGGAAGCTCGCGGCGATGCTCGGCTCGCTCAACACGTTGCCGCAGCCGTTGATCGGGCAGGTGAACGGGCAGGCATATGGCGGCGGTATGGGGATGATGTCGATCTGCGATGTCGCCATCGTCGCCGATCACGCCAGATTCGGTTTCACCGAGGCGCGGCTGGGCCTCATCCCGGCGACGATCTCTCCCTATGTGATCGCGCGCATGGGCGAGGGCATGGCGCGCCGGGTCTTCATGTCGGCCCGGCTATTCGATGCGGCGGAGGCGGTGGCGCTCGGCCTTGCGGCCAGGGCGGTCCCCTCGGCCACGCTCGATGCGGCGGTGGAGGCGGAGGTCGCGCCCTATCTGGCCGCCGCGCCCGGCGCCGTCGCCCGCGCCAAGCGTCTGGCCCGGCGCCTCGGCCCGCGGCTCGACGACGCCGTGATCGAAGAGACCGCTCTCGCCCTCGCGGACGCCTGGGAGGACCCGGAGGCGCAGGAAGGCGTCGCGGCGTTCTTTGAAAAGCGCAAACCCGTCTGGCGGGGATAACGCGCTTCGGGTTTGCGCCTGACCGCCGCCCCCTGCTTCATCTGTCGACCGGGAAATAGCCGCCGCGCGCATAGCCGAGCGGGCGCCGGCTGGTATGATCGAACCCCGCGACCCGGCCGATCAGAATGACATGATCCCCGGCCGCGAACTGATCGTGGAGGCGGCAATCGAACCAGCCGCAGACGCCATCGAGCAGCGGCCCGCCGACCGGCCCGGGCCGCCAGTTCACGCCTTTGAAGCGATCCTCGACACGGTGCGCGAACCGATGGGAGAGCGCCTGCTGATCCTCGGCGAGGATATTGACGGCGAAGCCGCCCGCGCGCTGAATCGCCGCGAGACTGAACGACTGGCGGGAGATGCAGACGAGGAGCAGCGGCGGGTTCAGCGAGACGGAGGTGAAAGCGTTCGCCGTCAAGCCGATCGGCTCGCCCGCAGCGCCCGTCGTCGTGACGATGGTGACGCCGGTCACGAACGCGCCGAAGGCGTCGCGGAGCGCGCGGCTGTCCCTGATGTCTTCTGTCGCACGGGTCATGGCGCGGCCGCTCCCTATCGGGCGCACCATACGCGCCGCCGGCGGGGATGAAAGGGGTGGGCGCGGCCCCCGGCCGCAATCGCGCGCGCATTGTCCGGCGCCCTGGCGCGAGCTAGGTTGCGAAGAGAGACCGCCCCAAGGAGCCTCCCGTGCGTTCATGTCTCGCCGTCGCCGTCATCGCCGCCTGTCTTCCCGTCGCCGGACCCGCCGCGGCTCATGAAGAGGTCCGCGCCATCGAGGGCGCGGCGCTCTATCGTGAGCGGATCGCGTTGCCGGATGACGCTTATCTCCGCGTGGAGACGCGGGATGCGGATGGCGCATTCTTCGCCGCCGCGCGCATGCGGACCATGGGCGGCCAGGTTCCGCTGCCCTTCGCGGTGGCGGCGCCATTCGGCGCTCAGGCGACGCTTCACGTCGAGATCGAGATCCCGGAGGGCGCCGGGTGGCGCAGCGCGGAAACGCTGATCCCGGCGGGGCGCGGCGCGCGCGATGTGGGCGCGCTGATGCTGACCCGAAGCCCGGCCCGCCTGAGAAGGGAGCGTTTCCTCTGCGGCGAGACCGAAGTCGCGGTCCGCCTGAGCGGCGCCGATGCGACATTGACCGCAAGGGGCGAGGAATTTCACCTCGCCTCCGCCCGCGCCGCCTCGGGGGCGAAATACGAGAGCCCGGACGATCCGACGACGTTTTTCTGGAGCAAGGGTGACGCGGATCCGATGATCTCCATTCGCGCCGAGACCTTGCCAGATTGCGCGCCGGCCGCTCGGCCGGTCGATTTTCGCGCGGGCGGAAACGAGCCTGGGTGGAGCCTCACTTTCATGGATGGGCGCGCCGCGCTGGAGACCGATTACGGCGCCGAGCGCCGCGAGGCGATGCTGGATGAGCCCGTCGAGGAGGACGGCGCGATCTTTCATCGCATCGCCGCCATCGGCGCGGTGATCCGGATCGAGGACGGGCTCTGCCATGACGGTGCGACCGGGATGCCGTATCCGGAAACGGTCGCGGTGACGACGGCGACGGCGGACCTGTCCGGCTGCGGCGGCGCGCCGCTCTCGCTCCTGACCGGCGGCGAATGGCTGCTGGAGGCCCTCGGCGGCGAGATGGTCGAGGGGCCGCGCGCGCGCTTCACCTTTGGGGACGATGGGCGCGTCGCGGGGCGGGCGGGCTGCAACCAGTTCAGCGCGTCATTCACGCTGACCGGAGAATCTCTGACCTTCAGCCGGGCGGCGATGACGATGATGGCCTGTCCGCCGGCGCAGATGGCTCAGGAGCGCCGCTTCGCCGAGGCGCTGGAGAAAACCGTCATCTTCGATATCGACGCCGCCGGGGCGCTCATCCTCAAATCGGCCGAGGGCGCGCCATTGATGCGGGCGCGGCGCGGGCGCTGAGGGCGCATGGCGGGATGACCGCGTTCGATCACATCGCCGCCCGCGCGCCCGCCGCTACTGCAAGGGCCGGCCGTTGATCGTCATCGCGCCTTTGGCGACGCGGATATCGGCCAGAAGATGATCCGGCCCCTCGCCGGCGCGCCCATAGGTCAGCGCGGCGCCGGTGTAGATCTCCGCCGCCTCCGGCGGAATGAGGCCGGCTTCGGTCAACTGTCCCAGAAGTCCCAGCGCGCCCTTCAGCTCGACCGTGAGGTTTCCGTCGGGAAACATGGCGTCGCCGGCGATGTCGAGCGCGCCGCTCGCGGAGGCGACCAGGCCGAGACCTTCCGCGCGGAGGCTTCGGATCTCCAGCGTCTCCACATCTACGGGCGAGTGCGAGAGCGATCCGCCGCCAAGGTCCTCCAGGATGCGCAGCGCGCCGGCGAAGTCGAGATCCAGGCTGATCGGCGTGCGGGTGATCGCGCCGATGGGATCGTTCGCGTCCCAGAACGCCTCATCGAGGGCGAGGTCGTTGATCGACAGCGAGAAGGCGTAAGGTTGCGGCTCCGGCGCCTGGCGGATCGGCATATCGAACGTCATCGTGAAGGCCTGGGCCGCCGCTCCGCCATTCGCGCCGTCTTCGTCGGTCTTCATCGCGTAGGCGATGTCGGCGGCCCTGGCGGCGTAGGCGGCGCGCCCCTCGCCGACGCTGATGCTGGATTCGCTCGACGCGGCGGAAAAATCGACGGTGTAGGGCGGGGCGCTCGGCCCGCCCGAGCCTTCGCTCTTCGCCTGATAGCGCCCTGTGCGCACAGAGAAATCCGCCGCGCCATCGCGTGCGACGAAATCGGCGAAGGTCGCGGCGTCCAGCGCTTCGCCGTCAAAATCGATCGCGATATCCGCGACCTGCAGCTTCGTGTTCGTCTCGCTCACCATGTCGGGGGCGAGACGATAGGAGAGCGAGAGCGAATCCGCCGTCAACACCGACGCTCCGCCGCTGTTCGGCGCGCTCCCGAGATCGAGCGCGAGCGTCTCGAGGCGCGCGCGCGCGTTCGACAACACGTTTGCGCCCGGCGCCTGCGTCGCCGAGACGGCGCCCGCCCGGATTTTGATTTTCGTCTCTCCGTCGGCTTCGCCAAGCAGAACCCGCGGCGTCTCCGCGATCACGTCGAAGACGAGGGGCGCCGCGTCCGGCGCCGCGCTGAACGCCGTCGTCTCGATCGTCAGCTTGCTTTCACGGGATGGCGTGAGCGTCACCTCGTCGGCGTTGGCGATGCGCGCGCCGACGGTCAGGCTCGGCGCGGTCCAGCGCCAGAGCGCGGATGAATCGGCGAGCGAGGCGCCCTCGTAGACGACGTCGTAGCCGAACGGAAATCCGCCAACCTCCCGCCGCTCATAGGTGAAGAACAGGCGGCCCTCGCGAAGCTGGGCGATGACCTTGTCCGCCTCGGGCTCGATATAAAGCGAGCGCCCGGCGAACCAGCCCGCGGTCCAGAGAACGGCGAGCCCGGCGGCGCCGATGATGATCATCCGTGACGGTCTCATGAGATGGGCGCTCCCTGGATCTGTTCGGGGGGTGTTCGGGCGGGCACCATCCCCGCTTCGGCCGCCGCGGTCAATGCGCCCCGGCGTCAGCCGAGATCCGCGACGCCAAGCGCGCGCGCCGGGCGCGCCATCCGGTACCGCGCGACCCAGATCAGTCGCTCTTCGGCCCGGGTCGCGGCGACATAGGCCAGCCGGCGCCAGAGCGGCGCGCCGGCCTCCATCCGGCCGGATCGCGCCGCCGCGTAGATATCCGGCGCGAAGATTTGCACCGCCGGCCATTGTGAGCCTTGCGCCTTGTGGATCGTCGTCGCCGCGCCATGAACGAAGACGGCGCCCATCCGCGCCGCGGAGGCGATGATCGGCTCCTCCCGGTCCGGAGCTTCGATCTTGATGATCGCGGCGGCGCTGATCGTCGGGGCTTCGGCGCCGGCGACATGGAGCCGCGCGAAGCCCTTGCGCTTCCCCGGCCCGAGATAGATCGCCTGCGCGCCCTTGATGAGCCCGCGCGCCTCCAGGTCGATCCGCTTCTTCCGATGTTTGAGCGGCAGCTCGATCCCGTCGCAGATCAGCGGCTCTCCCGGCAAGAGCGCGGCTTCCGGCGCGTCGTGAACGGTGCGAAACGCCTGAATCAGCCGAAGCCGCGTGGCGTTCCGCCAGACGAGGATCGGCGCCCGCGCCATCAGGTCGGGGTCGACGCGCGGCGCGACGACGATCCGCTCATCCTTCGCCGCCGCGCGCTCGATCTCCCTCTCGAAATCGTCAAAGTCGATGCCGTCCCGCAGCGCATGCGCGAGATCGAGGATCGGGTTGTCGGCGCTTTGCCGGTGGATCCGGCTCAACATGGGCTTTGACGCTTCGTCGAGCGCCTCGAACACCATGGCGCCGGACTGCCCGACCGGCGCAAGCTGCGCCGGATCGCCGAACAGAATCAGCGTGGAGAACACCTCCTTCAGGTCGTCGAGCTGCCGTTGGTCCAGCATCGAGGCCTCATCGACCAGCGCGACGTCGAGCGGCTCGTCGCGGCGGGTCCATCCGGTGATGAAGTCCGAGCCGGAGAGCCCGGCGATCGCCAACGCGCCGGGGACCGAGCCGTGCATGTCGTAGAATTCGCGAATCCGGTCCAGGAGCGCATCGTCGAGCCCTTCGACGTTTGGGCGCGGCGCGTCCGCCGCGGTCAGCCATTTGGCGATCTTCTCGAATTCGGGGTCGTAGACGGGGATATAGAGTATCCGGTGCAGCGTCGTCGCCTGCACTTTCCGCGCGCGGAGCACCGAGGCCGCCTTGTTGGTCGGCGCCAGCACGGCGTAGCTCCGCCGCGCGCGGGTGCGGCGCGGCTCATAATCTCCGCCGATCGGCTCCAGGCCCGCGGCCTCCAGCGCGGCGGCGATATTCACGAGAAGGGCGGTCTTGCCTGATCCCGCCTTGCCGAGCACCGCCAGCACCGAGGCCGGCCCCTCGCGGGGCGGGGGGCCGTGGCCGCCTGAATCGATGTCGATTCCGGCGGCTCGAAGCCGGGTGGCGATCGTGTCCCGCGCCTGACGCTGATCTTCGGAAAATTCCATGCGCTCTCTTAGCCGCGCGCCGCGCCGCGCGCCACCTTCCGGAGCGGCGGCCTTCACTCCGTCGGCAGCGGTCGCGGGTTCCCGTTCCGGTCGATGGCGACGAAAACGATCCGCGCCTCGGCCACGCGGCGCTCATCTCCGTTTTCAGCGTTGAAGATCCGCACCTCGACATCCATCGTCATCGAGCTTCGGCCAAGCTTGGCGACGGTGGGAAAGATCGAGACGACATCGCCGACCCGGACCGGGTGATGAAAGCGCATGTCGTTCACCGCGACCGTCGCGACCCGTCCTTCCGCCAGCGAACGGGCCAGCACCGACGCGCCAAGATCCATCTGCCCCATCAGCCAGCCGCCGAAGATATCGCCGTTGGCGTTGGTGTCGGCGGGCATGGCGATGGTCTGTAGCGCGGCGCCCGGGCAAGGGCCGCTGACGGTCTTGGACATGACGGCTCCGCTATTGGTTCAGGAAGGCTAGATGACCGCCCGGGTCTTGTGAAGGCGCGGATTTCAGAGCAGCGGCGTGAAAAGCCGTGCGATCGGGGCGCCGAGCCGCTTCAACGGCTTCTCTTCCGAGAGCGGCGTCTCATGTGGGCGGCTCACGCGGAAATCCGCCTCCAGCATCTCTGCCGCCTTGCGGACGGCGGCCTTGTCGAACAGGAGCGCCGTCACCTCGAAATTCAGACGGCAGGAGCGAATATCGAGATTGATCGTCCCGATGGAGGCGAGCGAGTCATCCACGACGACGACCTTCTGGTGCATGAAACCATCATGATAACGCCAGATCTCGACGCCGGCGGCGCGCACTTCGTCGAAATACGCGAAGGCGGCCAGCCAGACGAGCAATTGGTCCTCGCGCGCGGGCAAAAGGATGCGCACGTCGACCCCCCGGAGCGCGGCCAGCTTGAGCGCCGAAAGCGTATCCACGTCAGGCACGAAATAGGGCGTCGCGATCCAGAGCCTTTCGGTCGCCGCGCCGATGATATTGCAGAAATAGAGGCTGCCCGTCTCCAGCGGATCGGCCGGGCCCGGAGCGAGAATCAGCGCCTTTCCGCCTTCGGACTCTGACCTGGCGCCCCAGAAAAACTCCGGAATCTCATCATTCGCCCAGTGCCAGTCTTCGGCGAACACGAGCTGCAGTTGCGTGACGGTCGGCCCGGTGAGCCGGAGATGGGTGTCGCGCCAGCGGCCGAAATCCGGGTCGCGGCCCATGTATTCGTCGCCGACATTCAGCCCGCCGACGAAGCCGACCTTCCCGTCGACGATCACGATCTTGCGGTGGTTTCGGAAATTGATCTGAAAGGGATTCAATTTGCGGCGGATCGCATGGAAGTTGCACACCTCCACCCCGGCGGCCTTCAGGTCTTTCAGATACGAGTTGCGCAGACTGACGCTGCCGAGCGCGTCATAAATCAGGAGGACCCGGACCCCGTCGCGCGCGCGGGCGATGAGCAGATCCTTGAAGGCGCGGCCGATCCTGTCATCGCGGATGATGTAAAAGGACGCCGCGACATAGGATTCCGCCTTCTCGATCGCGGCGAAGATCGCGCCGAAGGTCGCGGCGCCGTCGATCAGCAATTCGACGTCGTTGCCGGACACGATCGGCATCCCGGCAAGCCTTTCGAACGCCGCGGCGCGGCTTCTGGCGTGACGCCCGGCGGAGGCGACGACCGCGCCGTGCGCCGATTTCTGCTTGTCCAGCGCGGAGATCATCCGTTGCGATTCGCGGCGCATCAGAACGAAGCCCGGATAGCGCGTATGGCCGAGAAAGAGATACGCCGGCACCGCGATGAACGGCGCCGTCAGCAGGAACACGACCCATCCGACCGAGCCTTGCGGGGTGCGCGCCGTGCGTATGGCGCGAATCGCGAAAAAAATGGCGGCGCTCCAGAGGAGAACCGCGCCGGCGGCGGTGAGCGCCGTCATCATCGGGCGGCTCTTCGGGGAGGCGTGCGCCCGGGCAGAGTGAGCTTCGCCCAGACCGGCAGATGATCGGACGCGCGAAGCGCGAGCGGGGAGCGGTGAACGCCGTGCTCGGCGACGCCAAGCTCCGGGCTGGTGAAGATACGGTCGATCGGCGCGATCGGCCGGGACGTGTGGAAGGACGCGCTGGTCGGCGCGGGCGCCAGCCGGCGGGAGATGATCTCGGCGCCGCCGCGATCCCCGCGCCATTGGTTCAGGTCGCCCATGACGATCTCCAGAGCGTCGTCGGCGCGCTGGTCCAGCGCCTCGATCACGGCGCGGGCCTGCGCCATGCGGCTGCCATGGCGCAGGCCGAGATGAAGGCCGACCACGCGGAGGGGCTGGCCGTGGATGGCGAGATCCGCCAGAAGCGCGCCGCGCGGCTCGAGGAAGGGAAGCGCGAGGCGCTCGATCCGTCGTACCTCGACGTCCTCGCCGACGAGGATGGTGTTGCCGTGCCAGCCATGGCTGGCGCCGGATCCCGGCAACTCGACGATGCGCAGCTTCGCCGTGCGCGCGAGCTCCTCCGCGGGCAACGTGCCGCGCCTCTCGCCAAAGCGGCGGTCCGCTTCCTGCAAGGCGACGATCTGCGGCGCGATCTCCGCCAGCACGCCGATGATGCGTTCCGGCTTTCGGCGCCAATCCAGCCCGACGCATTTCCGGATGTTGTAAGTTGCGACTTTCAGCACCGCAGCCCCTTGATGCCGCGCCACGTCCGCCGGCGCCGCGCCCCGCCGTCTGAATATCCGAGACGGCGCCGGGCTCAAAGCCGGAAGATGTCGCGCGGCGCCGTCTCAGCCGGCTTCGCGGGCGTCCTCCACGGTTTTCAGCCCGGTGGTCGGCGCGCTGACCAGCACCGCCATGTTGCCGGGCTTGTGCTCGTTCCGGAGCATCTTCAGATGCGCCGCCGGGATGTCGCTCCAGGAGAAGACCTCGGACATGCAAGGGTCGATCCGGCGCTCCAGCATCAGCCGATTCGCCGCGCTCGCCTGTTTGAGATTGGCGAAATGGCTCCCCTGAACGCGCTTCTGATGCATCCAGAGATAGCGCGCGTCCATCGTCAGATTGTAACCGGTGGTGCCCGCGCAGATCACCACCATGCCGCCCCGTTTCACGACGAAGACGGAGACCGGGAAGGTCGCCTGGCCGGGGTGCTCGAACACCATGTCGACATTGACGCCCTTGCCGGTGATCTCCCAGATCGCCTTGCCGAATTTCCGCACCTCGCCGAACCAGGTCTTGTATTCGGGCGTGTTCACCGTGGGCATTTCGCCCCAGCAATCGAAATCCTTGCGGTTGATCACGCCCCGCGCGCCGAGATCGAGCACGAACTGGCGTTTGGACTCGTCGGAGATCACGCCGATCGCGTTCGCGCCGGCGGCGTTGACGAGCTGGATCGCGAAGGAGCCGAGCCCGCCGGAGGCGCCCCAGACCAGCACGTTGTCGCCCGGCTTCAGGATATGCGGCCGGTGTCCGAACAGCATCCGGTAGGCGGTGGCGAGCGTCAGCGTGTAGCAGGCGCTTTCCTCCCAGGTGAGATGGCGCGGGCGCTCCATCAGCTGTTGCGACTGCACGCAGGTGAACTGGGCGAAAGAGCCGCCCGGCGTCTCGTAACCCCAGATGCGTTGCGAGGGAGAGAACATCGGGTCGCCGCCGTTGCACTCCTCGTCGTCGCCATCGTCCTGGTTGCAGTGGATCACCACCTCATCGCCGACTTTCCAACGCTTCACCTTGTCGCCGACCGCCCAGACGACGCCGGAGGCGTCGGAGCCGGCGATGTGGTATTCCGCGCCATGCACGTCGAAGGGTGAAATCGGTGTGCCGAGCCCGGCCCAAACGCCATTGTAATTGACCCCCGCCGCCATCACCAGAACCAGCACTTCGCCGCTGTCCGGGCGCGGGGTCGGCACCGTCTCCAGTTGAAAGGATTTATCCGGCTCGCCATGGCGTTCGCGCCGGATCGCCCAGGCCCGCATGTTCGCCGGCACATGGCCGAGCGGTGGGATCTCACCGATATCGTACAGATCCTTCAGAGGCGCATCGAGTGCCATGGGTCTCTCCTTTGTCCGCGGCGCCATGATTCATCGCGCAAGATTCGTGCGTTTCGAGCGTCATATTGCTAATTACATTATCAATGCCTTGACGCAAGTGCGATAGCGCACTGCGGGAAACTTGGCGCCGCGCCGGGCGAACGGCGCCTTTTCGGGCGTGGAGCGGCCAGAAGCATCGCGGCGCGGGTGGTCGCGCCGGCGCCGGGCGTGCGCGCCACGGATCCGTTTCGCGCGCCCGCCGCGCGGATCATTCCGGAAACTTTGAAATCCGGCGCCGAAGCCAGCCGCGCCGCGGTTCGGGTCTCGACCGATCCCGGTGAATCAGGTCACGCCCGAAGATGACCGGCTCCTGAGATCGCCCGACCGTATATCGCAACAAAACTTCGTGAAATCACTTTTGAGGCGCGCGAATCCGAGGCGATTCCGGTATGATCAGGGTGTGCTGAACCTCAGGGGTTCTCACACCGCCAGACGCCTTGTCTTTGATCGAAGCCGTAGCTTTTTGCAAGGAATGAGTGTCATGGTCGAACCGGTAGGCACCCCACTGTCATGGACGGCGCGCGCCTTGGGCCGAGGCTCGCGTTTTGTCGGTGAAGGGGTCGGCGAGATTCGCAGCGTGGACACCGCGCCGATCGAAATCAGAGACCTGCGAATTCCCGATCTCAAGCGCGCCCTGCGAAAGGGCGTCGATGATTTCGCGGCCCTGCGCACGGATGTGATGTTCATCGTGGTGATTTACCCGCTGGCCGGCCTGTTGCTGGCCTGGTTCGCTCTGAACCGCGAGATGATGCATCTTCTGTTTCCGATGGTGGCCGGATTCGCCCTCCTCGGGCCTGTGGCCGCGGTTGGCCTTTACGAGATGAGCCGCCGCCGCGAGCTTGGGCTTCATGCCAGCTGGGCGGACGCATTCGGGGTCATGAGATCGCCCTCGTTCATCCCGATCGTTGTGCTGGGGGCCTATCTCGCGGCGATCTTCGTCGCCTGGCTCTTCGCGGCCAACACGCTTTACAACCTGACGCTCGGCCCCGAGCCGCCGAGCTCCATCCCAGCCTTCATCGGAGATGTGTTCACCACCGGCGCGGGCCTGACCATGTTGATTGCAGGCGTTGCGGTCGGGTTCGTGTTCGCGGCCCTCGCCCTCGTGATCTCTCTGGTCTCGTTTCCGCTTCTGCTCGATCGCCACGTGGGCGTTCCGAACGCCATTGTCACATCGATGAAAATCGCGCGGCGAAACCCCGTGGTCGTGGCCGCGTGGGGCGCGATCGTGGTCGTGTCGCTGTGCCTGAGCGTCATGACCTTGTTCATCGGCTTGATCGTCGCGCTTCCGATCCTTGGCCATGCGACCTGGCATCTCTATCGGCGGGCCGTCGTTGGCCGCGTTTCGCCCAAGGCGGCCTGAATCCCGCCGGGACGGGTCAGAGCGGCTTGACGGCTGTCTCGGCGACGCCGCGCTCGCGATAGGGCGTCCGGTCGAAGTAATTGCGATAGCATTTGGAGAAATGCGAAGGCGACGTGAACCCGCAAGCGAGCGCGACGTTGATGACGCTCATATCCGTCTGCAGGAGAAGGCTCCGCGCCTTCCGTAGCCGGAGCTCCATGTAATAACGCTTTGGCGAGCGATCGACATAGCGTCGGAAGAGCCGCTCCAGCTGTCGGGTGGACATGCCGGCCTCCGCCGAGAGAAGAACCGGGCTGATCGGCTCCTCGATGTTCTCCTCCATCCGGTGAATCACCGCGGTGAGCTTCGGATGCCGCACGCCCACCCGCGCCGGGATGGAGAGCCGTTGCTCGTCGGCCGCCGTGCGAAGCGGCGTCAGCGCCAGTTGATCGACGACCATCGCGGCCAACTCGCGGCCCTGCTCCTCGTTGATCATATGCACCATCATGTCGGCGGCGGCCGCGCCGCCGGACGAGGTCCAGCGCGCGCCGTCACGCTCGAAATACCTGTTGGAGAGCATCAGGTCCGGGAACTCCTCGCGGAAGCTGTCGCGGTTCTCCCAATGGATCGTGCAGCGGACGCCGTCGAGCAATCCCGCCTTCGCCAGAACATGCGCGCCGGTGCAGACCGCGCCCAACGCCACGCCGCGCCGCGCCTCCTTGCGAAGCCAGGCGAGGACGCCGGGGGTCGCCATCCGGTTCACGTCGACGCCCCCGCAGACGATGATCATTGCGCCCCGATCGAGTTCGGCGAAGCCGGAATCGGCCATCACCCGCGTTCCGTTCGAGCAGGTGGCGCACCGGCCGTCCTCGGCCACGACGCTCCAGGCGTAGAGCTCCCGGCGGGCCATCCGATTGGCGACGCGCAAGGGCTCGATCGCCGACGCGAAGGCGATCATCGAGAACTTTTCGATCAGAAGGAACGCAAACCGCCGCGTCTCGCCGCCTTCGATGGCATTCATATCTCGCGCCTCACGTCTGAGCCATCAGCCACCACATTCGTTTCATTGGAGGGCGTCAAGTCTGAAACCGGCGCCGGTCGATCTGGAAAAGCCGGCCAGCCTGGCGTAGAAGGCGCCGACAGGTGGGCGCGCAGCCCGCCGATTGCGACGGAGATCCGATATGGCCGCACCCTGGTCCCGCGCCGGATGGCGCGACAAGACGGCGTTGCAGATGCCTGACTATCCCGACGCGGAGGCGCTCGCCCGCGCCGAAGCCAAGCTCGCGTCCTATCCGCCGCTGGTCTTCGCCGGCGAGGTGAGGAGCCTCCGCGCCCGGCTCGCAGAGGTGGCTCGGGGGGAGGCGTTTCTGCTTCAGGGCGGCGACTGCGCCGAGAGCTTTGCGGAATTCAGCGCCGACAACATCCGCGACACCTTCCGCGTGCTGCTGCAGATGGCGGTGGTGCTGACCTTTGCGGCGAAGAAGCCGGTGGTGAAGGTGGGCCGCATGGCCGGCCAGTTCGCGAAGCCCCGCTCCGCGCCGACCGAGACCGAGGGCGGCGTCGAGTTGCCCTCCTATCGCGGCGACATCATCAACGACATCGCCTTTTCCGCGGAGTCTCGGACCCCCGATCCCGAGCGGATGTTGCAGGCCTATCTGCAATCGGCGGCGTCGCTCAATCTTCTGCGCGCCTACGCTCAGGGCGGATTCGCCGATCTTCAGCGCGTCGCGAGCTGGAATCTGGGCTTCGCCAAAGGAAGCCCGGAGACCGAGCGCTACATGCGCATGGCCGAACAGATTTCCGCCAGCCTCGAATTCGTCGAGGCGTGCGGCGTGAACTCGGCCAACAGCCAGAAGATGCGCGGCGTCGATTTCTACACCAGCCACGAGGCGCTGCTGCTTCCCTATGAGGAGGCGCTGACGCGCACGGACGTCTCCTCCGGCGACGTGATCGCCGGTTCCGGCCACATGATCTGGATCGGCGACCGGACCCGTCAGCCGGATGGCGCGCATGTCGAATATTGCCGCGGGGTCAGAAATCCGATCGGGCTGAAATGCGGCCCGACGATCACCGATGACGATCTTCTGCGGCTGATCGACATCCTGAACCCCGAAAACGATCCGGGGCGGCTCACGCTGATCGCGCGCTTCGGCGCCGGCAAGGTGGAGGCGCATCTGCCGCGGCTGATCCGGGCGGTGGAGCGGGAGGGCAAGGCGGTGGTCTGGTCCTGCGACCCGATGCACGGCAACACGATCAAGGCCGAGAGCGGATTCAAGACCCGCCCCTTCGACAAGGTTCTGGCTGAGGTGCGGGAGTTCTTCGATATTCACAAGGCGCTTGGCACCTATGGCGGCGGCGTGCATTTCGAGATGACCGGGCAGGACGTGACGGAATGCCTTGGCGGCATGCACAAGCTGCAATCCGCCGATCTTTCCGACCGTTACCACACGGCATGCGATCCGCGCCTGAACGCCAGTCAGGCGCTGGAACTGGCGTTCCTTCTGGCTGAAGAGCTTGAGAAAACCGCGCCGGCGAGCCGGTCGGAGGCGATCTGAGCGCCCCCGGCGCGGTTCTCGTCCTTACGGCCGCCGGGCCGCTTGGCGACGACATCGCGGCCGCCGCCGCGGCCGCGCTCGCCAATTCGGGGCGGGCGCCGGGGCCCGTTCGCCGGCTGGCGCCGGAGGCGGTGGAGCTTGAGTTCGATCACGGCGGGGCTGGCGGCCTCGCCGCCATTGGCGACGAGGTGCGCGGCGCGCTCGCCGGCGCTCCGGTCGATGTGAACGCGCTGCCGGCGGCCGGACGGCGGAAACGTCTTCTGATCTCCGACATGGACAGCACGATCATCCCGATCGAATGCATCGACGAGATCGCGGATCACGCCGGCATCGGCCCCCGCGTCGCTGCGATCACCGAACGGGCGATGCGTGGAGATCTGGATTTCGAGGCTGCGCTGAAAGAGCGGGTCGGCCTGTTGAGAGGTTTCCCCGAGGCGGAATTGCAGGCGGTCTATGATGAGCGCGTGACGCTCACTCCCGGCGCGGAGGCGCTGGTGGGCGCGATGAACGCGGCGGGCGCGCTGACGGCGCTCGTATCGGGCGGATTCGATTTTTTCACGGCGCGCGTCGCGGCCGCGGCGGGGTTCGCGCGGCATCAGGCGAACAGGCTGATCGTCGTTGATGGGCGGCTGACCGGCGAGGTTGCGGAGCCGATCCTCGGGCGGGACGCGAAGCGCGCCGCGCTCCGCGCTTGCGCGGCGGAGCGGGGTCTCTCGCTGGCGGACGCGCTGGCGCTTGGCGATGGCGCGAATGATCTCGACATGATCGCCGCGGCGGGGCTCGGCGTCGCCTGGCGGGCCAAACCGGCGGTCGCGGCGGCGGCGGACGCGCGGCTGGACTACGCCGATCTTACAGCGGTTCTCAGGCTTCAGGGCGTCGCCGCGCCCGGCTTCGGCTGAAATTCCGGCGTTTTGATTGGATCGCGCGCCCGCGCGGCGCTATCTTCTCCATCAACCGGAATGAGAAGGAGAGGACGATGCGACTGATCCGACGCCCGGAATGGAGCCTGCCCGAGGCGGCCGCGACCTCAGAGAGCGCTTACCTCAACCGACGGACTCTCATCGCGGCGATGGGATTTGGCGCGATCGCCGCCGCCGCGCCCCGGGCGGGGGCCGCCGCGACCGCGTATGAAGACGCGCCGCTCAACCCCGATTTTCGCGCCGCCGGGCGGCCGGTGACGCCGGAGGAGCTGACCAGCCACTACAACAACTTCTACGAATTCGGCGGCCACAAGCAGATCGCGGAGGCCGCGCAGAAGCTCGAGACGGACGGCTGGACGATAAAGATCGACGGGCTGGTCGAAAAGGAGATGACCGTCGGCGTCGACGATCTGATCGCGCGCTTCGGGCTGGAGGAACGGATCTATCGCCATCGCTGCGTCGAAGCGTGGTCGTTCGTGGCGCCATGGATCGGCATTCCGCTGGAGAAGGTGGTGCGGATGGCGGCGCCGCTTTCGGGCGCGAAATATCTGCGCTTCGAGACCTTCCATGACCCGGACGTCGCGCGGGGGCAGCGGCAGAGCTGGTACCCCTGGCCCTATGTGGAAGGGGTGACGATGGCGGAGGCGATGAATCCGCTGCCGATGCTGGTCGTGGGCGCTTACGGCAAGGTGATGGCCAATCAGTTCGGGGCGCCGGTCAGGTTGCATCTGCCGTGGAAGTTCGGATTCAAGTCGATCAAGTCGATCACCCGGATCAGCTTCGTCGATGAGCGCCCGGTCAGCTTCTGGGAGGAGCTTCAGCAGAGCGAATACGGGTTCTGGGCGAACGTGAATCCGGAGGTGCCGCACCCACGCTGGAGCCAGGCGATGGAGCGCGATCTCGAAACCGGCGATAAGATCCCGACGCAGCTCTTCAATGGGTATGGCGAAACCGTCGCCGCGCTTTACGACAACGACCCGGAGGCGCTCGCGGCGGGGGACCGGCTCTGGCGTTGAAACCGCGCCCGAAATCTCGGCCCGAAATCTCGATCGTCCAAAAAAAAAGGCCGAGCTTGCGCTCGGCCTAGTCCAACAGGGAGGTAGACAATACGGTGGGCGACAGAGCCGCCCCGTTGCATTGTCTGCAGGGTAGATAGGACGGCCGACATCGTCCTTCAAGGATAAAGCGCCAACTCGTATGCAAACCTGCGTTGCATCTGGCGCATGGCTTGACTCAACCGGAGGTAGGTGCGCGCGCCGGCTTATTGTCCCGCCCGAAACGAAGCGAGCTCCTCGAGTATGAAGTCGCGGAACGCGAGCACCCGGCGGGAGCGGCGCAGCTCATCCGCATAGGCGATGTAGATGGTGAACGCCGGGCTGACGAGGCTTCCGCCCACGGGGATCAGTCTCGGGTTGAGCTGTGAGAGGTAGTCCGGAAGCGGTGCGATCCCGATCCCCGTCTCCGCCGCCTGCATCACCGCGAAATAGTTGTTCACGCTGAGATGGCTCTTGTGCTTGATCTCGGCCGTGTGCTCGAGCCAGTCGGTGACCGCAGGCGGCAAGGGGGATTTTCGGTCGGCGCGATAGGAAATCAGGCGGTGATCCCGAAAATCCGCCGCCGATGCGGGCGCGCCGTGGCGCTCGACATATTCGGGCGCCGCATAGAAGCGGATCGTCGCCTCGGCCAGCGGTCGGCGGATCAGCTCCGCCTGTTCAGGCTCGCGCAACATCAGCGCGACGTCGGCCTCTCGCATCGGCAGGTCGAGAATCTGCTCGGTCAGGACGAGATCGATGGAGATGTCGGGATAGTCGGAGAAAAACCGGCTGAGCCTCGGCGCGAGCCAGAGCGAGCCGAGCCCATGGGTGGTGGAGATCCGCAATTCGCCGCCGTCGCTGTCCTTCGCGTCGCCGATGCGGGCGGTCGCGAGGTTCAGGCGCGTGGCCATGTCGCGCGCCGCGCTATAGAGAAGCTCGCCCTGTTCGGTCAGGATCAGCCCGCGCGCATGGCGGTGAAACAGGGTCGCGCCGAGATTTTCCTCCAGCGCCCTGATCTGCCGGCTGACGGCGGATTGGCTGAGATGCAGCGCCTCGCCCGCATGGGTCAGGCTGCCCGCCTCCGCGACCGCATGGAATATGCGCAGCTTGTCCCAGTCGGTCGGCATAAACTCCCTTTCTCGACAGGCGCCGGGCGCCTTTCCCCTGCCGCGCCGGTGGGGTAGACCTTCTATACAGCCATGGGCCCGAGGAACAAAGCATGTCGAGGCGTCTCGTCGCCGTTCTTTTCTCCATCCTGATCGCCATCGGGCTCTGCGGCCCCGCCCTGGCGGAGTTGTCGGGCGATTACCGCGGGATCGACGCGGCGGACGGGATGAAGCTGACCCTCTCCTCGTCGGGCGGGCGGATTTCCGGCCGGCTGACCGAATCTTCCGGCGCGGTGGCGACGTTCACCGCGAATCCGCTCCCCTCGGGCGCGGAGGCGCGGACGGTGCGGAACGGGCGCGACGTCTATTTCATTTTCAACGAGGAGCCGCTCGGCGTCAGCCTGGTGGTGTTGCCGCTCGGCCCCAACGACACCGCGTCGCCGGCGGAGACCGAAGCGATGTTCTTTCTGCGCGCTGGCGTCGCGCAGCCGCCGCGCCCCTCGCGCTATGTGCCGCCCCCCGAAGGGCCGGGCGGCACGATCGACCCGCGCGCGTTCGTCGAGAGCTACGCCTTCTGGCCTTCGGCCAATGTCGCTTACGGCTACGCCATGGTGCGCGGCCGCTATCGGACGCTGATCCGGCTGCACCCTGTCGTTCAGGCGGATATTCTCTGGAAGCTCTGCCGCGCCGACACCTCGCCGGCGGTGCTGGAGGAGGCGCTGCGCGGGCAATCCACGACTTGTGGCGACGTGCTCGCAGCCTTCGGGAGGATGCTCAAGCCGGGTGGCTCGGTCGAGCCTTTCAACCGCTTCCGCAAGGATGTCGAGGCGCAGAAAGCGGCGCTGGTGGAGGCGATCGTCTGCTCGATCGACTATCGGCGGAACGACCCTGAATGCAAACGCGCGGGCGCCCGCGTGGCGAAGGCCGCGGTTTCTCTGGTGACGGTGAAATCGGTTCTGGAGCGATATTGAGCGCGCGGAGCGCACGAGGGGCGGAAGAGGTCGCCGCCGGTCAGCCGAAGGCGGCGACGCGCAGCCGGTCGAAGGAGTCGATCACCTGATCCTCTCGCGCGTGGTGGGGCATGTGCCCGACTCCTGCGAGAACGGTCAGGGTCGCGTTTTGCGCGGCCTTGCTCAGCGGCCGGGCGTGAATCTCCAGCCCGACCGTCGTGTCCGCGTCGCCGTGGACGATCTCCAGCGGCGCCCGCAGCTCGCCGTAGCGCGGGCTCAGCTGGGCGAGGTGGTCGTTCAGGCCATCGATATCTTCGGCGTTCCAGCGGAATGTGTCGGGCCGAAGCGCGAGCTCGACGCCGATATAATCGACATAGCCGGGCGGCGGCGCGTTCGGGGCGAAGATCCCGGCGACGAAGCTTTCCGCTCGGTCGCCCCTCACGTAAAGCCGGGCGAGCGCGCTGACGGCCGGGCTGAAAGGTCCGGCCCCGAGATTGTACAGCAACCCGCCATCGCCATCCCAGGGGTATGTTGCGCCAGCGAGAATCGCCGCTCCCGCGACCTGCTCGGGCCGGTCGAGCGCCCAGGCCGTCGCGACCGCGCCGCCCCATGAATGGCCGGCGATCAACGTCCGCTCCGCGCCAAGCGCCGCCGCCGCGTCGGCGAGCAGCCGCGCTTGCGCCGCCGGATTCGCGCCGTCGATCGCGAGGCGGCCGCTGTAGCCATGGCCGGGCCGATCGAAGGCGATGACGCGGAAGTTTTCTCTGATCCGGCCGGTCATGGAGAAGGTCCAGTCGCGGAGATTGCCGTTCGCGCCATGAATGAGAACGATCGGCGGCCCTGCGCCTTCATCCACATAGTGGAGCCGGACGCCGTCGATTTCGATGAACTTTCCGATGGGAGGATGCGCCGGCTCAGCCATGCCCGCCTCTCTGGCGCAACCGGCGGACGACAAGACCGCCGTCGACGCCAGCCCGGCGATCATTTCGCGTCGTCTCATTCACCCGCCCACCCATCGCGCCGTATCGTCCGACGTTACCGCGCATGGAGCGTTTTCGCCAGACCGGCCGGTTTTTTGGGCCCGGATCGGGCGCACGGACTTTGCTTGAAGGCTCAAGGCCGTATATAGGCCCATGCACATATCGAACCTCGGGGGCTTCCGCTTGACGAACCGGCGAGGACGGAGAAACATGCTTGCGCATGTAGGTCAATCTTGCTTACCTTGAATGCGGTGCGCGAGGACAGGAGACTGTGATGAAGCATGCGAATGTAAGCCTGGGCGATCGGTTCGACCTGGAATGCGACCAGGTTCTTCTGAACGGCACTCAGGCGCTCGTCCGCCTGATGCTGACGCAGAAGTGGCGCGACAAGCAGGCGGGCCACAACACCGCGGGCTATGTCTCCGGCTATCGCGGCTCCCCGCTCGGCGGCGTGGACGGAACGTTCCTTGGCGCCAAGAAGACGCTGGACGCGAACGACATCCGCTTCGAGCCGGCGCTGAACGAAGATTCCGGCGCGACCATGATCTGGGGCGCGCAGCAGGCGGGGCTTCGCGGCGACGGGCTCTATGACGGCGTTTTCGGCCTCTGGTACGGCAAGGGGCCGGGGGTGGATCGCTCGGGCGATGTTCTGCGCCACGCCAGCCTCGCGGGAACGGCGCCGCTCGGCGGCGTCCTGGCGGCGATGGGGGACGATCACACCGGAGAGTCCTCCACCACGGTGCACCAGTCCGATTTCGCCTTTGTCGACGCGCAGATGCCTATCATGGCGCCCGCGGGCGTGCAGGAGATTGTGGATTACGGCGTCCACGGCATCGCGCTCAGCCGCTACTCGAGCCTCTGGGTCGGCCTCAAGTGCCTGAAGGACACGATCGAATCGACGGCGGTGATCGACGGCCGCCCGGATCGGGTGAAGACCGTGATCCCGACGGATTTCGAGATGCCCGAGGACGGCCTTTCGATCCGGCTCGCCGATGACCGCATTCCGCAAGAGGTGCGGATGCAGCATTACAAGCATGGCGCGGTGCACGCTTACGCCCGCGCCAACAAGTTCGATAAACGCGTGCGCGGCAAGGCGGGCGCGAAGATCGGCATTGTCGCCGCCGGCAAGAGCTGGCTGGACGTGGCGCACGCGCTCGATCTTCTCGGAATCGACGAGGCGACGGCGGAGCGCATCGGCGTCACCGTCTACAAGCCGGCGATGATCTATCCGCTGGAGCCCACCGGACTGAAGGCCTGGGCCGAGGGGCTGGAGCTGATCATCGTCGTCGAGGAGAAGCGAAGCCTGATCGAGTCCCAGATCAAGGAAATTCTCTATAACGAGCCGCGCCGGGCGCGCATCGTCGGCAAGCATGACGAGGCGGGCCGCGTGCTCTTCCCCGTCGAGATGGGGCTGAGCCCGGTCGACGTCGCGGTGAAGCTCGGCCACCTCGTCTATGACGAGGGCATCTCGGACGAATTGAACACCCGCCTGATCGAGAGCCTGGAGAAAACGGCGAACTCGGCCAATGTCGAGGCGACGCCGGAGCGCATGCCCTGGTTCTGCGCCGGTTGCCCGCATAACAGGTCCACCCGGCTCCCGGACGGCTCGATCGGCTTCGCCGGCATCGGCTGCCATTTCATGGCGCAATGGATGGGGCGCGGCGTCATCGGCTACACCCATATGGGCGGCGAGGGGCTGAACTGGATCGGCGAAAGCCGGTTCACGAAGACGGAGCACGCCTTCCAGCAGCTTGGCGACGGCACCTACAACCACTCCGGCGCGCAGGCGATCCGCGCGGCTGTCGCGGCGAACGCGAACATCACCTACAAGATCCTCTACAATGACGCCGTGGCGATGACGGGCGGGCAGACGCTGGAAGGCGGTCTCGACCCATACCGGATCGTCGAAGAGGTGAAGGCCTTCGGCGCCAAGAAGGTCGCCGTCGTCTATGACGAGAAGGAGGCGTTCGACCCGTCGAAGCTGCCTGCGGGCGTCGAGGCGCGCAAACGCGACGATCTCGACGCGGTGCAGCGCGAGCTCCGCGAGATCGAGGGCGTCACCGTGCTGGTCTATGTTCAGACCTGCGCGGCGGAGAAGCGGCGTCGTCGGAAGCGCGGAACCTTCCCGGACATCGCCAAACGGGTCTACATCAATCCCGAAGTCTGCGAGGGTTGCGGCGATTGCGGCGTGAAGTCGAATTGCGTCGCGGTTTCGCCGCTCGACACCGAGCTTGGCCGCAAGCGGCAGATCGACCAGTCCGCCTGCAACAAGGACTTCTCCTGCCTTGAAGGGTTCTGTCCCTCCTTCGTCACGCTCCACGGCGCGACGGTGAAGAAGGGAAAGCCGGCCGGGCTGAACATCCCGGATCTGCCGGAGCCGGAACTGCCTGCGATCGACAAGGTCTGGAACACGGTCACGACCGGGGTCGGCGGCACCGGCGTCGTCACGGTCGGCGCGCTTCTCGGCATGGCGGCGCATGTCGAAGGCAAGGGCGCCGGGGTGATGGAGATGGCGGGGCTCGCGCAGAAGGGCGGCGCCGTGCAGATTCATTGCCGCATCGCCGAGCGGCCGGAAGACATCACCGCGATCCGCGTCGCCACCGGAGAAGCGGATGTGGTGATCGGCGGGGATCTTCTGGTGACCGCGGGCGCCAAGACATTGCCGCTGATGACCCATGGGCGCACCGGCGTCGTCTGCAACACCTATGAGATCAACTCTGGCGAGTTCGCGATCGATAGCGGGTTCCGCATTCCCTCGGATCGGCTCCGGCTCGGCCTTGAGGCGCGGGTCGGCGCAGAGAATGTGGCCTATATCAACGCGTCGAAGATGGCGGAGAAGCTGCTTGGAGACGCGATCTTCTCCAACGTGTTGGTGCTCGGCGCCGCATGGCAGATGGGGCGCATTCCGCTGAAGAAGGAATCCATCCTGAAGGCGATCGAGCTGAACGGCGCCGGCGTCGAGGGGAACAAGGCGGCCTTCGAGATCGGCCGCTGGGCGATCACGCATCCGGACGACGCCCGGGCGGCGGTGGCGCCGCAGCAGGAGGAGCCTGCTCAGACGGCCAAGACCTATGAGGAGAGGATCGCCTTCCGCCACCAGCGACTCGTCGCCTGGGGCGGCCGCAAATGGGCCGATCGCTGGCTCGCCTCCGTGCGCGCCGCGGAGGCCGCCGAGAAGCGGCTCGGCGGCGACGCCAGCGCTTTCGCGGAGGCGGCGGCGTTCGGGCTCTTCAAGTTGATGAGCTACAAGGACGAATACGAGGTCGCGCGTCTTCATGCGGAAACGCTGGAGACGCAGATCGACGAACGTTTTGAGAATGTCCAGAAGATCGAGTTCCACATGGCGCCGCCGATCTTCGGCAAGAAGGGCCCGGATGGAAAACCGGCGAAATCGACCTTCGGCCCCTGGATGCTGACGGCGTTGAAGCGGCTGGCGAAGTTCAAGGGGCTGCGCGGCACGCCGCTCGACATTTTCGGCTACTCGGCGGAACGGAAGGCGGAGCGCGCCGCGATCCCCGCGCAAGAGGCGTTGCTGAAGGAGCTCTGCGACGGGCTGACGCCGGAGACCTACACCGTCGCCGTCCAGCTGGCGGAGTTGCCGCTCCAGGTGAAAGGCTTCGGCCATATCAAGGACGCCAACGCCGCGGCGGCGGCGAAGCGGCGCGAGGAGCTGCTGCTGGAGTTCAGAAGCGGCGGCGCGCCGGTGCTTCAGGCTGCGGAATAAGGGGCGGGGAGCGGCGGGCGACCGCCGCTCCCGGCTCACCCCGGATAGGTCTCGTCGAGCGCATAGCCCGCCGCGCGCACGGTGCGGATCGGGTCTCTGTCTCCGCGCCGGTTCAGCGCTCTGCGGAGCCGGCCGATATGCACGTCGATCGTGCGGGCCTCGACATAGACGCCGGCGCCCCAGACGAGGTCGAGCAGCTGCTCGCGGCTGAAGACGCGGCCGGGGCGGCGGATCAGGCACTCCAGGATCTGGAACTCCTTCGGGCCGAGGCGCACCTCTCGCCGGCCCCTGCGCACACGCCGATTTTCACGGTCCAGGATGATGTCGCCGAAGGTGGCGGCGTCCCCGGCCAGAGCGGGGTTGGCCCGGCGCAGAACCGCCCGCACGCGCGCCAGAAGCTCCGTCATCGAGAACGGCTTGGTCAGATAATCGTCCGCCCCGGTGTCGAGCCCGCGGATCCGGTCCTCCTCTTCGCTGCGCGCCGTGAGCATGATGATCGGGAGCGCGCGGGTCGCTCTTCGTCCGTGGACGCGCCGGCAGATCTCGATGCCGGAGACGCCAGGCAGCATCCAATCGACGATCAGAAGATCGGGAGCGTCCTCATCGAGGCTCAGGAGGCCCTCGTCGCCGTCGGCGCAGACGCGCACGCGGTGGCCTTCCCGCGTCAGGTTGTAGTCGAGGAGCGCGCCGAGCGCCTCGTCGTCCTCGATGACCGTGATGCGCGCGCTCATGGGGGGCGCCGTCAGTCGCGCGGGTCCAGATCGGAGAAACGGCCCTTCGGACGGTCGTCGCCGAGCACCTCGCCGGTCGCGGTGTAGTAGATCATCTCGGCGACATGGGTCGCATGGTCGCCGATCCGCTCCAGGTTCTTCGCGATGAAGAGAAGCTCCGAGCCGAGAGTGATCGTCCGCGGGTCCTCCATCATGTAGGTCACCAACTCGCGGAAGATCGAGTTGTAGGCGTCGTCGATCTCCACATCGCGCCGCCAGACCGAAACGGCGGCGTCGACATTGGTCTTCGCGTAGGCGTCCAGCACTTCGGTGAGCAACGCCTGCGCCTGCCGGCCCATGCGCACGACCGAGCCGGATACGGACATCGAGCCGGTGCCGGTCAGGCGCTTTCCGCGCTTGGCGATGTTTTTCGCCAGGTCGCCGACCCGCTCCAGCGTGGTCGAGAGCTTCATCGCGGAGATCACCAGCCGGAGATCCTGCGCCAGCGGCTGGCGCCTGATGATGGTCTGCGTCGCCAGACGCTCGACCTCGAACTCCAGCGCGTCGACGCGCTTGTCCATCTGGATGACCCGGTCCGCAATCTCGGTGTCGCGCCTCTCCAGACTGTCGAGCGCCATGGCGAGTTGGTTTTCAGCCAGTCCGCCCATCTCCGAGATGCGCGCGCGAAGCTCGACAAGGTCGTTGTCGAACGAGCTTACAATATGTTCACGCATCGTCTTCCTCCTCAGCCGAACCGGCCGGTGATGTAATCCTGAGTGCGTTTGTCCTCGGGATTCGTGAAAATCTTCTCGGTCGAGCCGTATTCGACCACGATGCCGAGATGGAAGAACGCGGTCGTCTGGCTGACCCGCGCCGCCTGCTGCATCGAATGGGTGACGATGACGATGGCGAAGGTGTCGCGGAGTTCGTCGATCAACTCCTCGATCCGCGCGGTCGCGATCGGGTCGAGCGCGGAGCAGGGCTCGTCCATCAGCAGGACCTCCGGCGAGGTGGCGATGGCGCGGGCGATGCAGAGCCGTTGCTGCTGGCCGCCGGAGAGCCCGGTTCCAGTGGCGTCGAGCCGGTCTTTCACCTCATCCCAGATCGCCGCGCGCCGAAGCGACGTCTCGACGATTTCATCGAGATCCGCCTTCGTCCGGGCGAGCCCATGAATGCGCGGACCGTACGCCACGTTGTCATAGATGGATTTGGGGAACGGATTGGGTTTCTGAAACACCATGCCGACGCGGGCGCGGAGCTGCACAGGGTCGACCGCCCGTTCGTTGATGTCGACCCCGTCCAGCAGGATCTCCCCGGTCACGCGGCAGATCTCGATGGTGTCGTTCATCCGGTTCAGGCAGCGCAGGAGCGTCGATTTTCCGCAGCCGGACGGGCCGATGAAGGCGGTGACCGCCTTGTCCGCGATTTTCACGCTCACGTCCTTGATCGCGTGCACGTCGCCGTAAAAGACGTCTACGCCTGTCGCGGTGATCTTGGCGCCGGCGGTCGCCGGCGGTTCGGTCCTGTCATTCATCGTGTATCCTGGCATGGCGTCCCTTCGTTTCGTCGTCACCAGCGGTGCTCGAAGCGCCGTCGGAGAATGATGGCGATGACATTCATCACCGCCAGGAAGCCGAGCAAGATCATGATCGCTGCTGACGTGCGCTCGACGAATGCGCGCTCGGCCGAATTCGCCCACATGTAGATCTGCACCGGCAGCGCCGTCGAAGGCTCCATCGGCGTCCTCGGAATGTCGACGACGAAAGCGACCATGCCGATCATCAGAAGCGGCGCGGTCTCGCCGAGCGCCCGCGCGAGCCCGATGATCGCGCCGGTGAGGACGCCGGGCATCGCCAGGGGCGCAACATGATGAAACACCGCCTGCATTTTTGACGCGCCGACGCCGAGCGCGGCCTCACGGATCGACGGAGGAACCGCTTTCAGCGACGCGCGGGTGGTGATGATGATCGTCGGCAAGGTGATCAGCGTCAGCACCAACCCGCCGACGAGCGCCGCCGAACGCGGCAGCCCTGCGAAATTTATGAACGCCGCGAGCCCGAGGATCCCGTAGACGATGGAGGGCACCGCCGCGAGATTGTTGATGTTCACCTCGATAAGATCGGTCCAGCGGTTTCTTGGCGCGAACTCCTCCAGATAGATCGAGGCGGCGACCCCGATCGGCAGCGCGAGAATCAGAACCACCGCCATCATGTAGAAGGAGCCGGCGATCGCGGCGCCGACGCCGGCCATCTCCGGACGAGATGACGCGCCATGGGTGAAAAGACCGGTGTTGAATCTCTTCTCGAGGAGGCCCGCCTTCTGAAGATTCCGAACCATCGCGATCTGCCGGTCGTTTATCTGACGGCGGGATTCGGGGGTCTCGGCGCTGATCGAGCCTTTCACGAAGGAATCGACGACGTCATCGGCGACGAGCCAGATCCCCTGCGTCGCGCCGATCAGCGACGGGTCCCGGGCGACCGTGTCGCGGAGCCGGATGCGTGAGCCGGAGGAGAGCAGCTTGCGCGCGTCATCCGCCGCGGCCGCGTCATCGGGGGCGACGCCGAGGGTCGTGACGATCGCGTCCTCGATGAGCGGGTCCCAGCGGAACACGTCGCCGGTCATCACCGCCTTGGCCGTTCCGAGATTCTGAGGGTCGATCACGTCCCTCTTCAGGTCCACGTCGAGCTTGATCATCGTCTGCTGAAAGGCGGGATAGCCCTTGGCGACGACCGAGACGAGCAGCGCGGCGAGGAAAAGCAGGCCGACGGAGATCGCGGCGATTCCGTAGAATCTGAATCTCGCCTCCGCGGCGCGGCGCCGGCGGAGCCTCGGCGTCGCTTCGGTCAGGGAAGCGCGGAGATTCGGGTCTTCGGTCATCAGTCGTATTGCTCCCGGTATTTCCGAACGATGCTCAGCGCGAGGATGTTGAGCGCCAGCGTCACGGTGAAGAGCGTAAGCCCGAGCGCGAAGGCGACGAGGGTCTGCGGCGAGGTGAACTCGGTGTCGCCGGTCAGTTGGCTGACGATCTTCACCGTGATGGTGGTCATCTCTTGAAACGGATTGAGCGAGATGCGCGTTGCGACGCCAGCGGCGAGGACGACGATCATCGTCTCGCCGATCGCGCGGGAGGCCGCCAGCATCACCGCGCCCACGATGCCCGGGAGCGCCGCCGGGATGACGACCTGCCGGATCGTTTCGGATTTCGTGGCGCCGAGCCCGAGCGAGCCGTCGCGGAGCGATTGCGGCACCGCATTGATGATGTCGTCCGAGAGCGACGAGATGAACGGGATGATCATGATCCCCATCACGACGCCGGCGGTCATCACCGACGAGCCGGAATCGCCAAGGCCGAGCGGGCGGGCGAAGACGTCGCGGATGAACGGCCCCACCGTGATCAGTGCGAAGAACCCGTAGACGATGGTCGGAATCCCCGCCAGAACCTCGATCAGCGGCTTGATGACGCCGCGCATGCGCCGCGACGCGTATTCCGCCATGTAGATAGCGGAGAAAAGGCCGATCGGCACGGCGATGACCAGCGCGATGAATGAAATATAGGCCGTGCCCCACACCAGAGGCAGAATGCCGAACTGGCCGCCCTCGTCGCCGGTGGAGCCGGCCGGGGCGAAGCGTGGATCCCACACCGTTCCGAAAAAGAAATCAAACGGAGAAACTTCGGCGAAGAATTTCATGCTCTCGCTCAGCATGGAGAGCACGATTCCGGCGGTTGTCAGCACGGCGATGGTCGAGGCGGCGATCAGGATCGCCTTGACGAGGCCCTCGACGTGATTGCGCGCCCGGGTCTCGGGCCTGATCCTGCGCCATGCGATGATCAGGCCGGCGAGCGCGGCCGCGATCGCGAATATCGAGAGCAGGGTGGAGAAGGTCGCGGACAGCGCGTTTCTCTTCTCGGCGGCGCGGATCATGTAAGGCTCGATCTCTCCACCGCCGAGGATGACGCCGTTCGCCCTGAGGAGCGGGCGGATATCGTCGCCGCTCTCGAACGCCTCCATCTCGGCCTCATCGAAGTGGGAGAGACCGGTCGCGACGGAGCGGACGACGCTCGCGACCAGATCCGTTTCCGCGCCGGCCTGCCGTATTTCAGGCGGAAATTCCGCGAGAGCCGCGTTGTCGATCACCAGCGGCTGCGCGACCAGCGTCACCGCGATGACGGCGAATGCGGGGATCAGCGTCCAGCTCATCACCTGAGCCGCGTGAAATCCGTGGCGCGAATGCGGCTTGGGGCCGCTTTGCTCCAGCGCGATGGCCTTGGCGCGTCCGAAGAGATAGCCGGCCGCGCCGAGGGCTGACACGATCAGGATCAACGCAGCCAGTCCCATGCGTCAGTTCCCCCCGTTCATCATGCGGGGTCCGGGCCGCGCGTCTGTTGTCTCGAACGTCTTCACAGCGTCTCTCCTGCGGCGATGCGCGCGCGCAGAGCGTCGCGTTCCGCCTTGGGCGCGGCGATGAGGCCATATTCCGCCAGCGGCGACGACGGCCCGATCATCTCGTCACGCGTGAAAAACTCGACATAGCTCCGCAGGCCGGGGATGGCGTCGAGATGCGCCTTCTTCACGTAAAAGAACAGGGGGCGGGACACCGGGTATTCGCCGGAGGCGATGGTTTCGACGGAAGGAAGGACGCCCGACATCGTCGCCAATTTGAGCTTGTCGCGGTTGTTCTCGTAAAAGGAGAACCCGAACGCGCCGACGCCAGTGCGGTTCGCGTCGATCCGCGACAGCGTTTCCGTGTAATCGCCATCGATGTCGACCGAGGCGCCGTCCCTGCGGATGCGGGTGCAGGCGGTCTTCGCCTGCTCCTTGGACATGCCCAAGCCGATCATCGCATCCATCGCGCCGGTCGCCGCGCATCCGGCGGCGAGCGCCTTTTCCTCGATGACTTCACGGGTGCCGTGTTTCTCTCCGGGGATGTACGCGTTGATCCGCCATCCCGGAAGCTTCGGGTCCACCTCTTTCCATGTCTTGTTCGGGTTCGGCGCCAGTTCTCCGTCGACCATCACCTTCGCCGCCAGCGCGAGATAGAAATCCGTCGGCGTGAGCGCGAAATCCGGGCTGTCGGGCGCGGTCGCGAAAACGATCCCGTCATAGCCGAAGCGGACCTCGATGATCTCCGTGACGCCGGCCTTCGCGCAGGCCTCTCTCTCCCTCTCGCGGATCGGCCGCGAGGCGTTCGCGATATCGATGGTGCCCGGGCCGACCCCCTGGCAGAATTCCTTGAGCCCGCCGGACGAGCCTCCGGATTCGACGATCGGCGTCGGGAAGTTCGGAAGGCTCTCCCCGAAGATCTCGGCGACGATCTGCGCGTAAGGCAGGACGGTGGATGACCCGGCGATCCTGATCTGGTCGCGGCCCGACGCCGCCCCGGCGGCCGCGATGACCGCCGCCAGCGTCGCGAGGAAGACGCGGCTCTTCATGGGCGCCCCTTCATATCTCGTTCCACAGCATCGTCCGTATGTCCCATGTCTGGATCCTATAGCGCGGATGGAACAGTTTTATGACATAGTAACATGTTGTAATATAGAGATAATAACTCATTTTGACGACGCCGCGCGGTCAGGGTCGGCCGCTTGCGGCTCCGTGCCTGACGGCGAGTCGCCGCGCCGCGGCAGCCAGATGGTGAAGGCGCTTCCCTCTCCGAATGTCGACCTGACGCGCAACTCTCCCCGATGTCGTTGCAGAATATGTTTGGCGATGGCGAGGCCGAGCCCGGCGCCGTCGGCGCGGGTGTCGGAGACGCGATAGAACCGCTCCGTCAGGCGCGGCAGGTGCTCGCGCGGGATGCCGGGGCCGTCGTCGGCGACGACGACGCCGACCATGCCGGGCCATTCCGGCGCCAGAGGCGCGGCCCTGATCGTGACGGTGACGCCGGCGCCGCCGTATTTCACAGCGTTGTCGATCAGATTGGCGAGGACCTGTGCGAGTTGATCCGGATCGCCCGTCGTCATCAGGCGCTCCTCATCCGCCAGCTCGACGCTGATGCGCGCTCCGGCGCGCGCCGCCACGGGCTCCAGCGCGGCCGCGGCGGCGCGCGCCAGCCGGGCGAGGTCGACCGCGGATGTGGGGCGCGCATGCAGGCCCATCTCGATCCGGCTGAGCGCCATCAGATCCTCGATCAGATGCTTCATCCGTTCCGCCTGTGAACTCATGATCCCGAGAAAACGCGCGCGCGCGAGCTCATCGTCTTTCGCAGGCCCTTGCAAGGTCTCGATAAAGCCCATGATCGAGGCGAGCGGGGTCTTCAGCTGATGTCCGGCGTTGGCGATGAAGGTGCGCCGCATCTCCTCCACCTGGCGCGACTCGGTCCGATCCTCGATCAGGATCAGCACGGCGGGCGTGCGTGGTTCGACCGTCGGAAGCGGCCGGATATGGGCGAGAAGGGCGCGCTCCCCTCGGCTGCGGATCAGCGTGAACGCGGCGCTGCGCGGCGTCTGATCGGCCAGCGTCGCCACCACCGCTTCGATGAGGCCAGGCGCCCGTATCACCGAGACGAGCGGCGCGCCCAGCAGCCCGGCGATATCGACGCCGTCATCCCCGATCAGGGTGAGCGCGGCCGCGTTCGCGCGCCGCACCCGGCGCTCCCGGTCGACAATCAGCACCGCCGCCGGAAGATGAAACAGCGCTTCGCTGTCGGCTTCCGCGGCCCCGCCGCTCGCCGCGGGCGCGCCCATTCGCGCGGCCTGGGGCCGGGGCGGAAGGGCGCCTGAACTCAAGCGGAGAGCGATGAACGCGGCCGCCGCGGCGCCGCCCGCGCTCATGAGCGCGTAGTGAACGGGGCCGCCGCCCGCCGCGGCGGCGCCGAGCGCGCCGAGCGCCGCGCCGAGCGCGGACGACAAGACGAGCGGCGGCGACGGCGGCAGGGTCATGGCTGCGCCTCATATCCGAAACGGCGTCGGGAAAGAAGCGGGATTGTTTTCGCCGAAAGGTCCTATATTTGAGAGAGGAGAGTCGGGGTGAACGATGATCAGATATCAGTTGAAATGCGCGGAGGGCCACGCGTTCGAGGCCTGGTTCGGATCCGCCGCCGCTTATGACGAACAGGTGGAGCGCGGGCTGGTCGGCTGCGCGATCTGCGGATCGGTGAAGGTGGAGAAGGCGTTGATGACGCCGCAAGTGCCGGCCCGCGGGAACGCGCGCGAGGACGGATCCGCGCCGATGCTGGCCGGGCCGGTTCCGGCGGCGGTGACGGAGAAACTCGCCGCCCTCCGGCGAGAAATCGAGAAGAATTCGAGCTATGTCGGCCGCAATTTCGCCGCCGAAGCGCGCGCCATGCATGTCGGCGACGCGGAACGCCGCGCGATCCATGGCGAAGCGACCGGCGAAGAGGCCAGAACCTTGATCGAAGAGGGAATCCCGATTGCGCCGCTTCCGCCGATGCCGCGCCGGGATGATTGATCGGCGGCGCCGGTTTCAATCAGAGCTTGCAAGCCAATGACTTCTGAATAATCGTGATCGTCGGCCTGGAGGGGAGACCGATGATTTTTAAACCTGTTTTCAGTTCCTTTTTCCACCGCGCGGCGCTCGCGGCGCTGACCACGGCGGGGCTCGCCGGCTGCGTCGCGACCGTGCGCGGGGCGCCCGAGGAGTCGTTCGCCCGCTCCTCGGCGCCCGAGGATTGGTCATTCAAGGAATCCATCGTCAACGCGACGCTCGATCGCGACCGCATCGTCGCTCTGGCGACCAATGGGGCCACCGTCGCGCAGCGGAACGAGGTGATCTTCGCGCGGCTCGCGGAGCTTGATTCGCTTTATTTCGCCTATGAGCGGGACCTTTCCAAGGAACTCCGCGAATCCGGCTTCGCCGCGACGCTGGCGCAGATCGCCGTCGGCGCGGCCGGCTCCGTGACCGGTCAGCAAGCGTCGCAGATCCTCTCCGCCGTATCGGCGGGCATAGCCGGGAGCCGGGAGGCGTTCGAGAAGGAGATCCTGATCGACCGGACCATGCAGGCGTTCATTTCGCAGATGCGCGCCGGCCGCGATCAGATGAAACGACGCATCCTGCTGAAGCTCGGCGCCTCGGCGGATGCATATCCTCTGCAGGCCGCGGTCTCCGATCTCGAGGCCTACCGGCAGGCCGGAACGCTGACCGGCGCGCTCGCCGGGATCTCCGCGGACGCGTCGGAGAAGGAGACCGCGGCGCAGGAGGTTCTTGCGGCGGCGGAAGCGAAGATCATCCATGCGACATATGGGGAGAGCGAAGCGGCGCGCCTGCTGAACGCCTATATCAACGAGGCCGCGTCTCCCGCCGAGATCGCGCGCCGGACGCGGGCGATCGGTGCGGCGTATGAAGGGCAGCCGTCTTCGCTCAGGGACGCATGCCCCGGCGGCGCGGATGGCGTGCTTTACGCCAGCGCCGCCGACCCCGACTGCCGCCGGATCGCGGAGAACCTGCTCGAACTCTTCAGGCAGATAGGGGAGATTCAGTAATGACCGCCGCCTTTCAGATCGATGGCGTGCAGACCAAGGCGAAAGCCGAGGAGATCGCCCGCACGATGCGGATTCTCTATCCGGATTGGACGGTCGAGATTCTGGGGGCAGGGCCCTATTCCGTACGCCGCACGCCGCCGGCGTCTTCATCGGCGCCTGACGCGCCTGACGCGCCGCCTCCGGCGACCCCGATCCCCGAACCGGCGCGGGGCGCGGTGCCGGGCGCCGCGCCCGCTTCGCCGTCGGCGCCCCCCGATATGGGCCCGACCCCGGCGCCGCCGACCGCGTCCCCGTCTCCGGCGCCAGCCTCTCCTCCCCCGAGGATCGCGCCGCCGCGGCGGGGCGTGGACGGCTTTCTCGATTTCATCGCTGATTTCGAAAGCCGCGGAAACTACAACGCCCGCTACGGCGACGCCGCAAATCTCCGCAATCCCTGTTTCACCGAAATGACCGTGGACGAGGTGCTGGAATGGCAACGCGGGCGCAAGTTCAGCGCCTGCGGCAAGTATCAGATCATCCGCGCGACCTTGAGCGATCTGAAGGCGCGGCTGAATCTGACCGGCTCCGAACGATTCGACGAAGAGATGCAGGAACGGATGGGGCGCGTTCTTCTGGAGCGACGCGGATTGGCCAAGTTTCTGTCGCGGGAGATGCCGCGGGAAGATTTCGCTCTCTCGGTCGCGCGGGAGTGGGCTGCGCTGCCGGGCGTGAAGCCGCCTTATGGCTCGAAAAGCGTCTATGCGGGGGACGGCGTGAACCAAGCCTTCGTCACGGTCGAGAAGTATCTCGCGGCGGTTGACGAGATGCTGGCCTGAACCGGACGAAGCGCCGCCCGGGCCTTCAACGGCTTGCGAGCTTTTCGCAGCGGCGATATAGCGAGCGCGCCGTGTCCGCGCTCTGGCGGGCGGCGAGAGGGAGCCCTCAGCAATGCCCGCCCCGCGTCTAGTGATGAAATTCGGCGGTACGTCCGTCGCGGATATGACCCGTATTCGGAGCGCCGCCGCGCGCGTCAAACGCGAGGTGGAGGCGGGCTATGATGTCGCGGTCGTCGTCTCCGCGATGGCGGGAGAGACGAACCGCCTCATCGGCTATGTCCGCGAGGCGTCGGAAGCCCCGGGCTCCAACAATCCTGGCCTCTATGATGCGCGGGAATATGACAGCATCGTGGCGTCGGGCGAGCAGGTGACCAGCGGCCTCATGGCGATCACATTGCAGGAAATGGGCGTGCCGGCGCGCTCCTGGAGCGGCTGGCAGGTGCCGGTGCGAACCTCGTCCACCCATGGGGCGGCGCGGATCGAGGAGATCGACACCACCCGGCTCGATGAGAGGTTCGCCCAGGGCATGCACGCGGTGATCGCCGGTTTTCAGGGGATCAGCGCCGATGGGCGGATAACCACGCTCGGCCGCGGCGGCTCGGACACGACGGCGGTCGCCTTCGCTGCGGCGCTCGGCGCGGAACGGTGCGATATCTACACCGATGTCGAGGGGGTCTACACCACGGACCCGCGGATCGAGCGGAAAGCCCGCAAGCTGGAGCGCATCAGCTTCGAGGAGATGCTGGAGCTGGCGTCGCTCGGCGCGAAAGTGCTGCAGACGCGCTCGGTCGAGCTGGCGATGAATTACAAGGTGAAGCTGATGGTTCGCTCCAGCTTCAACGACGCCCCCGGCACGTTGGTGTGCCCAGAGGAGGAAATCGTGGAGAGAAACGTCGTTTCGGGCATCGCGGCCGAGCGCGGCCAGGCCAAGGTGACGCTGCTGAAGGTGGCGGACCGGCCCGGCGTCGCCGCCTCGATTTTCGGGCCCCTGGCGGAAGGCGGGGTGAATGTGGACATGATCGTCCAGAACATCTCGGAGGAAGGGTACACCGACATGACCTTTTCCTGCCCGGAGGATGACGTCGAGCGCGCCCGCGCTCTCCTCGAGGCGGAACGGGACAGGATCGGCTATCGTGAGATCGTGATCGACAAGGATGTCGCGAAGGTCTCCGTCGTCGGGATCGGCATGCGCTCGCATTCCGGAGTCGCTCAGATCATGTTCGGCGCGCTGGCGGCGGATGGCGTGAATATCAAGGTGATCACCACATCTGAGATCAAGGTCAGCGTCCTGATCGACCGAAAATACATGGAGCTGGCCATTCAGTCGCTTCACGCCGCATTCGGGCTGGACAAGAGTTGACGAAGGAACCCGTCGCGGTGTTTTGCGGCGGGAGGGAGGCAGTTCGATGCCGCCATCGGCGGATATAGGTTCGCGCGTCTTGTTGCGCCGTATGCGTCAGGTGATGGCGGAGCCGGGAGACCCGCAGACGCGGCTGGATCGGATTGTCTCGGTGATCGCCAACAACATGGTGGCCGAGGTCTGCTCGATCTATCTCCGCCGGGACGAGGCGACGCTGGAGCTCTGCGCGACCCAAGGGTTGCGCGCCGAGGCCGTCCACCGGACCCGGCTGCGGCTGGGCCAGGGATTGGTGGGCCAGATCGCGGCGCGGGCGGCGCCTTTCTCGACGGCGGACGCCCCGCATGCGGACGGGTTCGAATATCGGCCCGAGACCGGCGAGGAGATCTACTCGAGCTTTTGCGGCGTCCCGATCCAGCGTCTCGGCAAGGTGATGGGCGTTCTGGTCGTGCAGAACGCGGTCGCGCGCGAATACACCGAGGACGAGATCGACGCGCTCGAGGTGATCGCGATGGTGATCGCCGAGATGGCGGACGCCGGGCGGTTGACCAGCGAGGGGTTCGATCTCGAAAGAGTCGCGGCGAAAACCTATCAGGGCGTCGCCGCGTCGGACGGCGCCGCGATCGGCGTCGTCCATCTTCACGAGCCGAAACTGGCGATCAGCAATCCGTTCACCGACGACGTGGCCGGAGAGCGCGCCCGCCTCGACGCCGCGATGACGGATCTCCGGGGCGAGGTGGACGAATTGGTGGCGGCGGATTTCTCCAGCGCTCCAGCGGAGTATCGCGACGTTCTTCAGGCCTATCGGATGTTCGCCCATGACAAGGGCTGGCTCCGGCGGCTGCACGAGGCGGTCGCCGCCGGCGTCGTCGCCGAGGTGGCGGTGGAGCGCGTCCAGTCGGATGCGCGAAGCCGGATGGAGCGGGCGGACAATCCCTATCTCCGCGATCGGCTCCACGACCTCGACGATCTCGCCAACAGGTTGCTGAGGCGCCTGACCGGCGCCGGCGCGGAGGAGACGCCTGAGCACGCGGTCCTCGTGTGCCGCACGATCGGGCCGGGCGAGCTGCTGGATCGTGACGGTCGTATCGACGCGGTGGTGATGGAGGAAGGCGCGGTCGGCTCCCATGCGGCGATCGTCGCGCGGGCGCTGGCGATCCCCCTGGTCGTCGGCGCCGAGCTGATCGTGGCGGAGGCGCAAAACGGCGATCAGATCATTGTCGACGGCGACCGCGGCGAGGCGTTCCTTCGGCCGCCCGAGAATCTTCTTGAAGCGTATCGCGAGAAAATCGCCAGCGCCGAGGAGGCGCAAAGCCGTTATCGCGCGATCCGCAGCCAGCCGGCGGAGACGCGCGACGGCGTGAATGTCGAGCTTCATATCAACGCCGGCCTGATTTCGGATTTGCCCAATCTTTTCGATGTCGGCGCCGACGGGGTCGGGCTTTATCGGACCGAACTTCAGTTCCTGTCGCGGCCGACTCTGCCGCGGCGGGCGGATCAGGCGGCCCTTTACGGCCGGGTGCTGGACGTGGCGCAGGGCGCGCCGGTGGCGTTTCGAACGCTCGATATCGGCTCCGACAAGGTGCTGCCCTACATGAAGCGGCCGGTTGAAGAGAACCCCGCTCTCGGCTGGCGCGCGATCCGGGTTGGGCTCGACAAGCCTTTCGCGCTGAAGATGCAGGCGCAGGCGTTGCTGCGCGGGGCGGGCGCGCGGCCGCTGAAGGTGATGTTCCCGCTCATCGCGGCGGAGGCGGAATTCTACGCCGCCCGCGATATCCTGACCGGGACGCGGGCGCGGCTGCGCCGGCTTGGGCATACGGTTCCGGAGCGACTCGAGATCGGCGCCATGCTGGAGACCCCCGCGCTCGCCTATGCGTCCGACCAGTTTTTCCGCGATGTCGATTTCCTGTCGGTCGGCGGCAATGATCTGATGCAGTTCTTTTTCGCGGCGGATCGCGGCAACGAACAGGTCCGCCGCCGCTATGACGCGCTGTCGGCGCCGTTTCTCGCCTTTCTTCGCGACATCGTCGCGCGGGCGGATGCCGCGGGCGCGCCAATCTCGTTCTGCGGCGAGGCGGCGGGGAAGGCGGAGGACGCGGTGGCCCTGGCCGGGATCGGGTTTCGCGCGCTCTCGATGCGCCCGGCGTCGATCGGCCGGGTCAAATATGCGTTGAGGGCGATCGAGATCGGCGCGGCCAGAGCGGCGGTGGAGGCGGCGATCCGCGAGGGCGGATCCGCGCGGCCGGCGATCCGCGGCCTCCTGGCGCGGGCGGGGGCGCTGTGAGCGCGCTTGGCCGGCCGTCCCTTCGGGCGATTTCCCGCCGCCGATCGGCGACGGGATCGCCTCGCGCCGGATTGCGTCTGGGATGACGTCGTTCCCGATCGATCCGACAGGCTGGGTTATCGTTATCGGCGGCGCGCTGATCGCGGGCTTCATCACCGGATTTGCGGGTTTCGGCACCGTGCTCGTGGCTTCGGGGTTCTGGTTCTATGCGTTGCCGGCCCCCGTCGTGCCGCCGCTTCTGGTGATCGCCTCGGTGGCGGGGCAGGCGGTCGGGCTGGTCGCGGTTCGCGCAGCCTTCGACTGGCGCCGCGTCGCGCCGTATCTCATCGGCGCCGCCGTCGGGGTGCCGCTCGGCGTTCTGGCGCTCAGTCACGCGGCTCCGGCGCTCCTTCGTCTGTCGGTGGGAGTTTTTCTGATCGCCTACGCGTCGTTTCAGCTCAGCCGGCTCACCCGTCTCGGGGTCGGCGCCTGGGGCGGCCGCGCGGCGGATGGCGTCGTCGGCCTCGGCGGCGGGTTTCTTGGCGGGTTTTCCGGGCTCTCCGGGCCGCTGCCGTTGATCTGGCTGCAACTCCGGGGCGGGCCCAGTTCCGAGCAACGCGCGACCTATCAGCCATTCAACCTGGTCGTGCTGAGTTTCACCTGCGTGGTCATGGCGCTCAGCGGCAAGATCGGGAAAGAGGTGCTCACGCTCAGCGCCATGCTGATTCCGCTGTCGCTGTTCGGCGCGTGGTGCGGGGTGAAGGCGTATCCGCTGATGAGCGAGCGTGGATTCCGGCGGGTGGTTCTGTTCCTGCTGATCGTCTCGGGCGCCGTTCTGATCCTTCAGGGCGTCTAGCGCGGATTCGGCGCGGCGAAAGTTCGCGTTCCGCTCCCGGCGCCTTGCTCTGGCGGATGAATGGCTCATGATGGCGCGCGCCGCCAACCAGGGAGCCGCAGCGATGCAGATGCCGACGCCCGATCCGGAAGTTCTTTCACGCCGCGATGAGCTCGTGGCGCGTCTGGAGGCGGCGTTGCCCGCCGGGACGGTGGTCTCCGACCCGAAAGGCGTCCTCGTTTACGAGTGCGACGCGCTCACCGCCTATCGCTGCCCGCCTCTCGCCGTCGTCCTGCCGGGCGACACCGCGGAGGTCGCTGCGGCCTTGAAGATCTGCAAGGAGTTCGGCGCGCCGGTGGTGCCGCGCGGCGCCGGCACGTCTCTCGCGGGCGGAGCGCTGCCGACCGCGGACAGCGTGGTGCTCAGCGTCGCGCGGATGAACGCGGTGCTGGAGACGGATTACGCGAACCGGTTCATCAGGGTTCAGACCGGGCGCACCAATCTCTCCGTCACCGGAGCGATCGAGGCGGACGGGTTCTTCTACGCGCCCGACCCCTCCAGCCAACTGGCCTGCGCGATCGCCGGGAATATCGCGATGAACTCGGGCGGCGCGCATTGTCTGAAATACGGCGTGACGACCAACAACCTCCTCGGCGTCACGATGGTGACCATGGATGGCGACGTGCTGGAGATCGGCGGGCCGTGGCTCGATTCCGGCGGGCTCGACCTTCTCGGCGTCATTTGCGGCTCGGAGGGGCAGCTCGGCGTGGTGACGGAGGCGACGCTCAGGATAATCGCGAAGCCGGAAGGCGCGCGCCCGATCATGATGGGGTTCGATTCGAACGAGGTCGCGGGGGCGTGCGTCAGCGACATCATCCGGGCCGGGGTGTTGCCGGTCGCGATCGAGTTCATGGACCGGCCCTGCATTCGCGCCTGCGAGGCGTTCGCGAAGGCCGGCTATCCGGATGTGGAGGCGTTGCTGATCGTCGAGGTCGAAGGCTCCGACTCCGAGATCGACGACCAGCTGGCGAAGATCAAGGAGATCGCCCTTCATCGCCAGCCGGCCGCGCTGGAGGAGAGCGAAAGCCCGGAGCATTCGGCGCGAATCTGGAAAGGCCGGAAGGCCGCCTTCGGCGCGATGGGGCAGATCAACGACTATATGTGCCTTGATGGCGTGATTCCGGTCTCCGCCCTCGCGCATGTGCTGGGCCGCATTGGCGAGATGAGCAAGGAGTTCGGGCTCGATGTCGCCAATGTGTTCCATGCGGGCGACGGCAACATACATCCGCTGATCCTGTTTGACGCCAACAAGCCCGGCGATCTGGAAATCTGCGAGGCGTTCGGCGCCGAGATCCTGAAGCTCTGCGTCGAGGTCGGCGGCTGCCTGACCGGAGAGCACGGCGTCGGGGTCGAAAAGCGCGAACTGATGCGGCACCAATACAGCTCCGCCGACCTGGAGGCGCAGATGCGCGTGAAGGATGCGTTCGATCCCGCCTGGCTGCTGAACCCGGCCAAGGTGTTTCCGATCGAGACATCGGCGCCACGCCGCGAGGCGGCCTGATGTCGGAGGCGGCGGGGTACGCGGACGCGGAAGCGGCGCTGGCGGCGGAGATCCAAGCCGCATATGCGGCGGGCGAGCCGCTGGAGATCGTCGGCGGAGGGACGCGGCGCGCGCTTGGCCGGCCGGTGACGGCGGCGCGCAGCGTCTCCACCGCAGGGATTTCGGGAATATCGCTCTACGAGCCGGGCGCGCTGACGCTGGTCGCCGGCGCGGGAACGCCGCTGGCTGAGGTGGAGGCGGCTCTGGCGGAGGAGGGGCAGCGGCTCGCCTTCGAGCCGATGGATCATCGCGGGCTGCTTGGCTCCGCGGGGGAGCCGACGATCGGCGGCGTTGCGGCGATCAACAATTCCGGCCCCCGGCGGATACAGGCCGGCGCGGCGCGCGACGCGATGCTCGGGGTTCGCTTCATCGACGGGCGCGGCGACGTGATCCGGAACGGCGGCCGCGTGATGAAGAATGTCACGGGCTACGACCTCGTGAAGCTGATGGCCGGCTCATGGGGCGTGCTCGGCGTTCTGACCGAAGTCGCGCTCAAGGTGTTGCCGGCGCCGGAACGCGAAGCGACGCTCGTCCTCGACGGGCTTTCGGAGGACGCGGCGGTGGCCGCGCTCGGCGCGGCGCTCGGCTCTCCCTATGATGTGGGCGGGGCGGCGCACGCCGGCGGGCGCACGTTGATCCGGGTCGAGGGCTTTGAGGCGCAGGTGGCGCACCGCGCCCCCGCCCTGGCGGCGGCGCTGAAGGCGCATGGCGCGGCGGAGATCATCGAGGGCGAGGAGAGCGCCGCGCTCTGGCGCGCGGTGCGCGACGTCGCGGCGTTCCACGGCCGCCCCGGCGCGATCTGGCGGATCTCGGTCAAACCCTCCGACGGGCCGAAACTGGCGGCGGAGCTTCGGGAAAAGCTGGATCTGGACGCGCTCTTCGATTGGGCGGGGGGGCTCGTCTGGCTGCTGACCCCGGAGATTGGGGACGCAGGGGCGGGCGCGATCCGGGCGGCGACGAAGGCGCGCGGCGGGCATGCGACCCTGGTGCGCGCGGAGGCCGCCACCCGCGCCGCGGTCGAGGTGTTCGAGCCGGAGGCCCCGCCCGTGGCGGCGCTGAGCGCGCGCGTGAAGGCGGCGTTCGATCCGAAGGCGATCCTCAACCCGGGCCGGATGCGGGGCTGAGGCGGTGGAGGGCGTCGCCAGGCTGATCGAAGCGACCAGCGCCATGCTTTGGCCGGTGGCGGCGATCGCCATCATCTTTCTGCTTCTCCCCGTGATCCGAAAGGTGATCGAGAGCCGGGAGTTCTCGCTGGAGATCGGCGGATTCAAGTTCTCGGCGCAGGAAGCGACCGAAAAGATGCAAAAGCAAATCGGCGACCTGCAAAACAAGCTCGCGGCCTTCGAGGCGGTCGGCGCGGCCTTTCCGCCCGAACCGGGGATCGCGAGCCTCGGAGACGAGCAAGACCGTTCTGGAGCGGCCCGACGCCTTTCGATCCTCTGGGTGGACGACACCCCCGCCAACAACGCCTTCGAAGCCGATTCCCTTCGCCGCGAAGGCCACGGCGTTCGTACGGCGCTCAGCACGAGCGAGGCGTTGTCGGCGCTCGGCGCGGCACCGATCGACCTCGTGATCTCCGACATGGCGCGGGTCGAGGACGGAAGCCGCGACGCAGAGGCGGGCGTGAGGCTCCTTCGCGAGATGCGTGCGGAGGGGTTCCAATCCCCGTTCGCTTTCTACACCTCGCCAGCCTCCGCCGGACGACATGCCGGAGAGGCGGAGAAGCTTGGCGTCATCGCGATCACGAGCTCGTTCACCACGCTCTCAGCGGCGATCAAACGCCGGTTCGCCGAACCGACGACACAGAAAGGCGGCTGACCGGATCATGCAGACGAATTTTACCGAAGAGCAGTTGAAAATCCCCGCGTTCGAGCGCTCGAACGAGATCCTCAGAACCTGCGTGCATTGCGGGTTCTGCACCGCGACCTGCCCCACCTATCAGATCTTCGGCGATGAACTGGACGGCCCGCGTGGGCGCATCTATCTGATCAAGGAGATGCTGGAGGCTGGACGGCCCGCGGACGAGAAGACCGTCAAGCATATCGACCGCTGCCTGTCCTGCCTCGCCTGCATGACGACTTGCCCTTCGGGCGTCCATTACATGCACCTCGTGGACCACGCGCGCGCATATATCGAAGAGACGTACAAACGCCCGTTGAGCGACCGGGCGCTCCGGTGGCTTCTGGCGCGGATATTGCCCTATCCGATGCGGTTCCGCGTCGCGATGCTGGGCGCGCGCTTCGCCAAGCCCTTCGCGCGGCTCCTGCCGGGCAGGCTGGGCGCGATGGTCGCCTTCGCGCCCGCTTCGGTCCCGCCGCCGAGCCTGATGGAGAGGCCGCAGACCCACGCCGCGCAGGGCGCGCGCAAGATGCGGGTCGCTCTCCTGACCGGCTGCGCGCAGCGCGCCCTCAACACGGATATCAACGAAGCGACGATCCGGCTTCTGACGCGGCTCGGCGCGGAGGTGGTGATCCCGAAGGGCGAGGGGTGTTGCGGCGCGCTGACCCATCACATGGGAAAGACGGCTGAAAGCCATGCGTCGGCGGCGAAGAACATCGACGCGTGGACGCGCGAGATCGAAGGCGAGGGGCTCGACGCGATCGTGATCAACACATCGGGGTGCGGCACCACGGTGAAGGATTACGGACATATGTTCCGGACCGATCCCGCCTATGCGGAGAAGGCGGCGCGGGTCTCGGCGCTGGCGCGGGACATCTCCGAAGTGCTGGTGAAGCTGGATGTCTCTCCTGTCGGGGATGCGCCCGCGCTCCGCGTCGCCTATCACTCCGCCTGCTCTCTCCAGCATGGCCAGCAGGTGACGCAGGAGCCGAAAACACTGCTTCGCAGCGCCGGGTTCGAGGTCGTGGAGCCGGCGGAGGGGCATCTCTGCTGCGGCTCCGCGGGAACATATAACCTGATGCAGCCTGACATAAGCGCCGAATTGAAGGCGCGGAAGACGAAGAACCTCGCCGCGACCCGGCCGGATGTGATAGCGGCCGGCAATATCGGGTGCATGATGCAGATCGGCTCGGGGATGGAGATCCCGGTCGTGCACACTGTCGAGCTGCTGGACTGGGCCACGGGAGGCCCGAAACCGCCGGCGCTCGGGTAGGGCGCGGCCGCTGCGCGCCTTGGCGCGGAACCCGAAGGCGGCTTTGGAGGATGATCTCCACCCGCCGCCGGGGGGCTGATTTCGCCTTGCGGCCGGCCCCGCCGTCACGCCAGGCGGGTCTTGAAACCCTGAATCAAACCCCCAGATATCTGCTGTCGGGCGCCGGTTTTCGGGCTCGACGACAGAAAAAGGCGTCGCCCGCGCGGGGGCGCCGAACATCAGTATCGCTCAAATGAGGACATCTGACATGCGCAACTTCGACCTTACCCCCCTCTACCGCTCCACAGTCGGCTTCGACCGCTTCGCGAGCATGCTGGATCAGGTTCTGACGGCGGACAGCGGGCAGCCGTCCTATCCGCCGTACAATATCGAAAAGACCGGCGAGGACGCCTACCGCATCACTTTGGCGGTGGCCGGATTCTCGATGGGCGATCTCGATATCGAGGCGCGCGACGGCCTGTTGGTCGTGAAGGGCGGCAAGGCTCCAGCGAAGAGCGAGGACGCGCCGGTCTACCTCCATCGCGGGATCGCCGAGCGGAGCTTCGAGCGCCGCTTCCAGTTGGCCGATCATGTCCACGTCACGGGCGCTGCGCTGGAGAACGGGCTTCTGCATGTTGACCTCGTCCACGAGTTGCCGGAGGCGTTGAAGCCACGGAAAATCGAAATCGGCGGCCAGAAGGCGATTGAAAGCGAAAGCAAAGGCAAGGCTCGCGCCGACGCTTGATTGACTTGGCCCGCCTGACATGACGATGATGCGCGCACCGGGCGGCCGGTGCGCGTTCGTCATTCTGGAGGCCTCCGCGACCGAATGCGCGCGGAGCCCGGCGAAGACGGACAGGCGCCGGATAGGCCGGCGGCGTTGCCGCACTGGAATATGTGCGTAAACTCGGCGGGGATTCGGCCGACCGGGCGCGGCGTCATCAAAGTGTTATCTACGCCTGAACCGGAGCGATTCATGACTGATCTGACAAAATTGGCGCTGGCCGCCCTTGGCGCGGCGTTTCTCTCCGGCTGCGCGCCTTCGGCGCCCGAGGTCATGGAGTCGTCGACGGTGAGCGCGGCGGATCTGGATCTGATCGGAGACCGCTTCTCCGCATATTTCAAGGAGCGGTGCGCGGTGCCGCTGCGGGCGGGCGCGGCGCCCGACACGATCGGGTTGGTCCCCGCGAGCGACGTCATCACCGCCAGCTATCCGAAGGTGCCGGAATATCGGGAGTTCAGCGGCCGCGATCTTTCATTCTGGACGGCGCCGGACGATCCGAAAGGCTCGGTCATCCTCGTTATCGAAAACGGCGTCGCGGGCAGGCGTTGCGCCGCGGTGACGAGGGCGTTCACCGCCGAGCAGTTCGCTCAGTTGGTGAAGGCGACCTATCCGGAATATGTCGGGGCGACGTCGGATGAGAACGTCGTAAACGCGCGCGCTTTCCTTGACGATGCGGCCGATGACGAGCTTAGCCTCGTCTATTCCTCGTACCATGATGACAAGACGCGCATCTCCGCGGGCGTCGTGTCTTTGAGCGAGACCGATTGATGGGGGCGCGCCTCCGCGCTCCCGCGAGGCCGGCGTCGGATCGTCCCGTTCGCAGATTCGCCGAATCGCGGTCAGGCGGCTGTGTCGTCGTCCAACGCAAAAGACCGCGCCTTGGCGCGGTCTTGTCGTCTCACGGTGCGCCCGATTGATCGGGCGGCGCTCGTCAGCCCTGGCGGGCTTTGAAGCGACGCTGCACCTTGTTGATCACATAGACGCGGCCCTTGCGACGGACCACGCGGCACGCGCCATGGCGGTTCTTCAACGACCGAAGCGAATTCCTGACTTTCATCTCGCATCTCCCGGCGCACGGCGCGCTCTATCTTCTGCGGCGCGCCTCGCGCGCCCTGTTATCTGCGTCTCGCCCGGCGCGGCGGTCGGATGGTGGGCGTAACTGGGATTGAACCAGTGACCCCTTCGATGTCAACGAAGTGCTCTCCCGCTGAGCTATACGCCCATGAGCCTCCGCGCCCGGTCGCGGGATAAAGCATGGGATGAAGAGGGTCGTCAAGGCCATCGGGCCTCGAAATTCCGCGTCGCGCATCCGCGGGCTTCATTGCCAATCGTTGGGACTGAGTCCATCTTCACCGATATGGTCCCGACCACGCCATTTCGCCTGATCGAGCCGGAGGCGCTGATCTCCGCCGCGGTGTTCAGTTCGCCCCATAGCGGCCGGATGTATCCGGAGAGTCTGATTCGGCGCGCGCGTCTCGATCCACTTGCGCTCCGGGCGTCAGAAGACGCGTTCGTGGACTTGCTTTTCGAGACTGCGCCGGATTGGGGCGCGCCGCTCATCTGCGCGACGGCGCCGCGCGCCTATGTCGATCTGAACCGGGGACCGGAGGAATTGGACCCCGCGGTGGTGCGCGGAGTCCGCGCCACGGGCCTCAACCCGCGGATCGCCGCCGGGCTCGGCGTGATTCCCCGGATCGTGGCGGAGGGACGGCCGATCTATGACGGCAAGATCAGCCTGGCGGAGGCGCGCGGCCGGATCGCCGCGTTTCACACCCCCTATCATGAATGTCTGGATGCGTTGATGGCGCGCGCGGCCGAACGTTTCGGCTATGCGCTGCTCTTTGACTGCCACTCGATGCCGTCAGACGCGCTTCGCGCGGCGCCGCGGGTTCGAGGCCGCCGAGCGGAGATCGTGCTCGGGGACCGATTCGGCGCTGCGGCCGCGCGCCCCATGATGCAGGCGACCATCGCTGCGTTCGAGGAAGCCGGCTTCGCCGTCGCGGTCAACGCGCCGTTCGCGGGCGGGCACATCACCCAGAGATACGGGCGCCCCTCGCTCAATTGGCACGCGATCCAGATCGAGATAGATCGCGGCCTGTACCTCGATCAGGGGCAGGTGCGGCCCGGTGGCGGCTATGCGGCGTTTCACGCTGCATTGGCGCGGATCATACCCGCGTTGGCGGTGATTGGCGGAGCGCGCGCCCTCGCGGCGGAGTAGCGCGGCGCCTTGAAGCCGGCCAAAAAAAATGGGCCGCCGAAGCGGCCCAAGTTTAGGGAGGAAACGCCCGATAAAGGGCTACGACCTAAGTCGTGAGAACAAGCTATGTGTGCGATGCAGCATTAGCAAGGGTGCAGCGCAATATTTTTCGGATCAATCGAGCGGATATCCGAAGGCGTTCCGGTTTTATCGAGATATTTCAGTTTAGTAGAGTGTCGCTTGGGGGTGCAATCTCTTTTGCGATCGCGAGATCGGCGCGCCGGGCGTCCGGACTCAGTTCAGGCTCCTGCCCTTGACGATCGCGCCGGTCCCGAAGCGCATCCGAATGCTGTCGCTTGCGCGTTCGGCCCGGGCTCTGGCGCCGGCCTGGGAGTCGAGAAGGTCCGGGGGCGCATCGTCGTCGACGGATCCGGTGAGAAGATCGCCGAGCCCGACGCCGAGCAGCCGGAACGGGCCTTTCGGCAGCATCAGGCCGAGAAGGGGGCGGCCGGCGCCGAATA
The DNA here is from genome assembly GCF_037646705.1 of Paludibacillus litoralis. Lineage (NCBI taxonomy): Bacteria > Pseudomonadati > Pseudomonadota > Alphaproteobacteria > Rhodobacterales > Paracoccaceae > Paludibacillus > Paludibacillus litoralis. The sequence goes on from NZ_JBBHER010000009.1 coordinate 54,560, forward strand.
TCCGGTCCGCGAGCTGGGTCGGCGCATCGAGCGCGCTCTGGCGGGTGAGGCCGCGGAAGCCGCTGGTCTTCAGCTTGATCGTCACCCGGCGTCCGGCGAGAGACCTGGCTTTCGCGCGGTCGGCGACGCGGACGGCCAGCCGCCAGAGATGGGCCTCCAGAATGTCTTTCGCGGCGAGATCTTCATCGAAGGTGGTCTCGGCGGAGATGCTTTTCGCGGTGGAATCGGAGCGGATCGGGCGGGCGTCCTCACCGCGGGAGAGGGCGGCGAGGCGGCGGCCGAGGGCGCCGTAGCGGGCGATGAGGTCTTCATCGCGGGCCCGGCGGATGTCGGCGATGGTGCGGAGGCCGTCGGCCTTGAGGCGGGCCTGCGTCGCCGCGCCGACGCCCCAGATGGTGGAGACGGGGCGGGGGGCGAGAAAATCCGCGGTCTCCGCCTCGCCGATGACGGAGAATCCGTTCGGCTTGTCGAGATCGGAGGCGATCTTGGCGAGGAACTTGTTGTGGCTGAGCCCGACGGAGGCGGTGAGGCCGGTCTCCCGCCTGATCCGGGCGAGGAGGCGGGCGAGGGTGACGGCGGGCGGGGCGCGGTGGACGCGGAAGGTGCCGCGAAGGTCGAGGAAGGCTTCGTCGAGCGAGAGCGGCTCCACCAGGGGGGTGGTGGTCTCCATCAGGGCGCGGATCTGGCGGGAGGCGGCCGCGTAGGCCTCCATGCGGGGCGGAATCACCACGGCGTCGGGGCAGAGGGCGAGGGCCTTGAACATCGGCATGGCGGAGCGGACGCCGCGGATCCGGGCGACGTAGCAGGCGGTGGAGACGACGCCGCGCCGGCCGTCGCCGCCGACGATGACCGGGCGGTCGGCGAGGCTCGGATCGTCCCGTTTCTCGACCGAGGCGTAAAAGGCGTCGCAATCGATATGGGCGATGGCGAGGGTGAAAAGCTCGGGGTGGCTGAGGGTGCGGGGCGAGCGGCAGGCCGGGCAGCGGCCGGGCCGGTCGAACGTCTCGAAACAGTCTCGGCAAAGGGCGGGCATGGGGGGAGACTAGCAGAGAGGGCGGCGGGGCGTCATCAGCTTGATCGGGGTGCGTTATCGCACGCGATAAGGTGGTCAAGTATCTGATAGTAAAAGATAATCCGAAAATCCGAAATTTTCGGGCCCGCGATATCGCGCGGAATCCGCCGCCTTTCGCCGCTTTGAGGGGCGCGGGCGGGCGCCCTGAGTCCGCCCGCCCGAAGGGGCCGAACGCCGCTGAAAGCGGCGCCTTTCGCGGCGGATGGTTCAAGCGGGCCGGTCCGGGAGAGCCCCCGCGCCGGATCGCGGCGGGCGGCGAAAAGAGCCCGCCCAACCTGATCCGCTTCTAGAAATATATGATTATAAATCAGTATATTGCGCGAATTTCTCTTGAATATGATTGAATATAACTTATATTGCAAAATGTAACTTGAAATAACGAAAATCATAAAACAGGGAAAAATCTAATGATCGAATGGATCAAACCTTCAGTATATGGCGCGATCGCCGGCGCCGTCGCGATCACGATCGTCGGCTTCAGCGCGGATTGGGTGATGACATCCGGCTCCGCGACCGAGCTTGCCGAGCAGCAGGCCGATCGGGCGGTGCTCGCCGCGTTGACGCCGGTCTGCGTCGCGCAGTTCAGGGCCGAGAGCCAGGCGGTGCGGACGACGAAACTCGCGGCGCTCGGCGAGGAAAGCTCCTACAAGCAGGGCGATTTCGTGGCCGATCAGGGCTGGGCGACGATGCCGGGAACCGACAAGGCCAATGACGCGGTCGCCGACGCCTGCGCCGACAAGCTCCTGGAAGCCGCCGGCGCGTCCTGAGCCTTCACGCCGGGGCGGCCGGCCGAACGCGGAAGGCCGGCCAACATGGCGCGAGGCGGCGCGATCTTCACCGGAGAGCGGGGAAACCGCGCTCAGCCCGCGCGGCCCGCGCCGCAGAGCGCATGAACGGCGGGCGAGACGGCGCGGCTCCCGTGTTTTGACGCGAGAGCCGCGCCATGTGGAGCGGCGATGAGCGCCCTCTCCGCTTTCGCGGGGCGGGCGCTCTCGCCGTTTTGACGGCCTGTCCGGCGATGCGCCGCGCGGCCCCGGCGCGGTCGGGCGTGGCTCACGGCGCCGGCGCCGCAACCGACGGTGCGAACCTTCTCGTCGGCGCGCGCCGCTCCTTCGCCAGCGGCCAGCCATGAGGCGCCTCGCGAGAGAGAGTGGACGGGCGAGCCCCCCATATTCCAATGCCACGCCTAGGATTGATCCCCCTCCCGCCGCGCCGGAACCAGCGCCACGGCGGCGAGGCCGGTGAGGATCAGGAGGGCGCCGGCGAGTTTTTGCGGGGTGAGGGGCTCGCCGACGACGAGGGTGGCGAGGATCCACGCGGTCACCGGCTCGGCCAGCGCGAGGGTGACGGCGGTGGAGGCGGCGACGCGGGCGAGGCCGGCGGTGTAGAGCCGGTAGGAGAGCCCGGTGGCGACCACGCCGAGGAAGAGCATCGCCGGCCAGCTTTGCGGCGCCGCCAGCCAGCCGAGCGGGGTGAGGAAAAGGACGGGCAGGGCGGCCAGCGCCGCCACGCTGAAGGTGGCGGCGGCCAGCGTCGCGGCGGGGGCGCGCCCGCCGAGCGCGCTGGTGGCGAGGGAATAGGCGGCGTAGCAGGCGCCGGCGAGCGCGGCGAGAATGACGCCGGTGAGCGAGGCGCCGGCCCCGCCGCCGGCCAGCGCGAGGAGCGCGACCCCGAGGATCGAGATCGCCTGCCCGAGCGCGCGAAGCCGGCCGGGCCGGCGGCGGCGAAAGGCGGCCTCATAGGCGGTGGCCCAGATCGGCGCGCCGCCGATGGCGACCGCCGTGCCGACGCCGACGCCCGCATCCAGCACCGCGCGAAAGAAGAGAAGATTGTAGGCGCCGATGGCGAGCCCGGCGAAGACGACGCCGCGCCAGGGAAGGGCTCCGAATCCGCGCCGGCCGGCGGGCGCGCCGAGCGCGAGCGCGAGAAGGGCGGCGGCGCCGAAGACGAGGCGAAGCGCGCCGACGGCGAACGGGTCGCTCGCGGCGGGCAGCAGGGTCTGGATCGTGCCGGTCGAGCCCCAGAGGCCGGCGGCGGCGACGACCGCGCCGACGCCGAGCGCCCGTCTGGAGGGGGAGACCGCGCTCATTTCAGATCCCGCATCGGTGGCCTGTCATCTGATCGCCGCGCGCCATCGCGCCGGGCTGCGGAGATTCGCAGGTTCGCGGGCGAGCGTCCACCTCGCGTGGAGAGCGGGGGCGCGCCTTTGCGGCGATGGCGCAGTCGGAAGCCGAATCGTCCGGTGGACGAAGCATGTCCTGGCTTTCGGCAGCGAAGGCCTCTCGGCGAAATTTTTGAAGTGTTGATGGCGGCCGGGCTAATCTTGTGAGTTGTCGACGGCGGCCTTGCGGACTTTGTGGATCGTCGCCCGCGCCCGTGCAGGCTATCTTAAATAATGAAAAGAAGCATATGTCAGCGCAAGCATTTCTTCGCGATAGGTATCGGCTAATGATATGGTAGAGAGATCGATCCCAGAGAACCTACAGCGGCTCTGGGCCGCAGAAGATGAGTTAATTTCGTGGGGTGCCGAAACCCTGCTATCGGAACAGTACTTGATCGATCACATCGAACTTATCGAGGCGTACATGGATTGCGTCGAGCTAGTGCGTGTATCTGGACTGTCGAGCGATAGGTTCACCGCATTGGCAGGCTTATTTCTGCGCACATTCGATGCGCTGTCTCATTGTACTCGCGCTGCATTAAGTGGCAACTATAGCGGTAGTGCTATGTATGCGAGGGATTTGCTAGAGACTCACTTTCTGATCAACTATCTTATGGACCAACCGGGAAGGCCGGAAGAGTGGTTGCGATCAGACCCGCAAACGATTCGGAAAAAATACAGGCCAATGAAAATCCGAGAATACCTCGATGCTAGGGACGGGTTTAAAGAGCAGAAGCGCAGGAGGCATTATGAAGTGCTCTCTGTATTAGGCAGCCATCCAACACCATCCGCGCTGGATCTCAAGCGAGATGGGACTAAGGCGATCAACTCTGGCCCTTTCAAGCAAGCCAATATGCTCAAGAATTGCATTCAGGAGGCGGCAAAAGCTGCATTCCTCCTCAGCCGTGACTTGATCACCTTCTGTAATGGAGAGGTTCCACAAGGACAGAGCCGCGCCAGCCGGTTGGCGTTGGCTCGACAGCGTTCATGTGAAAAATACCTCGGGTCGTCGACCGATCACGGCGGTTAAAAGTCCGAGTCTTGCAAAAAGACAGACTTCAGACGGACGCCTTGGGGTCGAGGCCCGCCCTCAGACCGGCGCGAAGCGTCTTGCGATGTCGTCGAGCACATCCTCCATCAGGCCGTCCCGCGCCAGCTTGCCGGTGAAATGGAGGATGTAGCCGTCCGGCGTCCGCTCGCGCCGGATGGTGAGGCCATGCTTCGGGCGGAGCACCCGGCGGGGGCGGCCCGGGGCGGGCGCGGGGGCGCCGGGGCGGGCGGGAAGCTCGGCCTCCGCCAGAATCGGCTCGATCAGGCGCCATTGGGCGTCGAGGCTCCGCGCGCTCGATTGCTCCAGCGCGGTCTGGATCGTCTCCATGAAATTCTCGCGCATGTGGACGGCGGCGAGACGGAGGCATTGGCGCTCGCTCAGCCGCCACGGCTCGGTCAGCAGGTCTTCGAGCGCTTCGACCACGCGGGCGACGGCGCGGATCCGCGAGCGCTTCATCGGTTGCGCGGCGGGGTAGAGGCGGGCGACCGCCTCCTCGACGCTGCTGAAATAGCCCTGATGGGCGGCTTCGACCGCGATGCGGCCCTTCTCCCATGGCGAGATGTCGCGGCGGACGTCGTTCTCCTCGACCATGCGGGCGATCAGGTCGGCGTCGGTCTCGGCCTCGCGGACCCAGGCGGGAATCGCGGCGAAGCGGGCGAGGCCGGTCCGCTCGCGCAAGAGCCGGAAGGCGGTGAGGCGGCGAAAGCCGGAGACCAGCCCGTAGCGAAACGGCGGGCGCGGCGCGGCGAGCGGGAAAAGCTCCACCGGCGCGCGGAGGCCGGAGGCGGCGATCGAGCGGATCAGCTCCTCGAGCGCGGTCTCGTCCATCGCGACGCGGTCGCGGAACAGGGCGCTCTCGTCGATCTCGTCCAGCGGTGCGAGAATCGGGGGCTCGGTCGTCTCCATGGCGGCTCCTTTTCCTGCGCTGCGTGGGCGCGGAAGAATGGCCGAAAGGAGTGAGAGAGTGGTTACAGCTCCGCGCGCTGGGCGTTGCGGACCGGGGGCGGGGCGGGGCTCAGGTCTCGGCGATCTCCGCCAGAATCGCGCGGGCGGCGGCGGCGGGGTCGGCGGCGGCGGTGATCGGCCGGCCGACGACGATGTGGTCGGCCCCGGCCCGGAGCGCGGCCTGCGGCGTGGCGACGCGCTTCTGATCGCCGACGGCGGCGCCGGAGGGCCGGACGCCGGGGCAGATGATGAGCCGGCCCGCGGCCTCGGGCAGCGCGCGGATCGCGGCGGCTTCGAGGGGCGACGCGATGACGCCGTCGGCCCCCGCCTTCAGCGCGCGGCGGGCGCGCTCCAGCGCGATCTCGGCCGGGGCGCCGGAGGCGATCATCGCTTCGTCGAGGTCGTCGCGATCGAGGGAGGTGAGGATGGTGACGGCGAGAATGCGCGGGCCGCGCGCGCCCCGGCCCCGGATGGCGGCGCGCACCACGCTCGGGTCGCCGTGGACGGTGAGAAAATCGAGATCATAGGCGGAGAGGCCGGCGACCGCCGCCTCCACCGTCGCGCCGATGTCGAAGAGTTTCAGGTCGAGAAAGACGCGGGCGCCGCGCTCCTTCAGCGCCATGGCGAGCGCGAATCCGCCGCCGGTGAGCATGCCGAGGCCGATCTTGTAGAAGCCGATATCGGCGCCGAGCCGCTCGGCCAGCTCCTCCCCGGCGTGGGCGTGGGCGACCTGCGGCGGGTCGAGGGCGACGATCAGGCGGTGGTCGGTCATGGCGGCTCCTTCAACGGGGTGATGCGGGTTGGCCGGGGGGGGCGTCAAGGCCGGGATCGGGCTTTTTCCGGGGGCGGGGGCTCTTGCGGTTCCGTTGCCAAAACACCACATCCGCATCGGCGCGCCGTTGGGGCGCCGGTGACTGAATAAGATTATGAGGGACGGCGGGATGCGCGCTTCGGGCGGGTCCCGGAGGCCGGGCCTGGAAAGCGAGACATCATGGATCTGGAAAAATTCACAGACCGCGCGAGGGGCTTCATGCAGGCCGCGCAGACCATCGCGTTGCGGGAGAATCATCAGCGATTCCTCCCCGAGCATCTGCTGAAGGCGATGCTGGACGACAAGGAGGGCGCCGCGGCGGGCCTCATCCAGCGCGCGGGCGGCGACCCCGCGGCGGCGCGGAGCGCGGTGGAGGCGGCGCTGGCGCGCCAGCCGGTCGTCGAGGGCGGCGACGGGCAGCTCTATATGGACGGCGCGACCGCGAAGGTCATCGTCGAGGCGGAGAAGATCGCCGAGAAGGCGGGCGACAGCTACGTCACCGCCGAGCGGCTCCTGACCGCGCTCGCGCTCGCGAAGGGAACCGAGGCGGCGAAGGCGCTGGCCGCGGCCGGGCTCACGCCGCAGGCGCTGAACAGCGCGATCAACGATCTTCGGAAGGGCCGCACCGCCGACAGCGCGAGCGCGGAGCAGAATTTCGACGCGCTCTCGAAATACGCGCGCGATCTCACCGAGGATGCGCGCGAGGGCCGGCTCGACCCGGTGATCGGGCGCGATCAGGAGATCCGGCGCACGATCCAGGTCCTGTCGCGGCGGACCAAGAACAACCCGGTGCTGATCGGCGAGCCGGGCGTCGGCAAGACCGCGATCGCCGAGGGGCTCGCGCTGCGCATCGTCAACGGCGACGTGCCCGAGAGCCTGAAGGACAAGCGCCTGATGAGCCTCGACATGGGCGCGCTGATCGCGGGGGCGAAATATCGCGGCGAGTTCGAGGAGCGGCTGAAGGCGATCCTCGCGGAGGTGACCGCGTCGGCGGGCGAGGTTCTGCTCTTCATCGACGAGATGCACACCCTGGTCGGGGCCGGCAAGGCGGACGGGGCGATGGACGCCTCCAACCTCCTGAAGCCGGCGCTGGCGCGGGGCGAGCTGCACTGCATCGGCGCGACCACGCTGGAGGAGTACCGCAAGCATGTCGAGAAGGACGCGGCGCTGGCGCGGCGGTTCCAGCCGGTGTTCATCGACGAGCCGACGGTGGAGGACACGATCTCCATCCTGCGCGGGCTGAAGGAGAAATACGAGCTGCACCACGGCGTCCGGATCACGGATTCGGCGCTGGTCGCGGCCGCGACCCTCTCGGCGCGCTACATCGCGGACCGGTTCCTGCCGGACAAGGCGATCGACCTGATGGACGAAGCGGCCTCGCGCCTCAGGATGGAGGCGGAATCGAAGCCCGAGGAGCTGGACCGGCTCGACCGCGACATCATGCAGCGCGAGATCGAGGCCGAGGCCCTGAAGAAGGAGACCGACGACGCCTCGCGCGACCGGCTCGCCGCGATCCTGAAGGAGCTGGCGGACCTCAAGGAGGAATCCGCCGGGCTGACCGCCCGCTGGCAGGCGGAGCGCGAGAAGCTGGAAGGCGCGCGCGGCATGCAGGAGGCGCTGGACCGCGCCCGGATCGAGCTGGAGGCGGCGAAACGCCAGGGCGACCTCGCCCGGGCGGGCGAGCTCTCCTACGGGGTGATCCCGGAGCTGGAGGCGAAGCTCGGCGCGGCCGAGGCGACGGAGGACGTGATGGTGGCCGAGGCGGTGACGCCCGAGCATGTCGCCGGCATCGTCAGCCGCTGGACCGGCGTGCCGGTCGACAAGATGCTGGAGGGCGAGCGCGACAAGCTGCTCCGGATGGAGGAGGCGCTGGAGCGCCGGGTCATCGGCCAGCACGAGGCGGTGACCGCGGTCTCCAACGCGGTGCGCCGGGCGCGGGCCGGGCTCTCGGACCCGAACCGGCCGATCGGCTCCTTCCTCTTCCTCGGGCCGACCGGCGTCGGCAAGACCGAGCTGACCAAGGCGCTGGCCGGGTTCCTGTTCGACGACGAGACGGCGATGGTCCGGATCGACATGTCGGAGTTCATGGAGAAACACGCGGTCAGCCGGCTGATCGGCGCGCCGCCGGGCTATGTCGGCTATGACGAGGGCGGCGTGCTGACGGAGGCCGTGCGCCGGCGGCCCTATCAGGTGATCCTGTTCGACGAGGTCGAGAAGGCGCACCCGGACGTCTTCAACGTGCTGCTGCAGGCGCTCGACGACGGGCGGCTGACGGACGGGCAGGGCCGCACCGTCGATTTCAGGAACACGCTGATGATCCTGACGTCGAATCTCGGCTCCGAGGCGCTGTCGGCGCTGCCGGACGGCGCGCGGGCGATCCAGGCCGAGCCGGAGGTGATGCAGGCGGTGCGCGCGCATTTCCGGCCCGAGTTCCTGAACCGGCTGGACGAGATCGTGCTGTTCAACCGGCTGAGCCGGGCGAACATGACCGGCATCGTCGATCTTCAGCTGGAGTTGCTGGAGGCGCGGCTGGCGGATCGGAAGATCACGCTGGACGTGGACGCCGACGCGCGGCGCTGGCTCGGCGATCGGGGCTACGACCCGGTCTACGGCGCGCGCCCGCTGAAGCGGGTGATCCAGAAGACCGTGCAGGACCCGCTGGCGGAGATGCTGCTCGGCGGGGAGCTGAAGGACGGCTCCACCGTCAAGGTCGGCGCCGGCGAGGACGGGCTGATCATCGGCGGCCAGGTGCGCCCGCTCCGCGGCGCGCCGACCGAGCCGCCGGCGGCGACGGTGCACTGACCCGGGCTTTGATCCGGCGAGCGATCCCTCCCCGCGGCGAGAGCCGCGGGGAGGTTTTTTTTATTGGGGGGGGTGTTTTCCCCCGACGCCCCTCAACGACGCATCAGTCGATTGGCGGTCTCTTCGCTTCCCTGTTTGGCGCCGCTATTCCTGAACTCCGCGTTCGATCACAAAAGCTCTGAGGCGTTCCCCAGCCGACAGCAGTTCATCCGCGGCTCGTCCGAAGTCCTCAAGGATGAAATCCGGTTCGCCTTCTCCATAGCCCGTCCCCCTTGCCTTGCCGCCGTGAATGGTCAGGTGGGCTGGTCTCAGGGATGCGGGCCTGTCGCCTGTGGTCCACCAATCGTGGGCGATGGCGTTTCGGAGCTTTGAATAGTTCTGGTGCTCATCGATGATGTTCAGAAGACGCTCAGCGTCAGCGGCGGGGAGGTTTCTTTTCTTGGTTAGTGATGTGGCGACATTTCTCAAGGCCATAGCCGAATAGGGTTCGGTTAGGATAACCGCGTCAAGAATCGTGATGTCCGCAAGGGCGGCGATGGCGATCTTGAGCCGGGTTTCCAACGCCGCATAGAAGTAAATGATGCGCCCCCAGGCTTCGAAATGCGCATCGCTGATGATTAGAGATGCGTCATAACCAGATTTTTCATCGTTTGACTTCACTGCAGGCTCCGCTTCTGGTTCCGCCGAGGTCCCATGAAGGATAAGCGGCGGGCGATGAAAAAGACGACGGCCGAGATGATCCAGGCCGTCGCCTCCGCCGATCTGTTTAGTGGGCGATCAGCAGTTGCGGGGCTTGCGACGAGTGTGGCTGGACACCTTCACCGTCTTGGGCCCTTTTGGGGTGGTCTTGCACCCGCAAGACTTCTTGCTCTTGGCCATTGGCTTCACCTCCTTTCCCGGGCCGTTGCCCGGCGTTCAGCAAGGCTAGGGATTGGGGTGGGGGCGATGGCGCACACAATATACTGACGCCCGCCGGGGCGAGCAAGGAAATGTTCTTGTAATGTTCAAGTAAATCAGCGCGGAGTCGCGCCACGGATAGCGTTGAAACGCGCGCGTAGTCGTTCTGTCGCGTTGTGGTCGGGATGGCTCGGAGGGGGGTGGGCGAAGTTCATATCGCCGGATCCGGCCGCGCCGTGATGAGGTGCGTCTGACGCCCGGTCATCGCGGCCGGGGCCTGGCGGCCCGGCGCCATGGGGCCGCCTCCCGGGAAGAACGATGTTCCGGACTCATCGGGAGGGGCGGGGCGATTGCGCCAGAGCGTTCGCGAGGTCTGGAATCGCCCCGGTTTCAACGGCTGTCCGGGGGCGATCCCTGAGCGGGCGCGCGTCGCCGGGGCTCAGGCCCGGCGGCGGCGCGCGGCGGCGATGAGCGCGCCGAGCCCTGTCATCAGCAAGAGGAGCGGCGCCGGCGCCGGGACCGGCATCACCGGCGGCGGGGCCACTTCGAAGGGCGGCTCGATGTCGATGGTGGGCGGCGCCAGGGGGGGCTGCGGGCCGTCGCCTCCCTCGCCCGTCTCCACGGGCGGGCGGATCACTTCGATCGGGAGCAGCGGCGTGATTTCCTCTCCGCCGCTGGACGAGCCGCCGCCGCCGCCGAAGAAGAAGCCGCCGCCGCCAAAGCCGCCGCCGCCAAAGGGGCCGCGGGCTGGCGGGGCGACCCGGGCGTCCGCGACCTCGATCGGCGCCGCGGGCCCGAGCAGCCGCGCGGCGGGTCTTCTGCGCGGGGCGTCGGGGTCGAAGCGGCTGAGGACCTGCACCGCATTGCCGCATGCGTGCACGAAATGCCACGAGCCATAGGATTGCGAGGGGACGCAGGACCGGCCGTCCGCCAGAGTGCGGTGCTCCAGGCCCTGACTCTCCAGCCAGTCGCGATCGAACGCGACGCCTTCGCGCGGGATGTAGAAGGCGCGCCCGTCGCGCACGCCGGAATTCGAGATGACGTCGCCGTCGCAGATCTCGTCGACCGTGAAGCGCCCCTCCGCGAAGTCGGAGCGCAGCTGCGAGATCACCGGCGCGCTGGACTGGCCGGTCTCCACCGCGCGGTTGAAGATGTCGTCGCCGTCCCAGCAGGGATTGCTCCCGTCCTCCTGCCGGCAGGGGAGGGAGTTCGGCCATTTCCATGCGGAGGAGTAGGTCGCTTCGCCGAGATGAACCGGGAGCGGCCGGAACGCCGCGGCGACCGCGCCCTGATCGGCGAAGGACCCGGCGTGAATGGAAGGCGCTGTCGACTCGTCGTCCACCGAGAAGGCGGTCGACGCTTGCGCCGCGGCCGCCATCAGAGAGACACAGGCCGCCGAAAGCCACCGACGATACATTATAAGGCCCCACACGTTTATTGCGGCTACATTGAAGCACGCAATAGGTTAACTTGACGTTCCGGTCGTTCCCGGAACGGTCATTCAGACAGATTTTCCGCCACGGAGATCAGATAGTGTCGGGTTGTGCGATATGCAAGTAAAAATGCAAGCAATGCGGGTTGCGTGATATTTTTGCGCTCAGAAGATGAAGTGTCAGTATTTGAATACACGCTTGGGGAGAAAAGAGTGTTAACAAAACCCTGAATACAGTGATTTTCCGGCGAAAATGGGGCCGGGGGCGAAGAATGCGCGCGAAAAAGGGCGGCGCGGATCGGTTCTATCATGTCGCTGCGCGTCCTCGCTCGCTCCGGGATGTGGCGAGTAGCGCCGGTTCGCCTGCGCGCGCGATGCGAAAGATCACATGGCCGGGCGCGGGCTTGCGCTTTGATTTTTCCGGCGCTCCGGCTACAGTCCCGGCTCCGCGCCGACATGGAACCGTGAAAGTCTCAGAGCCTTGATCATCCAGACATTCCTCCGGCTTCGCGCCGCCCCTGCCGGACCTTTCCCTTGACGGGACGTCTCGCGCGGGGAGGCGGGCGATGAGCGGCGCGGCGACGGGGGCGGCGCCGCGTCTGGCGGTGATCATCCCGCATTACAACGATCTCACGCGGCTCGGGGTCTGCCTCGAGGCGCTGGCGCCGCAGCTTCGCCGCCGCCGGGCGGAGGTGGAATGCGTGGTGGTGGACAATGACAGCCCGTGCGACCTCGCCCCGGTGACGGCGGCGTATCCGGAGATCCGCGTCCTCGTCGAGGTGAAGAAGGGCGCGGCCGAGGCGCGCAATCGGGGGGTGGCGGAGACCACGGCGCCGAACCTCCTGTTCATCGACAGCGACTGCGTGGCCGCCCCGGACTGGCTGGAGACGGGGCTGGCGCTGGCGGGATCGGACGAGGTGATCGGCGGGCGGGTGGACACCTTCGACGAGACCCCGCCGCCCCGCTCGGGCGCGGAGGCGTTCGAGACGGTGTTCGCCTTTCACCAGAAGACCTATGTCGAGAAGAAGGGCTTCTCCGTCACCGCCAACCTGCTGACCACGCGCGCGGTCTTCGAGGCGACCGGGCCGATGAGGGCCGGGCTTTCGGAGGATGTGGACTGGTCGCGCCGCGCGGCGGCGGCGGGGTATCCGCTCCGCTATGTGGATGAGCTGGCGGTCTCGCATCCGACCCGGCGGGACTGGCCGGCGCTGGCCCGGAAATTCCGGCGGACCACGGATGAGGGGTTTCTGCTCAACGGGGTGACGCCGGCGGCGCGGGTGAAGTGGCTGCTCCGCGCGGCGCTGGTTCTGGGCTCGGGGGTCCTGCATGTCGGCAAGATCCTCCGCTCGCCCAAGCTCGCATCCGGGCTGGAGCGGCGGCGGGCGGCGGCGACGCTTCTCCGGATCCGCGCGGCGCGCTGCGGCTGGATGATCCGCCAGGCGCTGACGGGGAAGCCGCTCGGCGCCTGAGGCGCCGGGGCGGGCGCCCCGCGCTATGGAATCGGCGCCTTCCGCGCTGCGATCCGGCGATGGGCCGGCTTCCGCAGCGCGTCGCCCCCCCCCTTTTTCGTCAGGAGATCGTCAGCAGACCGCCGGCGCACGGGCCGCAGACCGCGGCGCGGGCCTCGTCCGTCTTTGGCGCTTGATTTCCTCCGGAGTGAATAATATATCGAGATATATGGATAGATCTCACGCTCTCGACGCCTTCGCCGCCCTCAGCCAGCCGACCCGGCTCGATGTGTTCCGCCTGCTGATCACGGCCGGCGAGGGGGGCATGTCGGCGGGCGCGATCGGCGAGGCGCTTGGCGTGCGGCAGAACACGATGTCGGCCAATCTGTCGATCCTCGCGCGCGCCGGGCTGATCCGGGGGGAGCGGGAGGGCCGCTCCATCCGCTATTTCGCCGACATGGGGGGGGTGCGCAGCCTGCTCACCTTCCTGATGGAGGATTGCTGCGGCGGGCGGCCCGATCTCTGCAGGCCGGTCATCGATGAGCTCGCCTGCGCGTGTCCGGACGCCGCCCTGACCGGAGACGCGCGCGACGACGCGGGCGGGGCCGCCGCCAGGGCCGACGGATCTCCAATCTCAGAAAGGGCGCCATGACAGACGCAACGCTTCCCGCGGCGGCGGGCCTCGGAACCTTCGAACGCTGGCTTTCCGTCTGGGTGTCGCTCGCCATCGGCGCGGGACTGCTGCTTGGCAATCTCTTTCCGGGGATCTTCTCGGCGCTGGCCGCGCTGGAGGTCGCCTCGGTCAACCTGCCGGTGGCGGTGCTGATCTGGGCGATGGTCTATCCGATGATGGTCGGCGTGGATTTCGGCGCGCTCCGCCAGGTCGGCGACAAGCCGAAGGGGCTGATCGTGACGCTGGCGGTGAACTGGCTGATCAAGCCCTTCACCATGGCCGCCCTCGGCGTGCTGTTCTTCAACCATGTCTTCGCGGGCCTGATTCCGCCGGACGACGCGCAGGCCTATCTGGCGGGGGTGATCCTTCTGGGGGCGGCGCCCTGCACGGCGATGGTGTTCGTCTGGTCGAACCTGACGCGGGGCGACGCGACCTACACGCTGGTGCAGGTCAGCGTGAACGACGTGGTCATGATCTTCGCCTTCGCGCCCATCGTCGCCTTCCTTCTGGGCGTGACGGATATCGTCGTGCCCTGGGGGACCTTGCTGCTGTCGGTCGGGCTTTACGTCATGCTGCCGCTGCTGGCCGGCTATCTGACGCGGCGCCGCCTCGTCGGGGAGGGCGGCGAGGCGGCGGTCGACGCGTTCAAGACCCGCGTGCAGCCGTTCTCGATCCTCGGGCTGCTGGTGACGGTGGTGCTGCTGTTCGGGTTTCAGGGCGAGGTCATTCTCGACCGGCCGCTCGTCATCGCGCTTATCGCGGTTCCGCTGCTGATCCAGTCCTACGGCGTCTTCTTCCTGGCCTATGGCGCGGCGCGCGCCTGGCGGATCCCGTTCAATATCGCCGCGCCCTGCGCGCTGATCGGAACCTCCAATTTCTTCGAGCTCGCCGTCGCGGTCGCGATCAGCCTGTTCGGGCTCGGCTCGGGCGCCGCGCTGGCGACGGTCGTCGGGGTGCTGGTGGAGGTGCCGGTGATGCTCTCTCTCGTCGCCTTCGCCAACCGGACGAAGCACTGGTTTCCGGCCGAGGACGGCGCGTCGTGAGCGCCGCCGCCCGCCGCGCCGCGCGAACAGGGCCGCCCGCGCGAAGGGCGGCCGCCACGCCTTTTTCCGCGGCGCCGACGACAGGGGGCTCAACGCCATGGCCGACCGTCTCTCCTTGATCCTGTTCCTCGCGCTGGCGCTGGGCGGCGGCCTCGTCATCGGCGCGGCGACGGCGCCGGGCGAGTGGTTCGCGCTGCTCGCCAAGCCAGCCTTCAATCCGCCGGCCTGGGTCTTCGCTCCGGTCTGGACCGCGCTCTATGTCGTGATCGCCATCGTCGGGCAGCGCGTCTGGCGGCGGGAGCGGGGCGGCTGGGCGATGAGGCTCTGGTGGCTGCAGCTCGGCCTCAACTTTCTCTGGTCGCCGGTCTTTTTCGTCGCGCATCGGATCGATCTGGCGCTGGGCGTCGTTCTTCTTCTGCTCGTGGTCATCCTCGCCTTTATCGCCGCGGTTCGGCGGAGCGACCCGGCGTCGGCCTGGCTGTTCGCGCCCTACGCGGCCTGGGTCGCCTTCGCCTCGGCGCTGAACGCGTCGATCGCCGCTCTGAACTGAGCGCGCGCCGAATTTGCGGCCCGAACGGCCCGTCGGGCGGAGCGGGGCCGGGGCTCATCGGTCGCGCGGGGATCTGGCGGATTTGTGATGCGCCCGAGGGCGCGCGGCCGCGTTTCGGTTGTTTGGAAACCCGGGGTCTTCGGCTAGACTTCCGCCATCACAGGCGCAGCCGAGAGCCCCGACATGCCACGCAAGACGCTTCGCTCCCTCCTCCTTGCGACCGCGCTTCTCCCGCCCGCCGCGGCTGTCGCGCTGCCGGAGGGCGAAGGGCGCGAGACGGTCGAGGGCGTCTGCGCGGCCTGCCACGGGGTGAACCTGATCGAGCGCAGCGCGGGCTACTCCCGCGACGACTGGCGCTTTCTCACCTCGACGATGATCGACCTGTCGGGCGATCCGGCGACGGAGGCCGAGGCGCTCGACTATCTGGCCGCGCATTTCCCGCCCGGCGACAACAGGGCGGCGACGCCGGTCGCGGGGCCGCTGACCCTCCGCTTCGAGGAATGGCGGGCGCCCACGCCGGGCCAGCGCGCGCGCGACCCGGTCGAGGCGCCGGATGGCGGCGTCTGGTGGGTGGGGCAATGGGGCGACATCATCGGCCGGCTCGACCCCGAGACCGGCGCGATGGAGGAGTTCGATCTGCCCGCGGGCGCCCGCCCCCACTCGGTGACCATCGGCCCCGACGGCGCCGCCTGGTACACCGGCAACGGCAACGCCACCATCGGCCGGTTCGACCCGGAGACCGGAGAGATCACCGAATATCCCATGCCGGACCCGGCCGCGCGCGACCCGCACACGGCCGAGTTCGACGCGGACGGCGTTCTCTGGTTCACTCTTCAGATCAGCAACATGATCGGGCGGCTGGACCCCGGGACCGGAGAGGTTCGGCTGCTCGCCAGCCCGCGCGCGGGCGCGCGCCCCTATGGGGTGAAGATCGGCGCGGATGGCGCGGTCTGGGCGGCGTGCAACGGCGCCAACTGCCTGCTGCGCGTCGACCCCGAGACGATGGAGATCAGCGAGATCGCCTTGCCCGAAGCCGGAACCACCGTGCGCAGGCTCGATATCGACGCGGACGGGATGGTCTGGTGGGTCAATTCGGGGTTGGGGCGGCTGGGCCGGTACGACCCGAAGACCGGCGCCGTTCAGGAATGGGATTCGCCCAGCGGCCCGCATGCGCATCCCTACGCCATCGCGGTTTTCGACGGGGCGGTCTGGTACAACGAAAGCGGGGTCCGGCCCGACATGCTGGTGCGCTTCGACCCGGAAACCGAGACGTTCCAGAGCTGGCCCATCCCCTCCGGCCCGGTCTACGCCGGGATCCTGCGCCACATGCGCGCCACCCTCGACGGCGAGGCGCTCCTGATCCATCAGAGCGCGACCGGCCACATCGCCCGGGTCGCGGTGGAGCGCGCCGGCCCGGCGCGGTAGCGCCCGCCGCGCCGGCACGCGCCGATCGGAGCGCGCCGGCGCCGGGCGTTAGCCCCGCCCTCAGACCCGCCCTCAGCCCCGCCGCAAGCCCCACCCGAAAGCCCGCGAAACGCCCGCCCCAGGCGGGGTTTTGAGGGCCAATCGGGCCAAAATTCCTCAGCCGGTTGAGGAATTGGCGAGGACCTTGCATAATGGCCCCGCTAGGATCAGCGCGCCTGGCGCGGGGCGATAGTCCTTGATGGTCGCCCCATTTCCGAGCGGGGGAACGCTTTTGGCTCCGGCCAATTCCCGTCGAACGCCATGCAGTCGCCAAAACAAGGAAAGCCGATGAGCTTCAAGAAAACGACATTGACGACCACACTTGCATTCACGTTGGGGGCGATGTTCGCCGCCGCCGCGCAGGCCGGCCCGCTGGCGGACCGGGTCGCGGCCGGAGAGCCGATCCGCCTCGGTTTCGCCGCGGCGCCCCCCTGGGCCTACGCCGGCGAGGACGGGTCCGCGAAGGGCTTCGTCAACGACATCACGATCGCCGTTCTGGAGCGGATGGGCCACACGAATATCGAGCCCGTCCTGACCGACTGGGCCGCCCTGATCCCGAGCCTGACCGCGTCGCGCGTGGATATCGTGACCGGGGGCATGTATATTCTGGCCGCGCGCTGCGCGAATATGGATTTCTCCGAGCCGATCGGCGTGTTCGGCGACGCTTTCGTCGTTCCCGTGGGCAACCCCAAAGGCGTCAGGACCTATCAGGAGATCATCGATCAGGATCTGGTGATGGCGGCGCCGGCCGGCTACAACACCGTCGCCGACGCCAAGGCCGCCGGCGTTCCCGACGCCAACATCATGGAGGTGCCCGGCACCACCGAGATGCTGGCCGCGGTGCGCGCGGGCCGCGCCGACGCGGGCGCCACCAACGCGCTCGAGGCGCAGCGCGTTCAGGAGATGTCGGACGAGGTCGAGATGACCGATCCGCTGGCGTTCCCGCCGGAAAGCCGCACCCCGGTCGGCGTCGGCTTCCCCCCCGACGACGACGCCTTCCGCGAGGAGTTCAACAAGGTTCTGGCGGAATATCTCGGCTCGGACGAGATGATGAAGAAGGTCGCCGAGGAAGACTATATCCCGGCGTTCCTCCCGAGCGGTCAGACCACCGCCGAGGCGTGCAAGGCGGACTGACCCCGACGCGCTCAGCATTGAAGGCCGGGCGGCGCCTCTCCGCCGCCCGGCCTTGTTTTACACGCCACCCAGAGGCAAGGAAGCCGATCCGAGATGTCCTATCTGGAATTCCTCAGCGACCACAGCGATCGCCTGGTCGACGGAACGCTGATCACCATCGCGCAATTCGTGCTGGCCGCGCTCGTGGCCGTCGCGGCGGCGCTGATCTCTGGGCTGATGAAACTGGCGCCTTTGAAGATCGTGCGCGGCGCGGCCACGGTCTATATCGAGATCTTTCGCGGCACTTCGCTGCTGGTGCAGCTGTACTGGATCTTCTTCGCGCTGCCGCTGTTCGGGATCAATCTCGACAAGTTCACGGCCGGCTTCGTCACCGTCGGCCTGTGCTACGGGGCCTATGGCGCGGAGCTGGTGCGCGGCGCGATCCTCTCGGTGCCGAGGGGCCAGTGGGAGGCGGCGCTGGCGCTGAACATGTCGCCTCTGCGGCGCATGCGGCGGATCATCCTGCCGCAGGCGCTGGTGGGGATGCTGCCGCCCTGGGGCAATCTGATGGTCGAGATCCTGAAGGGCACGTCGCTGGTCGCGCTGATCTCGGTCACCGACCTGATGTTCGAGACCCGTCAGATCAACAACAACACATTCCTCTCAGCGCAGGCCTTCGGAACGGCGCTGATCATCTACTACGTCTTCGCCCGGCTGATGGTGACGCCCTGCATGCGCTGGCTGGAGCGGGTGATGGCCCGCAAGATCGGAAGGGCCTGAACCATGGTCGGCTGGAAATGGGAGTTCACGTGGGAGATCCTGCCGCGCCTTCTGGCGGCGGCGGGCAACACGTTGCTGGCGGCCGGGGGAGGCTACGCGGTGGCGCTGGCGCTGGGGCTGGCGTTCGCGCTGGCGCAGCGCACGCCCATCCGCCCGCTGACGGTGGCGACGCGCGAGCTGGTCGAGTTCGTCCGCTCGACCCCGCTCCTGTTGCAGATCTTTTTCATCTATTACGTCGGCCCGCAATTCGGCGTGCGCCTGTCGCCCTGGACGGCCGGGTTGATCGCCATCGGGTTGCATTACGGGGCCTATCTCTCGGAGGTCTATCGCGGCGGCATCGAGGGCGTGCCCAAGGGCCAGTGGGAGGCCGCGCGCGCCATCAACCTGTCGGTCGTCCAGACCTATCGGCGCATCGTCATCCCGCAGGCGCTGCCGCCGGCGCTGGCGGGCATGGGCAATTATCTGGTCGGCATCTTCAAGGACACGCCGATGCTTTCGGTGATCGGCGTGGGCGAGCTGATGCACGCCGCCAATTCCATCGGCGCCGAAAATTACCGGTATCTGGAGCCCTATACGATCGTCGGCCTCATCTTTCTGGCGATATCGCTGCCGACGGCCTGGCTCATCCGCCGCTTCGAGACGGTCGTGCGCCGCAAACTGGGACTGATCAAATGACAGACGACATGAGCCAATACCCCCTGACGCTGGAGGGGGACGACGCGCCCATGGTGCGGTTTCAGAACGTGACCAAGAAATACGGCCGGCTGACCGTGCTGGACCGGCTGGATCTCGATGTCGCGGCGGGAGAGATGGTGACGATCATCGGCCCGTCCGGTTCGGGCAAGACCACGGTGCTGCGCATGCTGATGACGCTGGAGAAGATCGACAGCGGCGTGATCTACGTCGAGGGGGAGCCGCTGACCCATATGGAGAGAAAAGGCCGTCTGGTGCGCGCGAACGCGGCCCATATGCGCCGGATGCGCTCCAAGATCGGCATGTGTTTCCAGCATTTCAACCTGTTCCCGCACATGACGGCGCTCGGCAATTGCATGGAGGGGCCGGTGCAGGTTCTGGGCATGCCGAAGAAGGAGGCCGAGGCGCGCGCGCTCGAACTGCTCGACATGGTCGGCATGAGCGAGAAGCGCGACCAGCACCCCGCGCGGCTGTCCGGGGGGCAGCAGCAGCGCGTGGCCATCGCCCGCGCGCTCGCCATGCGCCCGAAGGTCATGCTGTTCGACGAGGTGACGTCGGCGCTCGATCCCGAAGTGATCAGCGAGGTGACGGGCGTGATCCGCGGGCTGGTCGATCGACACAACCTGACGATGCTGATGGTCACGCATCAGATGGGCTTCGCCCGGGAGATCTCCGACAGGGTCTGCTTCTTCTTTGACGGCGGCATCGAAGAGCAGGGGGCGCCGGAAGCCCTGTTCGACAACCCCCAGAAGGACAGAACGCAGCAATTCCTGAGCGCCGTCATGGACGCGAACTGACCTGAGCCGTTCCGCCTCTCGGCGTTTGCGCGCGGACGCGCGCCGGTGAATAGTGGGGCGGGCCGCCGCGCCATGTCGCTTTCGGGCCCGGGGTCATCATGACGCCGGCGGGCGGGCGCCGCATTCGCTCAGGGAGGATCGATGACGCCGACATTTCAGTTCGATCCGGTCGGATTGCCGCAAGAGGCCGAGCGCGCGCGCCGCGACATCCGGGAGTTCCTGGAGAGGGAGCTGGCCGAAGGCCGGTTTGAGCCGCATCGTTGCAGCTGGAGCTCGTTCGACGCGGAGTTCAGCCGCAGATTGGGGCGGGCGGGATTCATCGGGATCACATGGCCGACGGATTTCGGCGGGAAGGCGGCGTCGACGCTCACCCGCTTCGTGATCACCGAGGAGCTTCTCGCCGCCGGAACCCCCTGCGGGGCGCACTGGATCGCCGACCGCCAGTCCGGCCCGCAGATCCTGCGCCATGGGTCCGAGCGCGCGAAAGCGGAGATCCTGCCTCGGATCGCCAGGGGAGAGTGCTTTTTCGGCATCGGCATGAGCGAGCCCGGCGCGGGGTCCGATCTGGCCGCGGTCAGGACGCGGGCCGCGAAGGTGGAGGGCGGCTGGTCGATCACCGGCCAGAAGATCTGGACCACGCAGGCCCATCAGGCCCACTACATGATCGTTCTGGCGCGCACGGGAGACCGGGGCGCGAGCCGGCATGAGGGCCTCTCGCAGTTCATCGTCGACATGAAAACGGACGGGGTCACGCCCCGCGCCGTCACGGATCTGGCCGGCAATCACGAATTCAACGAGGTCTTCTTCGACGAGTGCTTCGTTCCCGACGACATGGTCGTGGGCGACGTGGGCGGAGGCTGGGCTCTGGTGACCGGGGAGCTGGCGTTCGAGCGGTCCGGGCCGGATCGGTTCCTCTCGGACTTCCAGTTGTTCCGCGCGCTCGTGGACCGGATAGGCCCCGACCCCGACCGGGGGCAGGCGGTGCGGATCGGCGCGATGGTCGCCGAGCTTGCGAGCCTTCGGCGGATGTCGGTTTCGGTGGCGGGCATGCTGGATCGCGGCGAGCAGCCGCTGATTCAGGCCGCGATGGTGAAGGATCTCGGGACCGCGTTCGAGCGTTCCGTCCCCGAAATCGCCCGCGAACTGGCGGCGGTCGAGCCGAGCAGGCGGGCGGATGACCCTTTCGTCGAGGCCATGGCCGACACGATCCTGAGGGCCCCGTCCTTCACGTTGCGGGGCGGCACGCGGGAAATCCTGAAAAGCATGATCGCCCGCGGGCTCGGGCTGCGCTGAGGCGACAGGAGAGGCGTTGGCATGAATGACGATATCGGCCCGATCATCGAAGACCAGTTTTCCCGGCTGCTCGGCCGGATCGTGGATCGGGCCGCGATCCGGGCGGCCGAAGGCGCGGAGACGCCGGCCGGGCTCTGGCGCGCGGTCGAGGAGGCGGGCGTTCCCCTCGCGCTGGTCTCGGAAGCTGGCGGGGGGATCGGGCTGGCGCCGACGACCGCCTTCAACCTGATCAGCATCGCCGCCTATCATGCGCTGCCGCTTCCCCTCGGCGAGACGATGGCGGCGGCGGGGCTGCTCGATCGGGCGCTGACGGGGCCGGCGACCCTCGCCAGCTTTTCCGGCCTCGCCGCGAAACGGGCGCCCTATGGCGCCGACGCGGCCCATGTGCTCTGCGCGCTTGAGCGCGGGTGGATTCTCGCGCCCGCCTCCTGCGTCGAGGCGCGCCGGGGCGCGAACCTGGCGGGCGAGCCGCGGGACGATCTGCGCATCGCCGCCGGGGCGGGAGAGCCGGTGGACGCGCCGGCCTGGCTCGGGCCGGACGGGCTCGACGCCGTCGGGGCGCTGGTCCGCGCGGCGCAGATGCGCGGCGCGATGCGGCGCGCGGTCGAGATGTCTCTCTCTCATGCGCGTGAGAGAGAGCAATTCGGGCGCCCCATCGCCAGGTTTCAGGCGGTTCAGCATATGCTCGCGGACGCGGCGGGCCAGTCGCTCGCGGCGGGCGCGCTCGTCGACAACGCGGCCGAGGCCTGGGGGGACCCCGATTTCGCGTTTCGGGCGGCGTTGGCGAAAAGCCGGGCGGGCGCAGCGGCCGGGAAGGTGGCCGAGGCGGCGCATCAGACGCATGCGGCGATGGGTTTCACGCAGGAGCATGACCTGAATTTCCACACGCGGCGGCTCTGGGCCTGGCGCGATGAATTCGGCGGCGAAGCCCTGTGGCGGGAGCGGATCGGGCGCGCCGTCTGCGCCGAGGGCGGGGAGGCTCTCTGGCCGCGCATCGTCGCGGCGACGTCGGGGCCTCGGGCGTGATCCGGCTCATGGCGCCATGGGCCGGCCGGGCCGCATGGCGCCTGCGGACCCATCAACCGTCGCGCGCGCGGAATGCGCGGACAAGAAATCGCAAGGAGGAGGCTTGATGTCCGAGAATCTGAAATTCCAGGTCGATGACGACGGGATTGGCCGCATCACTCTGGACCGGCCCGAACGGCTCAACGCGTTCACGTTCGAGATGATCGACGCGTGGCGCGACGCGCTCGAGCGCTGCCGGACCGATGAGCGGGTGAAGGTGGTGATCGTCACCGGGGCGGGGGGCGCGTTCTGCTCGGGCGGCGATATCGTGGAGATGGAGGACCGGCTGGAGCAGACGCCGGCCCAGAGGAAGGCCGAGCTTTTCGAGCGGATCGAGCGGATCCCTCTCCTGCTGGAGGATATCGACAAGCCCGTCATCGCCGCGATGAACGGGGCCGCGGCGGGCGCCGGGCTGGACATGGCCCTGATGTGCGATATCCGCATCGCCGCGCGCTCGGCGAAATTCGGGGAGACCTATACCAAGGTGGGCCTGGTGCCGGGCGCGGGGGGAACGTGGTTTCTGCCGCGTCTCGTGGGGGCGGCGAAGGCGCTGGAGCTGTTCTGGACGGCGGAGTTTCTGACCGCCGAGGAGGCGCATGAGATCGGCATGGTCAATCGCGTGGTCGACGACGCCGACCTGATGGACGCCGCCAACGAGATGGCGCGAAAGATCGCCGCCGCCCCGCAGCAATCGGTCCGGATGATCAAGCGGGCGGTCCTGGGCGGCCTGAGGACCGATCTCAGAAGCCATCTCGACATGATCTCGTCGCATTACGCCGTGATCACGGCGGGAGAGGATCACAAGGAGGCCGTCCGCCGGTTCGTCCGGAAACGCGGCGAGCGGGGCTGACGCGGCGGGCGAGGGCCTTCCGCGCCGGGGGCGGGGCCGGTCAGCGGCGCTCCAGCGCGGGGAGCATCTCCGCCAGCCCGAGCGCGCGCGCGATCCCGGCGATGCCCTCGATCACCGCTTCGGGCGCCGGGAGCCCCTCTTCGAGGCGGCGCCGGCGGAGCTCGCGTTCGGGATCGCCCGGGATGCGCACCCGGTCCACCCCCGCCGCCGGGCGCGCGCCGCGGATATAGGCGATATAGTCCGCGACCTCGCGCGCGAAGCCGCCGGGCGCGTCGAGCTCGGCCGGGCGGATGAAGATCGAGAGCATGCCGTTGCCGAAAGGCGCGTCCGCCTTGCCGTTGGTCCCGTTGCCGGTGAGGGCGCCGGCGAGCAGCTCGCAGGCGAGCGCGAGGCCGGAGCCCTTGTGCTCGCCCATCGCGCGGAGCGCGCCCGGCCCCCCGCGCGGATCGGGAACGCCGGTCGCGAGGCTGTCGCCGTAGAGCGCGGCGGGGTCGCCGGTCGGGACGCCGTCGCCGCCGATCAGCGCCGCGTCGGGCAGCGGCTTGCCGCCCTGCGCGGCGACGAGCGCCTTGCCCTCGGCGACGGAGGAGGTGGCGAAATCGAGGATGAAATCGTCGCCGTCCCCGTTCGGGACGCCGATCGTCACCGGGTTGGTCGAGGCGCAGCGCTCGGCCGAGCCGAACGGCGCGACGAGGCGCGAGCCGGCGACATTGACGAAATGGATGCTGACCAGCCCGGCCGCCGCGGCCTGTTCGGCGTAGGCGCCGACGCGGCCGATATGGCCGGCGCGGCGCAATGAGACCAGCGCCAGCCCATGCGCCGCCGCCCGCTCGATCCCGAGCGCGGCCGCCTCCGCGGCGAGGCGCTGGCCCATGCCGTCCTGACCGTCGAGCTGCAGCATCGCGCCGGTGTCGGATACGGTGAGCAAGGGGCGGTTGGCGTGGATCTGGCCGCTCCTGAGCCATTCGTGATAGCGCGCGGTGCGGATCACGCCGTGGCTGTCATGGCCGCGGAGGCTGGCGTCGACGAGGTGATCGGCGACGATCCGCGCCTCCGCCTCGGCGCAGCCGTCGGCGCGGAGAATCGCCGCGATGAGATCGGCGAGCGCCGAGGGGTTGAGCAGCCTGTCCGACATGGGTGGTTTCCTGATTTTGGGTCCGGGCGACGCCGCATTCATGCCGCATCGGGCGGATTCGTCCAGCCCGTTCCGCGCCGTCGCCGCGCGCGCCGGTCAGCCGCCGGTGGCGCGGGCGATCAGCAGCGCCTCGTCCATCCGCCCGGCGCCGGCCCCGTAAGTGAGCCCGCCGCCGCCGCCGAGCCGCGCGCCGGTGAAGGTCGCCGCCACCGGGCCCGGCGCGAACCGGGTGAGGAGCGCGCCCTGAAGGATCAGCGCCATCCGCTCCGCCAGCCGCCGGGCGCCGCGCTCGTCGAGGCCGCCGTCGGCGAGATCCGCTTTCAGATCGCGGAGCGCCGCGCCGAGTGCCGGATCCTGGGCTCCGGCCTCCTCGACCTCCTTGAAATAGGCGGGGAGCGCCGCCTCCTCCTTGCGGATGGTGCGGATGACGTCGAGGGCGATGACGTTGCCGGAGCCTTCCCAGATCGCGTTCAGCGGCGCCTCCGCATAGAGACGCGCCACCGGGCTTTCGCGGATATAGCCGCCGCCGCCGTGGCATTCGAGGCATTCGCAGACGAAATTGGCGCAACGCTTGGTCACGAGATATTTCGCCAGCGCGACCGCGAGCCGCGCGAAGCTCCGGTCTTCGGGCGCGGGGGACTCGTAATATTTCGCCACCCGCATCACCAGAACCGCCGCCGCCTCGTATTCGAGGGCGAGCTCCGCGAGCACGGTCCGCATCAGCGGCTGGTCGATCAGGGTCTTCTGGAAGGCGCGCCGGTGCGCGGCGTGGTGGAGCGCCTCGCCGAGCGCGGCGCGCATGATCCCGAGCGCGCCGGCGACCGTGCCGAGGCGGGTGTGGTGGACCATGTCGATGATGACGTTGACGCCGCGCCCCTCCTCGCCGAGGAGTTCGGCGAACGCGTCGTGATATTCGATCTCGGCGGAGGCGTTCGAGCGGTTCCCGAGCTTGTCCTTGAGGCGCATGAGGCGGACCGTGTTCCGCGCGCCGTCGGGCCGGACCCGCGGGACGAGAAAGCAGGAGAGGCCCTTGTCGGTGTAGGCGAGGGTGAGGAACCCGTCCGACATCGGGGCGGAGCAGAACCACTTGTGGCCGCGGAGGACCCAGGCGTTCTCGCCCGCCCCCTTGAAGCGGGCGGCGCGGGTGGTGTTGGCGCGCACGTCCGAGCCGCCCTGTTTCTCCGTCATCGCCATGCCCATGGTGAGCCCGCGCTTGCCGGCGATCGGGGCGAGGGGCGCGTCGTAGACGCCGCCGATGATCTTCTGCAGCCAGAGGCCGCCGATCTCGGTGTGGGCGCGAAGCGTCGGGACGGCGGCGTAGGTCATGGTGACGGGGCACATCACGCCGGCGTCGACGCTGTGAAAGAGGGCGAGCATCGCGGCGTGCGCGCAATGGGCGCCCGGCCCGGGATCGGTCCAGGAGATGTCGTGGATCCGGTGCTCCATCGCGAGAGTCATCAGCGCGTGATAGGCGGGATGGTAGCGCACCTCGTCCAGCCGGCGGCCGTAGCGGTCGAAGGCGACGAGCTCCGGGGGGTTGCGCTCGGCCTCCACGCCCCATTCATGGGTCTCGGCGGCGCCGAGCGCGGCGCCGAGGGCGGAGAGGCGGCGGTCGAGCCAGTCTCCGGCCTCGCGGAGCGCCGCCTCGCGCAGCGGCGTGTCGAGATGGTGGAGATTCCGGCCGGTGAAGGGGCCGGGCTGGTTCGTCACCTCGTGGGTTTCGAGAGTGGCGGCGGCGGGAACAGCGCTCATGTCCGGCTCCATGTCTGGCTCGTCACCCCTCCCGGGCGCAGAGTGCCGCGCCCGCGGCCGGCGCGTCAAGCGCGGGGCCGGGTGAACTGCGGGCCGCGTGATGATAGCATCGGGCGCGACTCGCCGCCGGCGCTTTTCGTCGGCGGCGGACGCATGAGGCCCGCGCCGATGAAGATCCTTGTCGCCGAAGACGACGCCAGCTCCGCCGAGTTCATCCGCAAGGGATTGATCGAGGCGGGGCACAGCGTCGAGGCGGTCGCGGACGGGCGCGACGCGCTCACCCATTGCCTCTATAATCCCTGCGATCTGATCGTGCTGGACCGGATGATGCCGGGCATGGACGGGCTCTCGGTCCTGAAGGCGCTGCGGGCGGCGGGGCGGGCGACGCCGGTGATCTTCCTCACCGCGATGGGCGACGTGGAGGACCGCGTCGCCGGGCTCACCGCCGGGGGCGACGATTATCTGGTGAAGCCGTTCCATTTCTCCGAATTGCTGGCGCGGATCGAGGCGCTGGCGCGCCGCCCCGCGCCGAGCGGGGAGGCGACGGCGCTGAAGGTCGCGGATCTCGAGCTCGATCTGCTCAGCCGCACCGCGACGCGCGCCGGCGTGACGATCGAGCTTCTGGCCAAGGAGTTCGCGCTGCTCGAGGTTCTGATGCGCAACGCCGGGCGCATCGTCACCCGGACGATGCTGCTGGAGCGGGTGTGGGATTTCAGCTTCGATCCGAAAACCTCGGTGGTGGAGACGCATATCAGCCGGCTCCGCGCCAAGATCGACAAGCCGTTCGCGACGCCCCTGATCCACACCACGCGCAATTCCGGCTACTCGATCCATGCGCCGCGGTAGGCTGTTCTCCGGCGCCATCCTCTCGGGCGCGCCGCTTCGCGCCATCGCGCTCTCGCTCATAACCTTCCTGGTGGTGATGGTCGTCGCGGGGGCGGTTCTGGTCGAGATCATGCGGGTCTCGATGGTCAACGATCTTCGGGCGCAGATCCGCGAGGAGGCGATTCTCTTCGGCGAGATCTACCGGAACGAAGGCCCGGAGGCGCTGGCCGAGGTGGTGCGCACGCTCTCGCGCACGCATGCGCACGGGAGCGGGGTGGTCGGCCTTTTCGGCGCGAACGGCGCGCCGCTGGCGGGGGATCTGTCGCTGGCCCCCGATTTCATCGGCTTCGGGACGCTCACCCGGCGGATCGCGGGCGGGGGGGCGGGGCCCTTTGACGTCGAGGTCGTCGATCTCAGCGCGCACAAGCTCGTCGTCGGCCGGAACATGACCAGCGCCGACGCGCTCCGCGCGACGCTGATCAAGGCGCTGGTCCTCGTGGGCGGGGTGGTGACGGTGGTCTCGCTCATGATCGGCTTCGCCGTCAGCCGCGATGTCTTCGGCAAGCTCCAGCGGATGTCCTCGGTGCTTGAGCAGGTCTCCCGCGGGGACGGCGACGCGCGGCTGCCGACCGGGGGCGGGCGCGACCAGATCGACCGGGTCTCGGTGCTGATGAACGCGCATCTCGACCGGCTCTCGGGGCTGATGGAGGCGACGCGGAACTCGATCGTCGCCATCGCGCACGATCTGCGCACGCCGCTGAACCGGGCGTTCCTGCTGGTCCAGAAGGCGGGGAGCGCCGGCGAAGACGAGGCCGCGCGCGCCGCGGCGCTGGCGCGCGCGGAACGCGAGATCGAGAGCATCGGCGAGACCTTCGACACCATCCTCCGGATCGCGCGCATCTCCTCCTCGCGCAGCCGCGCCGATTTCGAGCCGGTCCCGGCCGCCGATCTGATCCGCGAGATCGCCGAGACCTATCAGCCGGTGCTGGAGGACGCGGGCCAGACCCTGACGGCGGCGCCGCCGCGAGACGCGGGCCCGGAGCCCCGGATTTTTGGAGACCGGCGGATGATCGGCCAGATGCTGGTCAATCTCGTGGAGAACGCCAGCCGCCACACCCCGGCGGGAACCGAGGTGACGCTGAGCGCCGGCGTCGTCGACGGGGCGACGGTGATCGAGGTCGCGGATGACGGGCCGGGGATCCCGGCCGACATGCGGGACGCGGCGATGAAGCCGTTCGGCCGGCTCGACGATCTGCACGATCTCGGCGGCGCCGGGCTCGGCCTCGCGCTGGTGCGGGCGATCGCGGAGCGCCATGGCGCGCGGCTCACCCTTTCGGACAATGCGCCGGGGCTCCGGGTCTCGGTGCGGTTCCCGGCCGAGGGCGCCGGCGCCCCGGGTCCATCAAGGGCGCGGAATCTTTCGGAGATGTAAGCGTCGCGCAAGGCGCGCGCGAGCCCGCGCCGCTATCGGGGGCGTGGACCGCGACCGGCCGGACCCGCGGGGCGCCGCCCCGAGCGCGGCGCCGGCCGGGGCGGATCCGCACCAGGGCCGCCGGGCCGGATCGAGGCGCCGGCGCCCGCAAGCCGGAGTTTCGCGATGAATGTCGTCTTCATCTACCAACCCGCCCTGTCGCTTCTGGCCGGGCTGATCATCCTGATGGTTCCGCAGGTGCTGAATTATGTCGTCGCCGGATATCTGATCCTGATCGGGATCTTCGGGCTCATTCCGCTGCTCTTCGGCTGACGCCCGGAACCTTGCGATTTCGTAAGGTCCGGGCAAATGGCGCGCAGGGAATGCGCTTCATATGTCTCAGATCGCCCGGCCGAGGCCGGGCGTCGATACAGGAGACAGGAAACACGACATGACATATCACGCTAGAACCCTCGCCCACAGCGCCGCGGCGCGGGGCGTCTGCGCGGGGCTCGCGGCGGCGACGCTGCTCTGGGCGCCGATGGCGACCGCGGAGACCGGCGGCCAGAACGTCGCCGATCTTGTCGAGAACGTCATCCCCGCCGTGGTCACGGTGCTGACGACGCAGGAGGCGCGCGGCTCCACCGTCTTCGGCGGGCAGGCGAGCCCGTTTCCGCCCGGCTCTCCGCTGGAGCGGTTTTTCCGCCATTTCGGGACGCCGCCGGGCATGCAGGGGCCGAATCGCGGCGCTCCGATGCATGCGCTCGGCTCCGGTTTCGTCATCGACGAGGACGGCTATATCGTCACCAACAACCATGTGGTGGAGAACGCCGCCAAGGTGCAGGTGCGGCTGACCGACGAGCGCGAGTTCGACGCGGAGGTCGTCGGCGTGGACGAGCAGACCGACCTCGCGCTGCTGAAGATCTCCGCGAAGGATCTGCCCTATCTCAAGCTTGGCGACAGCGACGCGATGCGCGTCGGCGACGACGTGGTCGCGGTCGGCAACCCGTTCGGGCTTGGCGGCACCGTGACGCGGGGCATCATCTCGGCCAAGGGCCGGGACATCAAGGCCGGCCCCTATGTGGACTTCATCCAGACCGACGCCGCGATCAACCACGGCAATTCGGGCGGGCCGCTGTTCAATCTCGACGGCGACGTGATCGGCGTGAACGCGGCGATCTACTCCCCCTCCGGCGGCTCGGTCGGCGTCGGCTTCGCGATCCCGTCGAATACGGTGAAATACGTCGTCGCGCAGTTGAAGGCGGATGGCGAGGTGGCGCGCGGCTGGCTCGGCGTCACCATCCAGAACGTCACGCCGGAGATCGCGCGCGCGCTCGACATGGACAAGCCGCACGGCGCGCTGGTCGCCGATGTGGCGGCGGGCAGCCCGGCGGATGGGGTTCTGGAGCCGGGCGACGTGATCATCGGCTTTGGCGGCGACGACGTCGCGGACAGCCATGCCCTGCCGGGCCTCGTCGCGGCGACGAAAGCGGGAAGCGAGACGAAGGTCGTGGTGATGCGCAATGGCCGCGAGAAGACGCTGAACGTCACCGTCGGCGCGCTGGCGGGCGAGCGGCGCGCGGCGAACGACGCGGGCGGCGCCGCGCCGGCCGACGGATCCGGCGCCGTCGATTCCGACCGGCTCGGCGCCGCGCTGGTCGCGCTCACGCCCGAGGCGCGTCAGAGGCTGGGCGTCCGGTCCGCCGAACGCGGCGCGGTGATCGCGGCGCTGGAAGAGGGCGGGCCGGCGGCCGAGGCCGGGCTGAGGGTCGGCGACGTGATCGAACGGGTCGGCGACGCCGAGATCTCCACGCCCGCGGATGTCGTCGCCGCGCTCGACAAGATCGACGCGGGCGTCGCGCTGGTGCTGGTGCGGCGCGGCGACGGCCGGGTCTTCGTCGGCGTCGACGTCGCCGCGTGATCCGCGCGGATCGGCCCCAAGGCCGACAGGACGAACCGACCGGCCGGGGCCGCCGCCCCGGCCGGTTCAGCGTTTGGAGGTCAGCATTCGGGCAGGTTCACCGCGAGCCCGCCGAGGCTCGTCTCCTTGTATTTCTCGCTCATGTCGCGCCCGGTCTGGCGCATGGTCTCGATGCAGTTGTCGAGCGGCATGAAATGCGCGCCGTCGCCCCGGAGCGCGAGCGACGCGGCGGAGACGGCCTTGATCGCGCCAAGGCCGTTGCGCTCGATGCAGGGGACCTGAACCAGCCCGCCGACCGGATCGCAGGTCATGCCGAGATGATGCTCCAGCGCGATCTCGGCCGCGTTCTCGATCTGCTCCGGCGCGCCGCCGAGCGCGGCGCAGAACCCCGCCGCCGCCATCGCCGAGGCGGAGCCCACCTCCCCCTGGCAGCCGACCTCCGCGCCCGAGATCGAGGCGCGGTGCTTGATCAGCCCGCCGATCGCCGCCGCCGTCAGCAGGAAGATCCGCTCGCCCTCCTTCGTCGCGCCGTGGCAATGATCGCGGTAGTAGCGAAGCACCGCGGGCGCGACCCCGGCGGCGCCGTTGGTCGGCGAGGTGACGACCTTGCCGCCGGCGGCGTTCTCCTCGTTCACCGCCATGGCGTAGACCGAGAGCCAGTCGTTCGCGATATGCGGCTGGGCGATGTTCAGGCCCTTCTCCTCCAGCAATTGCCGGTGGATCCGCTTCGCGCGCCGCCGCACCCGGAGCCCGCCCGGCAGCTCCCCGTCCTGGACCAGTCCGCGGTCGATGCAGGCCATCATCGCGGCGGTGATCTCTTCGAGCCCGGCGTTCAGCGCCTCCGCGCCGATCCCGGCCTCCTCGTTCCGCCGTTTCATCTCGGCGATGGAGAGGCCGGACGCCTTCGCCATTCTCAGCATGGCGGCGGCCGAATCGAACGGATAGGGCCGCGCCGGCCCTTCCTCCGCGCGAGGCGCGCCGGCGCGCAGCTCCCGCGCCGTCAGGACGAAGCCGCCGCCGACGGAATAATACGTCTCCTCCATCGCCAGATTCCCGGCCGCGTCATGGGCGAAGAGCTTCAGCCCGTTGGCGTGGCCCGGAAGCGAGGGGCCGCGGTCGAAGACGATATCGGCGCCGGGGTCGAAGCGGAGCCGGCCCAGCCCCTCGACCTCCACCGCCTTCTCCGCGCGCACCCGCGTCTCGATCAGCGCGGCGTCGTCCGGGTCCACGTCGCGCGGATTCTGGCCGGCGAGGCCGAGCAGAATCGCGCGATCGGTCCCGTGTCCCCTGCCGGTGAAGGCGAGCGAGCCGTGAAGGCTGCATGAGAGCCGCGCCGGCGCGCCCGCGCCGGGCACCCGGTCGCGCCCGCCGCGGAGCGCCTCCAGAAACCGGCCCGCCGCCGTCATCGGCCCCATCGTGTGGGAGGAGGACGGGCCGATGCCGATCTTGAAGATCTCGAATACGGACAGAAACATCTGACGCTCCGCGCAATCGGGCCGTTTCGCCCGCGCCGGCAATCTCGTTCGCGGCTTCGGTGGCGTCAACCGCATCCGAGCAACCCTCGGTTGTATATAGAAGGTTGTTTTCAAGTTTGATTTTGTTTTTTAGCGTGTTAGGGAGAATGCGCTGTTGTGGGGAGTCAGGCACGCATCGGCGTTTGTAAGTTGTTTTGTCCTGACGAAAAACCAACCCGGCATGGCGCCGGGGCTGTCTTGTGGGAGATATTCACGTGTCCAAGAGTCTCATTGCCGCGGCGGTCGCCGCGACCGCGTTTTGCGTCATGCCGTTCGCCGCGTCGGCGGTTCCGACGATCACTGTTCTCGCCAGCTCGACGCAGGGCGCGGGAAACACCGCCGACGTCTACGGCGCCGATTTCAACGGCTCGACGCCGGCGGGCGCGACCTGGGACGGAGCCGCGCCGGTGGTGACGCCGCCGCCGGGCAACGCCAACGGCAGCTACCAGTCGCCGTTCAACAACACCGGGCTTGTGGACACGCAGTCCTATTTCTCGGTCGGCGGCTCCAATGGCGGCAATGGCGGCCCGTCGCCGATGACGCTGACCTTCGATACGCTGCAGGACAACTTCACCCTCCTCTGGGGGTCGATCGACAGCTACAATTCGATCGAGTTCTTCGACGCGAACGGCGTCTCCGTCGGCGGCTCCACCGGAACCGACATCGCCAATGATCAGCTCGGTCTCGGCGGCGGCGGAATCGGCGTCGGGATCGGCCTTGGCGGCGGCATCGGGCTCGGCGGGCTCGGCGGCCTTGGCGCCGGCCTCGGCGTCAACATCGGGCTCGGCGGCGGCGACGCCGAGGGGCCGAATTTCGAGCAGGTGGCGTTGCTGGAGTATGTCTTCGGCGCCGACGAGATGTTCAAGAGCGTGACCTTCACCTCGACGAGCGCCGCGTTCGAGTTCGCGCTGCCGGCCGCGGTGCCGCTGCCGGCCGCCGCGTGGATGCTGATCAGCGCCATCGCCGGGCTCGGCTTCGTCTCGCGCCGCCGGCGCGCCGCCGCCGCCTGAGCGGGCGCAGGGAGCGCGCCCGGCGCGCTCCTCCCGGTCTGAAGAAAACGACGGCGCCCGCATTGGCGGGCGCCGTTTCGTCTGAGCGGCCCATGCGCGGGCGGGCTCAGGCCGCGGCGCGCGATCACGGCGATGCGCGGCCGCGGCGTAGTGACGCTGGAGGCCGCCGCGGCTCGGCGGGGGGCTGGGCGCGAAGGCGCGGCGGGCGCGGACTCCAGCCCCGATTTCGCCTGAATTCGAGAAAAACCGGCCGAGACGCCGCCCCGCGCGCGGAGGCGGCGGAAGGTGCAACTTAAGCGTGTAAGCCTTCAATTAAATTCAATTTTACTTCTGATTTGAGGAAGGTTAGGAACATACCCGAGTTGGAATCAGTTTGCTGTCATGGGGTGTCGGGGCTGCGACAGCGTGTTCCAGTTTGTGCTCACCCTGACGTGAAACTGATGCCAGCGTGTGACTGAGTCAGCGCTTGTGGGAGAAATGACATGACCAAGAGTTTCTTTGTTGCGGGGATCGCCGCTGCGGCGCTCTGCGCCATGCCGCTCGTCGCGTCGGCTGTTCCGACGCTCAACCTCCTCGACAGCTCCACGCAGGGCGTGGGCAACACCGCCGACATCTTCGGCGCCGATTTCGACGGCACGACGCCCCTGGGCGCGACCTGGAGCGGAGCCGCTCCGGTGGTGACGCCGCCGCCGGGCAACGCCAACGGCAGCTTCCAGTCGCCGTTCAACAACACCGGGCTCGTGGGCACGCAGTCCTATTTCTCGGTCGGCGGCTCCAATGGCGGCAATGGCGGCTCGTCGCCGATGACGCTGACCTATGATTCGCTCCAGGACAACTTCACCTTCCTCTGGGGCTCGATCGACAGCTACAACGAGATCGAGTTCTTCGACGCGAACGGCGTCTCCCTGGGCGGCTCCACGGGCTCGGGCGTCATCGCCGCGCTCAACCTCCCCGGCTCGCCGAACAACTTCGAGCAGGTGGCGTTGCTGGAGTATGTCTTCGGCGCCAACGAGATGTTCAAGAGCGTGACCTTCACCTCGTCGAGCGCCGCGTTCGAGTTCGCGCTGCCGGCCGCGGTGCCGCTCCCGGCCGCCGCGTGGATGCTGATCAGCGCCATCGCGGGGCTCGGCTTCGTCTCCTCGCGTCGCCGGCGCTCCGCCGCGGCCTGAGATCGGCGCCCGGGGCGCCGCGCGCGCCCCTTTCCGCCTGAAATCAATGACAGCGCCCGCTGATTGCGGGCGCTGCTTTTTTTTGCGCGCGCCGCGGGCGGGCGGAGCGAACTGGAGGCGCGGCGCGCTCGACTCCGCGGAGCCGCGGCGCGTTCGAACCCGTGGTCCCGGCGCCGCCGCGCATAGGGGCGCATTGGCGCGCCGGTCCAGCTCGACGGCGGGAGATTCGGATGGGGCGAGCGTCCGGGCCAACGCCTCGCGCGGGCGGCAGGCGGTGGCGAAGCGCCGGTCGCGGCGCCGGCCCGGACGATCCGCGCGCCGCCATCGCCGATCGCCCCGGCGTCAAGCCGGATCGGCGCGCGCGCCGGAGGCGGCCGCCATCGGCGGATCTCCGCCTCGCGCGCCGCCGCCGCCCCCCGCGCGGGGCCGGGCCGACCGTGGATCAGGCGATGACCGACACTGGCGGCGGCGGTTATGCGACGCGCGCGCAAGCCGGTTGAAGCCTGGTTCCGCGGCTGTTTCCGCGCAGTGGTTTACGGTGGTTCATGGCCGGGGAGACGCCGATGCGCGCCCCGCGGCCAGGGGCGAGGCGACGGCGTCATGTGAGCGAGGCGAAGGCGCGCCCGCCGATCCGGCTTGACGCCGGGGGCCTTGTCGGTGCGGGGGCCGCCGCGATGGCGATGTGGAGGAGGGCGGCTTCGCCCATCGGGTTTTCGCGGACGCGGGCGCCGTCGGCGCACCGGGAGGGGCGGATCCGGAGCCATCGCGTGCGAAGCGCGTCGAGGATGGCATGCGCGCCGGCGCCTTTCGCCAGGGGGCGGGTCGAGCATCGAGAGCGGCTCGTCCGGATCGGTTGCGATGCGGCATCGGCGTCAGGCGCCGCGCCCGGCCCCGTCATCGCCGCGTCTCGCGGCAGCGGCCCCCGGGGGGGGGAGGGAGAAGCCTTCGGCGGCGTCCGCCAGCCCGGTCGGGGCGCGCGGATGGCGACAGACGATGGACGGGATCCCTTTCCAGGCGGGCTCTGGGGCGCGCGTTCGAAGAGCTGTGCGCGCGCGGCATCGGCGTCAGGCGCCGCGCCCGGCCCCGTCATCGCCGCGTCTCGCGGCCGCGGCCCCCGGGGAGGGGAGGGAGAAGCCTTCGGCGGCGTCCGCCAGCCCGGTCGGGGCGAGCGGATGGCGACAGACGATGGACGATCCCTTTCCAGGCGGGCTCAGGGGCGTGCGTTCGAAGAGCTGTGCGCGCGCCGCATCGGCGTCAGGCGCCGCGCCTCGAAAGCGAAGGACAGAGCGGAGCGTTGCGCCTTGATCGCGCTGGCGGGATGGGGCCATGTCCGCGCGATCCCGGATCGCGGACCGGCGCGCCGGTCGCTCGGAGGCGCGGCGCGCGGGGCGGTCGACGGGGGATGGCGGGCTCTGCTATTGGGGGCGCGGGGCTGAGGAGAGGTTCGATGGCGGTCACTCCGTTCGACAGTATGGTTTGGCGCGGTCTCTACGGCGATGCGGAGATCCAGGCGCTCTTCACCGACAGCGCGGAGATTCGCGCGATGCTGCTGGTTGAAGGGGCGCTGGCGCGCGCGCAGGGCCGTCTTGGCCTGATCCCGGCCGACGCGGCCGAGGCGATCTCGCGGGCGGCGGAGCTGGTGTTGATCGACCCGGCCGAGTTGACCGCGGGCGCGGCGGCGGCGGGCGTGCCGGTTCCGGCGCTGGTCGGGGCGTTCCGGCGGGCGATGGCGGCGCCGGCGCACGCCGCCTATGTCCATCATGGCGCGACGAGCCAGGATATCGTCGACACCGGGCTCGCGCTGCGGCTTCGCCGCGCGCTCGACATCATCGGAGGCCGGCTTCGCGCGCTGACGGAGGCGCTGGAGACGAAGGCGGCGGCGGAGGCCGAAACGGCGATGGCGGCGCGCACCCGAAGCCAGATCGCGACGCCGACGACCTTTGGCGCGCGGATCGCGGTCTGGCGCGCCGGGCTGGTGCGGTGCGAGGCCCGCCTGGCGGAGCTTCGCCCGCGGCTCCTGCGGGTCTCGCTCGCGGGGGCGTCGGGCACGTTGGCGGCGATGGGGCCGAAGGGGCCCGAGGTCGCGGCGGCGCTGGCGGCGGAGCTGAAGCTCGGCCATGATCCGGTTCCCTGGCACGCCGCGCGGGACGGGGTCGCGGAGCTTGGCGGCGCGCTGACGCTGATCACCGGCGCGCTCGGCAAGATCGGGCTGGATCTCATGCTGATGACGCGCTCCGAGATCGGGGAGGCGGCGGCGGGCGCGCCGGGCGGCTCGTCCACGATGCCGCAGAAACAGAATCCGGTCGCGCCGGAGACGCTGGTCGCGCTGGCGCGGGCGAACGCCGGGATCGTCGGCCGGCTTTATGAAGCGCAGATCCATGCGGAGGAGCGCGAAGGCGCGGCCTGGGCGCTGGAATGGTTGACGCTGCCGCAGATCGTGGTCGCGGCCGGCGCCGCGCTTCGCCATGCGGCGGCGCTCGTCGCGACGCTGGAGGCCCGGCCGGGCGCGATGCGCCGGACCATGGCGGCGAGCGGCGGGCTGATGCTGGCGGAGGCGGCGACATTCGCGCTCTCGGCGTATTCGCCGCGCCCGGAGGCGGAGGCGCTGGTGAAGGCGGCCTGCGCGCGGGCGCTGGCCGAGGGCCGGCCGCTCGGCGCGGTTCTGGCGGAAGAGAGCGACGCGCCGATCGATTGGGAGACGGCGCTGGACCCGATGACCTATCTTGGCGCGGCGCCCCGGATCGCGCGGGGCGGCTGAATTCAGCTCATCGCGGCCCTGAGGACGCGGCGGCTGTTCTCGCCCGCGACCAGCGCCAGCTTCTCGGGGGGAAAGAGCGGCGCGCCGGCGCCGTCGGTCGCCGCCGCGAGCGCGGCCACGACATGGCTTATCCCGGTGGTGTCGAAGGCGGTGGTGACGGCGCCGTCGAAATCGGAGCCGAAGGCCAGGTGCTCATACGGGTCGTAGCGGCCGTAGCGGCCGTGCATCTCCTCGACGAAATCCTCCGCCGAGAGAATCGCGAGCGCGGCGGCGAAACTGTCCACGATGCGCCGCATCTTCGCCTCGAACGGCTGGTCGTCCCGCCAGCCCATCGCGCCGCGCCAGAACCCGATGCCGATGAGGCCGCCGGTCGAGGCGATCGAGCGGATGTCGGCGACCGAGAGATTGCGCGAGATCGGATGGACGGCCTTCACCCCGCAATGGGAGAGAATGACCGGGCGCGGCCCGTCATCCTGGGTGAGCGCCATGCCGCAGGCCTCGCGGATCAGGGCGGAGGAGGCGTGCGCGAGATCGAGGACGATGCGCCGGCGGAGGCAGGCGTTCACGAAGCGGCGGCCGGCGGCGGTGAGGCCGATCCGCCCGTCCGAATCCTCGTTCGAGCCGCCGAGCCCGTTGGAGAAGCGGTGCGTCGGCGCCATCATCCGGAATCCGGCGCCATGCAGCTCGGCCAGCGTGTCCTCGACCCGCTCCATGGTCGAATCGGGGCGGAGCCAGTGAACCCCCTCCAGCGCCAGCATCACGCCGACCTCGGGGCGCCCGTCGCCGCGCGGCGTCAGCTTGTCGAAATCCTCG
This sequence comes from Paludibacillus litoralis, assembly GCF_037646705.1. Lineage (NCBI taxonomy): Bacteria > Pseudomonadati > Pseudomonadota > Alphaproteobacteria > Rhodobacterales > Paracoccaceae > Paludibacillus > Paludibacillus litoralis. Next base: position 91,808 of record NZ_JBBHER010000009.1, read on the forward strand.
GCGGCCCTGATCGGGATCGCGCGGAAGGGGGCCTTTCGGTCCTGGCTGGCCTCGACCATCTCGTCGAAGCGGCGCGCGATGCGGAGCGCCCGGCTCCGGCGCGTGAGGCCGCGCCGGCGGGCGGGCGAGAAGATCTCGGTCGGGAAGAGGGCGTGGCTCTGATCGAAGCCGCGGGCGTTGACGACGAGGCGCGAATCCTCCGTCCGGAACGGCAGCGGCGTCCAGGTCGGCGCGGCGAAGACCTGAAGCCCGACCCCGGCGGCCGAAAGGCGCGGCCCGTCGAGATGCCCCCCGGAGCGCGGCGCGAGCGGTTCGATCCCCCAGAGCAGCGTGTCGGCGTGTAGATCGGCGATGAAGAGCCCGGACGCCGCCTCATGGAACGGCAGATCGCGAAGATCCGTGCGGTTCGACACCCGCTCCGCGATGCGGGCGATGGCGCCCGGGAGGCCCCGCGGCAGGGATTTCGGATCGATCGGCGTCATCTGGTCAGGCGGGCCGTTTCATCGTGAAGACCTCGGTCACCGACGTATAGTCCAGATACCCCATGCGCGCGAGCGGCTGAAAACGGGTCGGGTCCACGAAGCCCTCATTGAGAATCGCGTCGCTGATATGCACGCCGACGACTTCGCCGAAGACGGTGCAGTTTTCGCCCTCGCCATCGTTCGGCAACTCGACCAGCCGCACCAGCCGGCACTCGAACGTCGCCGGCGATTCGGCGACCCGGGGCGCGGCGATCATCTCGCACGGGGCCTCGGTGACGCCGGCGGCGGCGAATTCGTCTTCGCCGGGCGCAAGATGCGCGGAGGTGGCGTTCATCGCGTCCTTCAGCGCGGTCGAGACGATATTGACCGCGAACACCTTCGTTTCGCGGATATTGGCGAGGGAATCCTTCCGCTCGCCCTTGCGGGCGCCAAGCTTGGCGCCGGTGAAGGCGACCGAGACGATCGGCGGCTCATAGGCGGCGCCGCTGAAAAAGCTGAATGGCGCGAGGTTGGGCGCGCCGTCCGAGGCGCGGGTCGAGACCCAGGCGATGGGGCGCGGGGTGATCAATGCGTTGAACGGATTGCGCGGGAGGCCATGACCCTGCGCGCCCGGTCGATAGAACATGAAATTTTCCTTGTTTTCCCGCGCTGGACGCGATCACGGCGCCCATGCTACCGCGCGATGGCATCGGCGCAAGGGGGGCGGCGCGGGCCGCGATGCGCCGCAGGCGGTGGAGCGCGTTGCGTCATGTACGTCTTGAGTGAGGAACAGGCCGCCGATTCTGACGAAGTCGAATGGCTTTACGATCTCGCGTTCGCGCCCGGCCGGCGGGCGCTCTCCTCCTATCAGCTTCGCGAAGGGGTGGCGCCGGTCAGGGACCTCTCCATGGTGGCGCGCGACGGGTTCGGCGCGCTGGGCGGGGCGATCCGCTACTGGCCGGTGCGGATCGGCGAGAGCGGGGCGCCGGCGCTGCTGCTCGGGCCGGTGGCGGTGCATCCGACGCGGCAGGGCGAGGGGCTGGGCGCGCTCCTTCTCGGCGAGACGCTGGCCCGCGCCCACGAGGCCGGCTGGACGCGGGTCGTGCTGGTCGGGGACGAGCCGTATTACCGCCGTTTCGGTTTCAGCCGCGAGGCCGCGCGCCGGCTTTCCTTCCCGCCGCCGACCAACCCGGAACGGCTGCTCGCGCGGGCGCTGGAACAAGATGCGTTCGACGGCGTTGAAGGAGAGATTGGCCGCTGGACCGAGAGGCGCTGAAGGCCCTCCGAATGGATGAGTCCTTGAATTCGTCGATACGCAATATCTTCAATGCATGTTTCCCGGTATCTGGTGAAATTTTCATTGGCCGGGCAAGTAAAAGGGGCTTGCAATCGTCGCTGAGTCTTTTAGAAAGGCGGCGACAAGAAAGTGACGTATCAGATACACAAGGCTGCATCATGATACCAGTTTCGCGCGAAATCACCGCGGCTGTAGCCAGTCGCGCCAGATCCATAATGCAAGTAGGAGACTGAAACGTGACTGATGATCAACTCGATAGGTCGGAGCTTCTGGCGCTCACCTCCGAGATCGTGTCGTCGCATGTATCCAACAATGCGGTGAACCAGAGCGATCTGACTACCATGATCGAATCGGTGTTCCAGACGCTCGCCGGCCTCGCCAATCCAGTAGAGGAGGTGGTTGAGGAGTTGAAACCGGCGGTCCCGATCAAGAAGTCCATCACTGATGAGCATATTATTTGCCTCGAAGATGGCAAGAAGCTGAAAATGCTGAAGCGCCACTTGAAGACGGCCTATGACATGACGCCCGACGACTATCGGGCCCGGTGGGGCCTGCCGGCGGATTACCCGATGGTTGCGCCGGCTTACGCCCGCAAACGTCAGGAGCTGGCCAAGAAGATCGGCCTCGGCCGCAAGAAGAAGGCCGCCTGAGCCGCGCGCCCGTTGCGGGCGCGGCTCATGACGCGTAGAACGCGGCGCGCCCCGGATCGAGCCTGGGCGCGCCGTCATCTATTGGAGGGCCGTTCATGACCGCGCCGAAGAAGCTCTTCATCAAGACCTATGGCTGCCAGATGAACGTCTATGACAGCGAGCGCATGGCCGAAGCCATGGGCGGCGCCGGCTATATAGAGACGGACAGGCCTGACGACGCCGACATGATCATTCTCAACACCTGCCATATCCGCGAGAAGGCGGCGGAGAAGGTCTATTCGGAGTTGGGCAGGATCAAGAAGCTGACGGCCGCGAGACGCGCCGCCGGCGCGCGGCCGCTGATCGGGGTCGCGGGCTGCGTCGCGCAGGCGGAGGGCGAGGAGATCGTCCGGCGCCAGCCCTTCGTCGATATCGTCGTCGGCCCGCAGGCGTTCCACCGGCTGCCGGAAATGGCGGCGCGCGCGGCGGCGGGCGGCGGCGCCGTGATCGACACCGATTTTCCCGAAGACGACAAGTTCGCGACGCCGCGGCCGAAGGCGCGGCGCGCGCCGGCGGCGTTCCTGACGGTGCAGGAGGGATGCGACAAGTTCTGCGCCTTCTGCGTCGTGCCCTATACGCGGGGCGCGGAAATCTCGCGCCCGGCGGCGCGGGTTCTGGCGGAGGCCCGGGATCTCGTGGAGCGCGGGGTGGTCGAGATCACCCTGCTCGGCCAGAACGTCAACGCCTGGCGGGGCGAGGCGACAGGCGGCCGCTGGGGGCTCGGCCGGCTGATCCGGGAGCTCGCGGAGATCGACGGGCTCGCGCGCATTCGCTACACCACGTCCCACCCGAACGACATGGACGACGACCTGATCGCCGCGCATGGCGAGGTGGCGGCGTTGATGCCCTATCTTCATCTTCCGGTGCAGTCCGGCTCCGACCGGGTGCTGAAGGCGATGAACCGCCGGCATGGCGCGGAGGCCTATATCCGGCTGATCGAGCGGATCCGCGCGGCGCGCCCCGACATCGCGCTTTCGGGCGATTTCATCGTCGGTTTCCCCGAGGAGACCGAGGCCGAATTCGAGGAGACCATGGCGCTGGTCCGGGAGGTCGGCTACGCGCAGGCCTATTCCTTCAAGTATTCGCCGCGCCCGGGCACGCCCGCGGCGAGCCTCCCGCTTGTTCCGGACGCTGTGGCGGCGGAGCGGTTGCAGCGGCTTCAGGCGCTTCTGGCCGAGCAGCAGGCGGCGTTCCAGGCCTCGATGGTGGGGCGGAGGCTGCCGGTGCTGATCGAGAAGCCGGGCCGGCGGGAGGGGCAGATGGTCGGCCGCTCGCCCTATCTCCAGGCGGTTCACATGGAGGCCGCGCCCGAATTGGCGGGGCGGATCGTCGCGGCGGATATTCTCTCCAGCGGCCCGAATTCGCTTTCCGGCCAGCTGGCGAAGGCGGCCTGACAGGCGTCGAGACATTAGAGAAGTCGGAGAACGCGGCGGCGGCGGTTGCCAAAGCCCCGCCGCTCCGGTCATCTCGCGAAAACCGGGAAAGGGACGGAAGATGAAGACGGGCGGCGAAATCCTGATCGAATGCCTTGAAGCCGAAGGCGTGGAGCGCGCGTTCTGCGTGCCGGGCGAGAGCTATCTCGCGGTGCTGGACGCGCTTCACGATTCGAAGATCGACGTCATCAACGCGCGCCAGGAGGGCGGCGCGGCGATGATGGCCGAGGCCGACGGCAAGATGACCGGGCGCCCCGGCGTCGCCTTCGTCACCCGCGGGCCGGGCGCGACCAACGCCGCCTCCGGGGTTCACGTCGCCAAGCAGGATTCGACGCCGATGGTGCTGTTCGTCGGCCAGATCGGCCGGCGGATGAAGGGGCGCGAGGCGTTTCAGGAGGTGGATTTCCGCCAGACCTTCGGCGATCTCGCGAAATGGGTCGAGGAGATCGACCACGCCGACCGGATTCCGGAGGTCGTCTCCCACGCCTGGCGGGTCGCGATGAACGGCCGGCCCGGCCCGGTGGTGCTGTCGCTGCCCGAAGACATGCTGACGGAGACGGCGGACGCGCCGCGCCCGGCGCCGAGGGCGGAGCCGGTGGACCCGGCGCCGACGCCGCGGAACGTCTCGGATTTCGGCGCTCTGTTCGCGGCGGCGGAGCGCCCGGTGCTTGTGCTTGGCGGCTCACGCTGGGATGCGGCGGCGGTGGCGGCGGCGCAGCGGTTCGCGGAGCGGCACGACCTGCCGGCGACGGTCACCTTCCGCCGGCAGGGGCTCTTCGATCATGAGCATCCGAACTACGCCGGCGAGCTTGGCATCGGCCCGAACCCGAAGCTTCGCGAGCTTGTGGAGGGGAGCGACCTTCTGATCCTGATCGGCGGGCGGCTGTCGGAGATGCCGTCGCAGGGGTTCTCGCTGCTCTCGATTCCGACGCCGCAGATGAAGCTGGTCCATGTGCATCCCGGGCCGGAGGAGCTTGGCCGGATCTACGCGCCGACGCTGGCGATCAACGCGGCGCCGGGCGCATTTTTCGATTCGGTCGCGGAGCTGCCGGCGCGGGCCGGGGCCGGGGCGGGCGCCGCCGCCCACGCCGCCTATAACGACTGGTCCGGCCAGCCGCCGGCGACGCCGGGCGACGCCGAGATGGGGCCGATCATGTCCCATCTGCGCGCGGTCGCGCCGGATGCGATCCTGACCAACGGCGCGGGCAATTACGCCACCTGGACGCATCGCTTCTGGCGCTTCCGGCGATTCGGCCAGCAGCTCGCGCCGGTCTGCGGCTCGATGGGGTACGGCCTGCCGGCGGCGGTGGCGGCGAAACGGCGACACCCGGAGGCGGAGGTGATCTGCTTCGCGGGGGACGGCTGCTTCCAGATGACGATGCAGGAGTTCGGGACGCTGGCGCAATACGACCTGCCGGCGATCGTGCTGGTGGTCGACAATTCGATCTACGGCACGATCCGGATGCACCAGGAGCGCGACTACCCGGAGCGGATCTCGGGCACGACGCTGATGAACCCCGATTTCGCCGCCATCGCCCGCGCCTATGGCGGGCACGGCGAGACGGTGGTGAAGACGGAGGAGTTCGAGGGCGCGTTCGCGCGCGCGCGCGCCTCCGGAAAGCCCGCGCTGATCCATATCCACACCTCGCCGGAGGCGATCACTCCGACGATGACGATCGCGGGGCTGAGGGCGCGGAAGCGGTGATCTCGCCGAGAATGCGCATGACTTCGGCCGCCTGATGGTCATAGCTTTGGATCTCGGCCGCGATCTTTTCGCGGCCGGCGTCCGACGGCGTGGGCGGGCCTTCGGCGACGAGCCGCTTCATCGCGCGCCGGAGGCTTGAGGCGGAGCCGAATCCCTTCAGGATCGTGGCGGTGTCCCCGTCGATCAGGGGCTCGATCGGGGCGCCGCAATCGGTGGCGATCACATGGACGCCCCGGAGCGCGGCCTCGCGGCTGGTGAGGCCGAAGGTCTCCTTCCAGGTCGAGAGGAAGAGCAGCACGTCGATCCCGGCGAAGAAATCGTCGACCGTGGCCATGGTGTAGCCCGGAACGACGGTGACATGGCGCTCCAGCGGCCCGAATCGGTATTCGCTCCACCAACTGGCGCCGAGATGGGTGGCGGCGTCGACGACGACCAGCTCCGCCGCTTCGGGATCGAGGGTGCGGAAGGCCCGCTCGATCATCGCCCAGCCCTTCAGCGGACCGGGCCCGCCGATATAGCCGAAACGGAGCCGCTTCGACGTCCTGGCGGCGCGTTTCGCGGCGTAATCCGGCCCCGGCGGGGTGACGCCGTTGGCGAGAACGAAGCCGCGCTCCGCCGGCGCGCCGTTCCGCTCATGCTGGAGGCGGGCATAGCGGCTCGGATAGGTGATGACGGCGGGCTTTCGAAGCGTGGCGAGGGACTTGTCCCAGCGGGCCTGAAGCCCGGACGAATCATAGACGCAGCGCCCGCAGATCTTGAGGTCGATCTCCTCCTGGCGGCAGTAGACGCCGAGGTGGTTGAGCATGAATATCTTCTCGCAGATCCACCAGTAGTCATGGGTGGAGAGCAGGATCGGAACCCCCTCCGCCTCCAGCGCGTCGATCACCCCGGCGCCGAGCCCCTGGATGCAATGCGCATGCGCGGCGTCGGGCGCGATCTCGGCGATCAGCGCGCGCGCGGCGCGGGTCATGGCGGGGTTGTCGAACTCCTGATCGGGGGTGCGGTCGCCGCCGAAATTCAGCGTGTAATGGTCGACCCCGCCGGGCAGGCGGGTGCGGATCAGAGTGGGCTCCGCGACGTCGCCGAATCCGGAAAAGGAGAGGACGCTGACCCGCCATTCGCCGGAGGCGGCGACGCGGCGCGCGACCTCCTCCGCGACGATGGTGGCGCCGCCGAAGGAGCGGGGCGCGAAAAAGAGATTGACGACAAGAAGATGTTTCACGCTGCGCCGATCTCCTCCGCCGCGCCGATCTCTCCCGCCGCGAGCAGGCGCAGCTCGGCGCGGAGCGGCTCGGGAAAGCCCGCCTCCTCGATCAGCCGGTCGCGAAGGGCGCGCAGGCGCTCCGGCGCGCTCGCCCGTTGGGGCAGGCCGAGGCGCGCGGCCTCCAGGCTGAGCCAGGGCAGGCGCGCATCGTCCTCGAGGCCGATGAAGACGACCGCCGACGCGTGCTGAAGCGCGGCGATCGCGGCCTGCGCGTCTTCGAGCGGCGCGCGAAGTTCGAGCGGAGACCCCGCGCCCGGGGGCGCGCGCAGGAGGTTTTGCAACGCCGCGGACTCCCAGCTTTCGAAAAGCACCCGCATGCCGATCGGGTCCGGAACCTTTTTCCCCTTGCCCGCGCGGCGGCGCGCCGCCTCGCGCCGCAGGATGCCGGGGATATCCTGCGGGCGGGAGAGAATCTTGCGCGTGAAGTAGACGATATCGTCCACCTTCGGCGGCTTTCGGATGAGGTCGACAACGAATGACACGATATGCGAAGTAGCCGCGATACGAGGGCCGCGCAAGCGGGCGAACGGAGCGGCGGGTGTTCATGATCGCTGACATGATCGGTGGCGCCTACGCCTTCTGGGAGGCGCGCGGGCTCGCCTTCGAGGCGCGGCGCCGGGGGGAGCGGCGCGCGGCCGGCGCCGCCGCGGACCCGGATGCGGCGGGCGCGCTCGCGGAGATCGCCGGGCGGGTCGGCGATGCGCGAATCGTGAGCTTCGATCTCTTCGACACGCTTTTGCTCAGGCGCGGGCTGGCGCTGGAGGGGATCCAGCGAAAGACCGCCGGCTACGCGCGCCTGATCGCGGGGCGCCGGGCGGGGGAGGCGATCTTCGCCGCGCGCCATTACCTCTCCGGCCGGATCAAGGCGCGGATGATCGCGGCCGGCGCGGGCGACGAGCCGCCGCTGGAGGTGATCTTCCGCGAGGCGCTGATCGGCGCGGGGCTTTCCGGCGCGGCCGCCGCCTCCGCCGCCGCGAGCCTCGTCGCGTTCGAGACCGAGGTGGAGGCGCGGGGGATCCGGCCGGCGCCGGGAGCGGCGGCGCTCCTCTCCGGGCTCCGCGCGCGCGGGCTGGTCGTGATCGCGGTGACGGACATGTATCTCCGGGGCCCGGAGGTCGACGCGATTCTCCGCCGGGCGGGGCTCCGGGACGGGTTCGACGAGGTTTTCGTCTCGGCCGATCTCGGCTGGACCAAGCGCGGCGGAAAGATCTTCAACGCCGTCGCGGGCAGGCTGGGCGCGGCGCCGGAGGACATTCTCCATATCGGCGACCGGCTGGACAGCGACGTCGTTCCGGCCCGGGACGCCGGTTGGCGGGCGATCCATTTCATGGACCGGGCCGGGGTCGCGGAAACCGAGGCGGCGAACATCCGCGAGAGCTACGCGCCGACGCCGACGCTCCGCCGCCGCGGCGTCGCCGCCGCGCTGGACATGGCCGATGAGCGCGCGCTCGGCTCGCCGGAGCGGATCGTCGATCAGCTGATCGGGCCGGCGGCCGGGATTCTGGCGCTCCGGGCGCTGGGGCTGGCGCGGCGGACCGGGGCGGCGCGGCTCTATCATCTGACGCGGGACGGCACGGTGATCGGCGAGATCGCCGAAGCCGCGCGGGGGCTCCGCCCGCATCTCGCGCCGGAGGGGCTGGAGATCCGGGAGCTGGCGATCAGCCGCGCGCTCGGCGCCCGGCTCCAGGTGCGGGACGCGCGCGATCTCTGGAAACTGGCGAACCTCGCGCCCTATATCGCCGGCGCGCCGTTCTCGGCGGAGACGCTCCGGCGGGCGTTCGATCTGCCGGAAGACGCGCTGGTCGGCGGCGCGCGGCGCGCGGAGGGCGAGGCGCTGCGGCGCGCGCTCGACGATCCGGCGGTCGCGGCGCCGCTGCTCCGGGCGCTGGACGCCGGACGCGAGGCGGTGGAGGCCTATCTCGAAGGGGCGGGGCTTCTGGAGCCGGCGCCCTCGGTCGCGGTCGATATCGGGTATTCCGGCACGTTCGCGGCGCAGCTTTCCGATCTCTTTTTCGCGCGGCCGGCGCCGGGGCGGCGGGTCGATTTCCTGTTTCTGATGACGAGCCGCTATTTCAACGGCAATCTCAGGCGCGTGCATCCGCAGATCCGGATCCACCCCGGGGTCGCGCTCGATCATCGCCGCCGTTCGGCGCGGTGGGCGACGTGGAATTTCGCCTGGGTCGAGCCGTTCCTCGTCGATCCGGAGCGCGGGCGGCTCGTCAGCCTCGGGCCGGACGGGCCGGTTTTCGCGGAGAGCCCCTACGGCGCCGGGGCGCGCGCGGAGCTCGGGCGGCTCCGCGCCGCGATTCGGGAGCGGGCGCTCCGGCTCGTCGATGATTTTCATGCGGCGCCGGGGGATCTCGACGAGGCGGCGGCGGTTCTTCAGCGCCGCTTCGAGCGGTTCGCGGGGCGCCCCGCCTTCAGCGAGGCCCGGGCGGTGCGCGGGCTCGCGCATCAGACCGGCCAGGTGGAGCTGGCGCTTCGCGCGCCGACGCGGCGGGTGAACCCGCTGCGGCTCATGGCGGAGCTCCAGTCGATGAAGAAGACCGATATCTGGGCGCAGGGCAGCCTCAAGCTGTCCGGGCTCGGGCTCGTCAACCGGATCATGGCCGACGCGCCGACGGCGGACTCCCGCGCCGACACGCGCGCGGCTCAGGATTGAAGCGCACGCGGGCGCATGCATAAAGAGATCCCATGAAGAAGCTATTCCTTTGCGTCGGCGCGGCGAAGTCCGGGACAACCTGGCTCTACCAGAACATCCGCGCGAATCCCGGGCTCTGGTTCACGCCGGAGAAGGAGCTGCATTACCATTTCTCGATCCATGGCCGGTTCGACCGGCTGACCCCGGAGATCCGCGAGGGCAAGCTGGAGCGGTATCGGAAATGGATGGCGGAGCCGGGGCGGAAGGCCTCCCGCATGGAGGAGCGGCTGGAGTGGTATCGCCGGTTCGCGGCCGGGCCGGTGGACGACGCATGGTATCGCAGCCTGTTCGACGGCATGCCGGAGGACGCATGGGCCTGTGATTTCAGCCCCTCGACCGCGCTGCTGCCGGACGCGGGATGGGCGAGCGTCGCCGCCTTCGCGCCCGAGATCAGGATCGTCTATATCCTGCGCGAGCCGGAGGAGCGGCTCTGGTCGCATGCGAAATTCCACGCCGCCTTCATCAACCAGCTCGACGCGTTCAAGGCGATGAAGCCGGCGGAGATGCAGCGCTTCATCAACCGGTTCAGCCTGACCGAGGATGGCGATTACGGCGACCATCTTCGGCGCATTCTGGCCCATATCCCGCGTGAGAACGTGCTGCTGCTGGAATATGCGGAAATATCCAAGGCGCCGGTGAACGCGCTCCGCCGGGTCGAGGCGCATCTCGGTCTCGGGCCGACGCCGGAGCGGGACGGCAAGCTGGAGGAGCGGATCAACGTCTCGGAAAAGATGCCGAAGCCGCGGGGGTTCGGCAGGAGCCACCGGGCGCGGTTCCGCCGGGAGATGAAGCTTCTGGTCGAGCAGGGCGTCGAGTTTGCGCGGCCTTGGGCGGAGCTCCACTCCCCCGGCCCGGCGCGGTGGCGCCGGCTTCTGGCGGAGGCGCTGGAGCGCTGAAGATCGGGCCGGAAGATCGAGACCGGAAAGTTTTTCCGGCCTGTTGACCTTCCATCTGCTGGAGACCCTATCTGATGAGGGAATCAGATCGGGAGCATCCATGTCGACTCGGCCAAATCTCCGACTGCCCCTCCGGAACATGTCGTGCGCGTCCTGCGTCGGCAGGGTGGAGCGCGCGCTCGCTTCCTTGCCCGGGATCGGCGATGTCCGGGTCAACCTCGCCAGCGAAACCGCGGAGATGCGGATCGACGCGCCGGGGCGCGCCGCCGACGTGATCGCCGCGCTGGACCGCGCCGGCTATCCCGCGCGGGTCGAGACGGTTCGGCTGAACGTGGCGTCGATGACCTGCGCGTCCTGCGTCGGGCGGGTGGAGAAGGCGCTGGCGGCGGCGCCCGGCGTGCTGGATGTCGCCGTCAACCTCGCTTCGGAAACCGCAACCGTGACCTACGCCGAAGGGGCGGCGGCGGTGGCCGATCTGTTGAAGGCGGCTGAGGAGGCCGGCTATCCGGCGACGCCCGTCGACGCGGCGGCCCGGGAAGACCCGGCCGCGCGCAAGAGCGGGGAGGCCCGCGCGCTGGCCCGCAAGACCCTGTTCGCCGCCGCGCTGGCGCTGCCGGTCTTCCTGTTGGAGATGGGCGCGCATATGGCGCCGGGGATGCATGATCTGATCGGCCGGACCATCGGGCATCAGGCCAGTTGGCTGATCCAGTTCGCGCTGACCTCCGCGGTTCTGGCCGGGCCCGGCCGGGGCTTCTACGCGAAGGGGTTTCCGGCGCTGTTCCGGGGCGCGCCCGACATGAACAGCCTTGTCGCGGTCGGCACGTCGGCCGCCTATCTCTATTCCGTCGTGGCGTTGTTCGCGCCGACGCTGCTGCCCGAGGCCTCGCGCGCGGTCTATTTCGAGGCTGCGGCGGTGATCGTCGTGCTGATCCTCGTCGGCCGCTGGATGGAGGCCCGCGCCAAGGGCCGCACCGGCGCGGCGATCCAGAAACTGCTGGGGCTTCAGGCGCGCACCGCCCGCGTGCTGGTGGACGGCGCGCCGCAGGATCTTCCGATCGAGCGCATCCGCGCGGGCGACATCCTCGTCGTTCGGCCGGGCGAGCGCATCGCGGTCGATGGCGAGGTGACGACGGGGAGCGCCCATGTCGACGAGAGCATGATCACCGGCGAGCCGCTCCCCGTCGCCAAATCCGAAGGCGACCCCGTGACCGGCGGCACGGTCAATGGCGCGGGCGGCTTCCAGTTCCGCGCGACCCGGGTGGGCGCGGACACCACGCTGGCGCAGATCATCCGGATGGTCGAAGACGCGCAGGGCGCCAAGCTGCCCATTCAGGGGCTGGTCGACCGGATCACGCTCTGGTTCGTGCCGGCGGTGATGGCGGCGGCGGCGCTGACCGTGCTGCTCTGGCTGGCGCTCGGGCCGTCGCCCGCGCTGCCCTTCGCGCTGGTGGCGGGGGTGTCGGTGCTGATCATCGCGTGCCCCTGCGCCATGGGATTGGCGACGCCGACCTCGATCATGGTGGGCACGGGCCGCGCCGCGGAGATGGGGGTGCTGTTCCGCAAGGGCGACGCGCTGCAACAGCTCTCGCGCGTCGAGGTGGTGGCGCTCGACAAGACCGGCACCGTGACCGAGGGGCGCCCGGAACTGACGGACCTCGTGCTGGCCGACGGCTTCGAGCGGGCCGAGGTTCTGGCGCTGGCGGCGGCGGTCGAGGCGCGGTCGGAACATCCCATCGCCGACGCCATCCTGCGCGCCGCCCGCGCCGAGGGCGCCGAGACGCATCCGGTCGACGGCTTCGAGTCGATCACCGGCTACGGGGTGCGGGCGCGGGTCGCGGGGCGCGAGGTTCTGGTGGGGGCCGAGCGCCTGATGGTCCGCGAAGGCGTGGCCACGGACCCGCTCTCCAGGGCCGAAGCCGATCTCGCGAGCCGGGGCCGCACCGCGCTTTTCGCGGCGATCGACGGGCGCCTGGCGGCGGTGATCGGGGTCGCCGATCCGGTCAAGCCCGCCAGCGCCGCCGCCATCCGGGCGCTGCGCGATCTTGGGCTGCATGTCGCCATGATCACCGGCGACAAGCGCGAGACGGCGCTCGCCATCGCGGCCGAGACCGGCGTCGACCATGTCATCGCCGGCGTCCTGCCCGACGGCAAGGTGGCGGCGCTGGACGCGCTTCGCGAACACGGCCGGATGGTGGCCTTCGTGGGCGACGGGATCAACGACGCGCCCGCGCTCGCCCATGCGGATGTCGGGATCGCCATCGGCACGGGAACCGACGTCGCGATCGAATCCGCCGATGTGGTGCTGATGTCGGGTGACCTGCGCGGCGTGGTGAACGCCTATCAGGTGTCGCGCCGCACCTTGCGCAACATCCGGCAGAACCTGTTCTGGGCGTTCGGCTACAATGTCGCGCTGATCCCGGTGGCGGCGGGCGCGCTCTATCCGGCGTTCGGTCTGCTGCTGTCGCCGGTTCTGGCCGCCGGCGCGATGGCGCTCTCCTCGATCTTCGTGCTGACCAACGCGTTGCGGCTTCGCGGCGTCCGGCCGGCCATGGATGAGGCGCCGCATGGCGGCGCGCCGGCGCCCGCGCCGGCGCCGAGGGCGAGCGGAGCGCGGAAGGCCGCCCTGGCCGGATCGCGCGCGCAGGGCTGAAGCCCGCTGGACGGTGAAGCGCCGCCGCCGGGCATGGGGCGGGTGAAACGGGCCCATACAGCCCAGAAATGCGCATGATACGCTGACGGATTGTGCTACCATCCGGCGCACGAGCCGCGTTTTCGGCGGCGATCCGAAACTGACATAACGGTTGACTTTTCCTGACCGAATCGCGGAGGCTCGAAATCCGGAGCGAAGCAAGGAGCAACGCAAAGCGTAGTTCGTATCGTCAGAACTTGGCCGGAATTCCAACAATCAAGAAAAACGCCACATCGATTGCGACGTGATCGATGGCGGGGAGGAACATCAGAATGAAGCGCCTAGATCATGCAGTGAACCGACGTGCTTTCAACCAACTTCTTGTTGGCGCGGGCGCGGCCGGAGTCGGTGTTCACGCATTTCCTCTTCATGCGCAGACGCTGAAGACGGTGAACTTCAGTGAAGCCGTTCACAACCTCGGATACATAAATCTGTATGTCGGCATGCACGCCGGCATCTTCGAGAAGAACGGCCTCGCCATGAAAGTATCGGCGGCCGGCGGCGACACCCAGACCTTCGCGTCGGTTCTCGGGGGGTCGTCCGACTTCGCGATCGGCGACGCCACGATGGCGCAGATTTCTCGCGAGCAGGGCGGCCCCGGCATGGTGGTGGGGACGGTGATCCAGAGGGCGCATTATTTCGGCGTCTCGAAGACGCTCGACATGATAACCGATCCGAAGGACTTCAAGGGCCTGACGATCGTGACCTCGCCAGAGCCCAACACGAACTTCTCCGTCGCCAAGCGCATGCTGGAGACGGCCGGTCTTCGCGTCGGCGAGGACACCAAGATTCTCCAGGTCAGCCCCGGGACCGAGATCGCCGCGATGCTGGCCGGACAGGCGGACATGGCGATCGCGTACCAGCCGTCGGTCGCGTCGGCGGTCGACCAGGGAGCGAAAGTCGTCTTCGACTTCTCGAACTATGTCGGCCCGTTCTGCAACACCGGAATCATGGTGCTCGAATCCACGATCGAGCGCGACCCGGAGATGGTGCAGGCGCTGGTGACGTCCTTCGAGGAAGCGTCGCGGCGCACGTATTCCGACCCCGAATTCTCCATGGAGGTCGCGCGGAAGGAGTTCCCCGACCTGCCCGGCAACGTGGTGGACGCCGCCATCGCCGCGGAGCTCGAATTCAAGATCCCCGCCGAGACGGTCGTGGTTCAGCGGGATCAGTGGGACAACCTGATGGATATGCAGCTCTATCTGGGGAACATTCAGGGCACCGTCCCCTACGAGGACATCGTCGACAATTCCTTTGCGGAAAAGGCAGTCGCGAGTCTTGGCTGACGGCGGCGTTGCGACGATATCGGGACCGGATCCGACGGCTGAGATTCCACCTCTCCGTGTGATTCACGTCTCAAAAAGCTATGACGTGGGCGATCACCGCGCCCACGTCATTCGGGATCTCACCGTGACCCTGCACTCAGGGGAGATCGTTTCGATCGTCGGCCCGTCCGGCTGCGGGAAGTCGTCCCTGCTCAACGTGGTCTCAGGCCTCATTCCCCCGTCTTCCGGCGAGATCTACTGGTATGACAAACCGCTGGCGGGAGTGCCGCCCCGGGTTGGATACATGCTCCAGAAGGATCTTCTCCTGCCCTGGCGCACCGCGATCCAGAACGTGGTTCTGGGGCTCGAGATCGCCGAGGTCGACCGCTCGGAGGCCCGTGAGCGCGCGGCGCTCATGCTCGACCGGTTGGGCCTGCGCGGGTTCGAGAGCGCATATCCGGCCACGCTTTCCGGCGGTCAGCGCCAGCGCGTGGCGCTCGCGCGCACGCTCGTCACCGACCCCGAGGTCATGCTGCTCGACGAGCCGTTCGCGGCGCTCGACTTCCAATCAAAGCTGCTCATCGAGAACGACACCGCGGCGCTTGTGCGCGGGGAGCATCGCTCAGTGCTTCTGATCACACATGATGTCGAAGAAGCCGTGTCGATGTCCGATCGGGTTCTCGTCCTCTCACAAAGACCAACATCCGTGATCAGAACATATGAAATCGATCTGCCGGGCGCGCGCACGGACATGATGGAGGCGCGCAAGAGCCCGGGCTTTCAGGAATATGTGCGCGCCATCTGGAACGATCTTCAGAGCGAGTCGTCCTGATGGCCGATGACCTGCTCACCCTGCTGCCGGAGGCCGAACGCGCGGCGCGGCGCAGAGCGCGCACCGTTCGCGCCGGCGCCATCCTCGCGTGCCAGGTCGGCATTCTGGTTTTTCTCCTCGGGTTCTGGGAATGGGCGACGGTGGGGAACCGCGAGCTCGCCTTCCTGTTCGGCTCGCCGAGCGCCGTCTGGACCTTTATCGTGCGCGGCTGGCTGGATGGAACGCTTCTGCGCGACACCTATGTGACGGGAGCGGAGACCGTCATCGGCTTCCTGCTCGGCAACGCCATGGGGACGCTGCTGGGCCTCTCTCTCTGGTATTCACAGTTCGTCGCGCGGGTGGTTCAACCTTATGTGATCGCGATCGGCGCCATCCCGATCATCGCGCTCGCTCCGATCATCATCATCTGGTTCGGAACCGGCCTCGCCTCCAAGGTGGTCATGGCGACGCTCTCGGTCGTGGTGATCGCGCTCCTGACGTCCTACAAGGGCGCATCGAGCGTCGACCCCGACGAGATGAATTTGTTCCGCACGCTTGGGGCCAGCAAATTTCAGATGTTTCGGCGGCTGGTGATTCCGTCCGCCCTGTCCGACATCTTTTCGGGGCTTCGTCTGACCGTCGGCTTTGCGCTGATCGGGGCGATCATCGGCGAATTCATGTCGTCGTCCGAGGGCCTCGGCCACGCGATTTTCCAGGCGGGCTCGCTCTACAACATCCCCAAGGTGTTCGCAGGGCTGGTCGCGACGATCGCCCTGGCTCTGGTGTTGACCTGGGTGGTCGGAAAGCTGGAACGTCTGCTCACCCCGTGGAAGACGGATTGAAAAGGAGCCGAGAATGACTGCAGATAACGGAGCCGCGCTTGTCCGCAAGCAAGGCAACATCAAATACGCGCTGTCTGGCGATGACGCGTTCGTCGCGTCGATGACGCCCGGCGAGGTTTTCACCGTCGAATGCGCAATCAACGTCAATGACGGAACCATCCGCCATCTCGGCCAGCAGCTGACGCCCGCGGATGTGACGCTGCCATATGTCAACGGCGCGACCGGCCCGATCGAGATCAAGGGGGCGCAACCCGGCGACATGCTCTCGGTCGAAGTTCTCGACATGAAGCTGAACGGGTTGGGCTTCACCGCGCTCTGGCCCGGGATCGGCATCTTTCCCGACTGGGTCAGGCGCAAGGAGTTCGGCATCAGAACCCGCGTCGTCGAGGTGAGCGACGGGGTGGTTCATTGGTCGGACAGCGTCAAGTTTCCGATCCGGCCGATGATCGGCGTCGTCGGAGTGGCTCCGCTCCATGGCGCGGTGCTGACGATGGACAACGGCACGCACGGCGGCAACATGGATGTTCAGGAGATGACCACCGGCAACACGGTGATGTTGCGGGTCAATCGCGAGGGCGCGCATCTCTTCCTCGGCGACTGCCACGCGATTCAGGGCGACGGCGAAGTGAACGGCATGGGCGCGATCGAGATCGCCGCCGATCTGACGGTGCGGGTCTCGCTCGAACCGGCGCCGGAGCGGCTCATTCATCCGCGCATCGAGACGCCCACCCACATCTGCACAACCGGCTGCGCCCGCCCGCTCGAGGACGCCATGCGCATCGCGTTCGAGGAAATGGTCTACTGGCTGGAGGACAGCTACGGCGTCCCCGCCCACGAGGGCTACATGCTCCTGGGGCAGATAGCGGAGGCGCGGTGCACGCAGATGGTCAATCCCAAATACACCTATATCTGCAAGGTATCAAAGGACGTGCTGAAGCAGCTTTGATCGGGTTCATGGCTGACGTCGGGCCTCGATAGACGCTGCGCCGTCAGGCGCGCGCGCCCGCTTCGAGCGATCGGGAGCAATATCTCCTTTGGTCGCTCGGAGCGCGTCGGCCGGTCTCAGCCTGGCGGCGTTCGCCCCGAACCGGAGGCCCGGCGCCGCCGCCCGCGAATCCGCCGATGACCGGCGCCGATCAAGGGCGGGGCTGGGCTCCGGGCGCTTCCGCGGCGGGGGGCGCAGGCGCTGCGGCGGCGCCGAGCGGGTGGTGGCAGCGGAAGATATGGCCCTCGCCGCGGCGCTCCGGCGCTTCATCGACGCAGCGTTGATCCGCGAACTGGCAGCGCGGATGAAAGGCGCAGCCGGAGGGCGGGTTGACCGGGCTCGGAAACTCCGCTTCGAGCCCGTGCAGCTCGGGCAGGCGCGCGCCCGCGCGAGGCGGGAGAACCGCCTTCAGCAGCGCGTCCGAATAGGGATGGCGCGGATGGGCGAACACCTCCGCGCTCGGCCCGTTCTCCACGATCTGGCCGAGATACATCACCGCCACTTCATCAGCGAGGTGATGCACCACGGCCAGATTGTGGCTGATCAGGATCATCGTCAGGTCGAACTCGCGCTTCAGCCGGCTGAGGAGATTGAGGATCTGCGACTGAACGGAGACGTCGAGCGCCGATGTCGGCTCATCGCAGATCAGGATCTTCGGCTCTCCGATCAGCGCGCGCGCGATGGCGACGCGCTGCCGTTGCCCGCCGGAAAGCTGGCTCGGATAGGTGGAGATCAGGTGCTCCGGCAAGCCGACCTCCTTCGCCATCTCCCGCGCGCGGCGGCGCCGGAAGGCGGCGTTCCCCTCGCCGCGCACGGTCAGCGGCGCGGCGATGATCGCCTCGACGGTCATGCGCGGGTTGAGCGAGGAGTACGGGTCCTGGAAAACCGGCTGGATCAGGCGGGCGCGCTCGATCCGGCCATAGGATGTGATCGGGCGCCCCTCGACCAGCACCTCGCCCGATGTCGCCTCCTCCACGCCGAGGAGGATCTTCGCGAGGGTGCTTTTCCCGCAGCCGGATTCGCCGACGAGGCCGAGCGTGCGCCCGCGCGCCACCGTAAGATCGACGCCCCTGAGCGCGCGCAGGGTCTGCTTTCGGGCGAAGGAGCCGCCAACGGAATAATCGCGAGTGACGCCGCGCATGGTGAGGGTCTCGGCGGTCATGCGCCCGCCTCCTCGGCGTCGGCCCGGATCCAGACCTCCGGGTCGCGCGTGGCGGGGTCGTCGGGCAGGACGCAGCGCATCTTGCGCCCGCCGCCGACGTCCCTGAGCGGGACCGGCGCCGCCGCGCAGCGCGGCTCGGCGTAGGGGCAGCGGTCGATGAAGCCGCACGCCGCAAGCTCCCCCTCCTGCCGCGGGACGACGCCGGGAATGAAGCCCAGCATCTCGCCCTGGCGGGTCTCGCCCGGAACCGGGATCGAGCGCATCAGACCCTCGGTGTAGGGATGGAGCGGCTGGCTGAGAATATCGGCGCAATCGCCGGTCTCGACCACTTCGCCGCCATACATCACGACGATGCGGTCCGCGACGCCGGCGACCACCCCGAGGTCATGCGTGATCAGGACGAGGCCGATGCCGGTCTCGCGCTGGATATCCCGCAGCAGCCGCAGGATTTGCGCCTGGATGGTGACGTCGAGCGCGGTCGTCGGCTCATCCGCGATGATCAGCTCCGGCTCGCAGAGCAGCGCCATCGCGATCATCACCCGCTGGCGCAGCCCGCCCGAAAGCTGGTGCGGATATTGCGACAGCCGCTCCTCCGGCGTCGGAATCCCGACCTTGCGCAGAAGCTCCAGCGCCCGCGCCCGCGCCGCGCCGCGCGTGACCCGCCGATGCTGGCGCAGGATCTCGCACATCTGGTCGCCGATCCGGTAGCAGGGATCGAGCGCGGTCATCGGGTCCTGAAAGATCATCGCGATGCGGTCGCCGCGAAGTCGCCGCCAGCGCCGCCGGCTGACGCTGGAGATCGACTCGCCGTTCAGCTCGATGCGCTCCGAGCGCGCGCGCGCCGCGCGGGGCAGAAGCCCCATGATCGCGAGCGCGGTCAGGCTCTTGCCGCAGCCGGATTCGCCGACGATGGCGACGGTCTCGCCCCGGCCGACGGTGAGGTCGACCCGGCGCACCGGCTTCAGCAGGGCGCCGGGCGTCGGGATCTCCACGCTCAGGTTGACGACGTCCAGGATCGGGGGCGCGCTCATCTCAGGCTTTCCCTTCCGGGGTCGTCACGTCGCGCAGCGCGTCGCCAACCAGGTTGACCGAGAAGATCAGCAGCACCAGCGCGGCGCCGGGGATGGCGATCATCCACGGGCGAAACAGCATCTGGCCCTTGGCTTCGGCCACCATCAACCCCCAGGAGACCTGCGGCGGCTGTACGCCGAGCCCGAGAAAGGACAGCGCCGCCTCCAGCAGGATCGCGTGCGCGACCTCGATCGAGGCGACGACGATCAGCGGCCCGATGATGTTGGGCAGGATCTCCCGGAACAGGATCCGCGCGGTCGAGCTGCCGATGGCGCGGGCCGAGATGATATACTCGCGCGAGGCCACCTGCTGCGTCGCGGCGCGCACCACGATGGCGAAGCGATCCCAGAGCAGGAGGCCGATCACCAGGATCAGCAGCCAGAGCGAATTGCCGATCAGCGCCACCACGACCAGCGCCACCAGCACCACCGGCAAGGTCAGGCGGATGGTGATGACGAAATTGATGATCAGGTCGGGCCAGCCGCCCCAATAGCCCGCGGCGACGCCCATCGCCGTGCCGATCGCGCCCGAGATGAGCACCGTGCAGAACCCGAGAACAAGCGAAATGCGCGCGCCGTAAAGGAGGCGCGCCAGATAGTCCCGCCCGAGATTGTCGGTGCCGAAAATATGCTCCCAGCTTCCCTTTTCCGCCCAGACCGGCGGAATGTAGCGCCGCGCGAGGTCCTGAAGCGTCGGGTCATGGGGCGTCAGGAGCGGAGCGAAGATCGCGGCGAGGATGATCGCCGTGATGATCAGCCCGCCAATCCAGATCCCGCCGTGCCGGAGCGCGCGGCGGACCGCGATCTGGCCCGGCGAAAGCGAAATCGGCGTCGGAAGGGTGCGCGCGCCGCTCATGAAACCCTGATCCGCGGGTCGAGAAGAGCGTTGAGCAGGTCGGCCAGAAGCGTCAGCAGCGCATAGGCCGTGGCGATGACCAGAAGAATGGCCTGGATGATCTCGATATCGGCGCGTTGGATCGATTCCCACGCGAGATACCCGATGCCTTTCAACGAGAAGATCGTCTCGATCACGATCGAGCCGCCAAGCATGAAGCCGAGCTGAACCGCCGCGAGCGACACGACCGGGATGACCGCATGGCGAAGGCTGTGGCGCAGCACCACCCGCCAGGGCGCGAGCCCATAGGCGCGCGCGGTGCGGACATGGTCGGATTGGAGCACGTCCATCATGCCGGAGCGGGTCAGCCGCATGATCGCCGGCGTCGCGTAATAGCCGAGCGCGATCGACGGCATGAGATAGTTGAGCCAGCCGCCGCTGCCGGAGATCGGCAGCCAGCGCAGATAGACGCCGAAGATATACATCAGCCCAAGTCCGAACAGGAAAGACGGCAGCGCCTGCCCGGCGACCGCGATCCAGAGCGCGATCCGGTCGATCAGGGTGTTCGGAAAGAGCGCGGCGAAGACGCCGAGCGGGATCGAAAGCAGCAATGCGAAGCTGAGCGCGAGCGCCCCGAGCGTCGCGGTCACCGGCATGTGCTCCGCCAGAACCGCGCCCGCGTCCATTCTCAGATAGTAGGAGCGGCCGAAATCGCCGCCGAGCAACCGGCCGACCCAATCGAGATACTGGGCGGCGAGCGGACGGTCGAAACCGAAGGTCGCCCGCACCGCGGCGATGTCCGCGCTGCTGGCCCCTTCGCCGGCCATGGCCGCGGCCGGATCCCCCGAAAGGTGAACCAGCATGAAGGCGACGATCGAGGTGACGACGATCACCAGCGCCGTCAGCCCCAGGCGTTTCGCGATAAACGCAGCCATAAACGCTCCCGCACCGTCATGCGGGGGATTTCTCCCCCGCATGGAGCCGTCTTATTTCCACTTCGCCAGATAGAAGTGGGCCATTTCATCAGGCGTCACCGGATAGTCCAGCTCCTTGTTGAAGGCGTAGGTCCGGCCGTAGACGAAGAGCGGGATGTAATAGGCCTGATCCGCGATCTTCTTCAGCGCCTTGGAGTAGAACGCCTTGCGCACTTCGGGGTCGGAGTTGGTGTCGGCCTTGTCCAGCCAGTCCCGCACCTCCGCGTCGCGCGCATAATCGTCCGAGCTGAACTTGAAGTAGTAGCTGGTGCTGGCGGAGACATCGAGCATCCCGTTCGAGCCGAGCGTGAGATGCGCGAGCGCCGCCTTGTCGTCGACGATCAGCGGCCGAAGCGCCCGCCACTGGAGGAACTGGAGATCCGCATCGATGCCCACGGCGCGGAGGTAGTTCAGAACCGCCTCCGAATAGGGCCGGTCGCGATAGGCGTAGAAGGGAATCTCGAACCCGTCCGGATACCCGGCCTCCGCCAGCAGGGCCTTCGCCTTTTCAGGGTCGTAGGCGTATTGCGTGACATCGGTCTCACAGCCGAACTGAACCGGCACGCACATGGACCTCTGCACCGCGGAGCCTTCGCCGACGAGGTTCTTGCTCAGCGACTCGCGGTCGATGGCGTGGGCGATCGCCTGGCGGACGCGAACATCCTGCAGCGGCGTCTCTCCGGTCCGGCCGGCCGCGTCGAGCGACAGGAAGGACATGCGCATCGTCGGCGCGGAGACGACGGTGAGGTTCTCCATCTCCCTGAGAAGGTCGGCGTTTTCGGGCGGGACGCCCCAGATCCAGTCGACGCCGCCGGTCATCAGCTCGGCGATCTGGGTCTCCGGGTCCTTGATCGTCTTGTAGACGATCTTGCCGATCGACGGCTTCCCTTTCGGGCTCCCGTCGAAATAGTTCTCGTTCTTCTCCAGCGTCACGGACTGCCCGGGCTGGTAATCCGTCAGGATGTAGGGGCCGGTGCAGACCGGCAGAACCGCGCCCCAGTCGCGCCGCGTGGCGCCGTCCGCGCCGGGAACCTCCGGCGCGTTGTCATAATGCCCGGAGGGAAACATCGGCGCGGTGCCGGTCAGATACTCCAGCGCGGCCGGGGTCGGCGCGTCCGCGTGAATCCGCACCGTGTGCGGGTCGACGACCTCGACGGTGTCGATCCACTCGATGATGACGCGGACCTTCATGCCGCTGTCGGGCGCCGCGACATGGTTGAGCGTGTACGCGACGTCTTCAGCGTCGAAATCGGTGCCATCGTGGAACTTGACGCCCTCGCGGAGCTTCAGCTCCAGGGTGACATCGTCGATCCATTCCCAGCTCGTGGCCAGGAGCGGCACGTATTCGTTGGTCATCGGATCGCGGTGAACCAGGCTGTCGCACTGGGCGTAGGTCGTGATCAGCGCTTCGCGCTGGTTCCCGTAGTAGAGATCCGGGGTGTCTATCTCCGTGGAGGTGGCCCACGTGAAGGTGTCGGTGTCCTTGCCCGCGTGCGCGGCCGCGCCCGCCATCGCGACCACCGCGAACGTCAAGGCTGCTTTCCTGATCAACATCCGGTTTCCTCTCCTTGCTGGTATTGAGCCTTGCGGCTTTCTTCGCTCCATGGAAGCTCTATCGCCGAAGCGGCGTCCCCGCCATGCATGATGCTCAGGCGCGGCGGCCGCCCGTGCGGCAGCTGCACATAGTGATCGCAATCCGCGCCTGCGATCGACAGCCGGATCCGGCTTCCTTTGGCGAAGGTCCATGAGGTCGGCGCCAGCGCGAACCTGAGCCGCGCCGGCTCGCCCGGGGTCAGAGGCCGCGCCTTGGCCCGGCTGAAATCGTGGAACGGCCAGCTCCAGTTCTGCTCGGGCGGCGGCGCGCTCTCCTGCCGATGCAGGGCGCGAAACACGCCTTCGGTGACGTAGCGGAGCGCGCCGTCCGCCTCCAGCTCCGACAGATAGACATGCAGCACCGCGTCCGGCTGGCTGGAGACGAGGTGGAGCGTGACCACCGGATGCCCGGTGATCGTCGCCGCCGCGTCGAGCGGTTGGGACGTGTAGGCGTGCATCGGCCGCTCGTGCTCTTCCCAGTCCGGATAGTAGGTGGCGACGTTGATCGCGGCCAGCCGCTCATGCCGCGTGTTCACGCCGGTTCCGGCGGCGAAATCCGCGGTGAAGCCGCTTTCTCCTTCCGCGCCCGGCTCGGGGAGAAGCGCCCCGTCGGCGCCGAGATAGAGCGTCCGCGCCGTCTCGATCGGCGGCCATGTCGCCGCGGCGCGCCAGACCTCCTCATGAATGGTGAAATAATGGACCGGCGCCTCGTCCTGCAATCCGGTGTCGACGCCCATCAGGTAGTGGTCGAAGAAGCGCAGCGTCTCGTTCATCATCACGGACTGGGGGTCGCCCGGCGCGCGCCAGGGGGAGACGTCGGTCCGCGCGCCATGATCCCAGGCGCCGAGAAGCAGGCGCCGCTTCTCGCCCGGCAGCGAGAGGAAACGCGCGATCGAGCCGTTCGCGTAGGCCGCGCCATCCATCCAGCCCGAAATCGAATAGACCGCCACGTCCTGCGGGATATCGCGGGCGTAATGAAACGGGCTGAAGGAGGCGGCGCTGAAAGACGGATCGTAAGGCAGCCGGTCGTCGGCGAACTGAAACTCGGAGATGAACTCGGGCATGTGGAAATTCGCCAGATGCTCCTTCGTCGCCATCCTGAGGAGCGCGCCATCCGGATCCTCGTCGACAGGTTGCGGCCCGGCGAAGTTCGGATCGCTGAAATAGGGGAGGCGCGCGAGGATGTCGCGCCGATCATGATCGAGGCCGACCATGAGCTCGTCATACCCCGCCGCCAGCTTGTTCAGCAGCACGCCGCCCGGATAGAAATGGTCGGTATAGGTGTTCCAGACCCCCGAGAGCGGCGCGATCGCTTTCACCGCCGGGTGGCCGGTGCTGGCGAGGAAACAGGCCGCCGCGCCGAGATAGGAGATGCCGGTGGATCCGATCGTCCCGTCCGACCAGGGCTGGGCGACGACCCAGTCGGCGATCTCGCGGAAATCCTCACGCTCGACGGGCGAGCGGAAACTGTCCCGGACGCCGAAACTCGCGCCGGTTCCCCGAACGTCGACCGCGACCACCGCATAGCCTCGCGGCGTGAAGAGGTCCCGGTAGAGCGCGACATTGGGGCTGGCCTCGACGCCGGCCGGCGCCGTGTCGCGAAGCGCGAAACGCCGGTAATACGGCGTGAGGATGAGAATGGTCGGCACGCCGCCGGACGAGGCGGCCTCGGCGGCCGGCAGGTGCACGTCGACCGCGAGGCGGCAGCCGTCGCGCATCTCGACATAGGTGGAGGTCGGCGGGCGCATTTCATGAACGGGCGGCCGGCTCTCCAGATAGCTGGACGGGGCCCGTCTCCACGCCTCGCCGCGTCTGTCTCCGTCGGCCATTCTACGCTCCACCTTTGCCGGGTCAGTCTTGTTCGGCGCGCCGAACGAGGTTGACAATGCGCGAATGGTAGCGGCCTTGCCGTATGCGTCAAATTCTGTTGTAGCAGGATTTCATACGTGGAGCGCATGACAAACCATGAATCTGAAAGGTCTGGAGGCGCTGCGGGCGTTCATGGAGGGCGGGTCGATCAACGCCGCCGCAGATCGGCTCGGACGAACGCAGCCGCAGGTGAGCCGCCTGCTCGGCGCGCTTGAGGCGGAGGCGGGGTTTCCTCTTTTCACGCGGGAGAAAAGGCGGCTTGCGCCGACGCTGGAGGGGCGCGAATTTTACGCCTATGTCGAGCGCGCGCTCTACAGCCTCGACGAGGTCGGTTACGAGGCGCGAAAAATTCATCAGCGCCAGCGGCGGCATGTCCGGATCCTGACGGCGCCCCATGTGACCAACGTTCTTCTGGCCGAGGCGATCGCGACGCTGACCGAGGAGAGCCCCGCCTTCACCGCGACGATCGACGCGCGCTCGCGGCTCGATATCGAGCTGTGGCTCGGGCATGAGCCGTTCGATCTCGGCATCACGGTTCTTCCGCTCAACAGCGACGTGATCGAGATCGCGCCGATGGTCACCGTCAGCGCGGTCGCGGTCATGCACGAGAGCCATCCGCTGGCGGCGAGGGACGTGGTGACGATCGACGACCTGATCGGCCTGCCGATGGTTCTGAACAGCCCGCGCACGGTGCTGCGTCAACGTGTCGACGCGACCTTCCGCAAGGTTGGCGCCGAGCCTCTCCTGCGGCTGGAGACGCCGAACGGGGTCGTCGCCTGCGAGCTTGCGGCGCGGGGGCTCGGGCTGGCGGTGGCGGACGGGTTCGTCGCGCGGTCGAGTTTTCAGCCGGGGATGGCGATCCGCCGGTTCGAGCCGAGCATCGATCTGGAATATGTGTTCATCTTTCCGAGATGGCGGCGGCGAAACCCGATCGTGGATCGCTTCGTGACGCTCATCCGTGAAGCGGCGCTGCGCGCGGTTTCGCGCGATCACCCGCCGACGACCGCGCCGCTTTTGAGCAAACCGTCGGGCTCTGGGGCGCCGTAGCCGTCTTCACGCGCAATCTCACGCGCCCGTCTGCCGATTTTCCAATCGCCTGAAGCGCGCGAAAAGCCCAGCGGAGGCCCGGGGCGCCGCGCCCCGGCGCGCGATCTCGACGCCTTCGCCCATCGCGCGGGGGGTGACGCGCCATGCGGGCGCCGGGCGCTCCCTCGAATTTCCTGTCGCCCCTATGGCTTTTGCTGCAGTGCAGCATTATCTTGACGTCGGGAGGCCAACCTGGCGCGGGGCCAATCCGGCGCCGCCAAGGAGCCTGGATCTATGAACGCTCTTTCTGCTCATCCATCGCGTGAAATCCGCAAACTCGGGAAGCGCGATATTCCTGAAATCACCCGGCATCTTTTGCGCCTCGACCGCAGATCCCGGCGCTCGCGCTTTGGCGCGTCGGTCAAGGACGACTTCATCAGAACCTACGCCGGGCGGATCATTGGCGCCGATGCGCTGGTCTTCGGGGCGTTTCACGATGGCCGGCTCCGCGCGATTGGCGAAGTGCGAGGGCTTTCTCAGGCTTCGCCTCACGAAGCGGAGATTGCCGTCTCGGTCGAGCCGGAGTGGCAGGGTGAAGGGATTGGCGGCGCGCTATTCTCCCGTCTGGTGACGGCGGCGCAAAACCGCGGGATCAAGGTGCTGCACGTCCTTTTTCTGGACAAGAACAAGAGGATGCGGAGCATCGTGGCGAAACATCACCCCAGAATGCGCTTTGACAGCGGTCAGGTCGTCGCCACCTTCGATCCGCCCTGGGCCACGCCGATGTCCTTCGCCCGCGAGATCGCGCAAGACGCCGGCGCCTGTCTCAGACGGGTTTTCCAGTTCGCCACATGACGCTCCGCCGCGCTTTCCGGGGCCGGTTTGCGGCGGCGCGGCCTGAGCGCGCCCGCTATCGCGCCCGCGCCAGCGCGCGCTCGTAGTCCTGGCCCGGGATCGCGGCGAGCAGGCTGCGGGTGTAGTCGGTGCTTGGGTCGTGCAGAACCTTGCCTGACGGGCCGACCTCGACGATCCGGCCCTTTTGCATCACGATGATCCGGTCGCAGATGCGCGCGGCGACCCGCAGGTCGTGGGTGATGAACAGCATCGACAGGTTCAGGCGCGCCTTGAGATCCGCCAGAAGGTCCAGCACCTGCGCCTGGATCGACACGTCGAGCGCCGACACCGCCTCGTCCGCGATGATGATCGTGGGGTCGAGCGCGAGGGCGCGGGCGATGCCGATGCGCTGACGCTGACCGCCGGAGAATTCATGCGGAAAGCGGCTCATCGCCGACGCGTCCAGCCCGACCAGCTCCAGCAGCTCCCGCGCGCGGTCCAGCGCCTGCTCCTGGGGCGCGCCATAGGCGACGAGCCCCTCGGTCAGGATGCGCGAGACGCGCGCGCGGGGGTTGAGCGAGGAGTAGGGATCCTGAAAGATCATCTGCATCTTGCGCCGCCGGTCGCGCAGTTCGGCGCCGGACATGTCCGCGATGTCGTCGCCGCCCAGCATGACGCGCCCGCTGTCGGGGGCGTATAGCCGCACGAGGCAGCGCCCGACGGTGGATTTTCC
Organism: Paludibacillus litoralis; assembly: GCF_037646705.1. Taxonomy (NCBI): domain Bacteria; kingdom Pseudomonadati; phylum Pseudomonadota; class Alphaproteobacteria; order Rhodobacterales; family Paracoccaceae; genus Paludibacillus; species Paludibacillus litoralis. The sequence goes on from NZ_JBBHER010000009.1 coordinate 118,942, forward strand.
CGAGCCGCTCTCGCCGACGATGCCGATCGTCTCGCCTGCGTATAGCTCGAAGCTGACGTCCTGCACCGCCTTGACCACGCGGCGCGCGCCGAAGAGCGCGCCCGAGCCGGTGGAGAAGGTCTTGTTCAGCCCCTCCACGGTCAGGACCGGCGCGCGGGTCTGCGCGGCGGCGTCCTCGCGGTGGGTCAGGCGCGGGATCGCGTCGATCAGAGCGCGGGTGTAGGGGTGCTGCGGGCGCAGCAGCACCTCGTCCGCGGCGCCCGCCTCCACGATCTTGCCGGTCTGCATGACGATGACCGTGTCGGCGATGTCGGCGACCACGCCGAAATCATGGGTGATGAAGATGACCGCCATGCCGCGCGATTTGCGCAGGTTCTCGATCAGTTCGAGGATCTGGGCCTGGGTGGTCACGTCGAGCGCGGTGGTCGGCTCGTCCGCGATCAGGATGTCGGGCTCGAGCGCCAGCGCCATGGCGATCATCACGCGCTGGCGCTGCCCGCCCGAAAGCTGGAAGGGATACGCGCGGATCGCCGCCTCGGGGTCGGGGATGCCGACCTCGTCGAGCAGCGTCAACGCGCGCGCGCGCCGCTCGGGCCGGGTCAGCGCGCCATGCGCCTCGAACACTTCGGCGATCTGGGCGCCGACGCGCATCAGCGGGTTGAGCGCGCTCAGCGGCTCCTGGAAGATCATCGAGATGCGCTGGCCGCGAAGGGCGCGCATGTCCTTTTCGGGCAGGCTGAGGATCTCGCGGCCGTCGAAGAGGATCGACCCCGCGACCGGCTCGACCCCTTCGGGAAGCAGCCCCATCACGGCGTTGGCCGACATGGATTTGCCCGAGCCGCTCTCGCCGACGATGCAGAGGATCTCGCCGGGCGCGAGATCGAAACTCACGTCCTCGGCGGCGTGGCCGCGGTCGGCGCCGGGGGGCAGGGCGATGGAGAGGGCGCGGACGCTGAGCAGACTCATGCGAACCGCCTCTTCAGTCGGGGGTTGAGCGCGTCGTTCAAGCCCTCTCCGATCAGATTCATCGCCAGCACGGTCAGGAGGATCGCCATGCCGGGCAGGAACGTGAGCCACCATGCGGTCCGGATCACGGTGCGCGCGGCGCCGATCATGTAGCCCCAGGACATGATGTTGGGGTCCCCCAAGCCGAGGAACGAGAGCGAGCTTTCCAGCAGGATCGCCTGCGCCACCATGAGCGAAGCCAGCACGATGATCGGGGGCAACGCGTTGGGGAGGATGTGCCGCGCGATGATCTGCAGGTTGCCAAGGCCCGAGAGCGTCGCCGCTTCGACGAATTCGCGGGTTCTGAGGCTGAGCACCTCCCCGCGCACGAGACGGGCGACGGGCGGCCAGCTGACGATGGCGATGGCGATGATGACGAAGGTCAGGCTGGGCTGGAAGATCGCGAGGAGAACGATGGCCAGCGCGAAGCTGGGGATCGTCTGGAAGAACTCGGTGAAGCGCATCAGCGCGTCGTCGATGCGGCCCGGAAAATAGCCGGCGAACGCGCCGACCGGCACCCCGATGGTCAGCGCGACGAAGGTGGAGACGAGGCCCACCAGCAGGCTGACATAGGCGCCATGCGCGAGGCCGGCGAGAACGTCCCGTCCGAGCGCGTCGGTCCCCAGCGGCAGCCCCGCCTGCGTGAAGGGCGGCAGGAACGGGCGCTGCACCATCTTCCACGGGCTTTGCGGGAAGAGGACCGGCGCCAGGATCGCGGTGGCGATCACGATGGCGAGGATGACCAGCCCGATCACCGCGCCCCGGTTATGGGCGAAATGTTTCCAGAAAGTTCTCATTTGGTCAGCCTGATGCGGGGATCGACGATGACATAGACGACATCGGTGATCAGGTTGAACAGGAGCACCATGGCGGCCGAGACGTAGAACACGCCGAGGATCACATTGTAGTCGCGCTGGTTGATCGCGTCGAACATCAGCCGCCCGATGCCGGGCCAGGCGAAGACCGTTTCGGTCAGGATCGCCCCGCCGAAGATCTGACCCGCCTGAAGGCCCGCCAATGTGATGACCGGCAGAAGAGCGTTGCGCAAAATATGGCGGCGTTGGATCACGCCGCGGCTGAGACCCTTGGCGCGGGCGGTCTTGACGAAGTCGAGGCGGCTGACCTCAAGCATCGAGGCGCGCGTCATGCGCATGTAGATCGCCGTGAAGAAGAGGCCCAGCGTCGTCGCGGGCAGGATCAGGTGCAGCCCGATGTCGAGCGCGCGTTCAAACCCGGTGTAGCCCGCGCCGATCGACTCGTAGCCAAAGCCGGGCAGCCAGTCCAACCAGACTGAAAACACCAGCGCCGCCATCAGCGCGACCCAGAAGAGCGGGGTCGCGTAGAAGATCAGCGCGAAGAACGAGATGATCGTATCGCTCCAGCGCCCCTGACGGGCCGAGGCGGCGACTCCGGCGATGACGCCCAGAACCAGCGACATCACGAAGGCGACCCCGGTCAGCAGCAGCGTCGCGGGCAGGCGCTGGGCGATCAGCTCGGCGACCGGCATCTGCTGGCGGTAGGAAAAGCCGAGATCGAACTGCACCGCGTCGCGCACATAGCGCCACAGCTGGATATGGAGCGGTTGATCGAGGCCGAACCTCTCGCGAAGGTCGGCGAGGAACTTGGCGTCGGCGGCGCCGGCCTCACCCGCCATCACCGCCGCGGGGTCGCCCGGCGCGGCGTGGATCAGCAGGAAGTTGACGATCAGGATGGCCAACAGGATGAACGCCGCCTTGACCAGTCTGCCCAGAATGAACCGTGTCAAATGCTCTGCCCTGTCCGGAGATGTGTCGTGGGGTCCGGGGCGCCGCGGCGCCCCGGATGCGACAGGCCCGTCGCTTTACTCCTTCTCGATCCAGACATCGCGGAACCCGTCATTGACGCCGAAGGCGGTGTTGACCGGGTTCTTGATGTTGCACCGATAAATCGTGGGGAAGCCCAGCTCGAGCAGCCAGATCGTCGGCACGTCGGCGACGATCTTTTGCTGGATCGTCTTGTAAAGCTCCGCGCGCTTGGCGGGGTCCGCCGTCACCGCGGCCTCTTCGAACAGCTTGTCGGTTTCCGGGTTCTGGTAGTTCGAGGCGTTGTTCCACGGCGAGCCGGGCGCGGCGTTGTCGCCCATATAGGTCCGCGCCACTCCGAGGGCCGGATCGCCATACTGGTAGAGATAGGTGAACGCGAGATCGAAATCGCGGTCGCTGACCCGCTGGTTCCAGCCGGCGACGTCGGTCGGGACCAGTTCGATGTTCATGCCGATCTCGATCAGGTTCTGCTTGACCGCCTCGGCCCAGCGTTGCCACGTCTCGCCATAGGGCAGGCCCAGGATCTTGATCGTCTCGCCGTCATAGCTCGACTCCTTCAACAGCTTCCTGGCGAGGTCCGGGTTGTAGGAGATGTCCGGCGTGTCGTCGGTGTAGAACCGGGTGGACGAGGAGAGCGGGCCGGTCGCGACCTTGCCGAGGCCGTTCCAGAGCGCGTCCCGTGCGAACTGCCGGTCGAGCGCATGCATGATCGCCTGGCGCACCTTCAGGTCGCCGAGCGGCTTGTGATCGTGATTCACCCACATCCACGAGAGCGGGCCGAAATACTCCCAGCCCTTGTCGGTGATGCATGTGTTGTCCAGTTCGCGGATGCGCGGCACGTCGAAATTCTCGATCGACCCGCCGGGCAGCACGTCGACCTTGCCGGTCTCGTAGGCCACGGCGCGCGAGGCGGCGTCGGGGATCACATGGTAATAGACCTCGTCGACATAGGGTTTGCCCTCAAGATAGTAGTCCTTGTTCTTGACGAAGTGGATGTAGCTGCCCTTGACCCATTCATCGAACTTGAAGGGGCCGGTGCCGATCGGCGTGTTGTTCGCCGGGTTGTTGACGAAATCCGTGCCCTCGTAGATGTGCTTGGGGATCATCGGCGCGGTCGCGGTCTCGAAGATGCCGAGGAAGGGGCCGAACGGCTGCTTGAGATGGAAGACGACGGTCAGGTCGTCCGGCGTCTCGATGCTGTCCACATGTTCGAGATAGGTCCGCATCCGCGAATGCGTCTCGCGCAGAAACTCGTCCATCGAGAACTTGACGTCGGCTGAGGTGAAGGGCTCGCCGTCATGGAACACCACGCCATCGCGCAGATGGAAGGTGTAGGTCAGGCCATCGTCGGAAATCTCCCACGATTCGGCCAGCTGCGGATGCGGCTTGAGGTCGAAGTCGTAGCGCAGAAGGCTTTCGTAGATGTCCCCGGCGACCATCTGGGTCGGGCCGTTCTGGAGAATCCCGACCATCAGTCCGGGCGGCTCAGGCTGGATCACGACGTTGAGCGTGCCCCCCGCCTGCGGTTTCGCATCCTGCGCCGCGAGCGGGCTCGCGAGCGCGATGGCCAGCGCCGCAGCGGCGAGGCTGAGCAGTTTATTCATGATTTTTCCCCGTTGGCTATAATGAGTCTTTATCCGGAGAACTTAGGCGGTGTTGACAGATTCGAGCAACAATAAGGTGTCGGCCGAAGCGATGGAGGGCGGGAAGTTCCGGAAAATCATGGCGCCTCATCGCGCAATGTATTTGAGATAGCAGTATTTTTAGCCGGCTCCCTCCGCCGGCGAAGCGCGCGTTTCGCTCGCCCGGCGCGCGAGGGCGCGGGCCGGAACGGGGGGCGTCCGGGATGCGCGGCGGCCGAGACCGGGGATCGCAAGGCGCGTCGGCGGGGTCGGCGGCCATCCGGTCAAACGGCGCCTGAACCGGATCGCCGCATGGCGGCTCGGTTCGGTTTCAGCCGTCCCGGCGCCATCCGGCCGGGACCGCGGCGCCGAACTCCTTCGCGACGAAGGCGTATGTCTCGCCGAGGCGGGCGCGCGCCGCGCTTGCGGAGCGCGCGGGCAGGGTGGCGGCGGGGGAGGGGTTGACCCGCCGCGCCGGGGCCGCGGGCGGGGGCGCGAGGTCGAGCCGGCCGGCGAGCGCGGCGAGCGCGGCCTCGTTTCCCGCCAGATCCTCGTAGAACGCCACGGTCACATCCTCTTTCGGGAACGTCGCCCAGAGCGCGCCAAGCGTCGTCTCGTAGCGGCTTCTCGCCATGGCGAGCGGGTCCTTCAGCGCCTTCTCGAAGGTGCGGACCGGATCCGCCCGCCGCGCCTTCGCCAGCGCCCGAGCGTAGGAGAAGAGCCGGTCCACCGGGTCGCGCATGATGAAGACCGGCCGGACCCGGACGCCCGCCGCGGCGAAATAGGCGGTGACGACGCCGAGGTCGGCGCCGTCCAGCAGGGCGTATTCCGGCGAGATGTCGAGCATGGCCTTCCGGCCGCGGATCTTCGCCGCGAAATGATCGAGATAGGCTTCCGGCCGCTTCAGCGCGGCGAGGCGGGCGGCGTGGGCCTCGGCGCGCCGCCCGTCGGGCCGGCGAAGGCGCGCGGTCTGCTCCTGCGCCCGCATGATCCGTGCGACATCGGGCGTCAGATCGGGGCGGAGCCAGCAGTCGAAGAAGTGCCATTCCTTTATCGGCGCGGCGCAGATCTCCGGCGAGCGGGCGAGGCGGTTGAACAGCCAGCTGGACCCAGCCTTCTGCGCGCCGAAGCCGAGGATCATCGTCCGCCCGGCGAGCGCCTGGCGGGTCTCGGGCGAAAAGTAGAGCCCGAATAAAGGGTTGGAGGGGCGGCGTGTGCGGGAGAACACGGGTCTTCAGCCCGCCTCCGCCAACCGCGCGACGTATCGGGCGAGAACGTCGATCTCCAGATTCACCCGCCGCCCGACGCGAAGCCCGCCGAAATTCGTGGCGGCGCGGGTGTGCGGGATGAGGTTCACGCCGAAAGACGCGCCCTCGACCTCGTTCACCGTCAATGAGACGCCGTCCATCGCGATGGAGCCTTTCGCGGCGATGAACCGGGCGAGGCCCTGCGGCGCCGCGACCGTGACGCGGAGGCTTTCGCCGTCATCGTGGAGCGCGGCGATCTCGCCGACGCCGTCGACATGGCCGGTGACGATATGGCCGCCGAGCTCATCCCCGACCTTCAGCGCGCGCTCCAGATTGATCCTGTCGCCCGCGGCCCGATCGGCGAGCGTGGTCTTCGAGATCGTCTCGGCAGAGACATCGGCCGTGAACCAGGCGCCGCGCTCCGCGCCGCCGCGCTCGGTCACGGTCAGGCATACCCCGTCGCAGGCGATCGAGGCGCCGATCTCGATCGTTTCGGGCGCGTAATCGCTGGCGATTCGCAGACGAAGATCGTTTCCACGCCGCTCCGCCGCCACGACGTCGCCGACTGAAGTGATAATCCCGGTGAACATTGCCGCATTCCTCCGCGGATTGACGATTTGAGTGGTCCCGCGCGGGGCTCAGAACCTGCTCGACAAGGCCTTCACGCCGATCATCCGCGCCGCGGCGCGGCGCGGCGGCCGCCTTCGCCGTCGCGGTCGCGGCGGGTGCGATTGCGCGGGTTCTCCTCGAACAACTCGGCGAGTTGCTCGGTCATCGCGCCGGCCAGCTGTTCGACATCGGTGATCGTCACCGCGCGCTGATAATAGCGCGTCACGTCATGACCGATGCCGATCGCGAGCAACTCCACCGCCTTGCGCCGCTCGATCATCGCGATCACGTCGCGAAGGTGGCGCTCGAGATAGTTGGAGGGGTTCACGCTGAGCGTCGAATCGTCCACCGGCGCGCCATCCGAGATCACCATCATGATCCGCCGCTGCTCCGGCCGCGCGAGAAGCCGGCGATGCGCCCATTCCAGCGCCTCGCCGTCGATATTCTCCTTCAGCAGCCCTTCGCGCATCATCAGCCCGAGATTGTTGCGCGCGCGCCGCCATGGCGCGTCGGCGGACTTGAAGATGATATGGCGGAGATCGTTCAGCCGGCCCGGCGAGGCGGGGCGCCCGGCCTTCAGCCAATCCTCGCGCGCCTGACCGCCCTTCCAGGCGCGGGTGGTGAAGCCGAGGATCTCCACCTTCACCTGGCAGCGCTCCAGCGTCCGCGCCAGCACATCGGCGGAAATCGCGGCGATGGAGATCGGCCGGCCCCGCATCGAGCCGGAATTGTCGATCAGCAGCGTGACGACCGTGTCCTTGAACTCGGTCTCCGTCTCCTCCTTGAAGCTGAGCGGCGTCGTCGGGTTGGTCACGACCCGCGCGAGGCGCCCGGCGTCGAGCACGCCTTCCTCCAGGTCGAACACCCAGGAGCGGTTCTGCTGCGCCTGCAACCGGCGCTGAAGCTTGTTCGCGAGGCGGCTGACGGCGCCTTTCAGCGGCTCCAGCTGCTTGTCGAGATAGGAGCGGAGGCGCTCCAGCTCGGGCTGGTCGCAGAGCTCTTCGGCGGTGATCTCTTCGTCATGGGCGCGCGTGTAGATCTTGTAATCGCGGCTCGCCTCGCTGTCGGGGGCTTGCGGCGGGGTGTCGGGCGGCGCGCCCTCGTCCTCGGCCGGCGCGTCGCTCTCCTCGCCATCGGCGTCGTCAAGCTGCGCTTCGACTTCGGCGCGCTGGGTCTCGGCGCTCTCGCTGTCCTCGGGCGCGACGTCGTCGGAGGCCTGATCGTCGCCGCCCTCTTCGTCGCCGCCTTCGGAGTCCTCCTCCTGGGGCGCGTCCTCGCCCTCTTCGGATTCTTCGGCGGGGCCGTCCGGATCTTCGCCGAGCTGATCGCCGTAGCCGAGATCCTCGATCACCTTCCAGGCGCGGCGCGCGAACGCGGTCTGATCGTCGAGCGCGTCGGCCAGCTCGGACATCGCCGGCCCGGCGTTCCCCTCCAGATGATCGCGCCAGAGGTCGAGCACGTTGGCGAGGCCCGGCGGCGCGGCGCGGCTGGTGGCGGCGCTGCGCAGCATCATCGCGGCGGCGTCGGCCAGCGGCGCGTCGGCCATGGTCTTGATGTCGCCGAGGCCGCGATTGGCGGCGTCTTCCGCGAGCCGCGCGTCGAGATTGTCGCCGACGCCCGGCATCGCGCGCGCGCCGAGCGCCTCGCAGCGTGCGGTCTCCATCGCATCGTACAGGCCGCGCGCCATCTCCCCCTGCGGGGTGTAGCGATCATGGATGTCGGGGTTGTGAAACCGCATCCGAAGCGCCGAAGCGTCCGCCGCGCCCCGCGCCAGCATCACCTCCCGCCGGGTCATCCGCCGGGAGACCTGCGGCAGGCGCAGCATGTCGTTGGCCATCCCCGACGGGTCCAGCGAATAGGAGACCGTCAGCTCCGGCTGATTCGCCAGCGCGCGCGTCGCATCCCCGAGCGCCCTCTTGAAGGGCTCGGCGGGGTTGTCGGTCTTGCGGCTGTCCGCCATCTCTAGCCGAGCGAGACGGAGGCTGCGCTTTCGGGCAGCTCTTCGCCAAAGCAGCGCTGATAGAATTCAGCCACCGTCTGGCGCTCCAGCTCGTCGCATTTGTTGAGAAAGCTGACGCGGAACGCGAAGCCGATATCGTGGAAGATCGCGGCGTTGTCGGCCCATGCGATCACGGTCCGCGGGCTCATCACCGTCGACAGGTCGCCGTTCATGAACGCGCTGCGGGTGAGGTCCGCGACCGTCACCATGCGCGAGATCACCTTCTCGTCGGTCGTCGGGCACTTGGCGTGGACGATGGCCACTTCCTGATCGTGCGGCAGATAGTTCAGCGTGGTGACCAGCGACCAACGGTCCATCTGGCCCTGATTGATCTGCTGCGTGCCGTGGTAGAGCCCGGTCGTGTCGCCGAGGCCGACGGTGTTCGCGGTCGCGAAAATCCGGAACGAGGGGTGCGGATGGATCACCTCGTTCTGATCGAGCAGCGTCAGCTTGCCGTCCACCTCCAGCACCCGCTGGATCACGAACATCACGTCGGGGCGCCCCGCGTCATATTCGTCGAAGACGATCGCGGTGGCGTTGCGCAGCGCCCAGGGCAGGATGCCCTCCTGAAACTCGGTCACCTGCTTGCCGTCCACGAGCTTGATCGCGTCCTTGCCGATCAGGTCGATGCGGCTGATATGGCTGTCGAGGTTGACGCGCACGCAGGGCCAGTTCAGCCGCGCGGCGACCTGCTCGATATGGGTCGATTTGCCGGTGCCGTGATAGCCCTGGATCATCACCCGCCGATTGAAGGCGAACCCGGCGAGGATGGCCAGCGTCGTGTCGCGGTCGAACACGTAGTTCGGGTCGAGATCGGGCACCCGCTCGGTGCGCTGGGAAAAGCCCTTCACAGGCATTTTCGCGTCGAAACCGAAGACCTTCTGGACGTCGATCTCGGTGTTCGGCGTACTCGCCATCTTGGCCCCGCCATCCGCCATGTGGGATTCCTTCATTCCGTTTTGTCCGAGCGTGTGCGCCCGCGCATGATATCCTGATCGTCTTTAAGGGCGGCGCGGAGGCGGCGCAAGCCGCGCGGGCGGCGAGACGAGAATGTGCGACGCCGACGTCAGCGGAAGCTGCGCGAGCTCTTGATCTGCTCCCAGGCCCAGACCACGTCGCGGAGCCGATCCTCATCCTCGCGCGCGCCGCCCTTCATGTCCGGGTGCAGATCCTTGACCAGCGAGCGATATCGCTTGCGGATCTCGGCTTTCGGCGTTTCCGGCGCGCAGCCGAGAATGTCGAGCGCGCTCTGCTCGTTCTTCGGCAGCAGGCGGCTGCGGCGGCGTTTGGCCTCGGCCGCGCCGCCGGGGTTGATCGTCGCGTTCTCGCCCAGAACCTCCAGCGGATCCCGGAAGCCCCAGCGCGCCCATGCGCGCCCGTCCGTGTGGCCGGGGGCGCCGTCGGGGCGAATCGGTTTCTGGCCGAGCCGCCATGTCGGCCGCTCCCAGGCGAATTCCGCGCGGCGCTGGGCATCCAGCTCCGCCTCGGTCCAGCCGTCGAAATAGTTCCACGCCTTGTTGTAGTCGCGGATATGACCTTCGCAGAACCAGCGGAACTCGTTCAGCTCCTCGCGCGATTTCGGCGCCCGGAACAGCCCCGGATTGGCGCAGCCGGACCACTCGCATTTTCGCGCCTCGGAGGCGATCTCTCCGCTCCGCCCGCGGCTGCGCGCGCGGCGCCGCTTGTCGGCGGTGACGGAGATGTCGTAGTTGAGCGGCGATCGGGCGTGCATCGTATCCTCTGAGGCGCGAGTCGGCCCGGCAGTTTAGCCAACCCGGCGGCGGGGCCAACCATGATGCGCGAAAAAGCCGCGCGGGAACGGGAGAAGTTGCGATGAGCGTGGCGGCGACGATCGAGACGAAACTGAAAGAGAGCTTCGCGCCGGAGGCGCTGGAGGTGATCGACGAGAGCGAGAACCACCGCGGCCACGCCGGCTGGCGCGATGGCGGAGAGACGCATTTTCGCGTCAGGATGCGGGCGGCGGCCTTTGACGGGATGAGCCGGGTCGAGCGGAGCCGCGCGGTTCACGCGGCGCTGGCGGAGGAGTTGGCCGGGAGGGTTCACGCGTTGACGCTGGATCTTTCGGCCTGACCCGGGCGCGCGCCCGAATCGCGCAGGGCGCGCTTTGCGCGGCGCTGCTGGTCCCGCCGCTTTGCGGCTGCGTCGCGACCACCGTGGCGGGCGCCGCGGTCGATGTGACGACCACCGTCGTCGGCGGCGCGGTCGATCTGACGGTGGGCGCCGCCGATACGGTGGCGGACGCCGCCGCCGATTGAGCCCGGGAGGGGCTCAGCTCTTCGGCGCCAGCCTCAACCCGAGGTCGCGAAGCTGCTCGTTCGTCGCTTCCGACGGCGCGCCCATCATCAGATCCTCGGCGCGCTGGTTCATCGGGAACATGATGACCTCGCGGATGTTCTCCGCGTCCGCCAGCAGCATCACCATCCGGTCGATCCCCGGCGCGATGCCGCCGTGGGGCGGGGCGCCGTAGCGGAACGCGTCCAGCATGCCGCCGAAATTCGCGTCCACGAACGCCTTGTCGTGGCCGACGATCTCGAAGGCCTTGTACATGATCTCCGGCTTGTGGTTCCGGATCGCGCCGGAAGAAAGCTCCACGCCGTTGCAAACGATGTCGTACTGGTAGCCGAGCACGTCGAGCGGGTCGCCGCTCTCCAGCGCCTCCAGCCCGCCCTGCGGCATCGAGAACGGGTTGTGGGAGAAGTCGAGCGCGCCGGTCTCCGGGTCCTTCTCATACATCGGGAAATCGACGACCCAGCAGAAATCGAACCGATCCTTCGCGGTGAGGCCAAGCTCCTCGCCGATCACGTTCCGCGCCTTGCCGGCCACGTCGACGAATTTCTCGGGCTGGCCGGCGAGGAAGAAGGCCGCGTCGCCGGATTTCAGATCAAGCTGGGCGCGGATCGCCTCTGAGCGCTCCGGGCCGATGTTCTTCGCGAGCGGGCCGGCCGCCTCGACGCCGCCGTCGGCGTCCCGCCAGAAGATATAGCCCATCCCCGGCAGGCCCTCTTTCTGCGCCCAGGAGTTCATCCTGTCGCAGAACTTGCGGCTGCCGCCGGAAGGCGCCGGGATCGCGCGGATTTCGGTTCCGGGCGTCTCCAGCATGTTGGCGAAGATCTTGAAGCCGGAGCCCGCGAAATGTTCGCTCACCACCTGCATCTCGATCGGGTTGCGGAGATCGGGCTTGTCGGAGCCGTATTTCAGCATCGCCTCGCGGTAGGGGATGCGCGGGAACTCGGGGGTGACGGGCCGGCCGCCGCCGAACTCCTCGAAGACGCCGCGCATCAGCGGCTCGATCGCCTGGAAGACGTCCTCCTGCTCGACGAAGCTCATCTCCATGTCGAGCTGGTAGAACTCGCCGGGGGAGCGGTCGGCGCGGGGGTCCTCGTCGCGAAAGCAGGGCGCGATCTGGAAATAGCGGTCGAAGCCCGCGACCATGATCAGCTGCTTGAACTGCTGCGGGGCCTGCGGCAGGGCGTAGAACTTGCCGGGGTGAAGGCGGGACGGCACCAGAAAGTCGCGCGCGCCCTCGGGGCTGGACGCGGTCAGGATCGGCGTCTGGAACTCCATGAAGCCGAGATCGGTCATCCGCCGGCGGATCGAGGAGATCACCTTCGAGCGCAGAACGATGTTCTGGTGCAGCTTTTCGCGCCGCAGATCGAGGAAGCGGTATTTGAGCCGGGTCTCCTCCGGGTAGTCCAGCTCGCCGAAGACCGGCAGCGGCAGCTCTTCGGCCGCGCCGAGGACCTCGATTTCGCGGATGAAGACCTCGATCTCGCCGGTCGGCAGCTTCGGGTTCACCAGATCGGCGTCGCGCGCCTTCACGAGGCCGTCGATGCGCACGACCCATTCGGCGCGGACCTTCTCCACATCGGCGAAGGCCGGGCTGTCGCTGTCGGCGATCAGCTGCGTGACGCCGTAATGATCTCGGAGATCGATGAACAGTACGCCGCCGTGATCGCGCACCCGGTGGACCCAGCCGGAAAGCCGGACGGCGTCGCCGACATTGGCGGCGCGAAGATCGGCGCAAGTGTGGCTGCGATAGGCGTGCATGGGGTCTCTCCCGACGGGCTGGTCGGGCCGGATACACAATGCGGACCGTCCCATGTCAAGCCGCCCTCAGGGCGCGGCGCCGATCGCGCCGTGGTAGAAATAGACGCCGAGTCCGGCGGTGAAGATGATCCAGCCCGCCAGCGTGTGAAGAACCAGCGCCAGCCCGAACGCGCCCCGCCGGATATAGGCCCACCCCATGATCGCGCCGCCGAAGCCGGTCATCGCGATCGCGACCCAGTTCGCGAAGAAGAGATGGGCGAGCGCGAAGACCGCCCCGTTCATCGCGACCGCCGCCGCGCGATTGGGGAAGAGCGCGCCGTAGCGCTCAAAGAAAAGCGCGCGAAAGACGAGCTCTTGCGGCAATGCCGAGAGGATCGGGTAGAGCAGGAGGATCATGAGCCAGAGGTCGGGCCGGCTCAGGGGCAGGGCGAACAGCCGGTCGGGCCGGAGGGCCAGGGTCAGCGCCAGCGCCGCCGCCGCCGTGACCAGGGCGAAGCCGAGGATCAGGCGCCATTCGCCGAAAACGGGCCCGCGCAGCAGCGCGCGCCAGCGCCAGCCCGGCGTGACGGCGAGCAGCCCGCAGCCGATGAGCGTAAAACCGATCAGCGCCGGGAAAAGCGGAAAACGCCCGAAGGCGGCCGCCGCCGCGAGCGGCGCGCCGACGAACAGACAGATGAACTCCGCCCAGAGGCGCGCGCGGGGCGGGGCGGTGTCGATGGGGGCGGATGCGGGCATCAAACGCGTGCGGCGCGGAGGGCGCGCCCCCCCGCGCCGCGGCCTCGTCAGCCTTGAGTGATCGGCGTGATGATCAGCTCGACCCGCCGGTTCCGCGCCCGGCCGGCCTCCGTCGCGTTCGTCGCGATCGGCTGGCTCGCGCCCTGACCGTAGGCGACCACGCGGGCGGGGAGAACGCCGCGGGCGGTGAGGAATCGGGCGACATTGTCGGCGCGGCGCTGGCTCAGGGCCTGATTGTAGCTGGCGGCGCCGGTGCTGTCGGTGTGGCCGATGACGTCGATCAGGCTGCTTTCATATTTCGTGAGCGTGTCGGCCACGCGCGAAAGCGGCTCATAGAACTGCGGCTGGATATCGTCCCGGTCGAAGCCGAAGGTGACCTCCGAGGGGAGATTGACCAGAAGCTCGGCGCCGGTGTTGGTCACGGTCGCGCCGGTGCCTTCGAGGTTGCGCTCGAGATCGCGTTGCTGCTGGCCGAGATAATTGCCGAGGCCCGCGCCGGCGATCGCGCCGACGCCGGCGCCGATCAGCGCGCCCTTGCGGTTGCCGATCAGCGCGCCCGTCAGCGCGCCGACGCCGGCGCCGAGCGCCACGCCCGCGCCCACGCTCCGCGTATTGTCCGGATCGTTCGCGCAAGCGGCGATCAGTCCTGTCAGCGCCAGCGCGCATGCGGTCTTTCTAACCATGATATACTCCTTTAGCCGTCGCCGGTTCGGCGCGGCCTGTTCATCCCCCAGCATATACGAAGGCGCAACGGCGTTACGACGGAAAAGTTTCGGGCGCGGCGAAACCGCCTCGCGGGCGCCGAGCGAATCCGCGCCCGGTGGGGGAAACTCACCCGCCGGGGCGGCCCGCCTTCGGTTTTCCGTCTGGTGTCGTATACATGCGGCCAATTCGCCCCTAGATATGACGCGCGAGCCAATATGCGGATGAAAACCTGACAATGACGACAGATTACAGACTGGTCGTGGCGCAACCCGAACTTGAAGCGGTGTGCCGGGAGATGGCCGAAGCGCCTTATGTGACGATCGACACCGAGTTCATACGGGAGCGGACCTATTGGCCGCAGCTCTGCCTCGTGCAGGTCGCGCGCCCTCTCGACGCGGACGGCGCGGAGAACGCGGTTCTGATCGATCCGATGGCGGGGCTCGACCTCACGCCGCTCTTCGATCTGGCGCGCAACCCCGATGTGCTGAAGGTGTTTCACGCCGCGCGCCAGGATGTGGAGATTTTCGTTCATCTGATGGACGAGGTTCCGTCTCCGATTTTCGACACCCAGATCGCGGCGATGGTCTGCGGTTTCGGCGACCAGGCCGGATACGAGACTCTGGTGCGCAGCATCGCGGGCGTCACGCTCGACAAGACCTCGCGGTTCACCGACTGGGGCCGCAGGCCGCTCAGCGAAAAACAGCTCGCCTACGCCGCCGGCGACGTGACCCACCTTCGGGCGATCTACGAGAAGCTCTCGGCCCGGCTGGAGGAGACGGGGCGGATGAGCTGGGTCGCGTCGGAGCTGGAGGCGCTCCGCGCGAAAGAGACCTATGTCGTCGAGCCGGACGACGCCTGGCTCCGGCTGAAAACCCGCTCCACCGACCCGCGGTTTCTCGGCGTCGCCCGCGCGCTCGCCCGCTGGCGCGAGGAGACGGCGCGGAGCCGCGACCAACCGCGCGGCCGCATCCTGAAGGACGAGGCGATCCTGGAGATTTCCGCGACCCGGCCGTCTAGCCGAGAGAGGCTGCTGACCAGCCGCGCCCTGCAACGGGAGGGCCGCAAGCCCGAAGTGCTGGATGAGATTCTGGCCGCGGTCGCGCAGGGGCTCGCCGATCCGCCGAAAGCGCCGCCGGCGCCGCCGCGGAAGAAACAGAACGCAGGCGGTCAGGCGCTCGTCGAGCTGCTGCGGGTTCTCCTGAAGGCCAAGGCGGAAGAGCTTGGCGTCGCGCAGCGGCTGATCGCGTCCAGCGCCGATCTCGATGTGCTCGCGCATGAGGACGAGCCGGACATAAAAACGCTGACCGGCTGGCGGCGAGAGGCGTTCGGCGAGGACGCGCTGCGGCTCAAGCGCGGTGAAATCGCCCTGTCCGCCGGCCGGCAGGGCGTGAAGATCGTGACGGTCTGAGTCGGCTCAGAACCGCCCTTCGACCGAATCGCGCGCCGACCAGACGCGAACGCCGCGCGCGCCGCGCAGCATCTCGACCGGCAGGCTGTAATCGCCGCGCATCTGGCGCGCCGTCAGAGGCGCGTCGGCGAACGCCGCCGGATCATCCGGCGGGCGGACGAGAAAGTCGAATTCGTAGAACCCGTCGGCGGCGGGCCGGCCGCCGTAGCGGATCTTGAGCTCCGGCTGATAATACCCGGCGCCGGGCGCGATGGCGTAAGCGGTGAGCATGTAGCCGTCATAGAGGCGCCCGAGCTCCAGCGTCTCGATCCGGTCGACCGGTACTTTCGGCGGAATCTTCGCCAGCGCCTCCGCGCGCGCTTTCTCCTCGTCGAATATTGGTCCCTCGGGAAGCACTGAGCAGCCGGCGAGAAGCGCGGCTCCGACCATCGCCACTACGGATAAAACAAACCTCTTCATCCTCACTCCCTCGCGTCGCCATCCCCGGCCCGGCTGCGCAAATGGCCATAAACGGGCGCGAAAGGAAAGGGCGTCTGGACGCGGCCCGCGCGACTCTCTATTCCGGCGGTGCGAAGGAGGCGGCATGAGCGTCGAGAGCTTTGACGAAGTGGTGGAGACATTCTCATTTCTTGACGAATGGGAAGAACGCTATCGTTATGTCATCGAACTTGGCCGCGAAATGCCGCCGATGCCGGAGGAGTTGAAAACGCCCGGCACCAAGGTCGACGGGTGCACCAGCCAGGTGTGGATCTCGCCCCGGATCGAGGGCGAGGGCCCCGAGCGGCGCCTGTATTTCGTCGCGGACAGCGATGCGATGATCGTGCGCGGGCTGGTCGCGCTGCTGTGGCTGATGCTGAACGGACGCAGCCCGGCGGAGATTCTGGAGCGGGATGTGGAGAAGGAGCTGGTCGATCTCGGGCTCGACCAGCATCTCTCGGCGCAGCGCTCGAACGGGCTGCGCGCCATGGTCGCGCGGCTGAAGGATCTGGCGCGCGCCGCCGCGGTGTAGCGGGCGCGCCGATCGCGGCGGCTCGGCCCGCTCCCGGGCCATCCTTTCTCTTCGTTCATGATGGGCCAGGGCGCCGGTTTGGCGGCCCATGCGGCGGCGCGCGAAATCGGCGCGCTCCGGGCGGGGCGAGACGCGGCCGCAGGGGAGAATCGTTCGCGCCGTTCGTCAGGAAAAGGCCGACGCGCCGCCGATGAGGGCGCGGCGGCGGAAAAGAGCAGGGGGAACACGGATGACGGTCGACTTGAGCGCGTACATGGACTGGGTGGTGAGCCGCAATCCGGGTGAAGCCGGGTTTCATCAGGCGGTCCATGAAATGGCGAGGATCGCCGTTCCGTATGTCAACGACAACCCGGTGCTGGAGGAGATCAGGGCGCTCGAGCGGCTGACCGAGCCGGACCGCACGGTTTCGTTCCGCGTGACCTGGGAGACGGACGGCGGCGAGGTGCGCGTCAATCGCGGCTTTCGCGTGCAGTTCAACAACGCCATCGGCCCCTACAGGGGCGGGATACGGTTTCACCCGTCGGTCAATCAGAACGTCCTGAAACGCCTCGGGTTTGAGCAGGTGTTCAAGAATTCCCTCACCGGCCTGGCGATGGGCGGCGCCAAAGGGGGCGCGGATTTCGATCCGAAAGGATGCTCGCGGCATGAGATCATGCGCTTCTGCCAGAATTTCGCGCTCCAGCTTGGCCGGCATATCGGCGCGGATCGCGACATTCCCACCGGCGATATCGGCGTAGGGGCCCGCGAGATCGGCTATATGGCCGGCCAATACAAACGGATCACCGGCCTCTTCGACGGGGTGTCGACCGGCGCGGGGCTGGAATTCGGCGGCGCGCCGACACGCTCGGAGGCGACCGGCCACGGCGCGGTCTATTTCCTGGAACACATGATGAATCACAAGGATGACGGCATCGACGGCAAGACCGCGGTCATCTCCGGGTCCGGCGCTGTGGCGCTCCATGCGGCGGAAAAGCTCCTCCACCGGGGAGGGAGGCCGATCACATTGTCGGATTCCGGCGGGTTCATTCACGACCCGGACGGGTTCACGCAGGAGAAGATCGACTGGGTCAAGCGGCACAAGGCCCGGCGCGGCGCCCGCATCTCCGCCTATGTCGCCGAGTTTGGCGGCGCGTTTCACGCGGGACGGCGCCCCTGGGGCGTGCCGTGCGAGATCGCGCTGCCCTGCGCGACGCAGGATGAATTGAGCGGCGCCGAGGCTGACATCCTGCTGGGAAATGGCTGCGCCGCCGTCTGCGAAGGGGCGAACATGCCGTGCGACGCGGGCGCGGTCGGCGCGTTCCGCAGCGCGCGGATCCTCTACGCCCCCGGCAAGGCGGCCAATGCGGGCGGCGTCGGCATGTCGGGCCTCGGCATGAGCCAGGGCTCGGCCGGGCTCCATCGGTCGGAGGACGATCGCGGCGCGGCGCTGGAGAGGATCATGGCCGATATCCATGGCGCCTGCGTCGCGCAGGGAGCCGAGCCCGACGGCCATGTGGATTATACGCGCGGCGCCAATATCGTCGGGTTCAGGAAGGTCGCGGACGCGATGCTGGCCTTTGGCGTCGTCTGAGGCGGCGCGTGGTTGAAGGCGCTCCGGGCGCCGGGCGATCCCATGATGAGTCGCCCGTTTGAGCCGGCGCCGGAATGGCGCTATAAACGCGCACCCCGCTTCCGGGATACGGATCTCGCTAACATGACCAACGCCCTTTCGAAACTGCTCGAGAGCCGACCATGGCTGATGGCCGACGGCGCGACCGGCACCAATCTCTTCGCCATGGGGCTGGAGGCGGGCGAAGCGCCCGAGCTCTGGTGCGTCGACAAGCCGGACCGGATCCGCGCGCTGCATCAGGGCTTTGTCGACGCCGGCTCGGACATCATCCTGACGAACTCCTTTGGAGGCACCCGCGCGCGGCTCAAGCTGCATAACGCCGAGGCGCGGGCGGCCGAGTTGAACCGCGTCGCGGCGGAGCTCGCCCGGGCCTGCGCCGACAGGGCCGGCCGGCCGGTGATCGTCGCCGGGTCGATGGGGCCGACCGGCGAGCTGCTGGAGCCGGTCGGAACGCTCACCCATGCGGCCGCGGTCGAGATGTTCGAGGAGCAGGCGCGGGGATTGATCGAGGGCGGCGCGGACGTGCTCTGGGCGGAGACGATCTACTCCGAGGAGGAGATGCGCGCGGTCTCGGAAGCGGCGGCGAATGTCGGCGCGCCGTTCTGCGCCACGATGAGCTTCGACAGCGCCGGGCGGACGATGATGGGCGTGACCTCGACCGGCTACGCCGACATGGCGCGGACCCTGCCGGC
The DNA here is from genome assembly GCF_037646705.1 of Paludibacillus litoralis. NCBI lineage: Bacteria > Pseudomonadati > Pseudomonadota > Alphaproteobacteria > Rhodobacterales > Paracoccaceae > Paludibacillus > Paludibacillus litoralis. The sequence continues at coordinate 137,452 of NZ_JBBHER010000009.1, forward strand.
GCCGCCGATCGCCTTCGGCGCCAATTGCGGCGTGGGCGCGCCGGATCTGGTCCGCACGCTTCTCGGCCTCTCGAAAGCGGCGCCGGACGCGGTGCTGATCGCGAAGGCGAACGCCGGCGTTCCCTCCTATCAGAATGGGATCATCGTCTATTCCGGCACGCCGGAGACGATGGCCGACTACGCGCTTCTGGCGCGCGACGCCGGCGCGCGGATCATCGGCGGGTGTTGCGGCACGAAGCCGGAGCATCTCGTCGCGATGCGGCGGGCGCTGGAGACGACGTCGCCAAGCGGGCGCCGCCCGAGCCTCGAAGAGGTCGAAACCCGCCTTGGCGCGTTCTCCTCCGCCGATGACGGCGCGTCAGGCGCGGCGGCGCCTGCGCGCGAGAGGCGCCGGCGCCGCGGGTGACGTCGTATTGAGACGCCGCGGAGTCGCCAATCGCCGGGCGCTGCGGCGCGCGGGCGTTTCTATTGATGAGAGGCGTCGCGGCATGATGAAGGATGGAACGAATGGCGGATGAAGAAGAGGATGTCGTCCTCGCCGATCTCGATGACGAAGAGCTCACGTTGCAGATGCATGACGACCTCTATGACGGGCTGAAGGAGGAGATCGAGGAGGGGGTCAATATTCTCCTCGAGCGGGGCTGGCAGCCCTATGACGTTCTGACCAAGGCGCTCGTCGAGGGCATGCGAATCGTGGGCATCGATTTTCGCGACGGCATCCTCTTCGTGCCGGAGGTTCTGCTCGCCGCCAATGCGATGAAGGGCGGCATGAAGATCCTGAAGCCGCTTCTCGCGGAGACCGGCGCGCCGCAGCTCGGCCGGCTGGTGATCGGCACCGTGAAGGGCGATATCCACGATATCGGCAAGAATCTCGTCGCGATGATGATGGAGGGCGCGGGGTTCGAGGTGACCGATCTCGGCATCAACAACGCCGCCGACAATTACATCGAGGCCCTGGAGCGGGAGAACGCCGACATCCTCGGCATGTCCGCGCTGCTGACCACGACGATGCCCTACATGAAGGTCGTCATCGACACGCTGGTCGAGAAGGGCATGCGCGACGACTACATCGTCATGGTCGGCGGCGCGCCGCTGAACGAGGAGTTCGGGAAGGCGATCGGCGCCGACGCCTATTGCCGCGACGCCGCGGTCGCGGTGGAGACGGCGAAGGAGCTTGTCACGCGCCGGCGCAGTCAGATCGGCGCGTAATGGGCGAGGTCGACGACGCTATGTTGGCCGAGGCCGGCATGGAGGCGGCGGGGGCGCCGGGCGCGGGGAAGGTTCTTCTCATCGCCTGCGGCGCGCTGGCGCGCGAGATCCTGGCGCTGAAGCGGATCAACGGCTGGGCGCATATGGAGCTCGTCTGCCTGCCCGCGAAGCTCCACCTGACGCCGGACCGGATTCCCGACGCGGTCCGCGGAGCGGTGCGGCGTGGGCGCGCGCAGGGCTACGCCGAGATCTTCGTGGTCTACGCCGATTGCGGCACCGGCGGCGGGCTCGACCGGATGTGCGAGGAGGAGGGCGTGGCCCGGATCGCGGGGCCGCATTGCTATTCCTTCTTCGACGGCGTCGAGGCGTTCGCGGCCCGCGGCGACGAAGAGATGCGGGTCTTCTACCTGACCGATTTTCTGGTGAAGCAGTTCGACGCCTTCGTCATCCGGCCGATGGGGCTGGATCGTCATCCCGAGCTGCGGGATATGCTCTTCGGCAATTACGAGGAGCTGGTCTATCTGGCCCAGACCGACGATCCCGCGCTCGACCGCGCCGCGGAAGCGGCGGCGAAGCGGCTCGGCCTCGCCTATCGGCGCCGGTTCACCGGCTACGGCGATCTCGCTCCGGCGCTGGCGGGACTGAAAGGCGCGCGCGCGGGCGCTCAGAGCGCGCTCACATAGGCTGAGATTCCATCCATCACGAATTGCACCGCGAGCGCGCCGAGCAGCATGCCGAAGAGGCGGGTCAGGACCTTGATCCCGGTGGCGCCGAGGATCCGCTCGATCAGGTCGGTCGCGAGGAGAAACAGGAACGTCGTCAGAAGCACCGCGAAGAGCGCGGCGTAGACGGCGAAGGTTTCGCCGAGGTCAGACTCCCGCTCGGCGGTCAGCAGGATCATCGCGGTCAACGAGCCGGGGCCCGCGATCATCGGCGTCGCCAACGGAAAGACGGAGGGATCGTCCGCGTCCGACTCGGCGTCGGCGCGTTCTTTCCGGCGTTCGCTGCGCTTTTCGAACAACATGTCGACCGCGAGCAGAAACAGCATCAGCCCGCCCGCGATTCGGAACGCGGAGACTGAAACGCCGATGCCGCGAAGCGCCGCGTCGCCGGCGAGGCCGAACAGGAGGAGAAGCGCGCCGGCGATCAGGACGCCTCGCGCGGCGATCACCGCGCGCGCCCTGAGCTTCGCGCCCTGGGTCAGCGCGGCGAAGAGCGGCGCGACGCCGATCGGGTCGATCATCACGAACAGCGTGGTGAAGGCGATGAGGAACGCCTCGGTCATTCGGCGCTTTCCAGCCTCTCCTGCGCCGCGAGCCAGAGCGCTTCGGCGCGCTCCAGGCCGGAGATGATCTCGGCCCGTTTCTTTTGCAGCTGCTCGAAGCGGTGTTTCGGTTGCGAGATGTAGAGGTCGGGGTCGGCCAGCGCCGCGTCGATCTTGGCCTTCATGGTCTCGATCTTGGCGATCCGCGCTTCCGCCGCCTTGGCCTCGGCTCGGAGCGTGGCGATGGAGGCGCGCGCGGCGGCGCGCTCGCGCTTCGCCGGCTTCGGTTTTTCAACCTTTTCGCGCTCGCGCCGGACCCCGCCGCGATCGGAAAGAAGGAAATCGCGGTAGTCGTCCATGTCGCCGTCATACGGCTTCACGCCGCCGTTCGAGACCAGCCAGAGCCGGTCCGCCGCCGCGCTGACCAGTTCGGCGTCATGGCTGATCAGGATCACCGCGCCCTCATAGGCCGCCAGCGCCTGCGCCAGCGCCTCGCGGCTTTCGATGTCGAGATGGTTCGTCGGCTCGTCGAGAATCAGAAGCTGAGGCCGGCGCACCGTCATCAGCGCGAGAAGAAGCCGGGCTTTCTGCCCGCCGGAGAGCGAGCCCACCTTGTTGGTCGCGATCTCCGCGCCGATGCCGACCGCGCCGAGCCGGCCGCGAAGCTTGGATTCCGGCTGGTCGGGCAGGAGCCGCCGGATATGCTGCACCGGCGTCTCGTCGACATGAAGCTCGTCGGTCTGATGCTGCGCGAAATACCCGATGCGGAGCTTCGCCGCGCGGGTCTCGCCCCCCGCCATCGGCCGGAGCCGCCCGGAGATCAGCTTCGCCAGCGTGGATTTGCCCTGGCCGTTGGCGCCGAGAAGCGCGATCCGGTCGTCCGGGTCGATCCGGAGCGAGATGTCGCTGAGGACCGGCGCGCCGCCATAGCCGACGCTGGCCTTCTCGAAGGCGATGATCGGCGGTGAAAGCTCTTCGCCGCAGTCGAACTTGAACGGCGCGACGCCGCCCTCCTTATCGGTCGAGATCGGCTGCATGCGCGCGAGCATCTTCAGCCGGGACTGCGCCTGTTTCGCCTTCGACGCCTTGGAGCGGAACCGGTCCACGAAGCTCTGGATATGGGCGCGCTCGCGGGCCTGTTTCGTCGCCGCCGCCTCGGTCTGCGCGGCGTCGGCGCGCCGTTTCGCGTCAAAATCGTCATAGCCGCCGGCGTAGAGCGTCAGCTTCTGATTGCTGAGATACAGGATCCGGTCGACCGAGCGGTTCAGAAGGCCGCGATCATGGCTGATGACCATCGCCGTCGCCGGATAGCGGGCGAGAAAATTCTCGAGCCAGACGGCGCCTTCAAGGTCGAGATAGTTCGTCGGCTCGTCGAGGAGCAGAAGGTCGGGGGCCGAAAAGAGCACCGCCGCCAGGGCGACGCGCATCCGCCAGCCGCCCGAAAACTCCGCCGCCGCGCGCGCCTGCGCATCGGCGTCGAAGCCGAGCCCGGACAGGATGGAGGCGGCCCGCGCCTCGGCCGAATGCGCCTCGATATCGGCGAGGCGGATCTGGATTTCGGCGATCCGGGTCGGGTCGGTCGCGGTTTCCGCCTCGGCCAGAAGGCCGGCGCGCTCCCGATCCGCGGCCAGCACGATCTCGATCAGCGCCTCGGGGCCGGCGGGCGCCTCCTGTTTCACGCCGCCGATCCGGGCCCCGCGCCGAAGCTCTATGGTTCCGCCATCGGCCGCGTATTCACCTTCGATCAGCTTGAAGAGCGTGGTCTTGCCGGTTCCGTTCCGCCCGACGAGACCGATCCGCGAGCGGTCGGGCGCACGCATGGACGCGCCGTCGAAAAGACGCCGCCCCGCGAGATTGAAAGTGAGGTCGGTGATCGTGAGCATGGCGCGGAGGGGTGGCCCAGCGGCGGCGGCGTGTCAATATCAGCGATTCGGCCGCCGCGGTCGGGTCAGCCCTTCGCGGCGTCGATCACCCATTCGAGCCGGTCATTGCCGAAATGCATCTCGTCGCCGACGAAGAAGGTCGGCGCGCCGAAGGCGCCGCGCTCGATGGCTTCATCGGTGTTGGCCTTGAGCCGGTCCTTCATCGCCTGATCGGTCATCAGGCCGAGGATCTCCTTCGCGTCGAGATCGGCGGCTTTCAGCGCGGCGCGGAGCGTCTCCGGGTCGCTGATGTCTTCTCCCCGGCCGAAAATCGCCTCATAGACGGTCTTCACATAGAGCGGGAACCGCGGATCGTCCTCCAGCGCGGCGGCGCCGCGCATCGGCGCGATGGTGTTGATCGGAAACTTCCGCGGGTAGCTCAACGGAACGCCGTACCGCGCCGCCCAGCGGGCGAGATCGTCTTTCATCCACTTTCCCTTGGCCGGGACCGACCCGGGGGCGACGTTGCCGAGCGTCTTGAACACGCCGCCGAGCAGCAGGGGCCGCATCCGGGTCTCGCCCGCCTCCTGCATTCGGGCGAGCTGGGTCCAGGCGAGATAGGCGGCGGGGCTGCCGAAATCGAAAAAGAACTCGATCTTCATATCAAAAATCCTCTCTCCAGGGGCGGAGGTCCATTTCGTGAGTCCAGGCGTCCCTCGGTTGATTGTAAAGCATGAAATATGTCTCCGCGACGCTCTCGGGATTCAGGATTCCATCTTCGGCCTTCAGCGCGTAGCGCTCGGGGAAGTTTTCTCTGGTGAAGGCGGTGTCGATCGCGGCGTCGATCACGACATGGGCGACATGGACGCCGCGCGGCCCCAACTCGCGCGCCATCGCCTGGGTCATGCCGCGGAGCGCGAATTTCGCCGAGGCGAAGGCGGCGCCGTTGGCGTAGCCCTTCACGCTGGCCGAGGCGCCGGTGACGATGATGGTCCCGCGCCCCCGCGCCGCCATCCGGATCGCGGCCTGCCGGCAGGTGAGATAGCCGGCATAGGCCGCCATCTCCCAGATCTTGCGGAATTTCCGCTCTTCGAGGTCGAGAAAGGGGAATCGGGCGTTCGCGCCGACATTGAACACGCAGATCTCGATCGGGGCGACATCGCGCTCGATCGTCTCGAAAAGATCGACGACCTGCGCCTCCACCCGCGCATCGCAGCCGAAGGGGACGGCCCGCCCGCCGGCCGCCCCGATCTCGGCGACGAGCGGGCCGAGCGCGTCGAGGGTGCGCCGCACCGGACAGGCGATGAAGCCCGCCTTCGCGAAGCGCCTCGCGACGGCGCCTCCGGTGGCGTCGCCCGCGCCGATGACGACGGCGGCCTTGTCAGGCACGCTCAGACCCCTTCGACCAGGACGAACTGCGCGTCCCCGGCGCCCTCGCGAAGCTTCTTCGCCGCCTGATAGAGGTCGGACTGGTAGCAATTCTTCGCCGCCTCATAGGAGGGAAACTCGGCGACGACGACGCGGTAGGTCTCCGGCTCGCCCTCCAGCGTCTCGTTCCGGCCGCCGCGGACGATGAACGCGCCGCCGAACGCGGCGATCGCGTCCGGGCTGACGGCCATGTATTTCTTGTATTGCTCCGGGTCGTCGATCCGGACCCGCACGATGAGATAGCCCTTGGACATAGCTTGCGCCTTTCAGTTCGCCGTGTGGCGAGTTTCATCATTCACCGGAAGCGGCTTTTCAAGGCCGCCCGCCGCGTCATGGTTCATCCCCAAACCAGAGCCTCCGCTCGGCGAATTCCACTGAATTCCCCGCCGGATCGCGAAAGTAGATCGACCGCGCCCCGTTCGGCCAGCGGAAATCCGCCTCGATGGCGACAGCCGCGGCTTTGAGCCGGGCGCGCCACGCCGCGATCTCCTCTTCCGTCGCCGAGAAACAGATATGCCCGGGCCCGCGCGCGCCATGCGGAGGAACCGGGAGCGGCCCGCCCGCCGGGAGCTCGGTCATCTTCGGGTTGAAGATCAGCAGGATAGTCCCGCCGCACCGGAAAAACACATGCCTGTCGCCGGAGCGAAGCACGCGGGGGAGGCCGAGGACCCCTCCATAGAACGCCTCGGCCGCGTCGAGATCGGCGGCGTAGAGCGCGGATTCGAGGATCGCGCCCGGCTTCACGCGGATTCTCTCTGGAAAAAGAGCAGGTCGAGCGGCGGCGCCTCGGCGCCGGCCGCGGTCAGCATCTGGGAGCATTGGCCGCGGTGATGGGTCTGGTGGTTGAAGAAATGCGCCAGCGCCGGGCTGAGCGCCTGCGTGATCGGCTCCGGCGTCGTCGTCCTCGTATAGGCGATGTCGCCCGCGAGATTGGCGTCGGAAAGCCCGCCGACATAGGTCACGATCCGCGCATCCAGCGCCTCCCGCGCGTCGCGGAGCGCATCGAAGGCGCTGAACGGGACGGCGTCGAGCCGGTCATGCGTCTCGCCCTCGCCGGTGAAGCGGCGCATCCAGATCCGGTCGGTGACGAGAAGGTGATTGAGCGTGTTGTGGAGCGAGCCGAAAAAAGCGCCCGCCGGCGCCTTCCGCGCGGCGTCTCCGAACGTGTGCGCCGCCGTGTAGAGGCGGCGATTCGCCCATGCGTTATAGGCGGCGAGCATCTCGAAATGCGCTTTCACGGTTTTCGCTCCCATGCTACGCGACGCGCCAGATCACACCGGCCGCACGCCTCCAGACGGCTGCGGCCCCGACAAGAAGGACGACTCTGCATGGCGATCCAGCGCACTTTCTCCATCATCAAGCCCGACGCGACCGCGCGCAACCTCACCGGCGCGATCAACGCGAAATTCGAGGCTGCGGGCCTGCGCATCATCGCGCAGAAACGCATTCACCTGACGAAAGCGCAGGCGGGCGAGTTCTACAAGGTGCACGAGGCGCGCCCGTTCTATGACGAGCTTTGCACCTTCATGTCCTCCGCTCCGATCGTCGCGCAGGTGCTCGAAGGCGAGGATGCGATCGCGAAAAACCGCGAGGTGATGGGCGCGACCAACCCGGCCGAAGCCGCGGAAGGCACCATCCGCAAGGAATTCGCGCTGTCGATCGGTGAGAATTCCGTCCACGGCTCGGACGCGCCGGAGACCGCGGCGGTCGAGATCGCCTATTTCTTCTCCGGGCTTGAACTGGTCGGCTGACGTTCGGACGAGCGGCGTCGGGGCCGCGCCTCCGTTCAGGCG
>NZ_JBBHER010000010.1:0-142291 GCF_037646705.1 Paludibacillus litoralis
CGGCCCGCTCCGGATCCGCGCGGACCGGCGCCTCGACGCGGCGCGGCTCGCGGCGCTTCTCGGGCGTCTCGCGGCGGCGGATGTCGGTCCGGTCGAGATCGTGACGGCGCCGCGATGAAAGGGCTGGCCGAAGCCGCGCTCTTTCTCGGCCTCGCGGCCATGCTCCACGCCGCCGCCTTCTGGGCCTGGCGAGGCGAAGGATCGCGCGCGGCGGCGGGCGAAGGCGGAGAGGCCAGCCTGACGCTCGCTGGCGCGAATGCGGCGACCGACGCGCTGATCGAGGCGTGGGAGCGCGCTCCCGCAATGGCGCCTCCCAGCGGCGCCCGGCCGCCCCGGCTGGCGGCGGCGTCCCCATCGCCCGCGACGCGCCCGGAGGCGCCGCCAAAAGCCATCTCCGCGCCGGGGGTCATGGCTGCGCCGGAACGACCGGAAGCGCCGGATATGTCCGCCAGCGCGGACAAGGCCGATGAGCCGGAGCCTCTGCGCGCGGCCGACGCCCCGGCGCGGGCAGGGGACGATGATGCTGATCTGCACCGCGAGCCGCCGCCATCGTCGCCGGCGCCCCGCGCCAGACCGAAGCGGCCGCGCCAGCCCGTGAAGACCGCCATGCTGGACCCCGCGCCCCCCGCCATTCACGAGCAGCGGCGCTCGCGCGGAGCGGACGCGCAGCCGCGCGAGCGCGCGGCGGGCTCCGGCGGCGGGGCGGAAGCTGGGGCCGAAACCGCCGCGGAACTCGCCGGCGATGGCGAAACGGCGGCGCGGCTCTCGGAGATTTGGGGCGGCGCGATCCGCCGGGAGATCGAGAGAAAGAAGCGCTATCCGCGCCATGTCCGCCGTTCGGGCGCGGCGCTTGTGGCGATGACGGTTGAGAGAAACGGCATGCTGGCGAGCGCGCGCATCGCCCGAAGCTCGGGCTCCAAAGGGCTCGACGAGGCGGCGATCACGGCGGTGAAGGCGGCGGCGCCTTATGATCCGGCGCCCGCCGCGCTTCGGGGCGGCAGATTCCAGTTCGTGCTGCAGATCAATTTTCGGCGCTGAGCCGGCGGCGGGCCGCTCATCGCCGCCCTGCCGCCCGACCCGTTCATGCGCGCCGGCGTCACGCCCGGCGCAGCCGGAGGCGGCCCGGCGCGTTCAAGCAGCCTTACGCAGCCGGGGGAGCGGGTCCGTCCGGCGCGCCTGGGCGACCGGGTCCGGCCATGCGGCGCCCATCGGCGGCATCGACAGCCATGTCTCGACCAGCTTGTCGTCCTCGGCGCCACAGGGCTGCATTCCCGCCCGGCTCCGGGAGCTCTCCGGCGGCGACGTCGGTCCACTTGAACGCGAGGCGGAGCCAGGCGCGATCCTTCTGGACGGAATGGCCGTAAACGGCGCCGCGAATGTCCGGACGATCCTGCCTCGTCCTGGCGATCTCGGCGGCGCGCGCGTCCCGCGTCACGGTTCGCGCGCCGGCCTCGTCATGCCGGATGCAATGCTCTCCGACGCATCCGCGCGCGAGATCGAAGCGCCCTCGCGCCACACCTTCTCCCAGCGGTCGAACAGGGCGTGCATCGCGCCGTTCTCGGTCATCGCTGCGCTCTTTTCCGCTCTTTTGGGTTTCAGCACAGGACACGCCGCCCGCCGCCGCGATGTCGGAAGGCGGTCCTCCTTGCTGGAGAGGAAGAGCGCGCCCGGAGGCGCGGGACCCGGCCCTTGCGCGAAACAAGGGGCCGCAATCGCGCCCGCGCCGGGGCCGGTCGGGGGCCGTCCGACAGCCCCCGACCGCCAACCCGGACCTTGGGGGCGAGACGCGGGCGGGCTCAGCTTTCCACGGTCTCGGTCAGGTCGTCGAGGGTCCAGCCGAACAATTGCGCATCATAGGAGGACAGCGCGAACTCGAACCCCTCCACGCGCGCGCGGAGCGTGTCGGCCGCCTCGCCCGAGCCCGCCACCGCGATCCTGACCCAGGCGCGATCGTCGTCAGGCCCGGCCAGAGCGGCGAGCGTGATCTTCACTCCGTCCGCCGTTTCCGCCGAAATCTTCGCCCCCGTCTCTTCCGCATCGCCGGTCTCGCGCACGTCGTCGAAATCGAGCGCGGTAAAGAAACGCGGGATACGGTCGACCTGGCCGCCGCGCGCCGCCCGCCCCTCGGGGAGCTCGGCCTTGAGGACGAAGGCGCCGTCCTCCCGAGCGAACTCGATGGCCTCGCCCTCGCCGGGCGAAAGGCTGGCGCGCAGGATCTCGCTTTCCTCCGCCTCGAACAGCCGCGTATCGAACCAGCCCGCCCGGCGGCTGGGCGGATCGATCCGGGCGCGGACCAGCCAGGTTTCGTCTTCACCGCCGCGGCGCGCGAACTGGCCGCCGGCGAGGCCGCCCAGCGTATAATCCCGGTCGCCGACGATCACATGGGCGATCGCCTCCCCGTCGCCGTCCTCCAGCACGATCTCACGGCCCGCGCCCTTCTCGGCGTCGGGGGGCGCAAGGCCCAGATCGGCGTAGCGGGCCGGGTCGGCCGTCTTGGCCTCGGCGATCTCGGCCAGGGTCAAGGCGCCGACGAGCTCCTGCAACACCTCGGTCTCCACCGGATAGCCGGATGCCGCGTCGACATAGACGCCGTCCCGCCGCTCGACGACGGTCTGGACGCCGCCGTCGCGCACCACCAGCCGGGCGATGTCGGACGACGCGGCGTCAAGGCCGGGCAGCAATCTTTGCCCGGCCAGAGCCATCGCCGGGGCGCCCCGGTCAAGGAGCGTCACGACGACGGCGGCCAGAACCGAGAGCGCCGTCACACCGAAAAGAACAAGAAAGGATTTGCGTGTCATCTCTGCTCTCCTGTCGTATCGCTCAGGCGGTCGCCCGGACGGGCGGCTTGCGCCTCGGCTTGCGCAGCGCGAAGGCCAGGGCGGCGAGCGCGGCCAGCACCGGGACGACGCCGACATTGATCGTCGTCACCCGGGATTTCAGGGTTTCGACATCGCTGCGCAGATCATACTGGACCTGCCGCAACTCCGCCCTCGCCGCCAGCAGGTCCGCGCGCAGCTTCTCGGCCTCCGCGACCGCCTCGGCGCTGAACAGCGCTCCCCCCTCGCCCTCCGCCGGGGCGAGATCGCGCAGCGCGGTTTCAGCCTCGGAGATGCGGTCCAGCAACGCCTGCTCGGTGGCGCGATACTCGGCCTCGGCGGCGCGGGTCATCTCATCGATCCTCTCCAATGGCCGCCAGTCGATCGCCCGGCCCCGCAGATCGGCGAGCGCGGCCCCGCCCGCCATCTGTTCGGCGGCGTTCAGGAAGAAGTCGCCGTTGTTGGCGAAGGCCTGCGGGATGTCCGCGCCCAGAATGCGCCGCCTCTGGATCCAGTTTCGGTCCATCAGCATGTCGGCGTCGGCCACCAGCAGCACGTTGGCTCCGTCCACCTGAGCGATATGGTCGGCCGCCCATTCAGACCCTTCGGGCGCGCCATCCGGGAAGGCGCTGGTCAGCGCGCCGCTCAGGCGCGCGATCGGAACCGGCGCGCTCTCGGGCCGCGCGCCTTCGTCAAGCAGGCGGCGCGGGTCGCCAAAGAGATCGCCGGCCATTCCCGCATCGGCGAGCCGGGCGTCGGCCGAGGCGGTGACGAGCGGGGTAAGCTCCACGTCCTCGTCAGCCGAGAAACTGCCCGCGCTGGTCAGGATCAGCGCCGAAAGGCGCGCGAGAGCCGGCGTTTCGCGTTCCATCGCGTCCGGACCGATCCGCAGCCACGCCGGGTTTCCGACCTCGGCGTCGCGGTTGTTGATCCTGCGCACCGTGGTCAGCGCATGTTGCGGGTCGGCGATGGCCTGCGCCGGATCATAGCGCACGCCCCACGCCTCGAAGAGCGGCGCGAGATCCGACGTCGGGTTGGCCGCCGGCGCCCCCTGCGGGCCGCGCTGCGTCTCCGCATGGGGATCGACGAAGGCCATCAGCGCTCCGCCGCCCATCACCCATTGGTCAAGCGCATAGAGCGTCGCGTCGGACAGACCTTGCGGATGCACCACGGCGACCACCCGCGCGCCTTCGGGGAATTCGTTCACGTCGCCGCTCAACACCTCGACATCATAGAGCTCGCGCAGCATGGCGAGGCTCTGCTGCTCCGGCTGGCCCATCATCGGGTTTCCGGCGAGGCCGAGCCCGTCAAGCAGCGCGACCTTGGGTTTCACCGGCTGGCCCAGCTCGGCCACAAGGCGGGTCAGATCGTATTCCAGCCACGCCTCACGGTCGGGCGAGAAAACCGGGATCGTCGCGCGGCCATCGGTCGAGTTGGTGACGGCGAGCCCGAAGAACATCGGCTCGGCCGCGCCCGCCAGCGCGATGCGATCTATGCCGAAGCCGACGGCGCGATCCTCGGCGTCCGAGAACGGCGCCGGGTCGATCACCTCAAGCGTGATCTTTCCGTCCGCCAGATCGGCGTAGGTCTCCAGCGTGCCGCGCACCCGGTTCGCGTAGGCGGCGAGCTGGGGCGCCGCCTCGGTCAGCCCGCCGGACAGGAAAAGACGCATGTGCAGCGGCTCATCGAGCCCGGAGAGAAGCGCGCGCGAGCCGTCCGAGAGCGTCCAGACCCGCGCCTCGGTCACATCCGCGCGCCAGGCGTCAAGGGCGCGCGACGCGAAGACGTTCAGCGAAACGAAAAGCACCGCGGCCAGCGCGATGGACACGCCGATGAGCCGACGGCGCGGCAGCCGCCCGACCCAGTCGGTCAAAGCCTTGAACCGTTCCATGGTCATTGAGCCTTCTTCAGATCAACAAGCGATGTATTGACGATCAGCGCGATCACGATGAGCGAGACGAAGAACACCAGCGTCGGCGCCTCGATCAGCCCCTGCGTGATCCGCTGGAAGTGGTTGAGCACGGACAGCGCCGCCACCCCCTCGGTCAGCCAGAACGGCGCCCAGCCGCGCAGCGCGCCCAGCACCACGTCGACGCCCGCCGTCACCAGCAGGAACGTCACGATGGCGGCGCCGATGAAGGCGATCACCTGGTTCTTGGTCAGAGCCGAGACGCAGGCGGCGATGGCGAGGAAGGCGCCCGCCATCAGCAGCGCCCCCAGATACCCGGCCGCGATCACGCCATTGTCGGGCGAGCCGAGCCAGTTGACCGTGATCCACAGCGGCGTGGCGCAGAGCAGCGCGACAGCGGTGAAGGCCCAGCCGGCCAGAAACTTGCCGACGACGATGGCGCCGGGCCTGACCGGCATGGTCATCAGCAGCTCTATGGTGCCCTGGCGGCGCTCCTCGGCCCAGAGCCGCATGCCGATGGCGGGCAGAAGGACAAGGAACAGCCAGGGCAGCCAGGTGAAAAAGGCCGTCATGTCGGCGCTGTTGCGGTCGAAGAAGTTGGAGATGAAAAAGGTCATCGCCCCGCTGAGCGCAAGGAAGACGACCAGGAAGATGGCGGCGAGCGGTGTCGCGAAATAGGCGCGAAACTCGCGGTCGAACACGACGCCCACCGTGGAAAGCGAAGAGTTCATGGGTCTTGGTCCTGTTGGATTGTCAGTTCATCCGGGATGTCACGTTGCGGAAGACGTCCTCAAGCCGTGGACGCCAGACGCCGACCTCCTCGACCGGCAGTTCGGCCGATTTCAGGCGCTGCGCCAGATCGGCGGCGTCGGCGGGCTGGTCGCCATAGCGCAGCAGGATACGGGTCGAGCCGTTGATACGCTCCATCACCTCGAGCTCGGCGCCCTCCGCATGCGGCTTGACCCGCTCGACCACCTCCGGTTCGGGCGCGCCGATGGTGATGCGGATCGCACGCCCCTCGGCGGCGCGCTCCAGCATGTCGTGCGGGGTGGCGTCGGCGACGATACGGCCCTTGGCGATGATCACCGCGCGCGAACAGATCGCCTCGACCTCTTCCAGAATATGGGTCGAAACGATGATCGACTTGTTGGGGGCGATCGCGCGGATCAACTCGCGCATCTCGTGTTTCTGATTGGGGTCGAGCCCATCCGTCGGCTCATCGAGGATCAGCACATCCGGGTCGTGGATCAGCGCCTGCGCGATTCCGACGCGGCGGCGATACCCTTTTGACAGCGCCTCGATCGGGCGCGACCAGACCTCGGCCAGCCGGACCCGTTCGACCATCTCGGCCAGCCGGTTCCGCAAGCGCGCCCCGCGCAGGCCGCGCATCTTTCCGCAGAAGGTCAGGAAGTCGGCCACCGGCATGTCGCCATAGGCGGGCGCGCCCTCCGGCAGATAGCCCAACCGCGCCTTGGCTTCGACCGGGTCGGCCCAGACATCATGGCCGCAGATCGTCGCGCGGCCCGCATCGGGTTCGAGGAACCCGGTGATCATCTTCATCGTGGTGGATTTCCCCGCCCCGTTCGGACCGAGAAACCCGACGACCTCCCCTCGTGCGACGTCCAGGGATATGCCGTCAACCGCGACCATCTCTCCGAAGCTCTTTCGGACTTCTTTCGCTGAGACGAGCGTCATGGTCTTTGTCTTTCACTCCATCTGAGGCCGACGCGCCGCGCCTGCGGCGCCGCGCGACCGGCGGTTGAATGAAAGACCGTCCGACCGAGACCCCCCGGCATGTGCCGCCGAACGAATGCTGGCCGCCTCCACCGGACGGTCGCCGCTGGCGCCGCGCCGAGCGCGAGCCGCGGCACGGGTGGATTTGGGAGCCGAAACCGGCATTTCAAGCCTCCGATTCTCGCCTCTCCCGCCGCCACGGAGGCCAGCGGCCGCCGCCTCCGTGACGATGCGCTACACGGCCCTTTCTCCACGCGGCGGAAGCCGCGCTTCATAGGCGAGGCCCAGCCGCCTGGCGTGCCGGATCGCCGCGTCGAGGCTCGGGAACTCGATCTCGATCTGGTGGGCCGCATCGTCGCCCGCGGTCCAGCCCATCAGCGGCTCGATCCACGGCGCGCTCGCGCGCTCGATCTTCAGCTTCCAGACATTTTCGCGCGCCCGCGCCGAGGTCATGGCGGACCTCGCCGGTCTCCATATCCGCGCCACGCTCCCCGGCGGCGGGAGGGAGACGGGGTCAGGGGCGGCGTCCTGCGGCGAGGCGAAGGGGCGACTGTCCGGAATGCGTCCGCCGCGAACCGGTTCCATTTCATCCTTCCCCGCATGCGGTCAGGACCGGCGCGACGCATCCTTGCCCCGAAGCCGCGACCACCACGACCGGAGCCGCTGCTTCAGCGCGTCGCCCTTCTCTCTGAGGCGCGCCGCCGGCGCCCTGGGCAGGATGACGGTCAGCTCCCCGTCGCGGAACTCGGCCGTGGCGAAATCGGGGTCGACGCCCGCCGGCAAGGGAATGCGCCGCTCAAAGCGCCCGTGAACGCCCATCGCGAAACGGCGCCCATGATCCACCGACATCTGGGAGCGTTCCGCCCGGATCGTGAGCCCGCCGTCATCCAGTTGAACCCCGATATCCCGTTCCTCCAGCCCCGGCAGGCTGGCCTTGACGACGATCGCCTCGTCGCTCTCGGCGATCTCCATCGCGGGCCGGATCACACCGCTCCAGCCCGCGCCCCCGCCAGACGGCGAAGGCGGCAGCAGATCGTCGAACAGGCGGTTCAACCTCTCCCAAAAGGCCCGGAAAGGATCATCCGCCGCGACCCGCCGACACCAGGGCGCAGAGAGGTCGGAAAAGCGCCGCCAGTCGTCGGGCGCGTACAGGGAGATATCATAGCTCGTTCTCATACCCACATCCTCCATCAAGCAACATGGTTACAAGCGTATGGCGTCGCTGGCGCATCCAGCCGCGGGCCCCTGATCAGGCGGCCCGCCAAAGTTGATTTAAAAAGCGAACTCCTCTCGTCAAGAGGGGGCGGGGCGCCTCGATGCGAGGCAGATAAAGCGCGCCATATCAGCATGTTGCGCGTGGCCAACGCCCAACGCGCCCACCCTCTTGAAATTTGTTCGGCTTCTCACATCTAGAATTCGGATCGCCGGATTTTCCGGCCGATCTCACCCTCTTGAAAATCTTGATCCGCATTCATCCGTTCGAGGAACTGAGCCGATGCAGATAGAGTTTCGACACGACAGGACACGCAACGAAACACTCCCTCCCAAACCCCTCATCCACGCCGAGCCGTTGACGCCAGACTACCGGGCCAAGCCCTGGGGGCGCCGAGACGGCATTCCAGCGCATGACGACGCCCAGCCCTTGGGCGAAGTCGTCTTTGACGCGGCCCAAGCGGGCCTTGTCATCAAATGGCTCCAGACCAGCGAGCCGCTCTCCATCCAGGTTCACCCCCGGCGCGGCCCCGGCCGCAAGCACGAATGGTGGTACGTCGCCGACGCGAGGCCCGGCGCCTATCTCCACCTGGGCCTGAAACACCCGGCGACCCGCGAGGAAATCCGCCGCGCCGCCGAGGATGGCGCCCTTCCCCAGATGCTGCGGCGGATCGAGCCCGCCGTCGGCGACACGTTCTTTGTCGAGGCGGGCGCCATCCACGCCCTCGGCCCGGGCCTGACGGTGATCGAGGTCCAGGAGCCGAGCGACGTCACCTGGCGCCTCTACGATTACGGCCGCCCGCGCGAGCTGCACCTCGAACAGGGGCTGCGAGAGGCCATCCTCGACCCGCGCCCCCTCACGCCGGAGCCGGGCGCCTCGGCTCCGTTCCGGGTCGCGCTCGAAACGCTCGCCCCCGATCAGCATGTCACGCTGGCGGCGCCGCGCGCCGGCGTCGCGGTGGCGCAAGGCGGCGGCGCCTTCGGCGGCCGCCGCTATGAACCCCACCAGTGCTGGGAGTTCGCCGGGTCTCTTCCCATCCACGCCGCCGAACCGACGGTTCTGATCGTCGCCGAACCGCGAGAGCCCCGAATGGAGGGCGATGCGCTGTGGAGGGCCCGCCAATGACGCATGTCACCCCGCCCGTCCGACATATCGCGCTCATCGGGAACTATCCGCCCCGCAAATGCGGCATCGCGACCTTCACGGCGGATCTCTCCGCGGCGCTGACGCAGGCCGATCCGGCGCTGGAGATCCGAACCTTCGCGATGACCGAGCCGGGGCAGGAATACGGCTACCCGGCCGAGGTGAACTACGAGATCGCCCAGGACGACCCCGAAAACTATCGGGCCGCCGCCGAGCACATCAACGCGATGAATCCCGACGCCGTGCTGATCCAGCACGAGTTCGGCATCTTCGGCGGCCCATCGGGCGAATACCTGCTGAACCTCACCGAACGGCTCAGATCGCCCATCGTCACCACGCTGCACACGGTCCTGACCGAACCGCAGCCCGATCAGCGCCGGGTCATGGAGAGGCTGGCCGCGCAATCCGACCGTCTGGTGGTGATGGCCGAAAAGGGCCGCGCCATCCTGACCGAGCGCTGGGACATCCCCGAGTCCAGGATCGCGGTGATCCCGCATGGCATCCCCGATCTGCCGTTCCTCGATCCGGCGTTCCAGAAGCATCATTTCGGGCTTGAAGGGCGCAAGATCATCCTGACCTTCGGCCTCTTGTCCCCGAACAAGGGGATCAAGCACATGATCGCCGCCCTGCCCGATCTGGTGCGCGATCACCCGGATCTGACCTATGTCATCCTCGGGGCGACGCACCCCCATCTTGTCGCCTCGGAAGGCGAGGCCTACCGCGAAAGGCTGGCCGCGCAGGCCCGGTCGCTCGGGGTGTCGGACCATCTGCGCTTCGTCAACGAATATGTCGACACGCCCACGCTGCAGGCGTGGCTTTCGGCGGCGGACATCTATGTCACCCCCTATCTGCACGAGGCGCAGATCACGTCCGGCACGCTGTCCTACGCGGTGGGGCTGGGCAAGGCGGTGGTCTCGACCCCCTATTGGCACGCTCAGGAGTTGCTGGCCGACGACACCGGCGTGCTGGTTCCCTTCGCCGATCCCGACGCGCTTGTCCGAAGCATCGGCGACCTGCTGCGCGACCAGGTGCGGCGCGACAGCCTGCGGGCGCGCGCCTATGACGCGGGGCGGCGCATGATCTGGCCCGAGGTCGCGCGCGACTACCTCTCGCTGCTGGGCGAGGCCCGCGCCGTTCACCGCCCCGCGCAGGCCATCCGCACTCTGCGGCCGGGCAAGAGCGCGCCGCAGATCTCGACGCTGACCGCGGTCGACCGGATGGTCGACGGTTGCGGGATGCTGCAGCACAGCCGGTCCTCCATCCCGGACCGGCGGCACGGCTATTGCCTCGACGACAACGCCCGCGCGCTGATGCTGGCGGTCGATCTGAAATCCGAAGGGGTCGAACCCGAACGCGCCAGCCGCATCATCGACACCTGCGCCGCCTTCGTCGAAGACGCCTGGGACGAGGATCGCGCCGTATTCCGCAACTTCATGGACTACCAGCGGCGCTGGCTCGAAAAGCAGGGCTCGCAGGACAGCCATGGCCGGGGGCTTTGGGCGCTGGGCCGGGTGATCGCCGGCGCCGACGACCACAGGCTGAAGCTCTGGGCCACGGGGCTGGCGGAACGTGTCATCCCGGCGAGCGGCGAGCTGACCTTCCCCCGCGCGCGGGCCTTCGCCGTTCTCGGGCTGGCGAACTGGCTGTCCGTCTATCCGGGCCATCGCGCGGCGCGCGCGCTGGTCGAACGCTTCGCCGCCGACCTGCATGACCTTCTGATCCGCGAACGCCACGAAGGATGGATCTGGTTCGAGCCGACCCTCGCCTATGACAACGCCCGCCTGCCCGAAGCTCTGATCGTGGCCGGGCGGCTGCTTGGCCACGACGCCATGACGCAAGACGGGATCGCCGCGCTCGATTGGCTGGCCGGCGTCCAGACCGGCGCCGGCGGCGTCTTCCGCCCGGTCGGCACCGAGAGCTTCGGCCGCCGCTATGAACGGCCCCGGCCCTTCGACCAGCAACCGCTCGAGGCCTGGGCGATGATCGACGCCTGCGAGGCCGCCTTCGGGGCGACAGACGCTCCCGTATGGACGATCCGGGCGGAGACGGCGTTCGACTGGTATCTGGGCCGCAACGACCTCGGGCTCAGGATGACGACCCCGAACGGCGGCTGTTTCGACGGGCTGCAGGTGGACCGGGTAAACCTCAACCAGGGGGCGGAGTCGATCCTCGCGGTTCAGTTCGCGGTCATGGCGATGCGGCGGTTGCGAAGACAGAACAGGAGACACCCGGAACTGATCACGATGGTGCGGAGGTGATATGGTTCCCGTCTGTCTGCTGCCTGAGCGGATTCACGGCAACGCCGCGCGCGTCGTCGTGCAGCATTTCCCGGTTCCGCCCGAAACCCGGTCCATCGACCCGGCGGTCGATGGCCGGGCCCGCCGCATCGTCGAGACCCTGCGCGGCCTCGACGACGAGACCATCGAGAACGAGCTGGAGACGCTGCTCGCGGATTTCGAGAACCGCCACCGCGAGGTGCGCCAGTATTTCGAGAACCGCTACGAGGCCATCGCCCGCGACCTCGACCTGCCCACCCCCGCGCGCAACGCCGAACGAGCGCTGATCGGGGCCTATTTCTGCCACGAGTATTCCTTCCAGGCCGCGGCGCTGATGAACCCCAGCGTCGTGCTCCATCCCGATCAATCGGGGCTCGGCCCCGATGAAATCCGCTTTCTGATGTCGCTTCGGGCGGTTGGCGAAGGGCATATTTCCTCGATCACCTTCCGCCAGGGCGTCTTGTCGGCGGACGGCGCCATGCGGCTGCACCCTGAATCCAGGCTCGCGGTGGCGGCCTCGCCCGAGATCGGGGCCGACGGCCATCTCCGGCTGCGACGCCAAGATGGAGGACCGATCGAGGAAACGGTCCTCTTTCCGGTGACGCAGGCGCACCGCGGCGGGCTCGAAGACCTGCGCCTCGTCAAGTTCGACGACGGCGACGACAGCTGCTACTGCGGCACCTATACCGCGTGGAGCGGGCGCGAGATCGCCTCGGAACTGCTGGTCACCCGCGATTTCCGGAGTTTCGAGCTGCGCCCCATCTCCGGCTGCGCCGCCCGCGACAAGGGGATGGCGCTGTTCCCGCGCCGGATCGGCGGAGACTACGCCATGATCGTGCGGCAGGACGCCGAGAACCTGTATTTCATCCGTTCCGACGATCTGTCCTGCTGGAGCGAGGGCGAAAAGATCGCCGGCCCCATGCACACATGGGAGCTGGTGCAGATCGGCAATTGCGCCCCGCCGGTGGAGCTGGACGAAGGCTGGTTGCTGCTCACCCATGGCGTGGGGGCGATGCGCAAATATTGCATCGGCGCCATGCTGCTCGACAAGGACAACCCCGCGCGGGTTCTCGCCCGCTCGCGCACGCCGCTGCTTTCGCCTTCGGACGTGGGGCGTGAAGGCTACGTGCCCAATGTCGTCTACACCTGCGGCGCCCTGCGCCACGGGGATTACATGTTCATGCCGTTCGGCGTCGCCGACTGCATCGTCGGCTTCGCCATGGTCCGCCTCGACCATTTTCTGGAAACTCTCGTGTGACAGACAGGAGCTCATCCATGACCGACACCTCCTTCACCACCCGTGACCTGATGGCGGAAAGCGGCGTGGGCTTTGGCACCAGCGGCGCGCGCGGCCTCGTCTCGGCGCTGACCGACCGCGTGGCCTTTGGATACACGCAGGGGTTCCTGCGCTATCTGCGCGAGATCGGCGAATTCGTCGAAGGCGGCGCGGTGGCGCTGGCCGGCGATCTGCGCCCCTCGACGCCGCGCCTCCTGCGCGCCTGCGCCGAGGCGATCCGCCACGAGGGCGGCCAGCCGCTCTTTTGCGGCCATGCGCCGACGCCCGCGCTGGCCTGCTACGCCTTTGGCCGACGCATCCCGTCGCTGATGGTCACCGGCAGCCACATCCCCGCCGATCGCAACGGCGTCAAGTTCCACCGCGCGCGGGGCGAGGCGCTCAAGCCCGACGAGGCCGGCATCGCGCGTCAGGCGCTCGACCTGCCCGCGTCCCTCTTTGACGCCGGGGGCGCCCTCCGCGCCCCCGCGCCCCTGCCTGACGCGACCGACATCAGCGCGCCCTACCTGTCGCGGTATCGGGAGTTTTTCGGGGATGGCGCGCTGTCGGGCCTGAAACTGGGCGTCTATCAGCATTCCGCCGTGGGGCGCGACCTGCTGGCGCGGCTGTTGCGGGACCTCGGCGCCGAGGTGACGCCGCTGGGCCGCTCCGACAGCTTCGTTCCCGTCGACACCGAGGCGCTGCGCCCCGAAGATATCGCCCTTGCGCGGGACTGGGCGCGCGAGCACGCCTTCGACGCCATCGTCTCGACCGACGGAGATTCCGACCGCCCGCTTGTGGCGGATCAGTCAGGGCGCTGGCTGCGCGGAGACATCCTTGGCCTGATCTGCGCGCATGAGCTTGGCGCCGACTGCGTCGTCACCCCGGTAAGCAGCAACACCGCGCTTGAAAGAAGCGGGTGGTTCGCCGGCGTCCGGCGCACGCGGATCGGCTCTCCCTATGTGATCGAGGCGATGAACGAGGCCGCAGCCGAGGGCGCCGCGGTTTGCGGATACGAGGCGAATGGCGGCTTCCTTCTGGGCGGCCCCGTCACCCGCAATGGCCGGAGCCTTGCGCCGCTGCCGACGCGCGACGCCGTCCTGCCCATCCTCTGCGCCCTTGTCGCCGCGCGCCGCAAACCCCTGGCCGAGATCTGCGCCGATCTGCCCGCGCGCGTGACCTTCTCAGACCGGCTCCGCGCGTTCCCGACCGCGCGGAGCCGCGCCATCCTCGACTGGCTCAGCCCGCCCGATCCCGCCCGCGAAAGGGCGCGCATCGACGACGCCTTCGGCCCCATCGCCGGGAAACTGTCCGAGACCGACAAGACCGACGGCTTGCGGATGACCTTCGAGAGCGGGGCGATCATCCATCTGCGCCCCTCGGGCAACGCCCCGGAGCTGCGCTGCTATACCGAGGCCGAGACCGAAGGCGAGGCGCGCAGGCTGAACGCCGAAACGCTCACCCTTGTCCGGGATCGGCTGGCCGTCCGCGCCGACCAAGAGCAGGCGGCCTGAGCGATGCGTATCGCCATGCTCGCGCCCATCGCCTGGCGCACGCCCCCCCGCCACTACGGCCCGTGGGAGCTGCTGACCCACCTGCTGACCGAGGAGCTGGTGGCGATGGGCCTCGACGTGACGCTGTTCGCCACCGCCGACAGCCAGACATCGGCCCGCCTCGACGCCGTCGCGCCCGCCCCCTACAGCGAGGATCCCGGCGTCGACGCCAAGGTCTGGGAATACCGGCACCTGTCGCATGTGTTTTCGCAGGCGGACCGGTTCGACATCATCCACAATCAGGCGGACTTCCCGGCCCACGCCTTCGCGCCGCTGGTCGAAACGCCGGTGGTGACGACGATTCACGGCTTTTCCTCGGAACGCATCCTGCCGATGTTCAAGCCTTTCGAGGACCGAGTGCGTTTCGTCGCCATCAGCGAGGCCGACCGCCACCCCGACCTGCGCTATGCGGCGACGATCCATCACGGCATACGGCTCGATGATTTCCCCTTTGACCCGGCGGGCGGCGATGACCTGCTGTTCTTCGGCCGCATCCACCCCGACAAGGGCGCGAAAGAGGCCATCGAGGTCGCCCACGCCACAGGCCACCGCCTGCACATCTATGGCGTCATTCAGGATCAGGCCTATTTCGACGCATATGTGCGCCCCGCCCTGTCCGACGACCGGGTGATCTGGCATGGCCCCGTCGGCGGCGCCGAGCGCGCCAGAGCTCTGGGCGGGGCCAAAGCCCTTCTGCACCTGATCGGGTTCGACGAGCCCTTCGGGCTGTCGGTGGTCGAAGCCATGGCCTGCGGCACGCCCGTTGTCGCCCGCCGGCGCGGCTCCATGCCCGAGCTGATCGTCGACGGTCGGACGGGATTTCTGGTTGACGGCCCCGACGACGCCATCCGCGCCGTGGGCCGGATCGGAGCCATCCGCCGCGCCGCCCCCCGCGCCCATGTCGCCAGGCGCTTCACGGCCGCGCGCATGGCCGCGGATTATCTCGCGCTCTACGAGTCGGTTCTGGCCGAGCGGACCCTATCGGCGCGCCTGGCGAACGCCCGGCGGCGCCTGGAGCTCTCTTCTCCGCGCTCCGCTCGCGGCGCGCCGGCCGGCGGTGCGAACGGCGGCGTCGCAATGATCGAGCGCGACCCGGCGCGGCGCTGAACGAAAGTTCGGGGCTCATCAAACCCACCCTGTTCGCCGCCCGAGCCAGGCGGAGCGGCGCTCGCCAACATCGAGCCTTGGCCCAGAAATCAGCTCGAAGGCGAAATCAACCGGCTCAAGCTCATCAAGAGCCGGATTTACGGTTGCGCCGCCCCCCACCTGCTCAAAACGCGCCCAATGGCGGCGGAATGATCGACGCCCCCACGGAATTTGAGTCAGCCCCGGGATTGGATGCTGATTGACATGAAGGAGCGCGGGGGCTTGACCCCGGATTCCCAGTGCCACTAAAAATAAATTGTCGGACGATCCGGCAATCCTACGAGTCCAGATTACTCGCGGGCTTAGCACTCCGGACGGCGCAGCGCGTCACGAAAGCAGGGGAAACAATGATTGCCGAGAACTTGGGCGCGCCGGTCATGCGCCACAGCTACGAGACGCTGGCTCTGGAGCGGCCCTCCAGGCATGTCCTGGTTGTTACGCTGGACCGGCCGAAGGCGGCGAACGCGATGAACACGCAGATGGGCCTGGATTTGCTGCACCTGTTCGAGACCTTCCAGATCGTGCAGCAGGAGGTGCGCTGCATCGTGCTTACAGGGCGCGGCGAGAAGGCGTTCTCGGCCGGCGGCGACCTCAAGGAACGCAATGGGATGTCGGACGAGACCTGGCAGACGCAGCACGCGATCTTCGAGAAAATGGTGCGCGCCATAATCGGATGCCCGATCCCGGTGGTCGCGGCGGTCAACGGCGCGGCGTACGGCGGCGGGTGCGAGATCGCCGCCGCCTGCGACTTCGTCTACGCCGCCGGGAACGCCCGTTTCGCGCTGACCGAGGTCACCCTGGGCATCATGCCCGGCGCCGGCGGCACGCAGAACCTGACGCGCGCGATGGGCGCGCGCAGGGCCAAGGAGGCGATCCTGACGGGCCGCCCGTTCTCGGCGGAGCAGGCCGAAGCCTGGGGGCTCGTCAATCGCGTTCTGCCGCAGAGTGAATTGATGGCCTCCGCGCTCGACACGGCCGAGGCGATCGCGCGGAACGCGCCGATTTCGGTCCGCCAAGCCAAGCAATCGATCGACCGCGGCGCGCAGATGTCGATTTGGGACGGGCTCGCCTTCGAGATCGAAGCCTATAACCGCATGGTCCCGACCGAGGACCGGCGCGAGGGCGTGCGGGCCTATAACGAGAAGCGCCGGCCGGATTTCAGGGGACGCTAGGATGACGAAAAGAGAAAAGGCGGCCCTGCGCGAGGTCGGGCTGCGCGACGGGCTGCAGATGGTCAAGACAATTCTGCCGACCGAACGCAAGCTGGACTGGTGCCGCGCCGCGCGAGCGGCGGGAGTGGCCGAGATGGAGGTCACCTCCTTCGTTCCGGCCAGGGTGGCGCCGCAGTTCGCCGATGCGTCCGAGATCGCGGCCGGGGCGCTGGCCGCGCCCGGCCTGTTCGTCTCCGCGCTGGCGCCCAATCTCAAGGGCGCCCAACGCGCCTTCGAGAGCGGCGTCCACCAGGTCAATTACGTGCTGTCGGCCAGCGAGGCGCACAACCAGGCGAATGTCCGGCGGACGACCGACGAATCGCTCGCGGACTTCCGTCGCATCGTGGAGGAGCGCGACGCCCGCGGGCTGAAGGGCGCGGTCCGCATCGGCGCCGGAATCGCCACCTCGTTCGGCTGCACCATCCAAGGCGCGGTGCCCGAGGCGCGGGTGGTCGAAATCGCCACGGCGCTCGCCGAGGCCGGAGCCGAGGAGATCACGCTGGCCGACACGGTCGGCTACGGCGATCCGGCGCAGGTCAAGCGCATCTTCCGCGCGGTCGCGCAAGCCGTCGGCCCGACGCCGCTGGCGGCGCATTTCCACGACACGCGCGGTCTGGGCGTCAGCAACGTCTATGCGGCGCTCGAAGCCGGCGTCCGCCGGTTCGACGCCGCGCTGGCGGGCCTCGGCGGCTGCCCGTTCGCCCCGGGGGCGACGGGGAACATCAACTCCGAAGATTGCTGCTTTCTCCTTGAATCGCTGGGGTTCGAAACCGGCATAGACATCGAGGCGCTGATCGCGCTCCGCGCCGAGGTTGAGGGCTGGCTGCCCGGCGAGCGGTTCTTCGGGATGGTCGCCGCGGCGGGGTTGCCGAAGACCTTCGCCGCCTGAAGGCGCGGCGGGGGCGTTCGCTTCATGACAGCTTTGAGTCGCCCGCCAGTCGCATACGACGCCCGCTGGCGGAGCGCCGGACAGTCGCTGGCGTCGACTCATTGCCCGATTGTCAGGCAATCTGAAAGGCGGTAACGTCGGACCATGGATTTACATGTCGAACGCGAAACGGCGTCGCTGCGGTCGCAGATCGAACGCAACATCCGCAAAGCCATCCTCGTCGGCCGCTTCAAGCCCGGCGACAGGCTGATAGAACGCGAGCTCTGCGAACTTCTCGGGGCCGGCCGCGCCTCGATCCGCGAGGCGCTGCGCCAGCTCGAGGCGGAAGGGATCATCGTCAATCAGCGCTACCGCGGCCCCTTCGTGGCGGTGATCACCGCGGACGAGGCGCGCCAGCTCTACGAAATCCGCGAGTTCCTCGAACGCATCGCCGTGCGCGACTTCACGCGAACGGCCAGCGCGGCCCTGCTGGAGCAACTCGGGCGGGCTCTCGTCAACCTTGAGCGGGAAAGCGAGGACGGGTCCGTCATCGAGGTCGTCGAGGCCGCAGGCGCGTTCTACGCGATCATCGCCGACAATTGCGGGAACAACATCGTCCGCCAATTGCTGACGCAGCTCTACAACCGGATCACCATCCTTCGCGCGACGTCGATGTCCTCGCCCGACCGTCCGGCCAGCAGCCTGGGCGAGATTCGGGATCTTTACGAGAAGATCAGGGCGCGCGACGAGACAGCCGCGACCGAGGCTGCGGCGGTGCATGTCCGCAACGCCGGCCGCATCGCGATCGAAGTGCTGTCCGGGAGGGACGCGGGATGACCGGGGGCGCCGCCGCGCCGGCCCCTGGCGCAGACGCCCCGCGGAGGCTGGCCGACGCTGTTCCGCATCGCGGCCGGATCGCCGTCGGCCATTCCGCCGGCGAGCCGATACCGCTGGTCGAGATGCTCTCGTCCGAGGCGGCGGAGATCGCGCCGGAGCGAACCTTCGTCGGCCTGGGGCTCGCGGAGTCGATCGCAGCCGAGTCGAGCGCCGTGCTGCGTTTGACGGCGCTCGGCGGCGCGGGCAGCACGGGGCGCTTTTTCCGGGCCGGGCGGCTGGCGGTTCTCCTGTCGCACTATTCGGAGGTGCCGCGGCTGATCCGGTCGGGCCGGCTGGCGTTCGACGTGGCGCTTCTCCAGCTCTCGCCGGTCGAGGGCGGCGCGTACAATCTGGGCGTCATGGGCGACTACCTGGCGACCGTCGCCGCGACGGCGCCGCGCATCATCGCCGAGGTGAACGACCGGATGCCGCGCACCTTCGGCGACACGGACGTGCCCGAGGAACGGGTGGACGCATTCCTCCACACCTCGCGCCCGCTGCTCGAGCAGCCGCCAGCGCGGATCGGAGATCTCGAACGGGAGATCGCCAGGCGTGTCGCGGCCATGGTGCCGGACGGCGCGACCATCCAGATCGGCCTCGGCGCGATCGCCGACGCGGTGCTGCGAGGACTGAGGGACAAGCGCGACCTCGGCGTCCACACCGGCGTGATCGGCGACGCCATAGTCGACCTCGTCGAGGCGGGCGTCGTCACCGGCCGGCGCAAGGAGCGCGACGAGGGCCTGGTGGTCACCGGCTCGCTGCTGGGGACGCAGCGGGTCTATCGCTGGGCCGACCGCAATCCGAACCTGCGGGTGCGCGGCGCCGACTACACGCATTCGGCGGCGGTTCTCGCGGATCTGGAGGCCCTGATCAGCATCAACTCGGCCGTCGAGGTGGACCTGACGGGGCAGACGAACGCCGAGGTCATCGGCTCCAACCATATCGGGCTGATCGGCGGTCACGCCGATTTCGTCAGGGCCGGCGCAGCGTCGCCCGGCGGCCGGTCCATCGTCGCGCTGCCCTCGACCGCGGCGGGCGGCAGGCGGTCGCGCATCGTGGCCAAGCTGGAGTCCGGCGTCGTCACGACCTCCCGCGCCGATATCGACACCGTCGTGACCGAATACGGCGCCGCCGAGCTTCGCGGGCGCACGATCGAAGAGCGGGCGCGATCGCTGATCGCCATCGCCCATCCCGATTTCAGGGCGGAGCTGACGCTGGCGCTCGACCGGCTGGTTTGAGCCGCCGCGGCGAAGCGCAATCATCAGAAAGCAGTCAAGGAAGGGAACGCATGAACATGATCAACCAGGCGGGGGCCGACGCCGTCCTGCTCGAACTGGGTGAAGACTACGCCGATATCCGGGACGCCGTCCGCAAGATCTGCGAGGGCTTTCCCGGCTCGTACTGGAGACAACTGGAGGCCGATGTCGGCTATCCGCACGAATTCGTCGCCGCGTTGACCGAGGCGGGCTTCCTCGGCGCGCTGATTCCCGAAGAGTACGGCGGCTCAGGCCTGCCGATCCGCGCCGCCTCGGTCATCCTCGAGGAAATTCACGCCTCGGGCTGCAACGCCGGCGCCTGCCACGCGCAGATGTACATCATGGGCACGCTGCTGCGCCACGGCAGTGAGGCGCAAAAGCGCGCATACCTGCCGAAGATCGCCTCGGGCGAGCTGCGTCTGCAGGCGTTCGGCGTCACCGAGCCAACCTCGGGCACCGACACGACCAGCCTCCGCACCCGCGCAGTGCGCGACGGCGACCACTATGTCGTCAACGGGCAGAAGGTCTGGACCTCGCGGGCGCTGTTCTCGGATATGATGCTGCTGCTGGCGCGCACGACGCCGCTGGACCAGGTCAAGCGCAAGACCGACGGGCTCTCGGTCTTCCTGGTCGACATGCGCGAGGCCAAGGGGAACGGCCTGAAGATCAACCCGATTGACGCGATGATCAATCACAACACCACCGAGATTTTCATCGAGGATCTGCGGGTGCCGGCCGAGAACCTGATCGGCGAAGAAGGCAAGGGCTTCCGCTACATCCTCGACGGCATGAACGCCGAACGGATCCTGGTGGCCAGCGAGTCGCTGGGCGATGGCAAGTGGTTCATCCGCAAGGCTTCGGACTACGCCAGCGAGCGCGTCGTTTTCGGGCGTCCGATCGGCCAGAATCAGGGCATCCAGTTCCCCATCGCCCGCGCCCATTGCGAGATCGAGGCCGCCGAGATGATGACGCGCAAGGCCGCGGCGCTGTTCGATGCCGGACATGATTGCGGCCCGGCCGCAAACATGGCGAAGATGCTGGCGTCGGAGGCGTCCTGGCATGCCGGCGAGGCGGCGATGCAGACGCATGGCGGCTTCTCATACGCGCGCGAATACGAGATCGAGCGCAAATGGCGCGAGACGCGGCTCATGCAGATCGCCCCGGTCTCGACCAACCTGATCCTGGCCTATGTCGGCCAGCACGTGCTGGGGATGCCCCGCTCGTACTGAACGGGGGCGCGGGGGCCATGCGCCCCCGTTCTCTCTCTCTTCGAAGCGCCGAAACGGGATCGTCCGGCCATGGGCCGGACGATGCGGAAGGCGGGCGGCGATGCGGCCCGCCGGTCAGGTGACGACGGCCACCTTGCCGACCGCCCGCCGCGCGGCGAGATCTGCAATCGCCATGGGCCCTTCGGCGAGCGGGTAGGTCCGCGAGACATGCGGCTTCAGCCGGCCGTCCGACACCCAGCTCGTCAGCTCGGTCAGTCGCGCGCGCGTGTCGTCCGGGAACCTCTCGGTATGCGCGCCGAAGACGACGCCGACCACCGAGTAGTTCTTGACCAGCACCATGTTGGCCGGCGCCGAGGGAATGCGTCCGCTGGCGAAGCCGATAACCAGCAGCCTGCCCTCCCAGCCGAGCACCCTGGTGCAGGCGTCGAACACATCGCCGCCGACAGGGTCGAAGACGACGTCGACGCCCGCGCCGCCGGTCAATTCCTTGACGCGTTCGCGCAGATCCTCGCTGCGGTAATTGATCGCCTCGTCGGCGCCGTGCTGGCGCGCGACCTCCAGCCGGTCGGCGTCGCCCGCCGCGGCGATCACCCGAGCGCCCAGCGCCTTGGCGACCTCGACGGCGGCGATCCCGACGCCTCCGGCCGCACCGGTGACGAGCACCGTTTCGCCCGGTCGCACCTTCCCCCGGTGGGTCAGCGCGAAATGAGCGGTGCCGTAGACGATCGGGAAGCAGGCGGCTGTGACGGCGTCCATCCGGTCGGGGATCGGCGCGACGGTGCGCGCGTCCATCGTGATCTCGGTCGCGAAGGCGCCGCCCCGCCGGGCCATGAACATCACGCGCGTCCCTGGCGTCAGGTGCGTGACGCCCTCGCCGACCTCGATCACCGTGCCGGCGCCTTCCAGCCCGGGGATGAAGGGGAAGGGCGGCTTCACCTGGTACTTGCCCGCGACCATCAGCGAGTCCGGGAAGTTGACCCCGGCGGCGGCGATGGCGATGCGCGCCTCGCCGGGGCCCGGATGGCGCGGCTCGCACTCTTCCAGGCGCAGGACGTCGGGGGCGCCGAAGGCGCGGCAGATCAAAGCTTTCATCAATATCTCCGGGTTCTGGTTCACTCAGGCGGGCCTGTCGGATGTGACGCCCTCGCGCTCGAGCCGGTCGATCTCCTCGTCCGACAGGTGAAGCAATTCGGCCAGCACCTCGCGCGTGTGCTCGCCCAGCGCGGGCGCGGGCGCGCGCACGGTCAGCGGCGTCCCCGTCAGCTGGAAGGGAAAGCCCTTGGCGACGCCGCCGTCGGGGCTCCGCGCCAGCGCCGAGCCAAAGGCCTCGAGCGGCATCGCGCCCAGCGATTCCGAGTCGCTGACCACGGCCGCCGCGACGCCGCGCGCGCGCATATGGCCGATCACGGCCTCGCCGTCCCGCTCCGCCGCCCAGCCGGCCAGAGCCTCGCCGAAAGCGCGGGGCTCGCGCGGCAGGTCCAGCGAGGCCGCGGAATCGGCGTCCATGACGCTGACGGCGATCCAGACGCCATCGGCCGCACGCACGCAGTCCTGCCAGTATATCTCGTCGCCCTCGTTGCCCCGCGGCCGGCGATCGCCGCCGGCGCGGGCGGCGCGGACGATCTCTTCGCCGACCAGGAATGTGGCGAGTTCGCGCTGCGGCAGATCCAGATGGCCGCCCCGCCCGGTCTCGCCGACATGTCCGAGCGCGGCCAGGATGGCGCCGGCGGCGAATACCGAGACGACCTGGTCGGGAAAATTCACGTCCCGGCCGCTGAGCGTCGGCGGCCCGTCCTCGTAAGCCGTCAACCAGGCCAGGCCGGAGGTCGCGTCCAGGGTCGACCCGAACGACACGGCGTCGCGATCCGGCCCGTCCTCGCCCTGGCTGGACACCGAGGCGACGACCAGCCGCGGATTGGCTTCGAGCAGCGCAGCCGGGCCGACGCCCAGCCGGTCCAGCACGCCGCGGCGGAAGTTCTCGACGACCAGGTCGGCCTCGCGGGCGAGGGCCAGCAGCAGAGCCCGCCCTTCCTCGTGCTTCAGATCCAGGCTGACGCAGCGCTTGTTGCGGTTGGTGAACCGGTAGAGCGGCGACACGTCCCACCATCGGCCCTCTCCGGCCTTGATGTCCCAGACGCGGAACGGGTCCATATACGAGGCCGACTCCACCTTGATCACGTCAGCCCCCAGGTCGGCGAGGATGGCGGAGGTGCTGGCCCCGGCCGTGATGATGCCGAGATCGAGCACCCGGATGCCCGCGGCGGGAAGATAGCTTGTCATGCGCGCACCTCGGAGAGCGTTCCCTCCGCAGGCGCAGGGCGCGGCCCGAAGCGCCTGCCGTTCCACGTGACCGGCACATGCGGCATAGACAGATCTCCCAGGCGCGGATGGCGCACCGTCGCGATGAAATCGCGCGCAAGGTATTGCGGATCCTCCAGCAGTTCGAGCGGCGAGAGCACCGGCCCCAGCGGGATGCGGCGCCGCTTGGCCTCGGCAAAGATGTCCTGCCGCGTGCGGCCCGCGAAGGCCTCGGCCAGCAGGGCCACGGCCGCCGCCCTGTTCCGCCGGCGCTCGGCGGCGGCCGCGAAGGGAGGTTTGGCCAGCAGGGGTTGACGCGCCAGTTCGCAGATCTGCGGCCAGTCGCGTTCGAAATAAACCAGCGCGACGCGCCCGTCGGCGCAGGGGATCGTCTGCCACTCGGCCTGCGCCCCTTCGCGCCGCGGCGGCCGGCCGAGGAACATGGCGCCCGCCGGCGATTTCCAGTTGATCCACAGCATCGAATCCAGCAGCGAAACAGTCACGATCTCGCCGCGGCCCGTCCGGCGCAGCCCGGTCAGGCCCGCCATCATTCCGGTGAAGGCGGACAGTCCCCCGGCATAGGCCGCCTGATGGCCCCCGAGGCGCAGCGGCGCCCGGGCCGGGTCGCCGATCATGTCCAGCAACCCGCTCATCGCCAGGATGGTCAGCTCGCTGGCGGGCTGCTCGGCGCCGCCGCCGCCGACGGCCCGACCGAGCCCGGTGATGTGGACGTCCACCCGCGAGCCTGGCTTCGCGTCGGGCGCCGGCGCGTGCTCGCGGATCACCGCGTCGGCGCGCTCTTCGAGGGCGGCCAGCGCCGCCGCCCCCGATGTGCTGTCGACGTCCAGGATGACCGACTCCTTCCCGGTGTTGAGGAACTCGAAAAGCGCGCTGCCCTCCGGGACCGATGGGTCGAGATGGGGAGGCGTTTTCCTCACCGGGTCTCCGCCAAGCGGCTCGACCTTGATCACGCGCGCACCCAGGTCGGCCGCGATCTTCGCCGCCAGCGATGCGGCGAGCCGCAGATGAATCGGGCTTTCCGCCCGGTTTATTTCGAGCACGGTGGCAGAAACGAAAGCAGTCATGCGGTTAGTCGATCCTTTCTCGCGATCCGTCGCGTCACTGAATTTGGCCGATCTCGCGAAAGTATCGCTCGGCGCCCGGGTGCAGCGGCACGCGGTTGCCCTTGATCGCCAGATCCGGGGTCAGCCCGGCGAAGCCCTGGCTCTGCTCGACGAGCCCGTCGGTGTTCTCCCAGAACCCCTTCATGATGCTGTAGACGCCCTCTTCCGACGTGTCCTCATTCGTGAAAATCATGGTGTTCAGGGCGAAGGTCTTCGCGTCTTCGTCCTGCCCCGGATAGGTGCCGGCCGGGATGATGATTTCGACCAACAGGTTGTCATACATCTCGTTGAGCCGGTCGAACGCCTCCTGCGGGACGTTCAGAATGGTTACATCGACGCTGTTGGCCAGCTGCTGCATGGCGCCCAGCCCGATCGGGAAGCAGTGCCCGCCCGCATCCACCGTCCGGTCCTGCATGGCGCCGAAGAACTGACCCGTCGACACGCTGCCGACATCGAAGTCGGACAGCTTCATCCCCAGCGCCTCGACGAAGTTTTCGTTCAGCCCCCGCGTGAAGGTCGACGGCGCGTTCAGGTTGAAGGTCTTGCCCTTCAGGTCTTCAAACGTCTCGATGCCGGCGTCGGCGCGGCTGACATAGTGGCAGACCACGAGCCCGACGCTGGACAGGGCGCGCAGCTTCTTCAGCGAATCCGGGTCCGGATAGTCGGCGTATTTTCCGGTTCCGAAATAGGCGTCGTGAAGGTCCGAGGCGACCCCCATGCCCATCTCCATCTGGCCGTTCGCCACAAGCGCGATATTCTCGTTGTAGCCGCCGGTCGTCTGGGCGGAAACATCGACCACGTCCTGGCCTTCGTTCATCGTTTTGGCGATGATCGTGCCGTCGACATAGGGACCGGAGCCGCTGCTCGACGTGCCCAGCGCCCAGTTCTCCTGCGCCGCCGCGCCGCCGGCCGCCAGGGCCAGGCCGGCCGTAAGCGCCACGGCCATGCCGGAGCGATGAGCGTCACCAAAAAAGTTCAACATGTTCAGGTTCCTCCATTGAAGCGTGCAGCGGGTTCTTGTTGGGCGGCCTGCACTACCGCGTGATTTGGGCGTCTGCGGCCCCGCCAGCGTATGGCGGAGACCCCGAGGATGCCCGCGAAGCCGACGAGGTCCGTCACCCAGCCGCCGTGAACCAGGGCGAAGGCCGAGCCGATCAGGACCGCGCGCTCGGGCCAGGACACCCAGGCCAGCCACCAGCCCTGCAACCCGCCGGAAAGCGCGAGCACACCGAGCAATGCGCTGAGGCAGGTCAGCAGGATATCGATCGCCGGCGCCTGCATCAGCAACGCCGGCGAGTAGACAAACATGAAGGCGACGATGAATCCCGGCAGCGAATAGAAAAACGCCGTCATCCCCGTCCACCACCAGTTCGCCTTGGCGATCGAGGCCGCGACCACGGCCACCATGGCGACCGGCGGCGTGGAGCCGGACTTGATGGCGAAATAGAACAGGAACAGGTGCGTCGCGAGTTCGGACACGCCAGTCATCTCGATCGCCGGCGCGATGAAGACCGCCAGCAGGATATAGGCGATCGGCGTCGGCATCCCCATGCCCAGGATGGTGGCGATCACCACGGCCAGGCCCAGGGTCGCCAGCGTCGAGCCGTCGCTGACCGCCATGACAATCTCGGTGAAGCGGGGGCCCAGCCCGGTCGTCAGCACCGCCTGCTGGATGAAGCCGATGCCCGCGATCAGCGCGGTGACCGCGGCCGCCTGCCGGACGCCGCCATCGATGGTGCGCAGGATCGCGCGCGGGGACAGCCGCGTGCTCGCCCGCAGCATGGCGACGCCCAGCGCCAGGAACAGGCAGACCGTGCCGGCGTAGTTCGGCGTATATCCCTCGACGATCAGCAGGTAGAGCAGCGCCATCGGCGCGACCAGCAAGTGCCAGCCGTCCTTCACCGCCTGGCGCGCGCTCGGCAACTCCTCGCGCGGCAGGCCGGTCAGCCCATGGCGCAGCGCCTCGATATGCACCACCATGAACAGGGACACGAAATAGAGGATGCCCGGCAGCAGCGCCGCCAGCATGATCGTGGCGTAGGGGATGCCGGTGAACTCGACCATGATGAAGGCGCCTGCGCCCATCACCGGCGGCAGCATCTGCGCGCCCTCGGAGGCGACCGCTTCGATAGCCGCGGCGACCCGGCGCTTGAAGCCAGACCGGATCATCATCGGGATGGTGAACGCCCCGGTCGTGACGACATTTCCGATCGCGCTGCCCGTCATCGTGCCGAGCCCGGCGCTGGCGGCGACCGCGCTTTTCGCCGGGCCGCCCGTCATGTGCCCGAAGCGCGCATTGCAGACATCCATCAGGAAGCTGCCGGTCTTGGTCGACTGCAAGGCCGAGCTGAGCAGGATGAAGATAAACAGATAGGCCGCGGCGACGCGCAACCCCTCGCCGAAGATGCCCTCGGCCGTGAACGCGGTCAGGTAGATGAAGCGCGATACGTCCATGCCGGAGTGCTGCAGCATGCCCGGCAGATAGCTGCCCCAGAGGATATAGGCGATGCTGACGGCCGCCAGCAGGAAAAAGGCGAAGCTGGTGCGCCGCGCCGCCTCGAGAACCACCAGAACGAGGACGACGCCGACGGCGAAATCCGTCGGCGTCATGAAGGGAGCGCCCCAGAGCGCCAGCAGGCGCTCGAAGCTGAAGATCACATAGGCGCCGCTGGCCGCCGCGAGCGCCGCCCATCCGGCGTCGAATGCGCGCCTGGACGCGGAGCGGCCCGCAGACTGATCGAGAAAGAAGATCGGCAGAAGAACAGCCAGAAGGATCGCCAGATGAACGATCTCGGTCTTGTACGGCCCGAACAGCGCCGCGTAGACCATGTACGCCGTGAACAGGACGCCGGCGAGCGATAGAAATCGCTGAAGCAGCGTATCCGGCACCGCTCGTGCTTCCATTCGTCGCCTCCCCTCCGCCGGTGCTCTGGTGAAGCCCGGCCGGTTTTGTTGCGCTGCCGTGCGGCGAGCGCCGGCGCGGTTCGATTTTGAAGGTAGTTTCTATATTGTCGGTCAATCCGTCAATGTCATTGCACGACAAAAATGCGTTTGCAGTCCGCGAGCCCGCCGCCCTCGCGATCATGATCCTTATGGTCGCAACCCCTTGATTTTACATGCGCCCAAGGCCCGGCGGCGACATCGGTTCAGCACATATCTGATTATCCCTCCTCGACTTTCGCCTGCGTCATGTTGTAAGATTGCCCTACAATCACACAAAGAAGCCGGGATTCCCGGTGTGGGGACGGAAGGAATCTGGAATGCCCATTCGGAAGACGCTTCTGGCCAGCGGCGCCCTGCTGGCGCTGTTCGCCAGCCAGACCATGGCCGACACGACCCTGCGGCTCAGCACGCAGATGCCGCCGAGCCATCACTCGGTGAAGGCGCTCGAGACGTTCAAGAGCGAGGTCGAGGACGCCACCGACGGCTCGCTCAAAGTTCAAATCCATCCAGCCGGACAGCTGTTCAAGGGGCCCGACCTGCCGATGGCGGTCGGCAGCGGCGCCGTCGATATGGGCGATATGGTCACCCCCTACGTGGCCCCGATCTATCCCGACCTCGCATTGCTGGACGGGCCGTTCATGGTCGACAGCCCCGAGGTCGCCAGACGGCTTTACGAGCAGGACCTGAAGCAGGTGCTGGACGACAGGTTCGGGCGTCTCGGCATGAAGGTGGTCGCGGTGCACCCGTACGGGTATTTCTCGATGTACGGCACGAATGCGCGGCCGATCGAGACCCCGGCGGACATGAAGGGCCTATCGATCCGCGCGGTCGACAAGACGCAGATCCTCAAGGCGCAGGCGGTCGGCGCCAAGCCGGAGGCGATCCCCGGCTCCGAGCAGTTCATGGCGTATCAGCGGGGCACGGTCGACGTCGGCCAGACGGGGCCCAGCTCGTTCGTCAGCCGCAAGCTCTACGAAATTTTCGAGCACGGCGCCATCATCCGCGACGACTTGATGGTCTTCTTCCTGACGATCAACAAGGGCGTCTGGGAGGGCCTGACGCCCGAGGAGCAGGCGGCCGTCGAGGCGGCCGGACAAAAGCTCTCCGACACGTCTTGGGACCTGATGCTCGAAGAGGAGAAGGCGGCCGACGAGTTCCTGCCCCAGCACATGAAGGTGGTCTTCGTCGATCACGACGATCTCCAGCCGTGGCGCGACGCCTTCTCGGGCGTCAACGCGAAGCTGGCCGAGGATGCGGGCGAGCGCGGAAAGGAGATCTTCGACATCATCGTCCGCGTCCGCACCGAGCTGGGCGCTGACTGACCGGCGCGGGCGCAGCGGACCGGCCGGAATGTTCCGCGCCCTCCTGACCGCCAATGAATGGCTGCAGCGCGCCGCCGCGGCGGCGGCGCGCTGCATGCTGATCGCGCTGCTCCTGCTGGTTCTCGCCTCATTCACGACCCGGGCGCTGGGGATCACGGCGACCTTCGCCGAGGAATTCACCCGCTACTCGGTCATCGGCCTGGTGGCGCTTGGCGTCGGCTACACGCTGCTGCGGAGGCGGCATGTCCGAACGGGCGCGCTCGCCGACAGGCTGCCCCCGCCGGCGCGCCACCTTCTCGAGGTGGTTTCGGGTGGGCTCTCCGCATTCCTGTTCGGCGTCGTCCTCTACTCGACCTGGGGCATGTGGACCCTGTCGATGGCGTGGGGAATGAAGTCGAACACCGATATCGAGTTCCCCCTCTGGCCGGTGCAGTTCATGCTGTTCGCCGGTTTTCTGCTGCTGATGCTTCAGACGCTCGCCGACACGGCGAAGGCGGCCGCGGCGTTCATGTCCGGGGTCCGGCGGAGCGGGCGGGACCGCGCATGACGGTGCTCGCCCTGCTGGCCCTCCTCGGGGCCCTGATCCTGATCGGTCTCCCGATCGCCTTCGCGCTGGGCCTGACGGGAGTGGCCGCGCTCCTCTCGTTCGGCCTGCCGATCGCGCTCGTCGGGCAGACGCTCTACGGCGTTCTCGACAACCACGCCTGGGCCGCGATTCCCCTCTACCTCCTGATGGGATCGCTCCTGGTCAGCTCGGGCGTCGCCAGCGACATCTACCGCGCCGTCCATGTCTGGACCCGCCACCTTCCCGGGGGCATGGGGGTGGCGACCGTCCTGACGGCCGCCGTCTTCGCCGCGGTCAGCGGCACCAGCATCGGAACCGTCGCCGCCATGGCCTCCGTCACCGTGCCCGAGATGATCGCCCGCGGCTACAACCCGCGTTTCGCCTACGGCACGCTCGCGGCCGCCGGCACATTGGGCATCCTGATCCCGCCGAGCATCACCATGATCATCTTCGGCATGGTGACGACCGAATCGATCGCGACCCTGTTCATGGCGGGCGTGGCGCCCGGTATCCTGCTGGCGTTCCTGATGTGCTGCTACTGCGTGGTCTATTCGCGCCTCTGGCAGAAGGAAACGCTGGACGCGAAGGCCGGCTGGAGCGAGCGTATCGCCGAAAGCCGCCGGGCGATCTGGGGCGTGCTGCTGATCGTGCTGGTGCTCGGGGGCATCTATTCGGGGGCGCTGACCGTCACCGAATCCGCCGGATTCGGCGCGCTTCTGGCGCTGGCGCTGTCGGCGTTCGTCTACCGGTCGCTCACATGGCCCGTGCTGGTCGACGCGCTCGAGAACACGCTGCTCTCGTCCTGCATGATCCTGCTGATCGTCGCGCTGGCCAGCCTGTTCGGATCGGCGGTCAACATGCTTCACATTCCGCAGGACACCAGCGACGCCGTGCTGAGCCTGGACATCCCGGTCTGGGGCGTGATCGTCCTTTTCAGCGCGATCCTCTTCGTGATGGGGCAGTTCCTCGACGTGCCCTCCATCATGCTGATCACCCTGCCGATCTTTTATCCCGCGCTGCTGAGCATGGGGGTCAGCCCGGTCTGGTTCGCCATCCTGATGACCATGAACATGGAGGTGGCGACCATCACGCCGCCCGTAGGGTTGAACATCTATGTGCTGAAGGGCGCGGTGCCGAGCGCCGAGGTTCGCGACGTGGTCATCGGCTGTGTGCCGTTCATCGGGCTGATCGTCGCCGTGATGCTGCTGATCGCCGCATTCCCCTGCATCGCCCTGTGGCTGCCCGGCCTCTGTTGAGGGGGATGTGGAATGGACGCCGCCCTTCCCCGATGGCGACGTCGAGCGCCAGTTTCTCGACGCTCGAAGCCACAGAACGGGACGGAGGCGTCCGGGGAGAAAGCCGCCATCGCCGGGACAGACCAGACACAGAGCGCCTTGCGCGGCCCATGCGCGGCGGGGTTCTCATGGCGCGCGCAGGAGCGCCGCGAGGGCGCCTGAACGAGTCAGACTGATATATCGAGTGACTCGACAAGCCCGCGCGATTTATGGTGTATGACCTCCGAACGAAGGTGGACTCCTGAAGCTGACGAGGAACGCATGCTGGACATGGACCGGAGTACGGATTCCGACCGCCTCACGCCCGACCAGGCGAGAGCCCGGATCGCGAGCGGCGATCACACGGGCGGCACGGCGAACATGGCGAACGGCCGGGTGCAGGGGAATCTGGTGATTCTGCCGAAGGCTTACGCCCTCGATTTTTTCACCTTCTGTCAGGCGAATCCCAAACCCTGCCCGCTGCTCGGCGTGTCCGAAGCCGGCAACCCCGCCCTGCCCATGCTGGGCGATATCGATATCCGCACCGACGTCCCGCGCTACTATGTCTATCGGGACGGGCGCCTCGCGGAAGAAGTCACCGAAATCGGGAGCTTCTGGCGCGATGATCTGGTCAGCTTCGTTCTCGGCTGCTCGTATTCGTTCGAGGAGCCGCTGATGGCGGCCGGAATCGGCCTGCGCCATGTCGAGCTTGGCCGCGTGGTTCCGATGTATCGCACGAATATCGAAACCCGTCCGGCTGGGCCCTTCGGCGGCGAACTGGTCGTCTCGATGCGGCCGATGAAGCCGGCCGACGCGATCCGCGCGGTTCAGATCACCAGCAGATTTCCGGCCGTCCACGGCGCGCCGGTGCATCTCGCCGATCCGGGCCAGATCGGAATTCGCGACCTGATGACGCCGGACTGGGGCGATCCGCCCGAAATGCGCGAGGGCGAAATCCCGGTTTTCTGGGCTTGCGGCGTCACGCCTCAGGTCGCGATCGAGCGCGCCCGCCCCGAAATCTGCATTACGCACAAGCCGGGCCACATGCTGATCACCGATCTCGTCAACGCGTCGCTTGCGGCGATCTGATCCGTGCGCGGCCAACCAAAAATGAGAGGGAGAAAGAATATGTCGAATCAACACGCCAGCCTGACCGTTCTGGCCGCGTTCGCGGTGCTCGCCGCCGCGCCGGCCGGCGCGCAGGACATTATGGAGCACGAGTTCAGCGTCGTCGGAAGCTGGAGCACGTCGAGCCTCTATCCCGACCACGAGGTTCCGTTCTGGACCAAGACGCTGCCTGAGGCGTCGAACGGGCGCATCACCGCGAATCTCAAGGCGTTCGACGAACTCGGCCTCGCCGGGAACGCCGTGTACGAACTGGTCCAGCAGGGCGTCTACGATGTCGGCGCCACGGTGATGGACTATGTCGCCGGGGTCGATCCGCGGCTCGAGGGGGTCGACCTCTCCGGCATCGCCGACCCGGTTCTCGCGCGCAAGATCGCCGACGCCTATCGGCCGCAGATCGCCGCGGTTTTCGACGAAACCTATGACAGCAAGCTGCTGGCGGTGGTGCCGTTCACCTCGCAGGTGGTTTTCTGCAACACGCCCATCGAGGGGCTGAAGGATTTCGACGGCAAGCGCATTCGCGGCTCGGGCCGGATGACGATCGACTTCATCGAGGCGCTCGGCGGCACCGGCGTCGACGTCTCCTTCAACGAGGTCACCATCGCGCTGGAGCGCGGCGTGATCGATTGCGGCATCACCGGGTCCTTGTCCGGGTATCTCGCCGGGTGGCCGGAGGCGGCGACTCATTTCTACCCGCTGCCGGCGGGCGGCTGGGATCCGGTCGGCATCGTCATGCGGAACGACGTCTGGGAAGGGCTCGACGAGCCGACCCAGACCTTCCTCATGGATGAATTCGCCACGTTCGAGGAGAGCGTCTGGACGGACGCCAACAACTCCACCGCCGTCGGCATCGCCTGCAACACCGGCGGCGATTGCGCCTATGGCGAGCCGGCCGACCTGACCCTGGTCGAGATCACCGACGCCGACCTGAAAGCCGCGCTCAAGACGCTGCAGGATGACGTGCTGCCGCTCTGGGCCGAACGCTGCGGCGGGGCCTGCATCGAGAAGTGGAATTCGACCGTGGGCGAAGTGCTGGACATCAATGTCGACGCGAAATAGCGAACCGCGGTTCGCGGCTGCGAAAGGGAGCCACGCGTGGCGCATCGGCTGACAGGCCTGCCGAAGAGCCTCGATATCGCCCTTTCGCTGGCGGACAAGACCGCGCGCGTCGCCCTGCTCATGGGCGGCGCGCTGATGCTGATATCGGCCTTCATGATCGGGGCGGATGTCGTCCTGCGGCGGGTGTTCGGCATCTCCACCTGGGGCGCGGGGGAGCTTTCCTATTATGCGCTCGCCATCTCGACCAGTTGGGCGTTTTCCTGCGCGATGCTGACCAAGACCCATATCCGCATCGCCATCGTGACCGAGCACCTGCCGCCGCCGGTGCGCGCCGCGTGCGACCTGATTGCGCTGCTGGCGATGGGCTGGTTCGCCGCGGCGGCGTGCTGGGGGATCTGGGGCCTCCTGGAGCGGAGCTGGGGGCGGGGGACGACCTCGATCACCGCGCTCGCCACGCCGATCTGGATACCGCAGGCGCTCTGGCTCGCGGGGTTCGTCTTCTTCACCCTGCTGATCGCGCTCATCTTCTTCAGGGTGCTGGCGGCGCTGTTCATCGAGCGCTCCTACGCGGTCGCGACGCTGCACGGCGGCGCGCCGACGGCGGCGCAGGAGACCGAAAGCGCCATCGCTGAGGGCCGCGCGAACCTGCAAAAGGACGAAAGCTGATGCTGGGCGTTACGATCATCGTCCTTCTGGGGCTTCTGGCGCTCAGCGTGCCGGTCGCGGCCGCGCTCTTCATCCTCGGCGTGACGCTCGACTGGGGCTATTCGCCGGCGCCGCTGATCAACGCGCTCGGCAGCCAGCTCTGGACCACCTCGACGAGCTTCATCCTCGTCGCGATTCCGCTTTTCATCATGATCGGCGAGATATTGCAGCGCTCGGGGATCGCCACCAAGGTCTACGATGCGCTCGACGCGTGGCTCTCGTGGATGCCGGGCGGGTTGATGCACGCCAATATCGGCACGGCGACGTTCTTTTCGGCGACCTCCGGCTCCTCGGTCGCGACCGCGGCCACCGTGGCGACGATCGCGATGCCGCAGGCGCGCAGGCTCGGTTATGACGAGCGCTTCTTCGCCGGCTCGATCGCGGCGGGCGGCACGCTCGGCATCCTCATCCCGCCTTCGATCAACCTGATCGTCTACGGGTTTCTCGCGCGGACCTCGATCCCGGAGCTCTTTCTCGCCGGCATCGTCCCGGGCGTGCTCATGGCGCTGCTCTTCATGCTGATTATCGCCATCCTTTGCGCCGTCAAGCCGGAATGGGGCGGCGGGCGCCGCTCGGCCAGCATGGCCGAACGGGTGTCGAAATTGCGCCATCTCGGCCCGATCCTGCTGCTCTTCGCCTTCATAATCGGGTCGATCTACGCCGGTTGGACCACCCCGACCGAGGCTGCGGCCGTGGGCGTGATCGTCGCGCTGATCATGGCCTGGGCCGCCGGGGGCATGTCCTGGAAAATGATCTTCGAGACGCTCGAAGGAACGATGCGCACGACGGTGATGATCATGCTGATCCTCATCGCCGCGAACTTCCTCAACTTCGTGCTGGCCTCGGTCGGGCTGACGGACCGGCTGCTGACGGTGATCACGGAGCTCGAGCTCGGGGCGATGCAGACGCTGATGCTGCTGATCGCGTTCTACATCGTCCTCGGCTTTTTCGTCGAAACGCTCTCGCTGATGATCGTGACCATCCCCATCGTCATCCCCATCGTCGCGGGACTCGGGTTCGATCTTGTCTGGTTCGGGATCCTGCTGATCGTGCTGATCGAGATGGCGCTGATCACGCCGCCGATCGGCCTCAATCTTTATGTCGTGCAAGGGGTGCGCGGGCGGGGCTCGTTGAACGAGGTGATCGTCGGCGTCATTCCGTTCGTCGTGGCGATGCTGCTGATGATCGTGGCGCTGCTGCTCTTCCCGGAGCTCGCCCTCTTCCTGCCCAGTCTCGCCGAGGGCTGACTTCGCCCTTTCAACCGGCCGGACAAGCGAGCTATGACACCGGCGAGCAAACTCGAATTCGATGGAGAATGGGATATGACGAAAAAGATCACCGGTGGGGTTCTCTCCCCCGTTGTCACGCCGTTCGACGCCGACCTCAGGCCGGATCGGGCGCGCTGGCTCGCGCATTGCCGCTGGCTTCTGTCGCAGGATTGCGGACTGGCGATTTTCGGCACCAATTCTGAGGCGAACTCGCTCTCGCTGGCCGAGCGGCGCGCCCTTCTGGAAGCCGCCGCGCAGGAGCTCGACCCTGGTCGAATGATGCCGGGGACCGGCGCCTCCGCCCTGCCCGATGCGGTGGAGTTGACCCGGGCCGCGGTCGAGGCCGGGTGCGCGGGCGTTCTGATGCTGCCGCCCTTCTACTACAAGGGCGTCACCGACGACGGCTTGTTCGCGTTCTACTCCGAGATCATCCAGCGCATCGGCGACGACCGCTTGCGCATCTATCTCTACCACATCCCGCCGGTGAGCCAGGTTCCGATCTCGCTCGATCTGATCGAACGTCTGCTGTCGGCATATCCGGGAACCATCGCCGGCGTGAAGGACAGCTCGGGCGATTGGAGCAATACCGCCGCGATGATCGAGCGGTTCGATAATTTCGACGTCTTCGCCGGCTCGGAAGAGTTCCTGCTGCCGACGCTGCGCGCCGGCGGGGCGGGCTGCATCAGCGCCACGGCGAACATAAATCCGGCGGCGATTCACGACGTCTTCGTCAACTGGCGGGCGCCGGACGCCGATGCGCGGCAGGAGGCGATCACCGCGTTCCGGCGGGAGATTGCGAAGTTCCCGATGATTCCCGCGCTCAAGGCGGTGATCGGGCTGCGCACCGACGATCCGGACTGGGGGCGCGTGCGCCCGCCGCTGATGCGGCTCGACGAAGCCGCGCTCGCGGAGCTTTCGCGCGTGATCGACCAAGCGGATTTCCAGATGCCCGGACGGCGCGAGGCCGCGTAGCGGCGGCAGAAGCGCATTCCATTCAACGCGAGAGACCGAAGGAGAGGCGTCATGCCGACGACATCATTGCGACTGGACCCGGAGGGCGGCGATGCGAGGGACGTCGTGATCGGGCGGGCGATCGTGGCGGGCTGGACCGGCCGCGATCAGGCCGCCGTGGATCATCATGTCGCCGAACTGGCCGAGCTCGGCATCGCGCCGCCCTCCGAGACGCCGATCTTCTATCGGGTGGCCGCGGCCATGCTGACCGACGCGGCGGCGATCGAGGTTGTTGGCGAAGGCACGTCGGGCGAAGTCGAGCCGGTGCTGATCGACGACGGGGATCGCCTCTGGCTGGGGCTCGGCTCGGACCACACGGACCGCGAGCTCGAGGCGCATTCCATCGCGCTCTCCAAGCAGATTTGCCACAAACCGATCGCCCGGGCCGTCTGGCCTTACGACGAGGTTCAGGACCATCTCGACGCGCTGGAGCTGCGCGCGTGGATCCGGAACAGCCCCGATGACGAATGGACGCTTTATCAGGAGGGAACGCTGGCGGAGATTCGCCGGCTTCCGGAACTTCTGGCCAACTCGCCGGCGGCGAAGGCGGCCGGGCGGCTGGAGGCGGGCGCCGCAATGATGTGCGGCACCGTGCCGGCGCTGGGCGGCGTGCGGCCGGCGCGCTTCTTTCGCATGGAGCTGAAAGACCCGGTTCTGGGGCGCGCGATCGACCACGCCTACGAGACCCTGCCGCTCCCGATCGTCGCCTGAAGCGGGGGCGCGCTCCTACATCATCTTCGCCGGCAGCCAGGTTGCGATGCCGGGGAACGCGATGAGGAGCGCGACCCCGATCAGCATCATCACGAAGAAGGGCGCGGTCGCCTTGGCGACGTAGAGGATATTGCGCCCGGTCAACAACTGGACGACGAAGAGATTGAACCCCACCGGCGGCGTGATCTGAGCGATCTCGACCACGAGAACCATGTAGACGCCGAACCAGAGCGGGTCGATCCCCGCGGCCTGCGTCATCGGCAAGACGATCGAGATCGTCAGAACGATGATCGAGATCCCATCCAGAAAGCACCCGAGCAGCAGGAAGAACAGGGTCAGCGCCGCGAGCAGCGGATAGGCGGTGAGTCCGTAACTGTTGATCAGGTTCGCCAGCGCCCGCGGGATGCCGCTATAGCCCATCACGCTGGTCA
The DNA here is from genome assembly GCF_037646705.1 of Paludibacillus litoralis. Classification (NCBI taxonomy): domain Bacteria; kingdom Pseudomonadati; phylum Pseudomonadota; class Alphaproteobacteria; order Rhodobacterales; family Paracoccaceae; genus Paludibacillus; species Paludibacillus litoralis. The sequence continues at coordinate 36,340 of NZ_JBBHER010000010.1, forward strand.
GGAAGGCGGCCGAGCCGATGATGAACCCGATCATGCACGAGGTGCGGGTCGCGCCGTAGAGGCTCTCCTTGAACGCCGTCCAGTTCATGCCGCCGGAGGCGAAGGCGATGAGCAGCGATCCCGCCACGCCCAGCGACGCCGCCTCGGTCGGCGTCGCGTAGCCGGCGTAGATCGAGCCGATCACCGCGACGATCAGAAAGACGACGGGCAGAAGGAGCCGCAGCCGGTAGAGCTTCTCGCGCCAGGGCATCCTCTCGACCCGGTCCGGCATCCTTCCGGGATGAAGGAGCGCCCAGACGCCGATATAGCCCATCAGGAGCGCGACGAGCATGAGCCCCGGAAAGACGCCGGCGATGAAGAGCCGGCCGATCGAGACGTTCGCCGAGACGCCATAGACGATCATCATGATCGAGGGCGGAATCAGCAGGCCCAGCGTGCCCGACGCGGCGAGCGAGCCGAGGGCCATCCGCTCGTCATAGCCGCGCGCCTTGAGTTCGGGCAGCGACATCCGGCCGACCGTCGCCGCCGTCGCCGCCGAGGAGCCGCTGACCGCGGCGAAGACGGCGCAGCCGAGAACGTTGACATGCAGCAGCCGCCCCGGCAGCCGCGTCACCCACGGCGAGAGCCCCTTGAAGAGATCGTCCGAGAGACGGGAGCGAAAGAGGATCTCGCCCATCCAGACGAAGAGCGGCAGCGCCGTCAGGGTCCAGCCGCTGAGCGCGCTCCAGAATGTCTGCGGCATCACGAGCGTGATCGGCGCGGTCGTGATCGCCCACATCCCGATGATGCTGATGAGGAGGAGCGAGATCGCCACCCAGATTCCGCTGCCGAGAAACGCCAGCAGCAAAAGCCCGAGGATTGGGCTGAAGGTGATCGGATCCATGGCTACCCGCCCGGTTCTTCGCCGCGCGCCGCGCGGCTTGCGGTGTCCTCGAACGCGCGATACGTCGGCTCACGCCCGCGGAGGACAAGCACGAGTTGCTCGATGAGCGCGACCTCGATGAGGACGCTTCCGGCCGCCATCGCCGTCTGCGGAATCCAGAGCGGCACCGGCACGAGGCCGACGGAAACGTCGCCGAACCGATATGAATCCCACGTCATCATCGTCGCCGAATAGGCGAAAAGCCCGACGGCGAAGGCGGCGGCCGCGAGACACCATATCTCGGCGAGCCGCCGGCGGCCGGGCGGCAACGCCTGCAGGACGAGCCCGACCCGGATATGACCGCCCGAACGCAGCGTCCAGGCGAGCGCGAGGAAGATGGAGGCCGCCATGCAGAAGCCGGCGAACTCCGTCCCCGTCGAGACGAGGTAGCCAAGCATCCGGCCCACGATCTGGACGAAGGTGAGCGCGGCGATCGCGGCGAGCAGGACCGCCGACAGGACGCCGGCGACATGGAAGATCCAGTCGAGTATCTTCACAGGGAAGCCGCCGCCGATCGCGCCTACTCCATCGATCTGTAACGCTCGATGACCTCCTTGCCCTCGTCGCCGGCGCTCTCGAGCCATTCGTCGAGCATTGTCGCGCCGATCTCCTTCAGGCCGGCGAGCAGTTCCGCGTTCGGCTTCTTCACGGTGATGCCGTGTTCGGCCAGCGTCCCGATCTGTTCTTCGGTCACGGCCGGCGCATTTTTCCAGGCCCGGTCTTCGGCGGCCACGGCGGCGTCCTCCACCGCTTTCTTCTCGTCTTCCGACAAGCCGTCAAAGACGCTCTGGTTCATCACGATGACGTTCCAGGTGATGAAGGCCTCGACATCGTAGAAATGGCTCACGAAGTCCCAGGCCTGGGTGTCGACGCCGGTGGTCGGCGACGTGATCATCGCCTGAACCACGCCGGTCGCGAAGGCCTGCGGCACCTCGGCCTGCTGAATGGTCACCGGCGTCGCGCCCATCAGCTCCGCCAGCCTGGCGGTGCTGGGGTTGTAGGCCCGCATCGTCACGCCGTCGAAATCGGAGAGGCTGTTGATCTCCTTGTCGGCGTAGATGCCCTGGCGCGGCCATGACTGGATGAAAAGAAGCTTCACCCCGCGCGTCGCCAGCTCCTTCTCGATGGCCGGGCGCGCGGCCTTCGCGAGCTTGCGGTTGGCCTCATAGCCCACGGCGAGAAACGGGATCGCATCGACCGCGAAGATCGGGCTCAGGTTCGACTGCATCGACATCAGATATTCGCCGAGCTCGACCTGCCGCGTCTGCACCGCCCTGAGCACGTCAGGCTGACGGACCAGCGAATCTTCGGTGTGAACTTCGATCTTTATCTCGCCGTTGGAATTCTCGGCGACCCCCTCGACGAACTCCATGATGTTTTTCGTCATGTAGTTCTGCGCGTTCGAGCGCGCCGGCAGGTTCCACGTCGTCTCGGCCAACGCCGCGCCAACCGCGCCCGCCGAGGTCATCGCGCCGGCGAGCAGAGCCACGATCGTCCTTCTCTTGAGGTCCATTTCAATCTCCCTGTGCGTTGTCTCGATTTTCAGTCTGCGAGTTCGGCCCGCGCGAGGTCCCAGAGCAGGCGGTAGCGCCCCGACGACACCAGCCGCAGCCCCTCAGCGGTCTTCGCGAGGTCCAGCGCCTTCTCGGCCGGGCCGAGCGCCTCCTGTCCGGTCGCGTCGATCAGGACATACCAGTCGCTCGCGCCCGCCGCGGCCGCGGGGTCCTCCTTCAACGGCTTCGAAAGCGCCGGGTCGTTCGCCAGCACGTGGATCGACAGCACGCCGTCGAGGTCGAGGGCCGCGTCGATCCGCGCCTTGAGCGCCGCGGCGGACGGCTCCTTCCCCGCCGCGGGGCGGAGGCGGATGAGCCCGAGCGCGGCGCCGCGGCCGACCCCCCGGCTCTCGACCACGCGGGCGCAGGCGCGGGTCGCATCCCGGAAACGATCGATGTTTCTCAGCGACCACGCCGTCTGGTTGGCAAGCCGGTGATGGTATTCGGGGCTGCCCAGCGTCTCGATCGTCTCGGTGGTGTAGATGCCGAGATAGCGCGCCGCCGCGTCCTCAGCCACATAGCGGCGCGCTTCGAGGAAGCCGGGTATCGCCACGCGCTCGGCGAGATGCTCCTTGTCGTACCATCGGTTGAAATCTTCTTCATGCTCTGCGCTGATATTCATGAAGTTGATCAGCATGGCTTGGCCGGAAAGGGGCATGGGCGCTTCTAGGCTCCTGTCTGCGACTAATCGCGCGCGGCGGACCGGCGCGCGCGGCGCGTCCGCCATCCTCCACAATTCGTGGCGCATGGTCGCTCATGTGTCAATGCCGGGGCCGGCCGCGCAAACCTATTCGGCGCGCGGCGCGTCCACGACCCCGCTCACGAGATTCACCGACAGGAGAGCGGCGCTCGAAAGCGTCATCGGGTCGATCAGGATCGGCTCGAGGCTTCGCAAGAGCGTGCGGATTTCGCGCTCGCGCGCCGCGCGCTCCGCCTCCGCCTCCTCGACGGAGACCGCCGCGAAGCGAACGGTCGCGCCGGGCGCGAGCCGGCCCAGCGCCGGCAGGTCGGCGGAGATCGCCGTGGCGATCTTGGGGTAGCCGCCCGTCGTCTGATGATCGGCCAGAAGCACGATCGGCTGGCCGTCCCCGGGCACCTGAATCGAGCCGGTCGCGATTCCGTCCGACACGATGTTGTAGCCCCGCTCGTGCTCCAGTCGCGGACCGCTCAGCCGCAGCCCCATCCGATCCGCGTCCCTGGTCACCACGAACTCCGAATTCAGCAGCGCCGCGATCCCGGCCGCGCTGAAATGGTCGTCCTGCGGCCCGAGCACGACGCGGATCCGCTCGGGCGGCGCCAGCGAGGGGGGCCGCGCGACCCGTATCTCCGCCCGGGCTGCGACCGTGTCGAGATTGAGCGCGAGCCTGTCGCCCTCCGCGAGGGTGCGGCCGCCGAATCCGCCGAACCCCGCGCGCAGACATGTCGAGCGGCTGCCGAGAATCTCGGGCGCGTCGAACCCGCCCTCGACCGCGAGATAGGCCGTGACGCTGTCGCGGAGCGCGGGAACGCGGAAGACGGTTCCGCGCTCCAGCCGCACGGACCGCCAAGGGGCGATTTCGCCCCGCTCCGGCGCGATGATCTCGAGCGGCGAGGACGCGCCGCAGAGCGCGACCCGCACATGGTCCGCGCCGACCGTCAGCGTCGGGCCGGCGAGGCGCATCTCCAGCGCCGCCTCGCCTTCAGCGTTGCCGACCAGCGCGTTGGCGAGCCTGAGCGAGTCCGGATCGAGCGCGCCCGACACCGGGATGCCGGCGGCCTGGTGTCCGGGCCGGCCGAGATCCTGCAATGTCGTCACCGGCCCCGGAGCCGCGACGAGCAGCGCCGCGCTCATGCGCCGTCCCCGTCGATCTCCACCCGCTCGGCGGGCGGGCGGGCGGCCAGATCGTCGTACTCTTTCGCCTCGATCGGGCGAAACCGGACATGATCGCCGGCGCGCAGGAGCGAGGGCGGGTCGGTGCGGATGTCGAAAAGCACCGCCGGGGTCCGGCCGATGGCGCTCCAGCCGCCGGGGCTCTCGAAAGGGTAGATCACCGTCTGCCCGACCGCGATCGCCACCGTCCCGGCGGGGATGCGCGTGCGCGGCGTCTCGCGGCGCGGCAGCGTAAGCTCCCTCGGCAGGTCGCCGAGATAGGGGTGCCCGGGAGCGAAGCCCATCATGTAGACATAATGCGTGATCTCGCTGTGGAGCTTCACCGCCTCCGCCGGCGTGACGCCGCCGGCTTTCGCCACATCCTCGAGATCCGGCCCGTGCTCCCCGCCATAGACGACGGGCAAGGTCACCGTGCGGCTCGCCGCCTCATCTTCGGAATCGTCGATCTCCAGCGCCTCGATCTCGGCGCGCAGGCGGGCGCCGGAAATGATCAGCGGGTCATAATGCACCATGAGCGAGCGGAAGGTCGGCACCGTCTCGATCACGCCCTCGATCACGCCCTCGCGCGCGCCGCGCTCCAGCGCGCGCCGCAGCGCCATGGCCCGCGCGCTGAGCGCCCGGTCGACACGGTCGCCGAACTCGACGGTCAGCGCGCAGTCGCCTGACGGGAGATAGCGGATTTCCTTCGCCATGCTCTCAGCCCGCGCCCTGGTCCGCCGTCTCGGCCATCGGCCGGATCTCGACGCCGGCGTCGGTCAACGCGCCGCGCACGGCGCGCGCCATCTCCACCGCGTGGAGATTGTCGCCATGCACGCAGATCGTGTCGAATTCGAGCGCGATCTCCTCGCCGTCGATCGTCGTCACTCTGCCCTCGGTCGCCATCCGCACCGCGCGGCGCGCCGCCGCCTCCGGGTCGTCGAGAACCGCGCCGGGCGTCTTGCGCGAGGCCAGCGTCCCGTCCGCAGTGTAGGCGCGGTCGGCATAGGCCTCGCGCGCGACGCGAAGGCCGGCCCGCATGGCGGCGCGCTCCTGCTCGGTCCCCGGCAGCGCGACGAAGATCATGCCCGGATCGGTGGCCAGAACCGCCCGCGCCGAGGCGTCGGCCATGGCGGCGTCGATCGCGGTGAGATTGGCCAGCGCGCCATGCGCCTTGAAATGCGTCACCGGAACGCCGACCGCCCGCGCCATGCCCTGCAGCGCGCCGATCTGATAGATGAGCAGCTTCTCGATCTCGGCCGGGTCGTCGCCTTCGAATCTGCGGCGGCCGAACCCCCAGAGGTCCATGTAGCCCGGATGCGCGCCGACGCCGACGCCCTTGCTTCGCGCGAGACTCAATGTCTCATGCATCACCAGCGGATCGCCGCCGTGAAAGCCGCAGGCCACGTTGGCCGAAGTGATCACCTCGAACAACTCGGCGTCATGGCCCATCTTCCACGCGCCCCAGCTTTCACCCGTATCGGCGTTCAGATCCACTTTGCGCATCGTCAATCTCCAGCATTTCCGGGGTGGCCCGGCGGATTTTCGCAGACCGTCAAAAAGTACAACTTTCACAACATGATGAAAAGGCGTCGGCGCCGGCGGGCGCCCCCGCGCGTTTCGCCGGCGCCTCTGGACGACCGCGCGGCGGCCATGTCACAAGACAAACGCCAGAAGACGCGACCACGGGAGTCCGAGCCATGACATCACCAGCCGATCCGCTCGCCGGAGGCCTTGCCGCGTACGCCCGGCGGCTTCGCGCCGGCGAGACCACCGCCGAGGAGACGACGCGCGCCTATCTCGACCGAATCGAGGCGCTCGACGGCGCCCTCGGCGCCTATCAGCACGTCGCGGCGGACAGCGCGCTGGCGCAGGCCCGGGCGCTCGACGCGCTTCTCGCGAGCGGGACCGACCTCGGCCCGCTGATGGGCGCGCCCGTGGCGGTCAAGGATCTTCTCGCGGTCGACGGGATGCCGACCACCGCCGGGTCGCTCCTCGACGTCTCCGACATCATCGGGGAGGAAGGGCCGTTCGTGCGCAAGCTGAGGCGGCTCGGCTGCGTGATCCTCGGCAAGACCCGCACCGTCGAATTCGCCTTTGGCGTCACCGGCGCCAGCCAGCCGCGCGGAACGCCGCGCAACCCGGCGGACATGACGACGCCGCGCGCGCCCGGCGGGTCGAGCTCGGGCTCCGCCGTCGCGATGGCGGCCGGGCTCTGCGGCTTCGCCATCGGCTCGGACACCGGCGGGTCGGTGCGCATCCCGGCGGCGCTCTGCGGCGTCTTCGGCCTCAAGACCACGCACGGCCTCTGGCCGACGAAGGGCGTCTTTCCGCTGGCCCCGCATCTCGACACGCTGGGGCTTCTCACCCGCGACGCCGAGGACGCCGCGATCATCCACGCGGCGCTCGCCGACACGGTTCCGGCGGACCCGGCGCCTCTCGCCGGGCTGCGCCTGGCGCGGCCCGGCGCGTATTTCTTCCGCGGGCTCGACCCCGACGTCGAAGCGAGAACCGAAGCCGCGCTCGAGCGGCTGGCGCGCGCCGGGTGCAGCCTGACCGAGGTCGAGATCCCCGAACCGACGGCGCGCGAAGCCTATTTTCCGCTCTCGCTCTCCGCCTGCCTCGTCGCGGCGCTGGGCGCGGACCGTGTGCGCGAAGGCCGCGACCGGATGGACCCGCTCGTGGCGCGGCGCGCGGATGTGGGCGCCGAAGCCCGCGCCGCCGACCTCCTGCGGCTCGAATGGCGACGGGCGGAGTTGAAGGCGTCGGCGCATGACCTCGCCGCGGGGCTCGACGCCTGGGTCTGCCCGACCGCGGCGATCCCGGCGCCGGCGATCGCGGCGCTCGAGGACGCCGAAGAGGCGATGCGCCTGACGCTGGGCATGACCCAGAACACGCAGCCGGCGAACTACCTCGATCTCGCGGGCGTGACGATCCCGCTGCCGGGCGCGGGCCTGCCCGTCGGCCTGCAGCTTCTTGGCGCGCCCCATAGCGAGCGGCGTCTGCTGGCGATCAGCCGCGCGGTGGAGGCGCATCTGCGCGCGCAATGAGCGGAGGGAGGCGGCCAGACGCCTTCTTCGCGCGCATCTTCCCGCGGCCACACGCCGCCAAGCCCTCCCCCTCCGCCGCGCTGGAGGAGGGGAAGGGCGTTCGGGCGTCATTCCCGGTGCGGATTGGATTGGCGGCCTCCAGAGCGGAAGGCCGACGATGCGGGTTCGGATTTCGATCGAGACCGAACCTGGATGGCGCGCGGCGCGTGCGGCTCGAGCGGCTGAACGCGGGCGCCCCGTTCCCGAAGGCGCGCGCGGCGCGCGACCTCGACGCGGCGATCGGCCCGGGCGCGCCGGGCGCGGCGCATCAGCTCGCCAGCGCGTCGCGCGGCGGCGTTCCGTTCAGGTCCGCGAAGAGCCGCGCGCGCGGGATCGCCTGCGTATGGCTCGCGACCTTCGCGCCGGAAGCGTCGGTGATCATCACGCCGGCGGCGAGAAGCTTTTCAAGGTCGATGCCGGTCGAGACGCCGAGACGCTCGAAGAGATAGACGATATCCTCGCTTGGAATGTTGCCGGTCGCGCCCGGCGCGAACGGGCAGCCACCGAGGCCCGCCGCCGCCGTGTCGAAGGAGGTGACGCCGGCCTCGCGCGCCGCGAGGATGTTGGCGACGCCGAACCCCGCCGTGTCATGGCCATGAAATCCGAAGCTCGCGTCGTCGCCGAACGCCGCGATGCATTTCTCGGCGAGGCTCCGGACATGCGCGGGCGTCGCCATGCCGGTCGTGTCGCTGATCGTATAGTCCATGCCGCTGCGCAGGGACACGATGCGCTCGATCGTCTTGAGAATGACCGATTCCTCCATCACGCCTTCGAACGGGCAGTGAAAGCACGTGGCGAGGCCCACCCTCACATTCAGCTTTCGATCCGGGTCCATCGTCTCGAGCGTCGTCGCCAGATCCTTGATCGAAGCGTCGACGGAGCGGCGCACATTGCTCTGATTGTGCGATTCCGACATCGAGAGGACGAAGATCGGATTTTCGAGGCCGGCCGCGACGGCGCGCTGAAACCCTTTCAGATTGGGGGTCAGCACCATGCCCCGAACATCGTCGGGCAAGGGGCCCAGAGCCGCGATGACCTCCTCCATGTCGCGCATCTGCGGGATCGCGCTCGGGCTGACGAAGGAGCCGAGCTCCATCCTCTTGAAGCCGGCGTCGATGAGCCGCCGGATGAACTCGACCTTGGTTGCGGTCGGGACGAAGGTCGCGATGTTCTGCAATCCGTCACGCGGACCAACTTCGACGATCTCTACTTCCGGCATGGCGCTCGCTCCCTTTCAGCCTTGTCTCCAGGCTGGGGAGTAAGCCAGTCGCAGGCGCGGAACCATTATTCGTTCGGAACGGCAGGGTTCGCGTTTGGATACGCCTCGGCGCTCCGCGACAGATGTTCGAGCATCAGGCGAACGCATGCGGTGGTTTTTTGCCCCGTCCGCGCGCAAACCGCCAGTTCCCGCCGGGCCCAGGCGTCGCGCAGCGGAACGCCGACCAGGCGTTCGGCGGATTTGAACGATCTGGCGACGTTCACCGGCACGATCGTGACGCCCAGCCCCGCCGCGGCCATGCTGACCGCGGAGCCGAAAGTCACCACCTTGATGCTGTTCTTGAGCTGGAACCCGAGCGATTGGGCGGCCTCCATCAGAAGGGCCTGAAGCGAACTGCCAAGTTCGAGACCGATCATCGAATGGTCGCGCAGCTCGAAAAAGTCGATCGAGTCGCGGGCGGCGAGAGGGTCTTCGGGCGGCAGCAGCGCCACAAGCTGATCGACGCGATACCTGAACGCTGAAACGCAGTCCGGCAACGGCACATGGGCGGCGATCACCCCAATGTCCGATACGCCGTCAAGGAGCGACTGGAGAACCTCGACGCTGGTCTCTTCGCTGAGAACGACGCGCACATCGGGATAGGCGCGATTGAAGCTGACGATATCGGCGGGGAGATATTGATGCACCGCCGAGCTGTGGGCGCTGATGCGGACCTGCCCGCTCCGGCCGTCCGTGTAGAGGCTGAGATCGGCGGTCATGTCGTTCAGGATGTCGAAGATCCGCCGCGTGTGAACCACCATCGCCTCCCCCGCCGGCGTCGCGCTGACGCCGCGCGGGTGCCGGTAGAAGAGCTGGACGCCCAGCTCCGCCTCGAGATCGTTAATACGCTTGCTTACCGCGGATGGCGCGATATGCTCCTGGTCCGCCGCCTTGGTCAGGCTTTCGAGGTTGTAGACGGCGATAAAAATCCGGAGCGTGGTCAGATCGAACCGCATCTTGAGGCACCTCTCGCTCCCCTGGCATCGCCAATCAAGAACGCCAGTGTTCCGAAACAAGGCTTCTCATATCGAATGGGCTGCTGATAGCAAACCTCTCTGGCGAGAGAACAGGTCGCAGCTTGAAATGGCCTCGGCGCGTCGACTCTCGCTGAACCAACAGAGGCCTGCCGGGAGGAGACATCAATGACCGCCGTCGCGTTGGACGCCCTGAGTTTTCTCGGACGCTCCCTGTCACGCCCCGAATGCGTGCTGGCGACGCGTTCGGGCGATCTTTTCGTCTCGGACAGCAGGGGCGGCGTCAGCATCGTCAACCCGGACGGCCGGGAAGTCCTGGTGAAGGCCCGCAACGCGCCGGAGGGGTTCCTGCCCAACGGTATCGCGCTGCTGGACGACAGAAGCTTTCTGATCGCGAATCTCGGGCCGACCGGCGGCGTCTATCATCTGGCGCAGGACGGGACGCTGACCCCGCGGCTTCTTGAAATAGACGGCGAACCGCTGCCGCCGACGAATTTCGTGGGGCTCGATCGCCGCGGCCGGATCTGGGTGACCGTCAGCACATGGCTGAACCCGCGCGAGCGATCGATGTTCAAGGGCCACGCCGACGGATTCATCGTTCTGATCGACGGCGACGGCGCGCGGATCGTCGCGGAGGGCCTCGGCTTCACCAACGAGGCGATCGTCGATCCCACCGGCGAATGGCTTTACGTCAACGAGACCATGGGGCGCCGGACGAGCCGCTTTCCGATCCTCGCCGACGGCGCGCTGGGCGCGAAGGAGCTGGTCGCCGCCTACGGCCCGGCGACATTTCCCGATGGATTGGCCTTCGATGACGCGGGCGGCGTCTGGATCGTCAGCGTGGCGAGCAATCGGTTGATCCGCACCGCGCCGGATGGAACGCAGACGACCTTCATCGAGGACGCCGATCCGGAGGTGCTGGCGGATGTCGCGGCGCAGTTCGACGCCGGCGCCTGCGCCCGGCCGCTGATCGACAGCGGCGGCAAGCGCCGCCTCGGCAATCTCGCCAGTCTCGCCTTCGGCGGCGAGGATCTCCAGACGATCTATCTCGGGACGCTGTTCCTGAACGAGATCATCCATTTTCGCTCATCGTTCAGAGGGGCGAAGCCGGTCCACTGGGAATTTTGACCGGCGCTGGCGTCGAAGCTCCCGCACCGGCCGCATGAACGCGGGCGGCGCGGCGGACTCGTCTGACAAGAAATGAAAAGAAACGGGAGAAACTCACGATGAACAAAATGCTTTCAACGCTGTTCGGCGCTGGCGCGCTGACCGTCGCGGCGCTCTCGCAGCCGTCGGCGGCGGCGGACATGACCTTGCGGATGGGCACCTTCGCCACCGCATCGAGCCCCTGGGGCCAGGCGATGCGCGCCTTCTCGGAGATCGTCGAGGAGAAGACCGAAGGGCGGATCGAGATTTCGGTCTACACCGACGGGCAGATCGGCGGCATGCAGCAATTGTTGACCGGCATGCAGCTCGGCACCATCGACATGGCCTATTTCGACGTCACCGTCGCCTCCTTCCTGAAGGGCGCCGATTCAATCAAGGTCGCCATCGTTCCCTATCTCTTCAATTCGAAGGCGGATGCGGCCAAGGTTCTCAACTCCGACCTCTTTCAGGACATCTACCAGGAGATCGCGGCGAATACCGGCGTGCGCATCTTCGCCGCCTACGGCGACCGCTCCCCTCGCGCGATCCAGACCACCAAGGGCCCGATCGTGACGCCCGAAGATCTGAAGGGCATGAAGATGCGCGTCGCGGGCATCGACGTCTATGAGCACACCTTCGAGACGCTCGGCACCCAGATCACGCCGCTCGGCATGACCGAAATCTACAATGCGCTGAGCCGCGGCATCGTGGACGGTCAGGACAACGGCTTCGAGCTGGCGATCCCGCCGAAATTCCACGAGGTCGCGAAATACTGGTCGGCGACGGATCACGTTTACGGCGTCACCGGCTGGTTCATCTCCGATCAGGTCTGGGGCCGCCTGAGCCCGGAGGATCAGGCGATCTTCCTCGAGGCCGCGAAAGAGGCCGGGCAGGTGTCGACCGACGCCACCAATGAGCTGGACGCGAACGGGCTGAAGCTGCTCCAGGAGGCCGGCGTCACCTATACGGTGCCTGACCGGGAGGCGTTCCGCGCCGCTCTCGCGGATGTCTACAAGGAGTTTGAGGGCAAGATCTGGCCGGAGGGGCTGGTCGAGAAAATCAGGGCGATGCAGGCCGAATAGCCCTGCGATGATCCGGCTCCACCTCGCCTTGAAGCGCGTCGAGTCAGGCCTCGCCTGGCTCGTTCGCGGCGCCACGATCCTCCTGATGGCGACCATCCTGATCTTCACGATCGGCTCGGCCAGCGACAGGTACATATACGACACCTCGTTCAACGCGCATGATCAGATCGCGCAGCTCGCGCTCGTCTGGCTGACCTTTCTCGGCTTCATGCTGGCGCTCCGCGCGCGCACCAATATCCGCGTGGATCTGATCGACGGGGTGCTCTCGCCGCGTGGCCTGAGGGTGAGAAACATCGCTGGCGATCTTGTCGCCATCGGCCTCTTTTGCGTCATTCAATGGAAGGTCTGGCGCCTGGTGGAGGTCGGAGCCGGACAGGTCATCATGGGCACGCCCTTTTCCTCCGCCCTCACCTTCCTGGCCATCGCGGTGGGGACGGCGTACGGCATTCTCGTCATCGCTCTCCGGCTGACGCATACCGTCGTTCATTGGAGAGACAGCGAATGCTGACCCTTGTCTTCGTGCTGTTTCTCTTCGCCGTTCTGGCGGGGTTCGATGTCGGCCTGTCGATGATCGGCGCGGCCGCGGTCGGCATGGTCCTGCATCCGGGCAACCCCGTCGATCTGATCATGGTGGCGCTGACCGCGACCAATTCCGTCAATGAATCGACGCTAGTGACCATTCCGCTCTTCGTGCTGGCGGCGGAGATCATGAACCATGGCGGGCTGACGAAACGGCTCGTCGAATGGGCGCTGTCGATGATCGGCCATGTCCGGGGGTCGCTAAGCCAGGTGTCGATCATCTCGAACCTGATCATGGCCGGCGTTTCGGGCTCGGCCGTGGCCGACGCCGCCGCGACCGGGGGCCTCCTGGTGCCGGCGATGAAGAAGGAAGGCTACCCCGACGGATACGCTGGCGCGGTTGTCGCCGCCGGCGCGATGCTCGGCCCGATCATTCCGCCGTCGATCCCGATGATCATCTACGCGGTGATCGCCAATGTCTCCGTTCTCAAGCTCTTCATGGCCGGGATCGTGCCGGGCCTGTTGCTCGCGGGCGGCTATATGGCGATCTGCTATCTGATCGCGCGCCGGAACAACTATCCTTCGCGTCCGCGGCAAACCTGGCGCGTGGTGCTCGCCACCACGCAGTATTCGATCTTCGCTCTCGGAATGCCCCTGATCATTATCCTCGGCATGCGCTTTGGTCTCGTCACCGATATCGAGGCGTCCGCCGTGGCGGCGCTCTACGCGCTGCTGGTTTCGATCTTCGTCTACCGGTCGATAGGCTGGCGTGAACTGATGCGGGTCTTCTATCTCGCATCGCGCTCCGCGGCGGCGGTTCTGTTCCTGCTGGCGGCGGCGGGGCCGTTCGGCTGGCTGCTGGCGGAGGCCAAAATCAATGACGCCATCGCGGCCGGCATTCTGACGCTGACCGCCGATCCCCTGATCGGGCTTTTGCTCATCAATGTCGTCCTGTTGCTGATCGGTTGCTTTCTGGAGCCGCTGCCGGCGCTGGTGATCTTCGTGCCGTCGCTGCTGCCCGCCGGGGCCGCGCTCGGCGTCGATCCGGTGCATCTGGGGCTCGTCATGGTGCTCAACCTGATGATCGGCATGCTGACGCCGCCCATCGGGCTCTTGCTGTTCGTCGTGGCCGGAATCGGCTCGATCCCGATCACGCGGGTGATCAGGGCGATCTTCCCGTTTCTGCTCTGGTCGCTCGCGGTGTTGCTGCTGGTGACGTTCTTCCCCGCGGTTGTTCTCTGGCTGCCAAACTATGTCTGAAGATAAGGAGTTCTCGATGTCCAAAGGACCGTTGAGCGGGATGCGGGTTGTGGATCTGACCCGGATTCTTGCGGGCCCGTTCAGCACGCAGTTGCTCGGCGATCTCGGCGCCGAAGTCATCAAGGTCGAAACGCCCGGTCAGGGCGACCCGATCCGCGGACAGGGCGGCATGCGGGACGGGCTCAGCTACTATTTCGCCGGATTCAACCGCAACAAGCAGTCCATCACCCTCAACCTGCGCACGGATCAGGGCATGGCCGCGCTGCGGCGGCTCATAGCGACGGCGGACGTTCTGGTGGAGAACTACCGCCCGACGGTGCTCGAGGATATGGGGCTCGGTTTCGAGGCGTTGAAGAAGATCAAGTCCGACATCATCGTCTGCTCGATTTCGGGTTATGGAAAAACCGGCCCTTACCGCGACCGCCCCTCCTTCGACTTCATCGCCCAGGCGATGAGCGGCTTCATGAGCTCCACCGGATTTCCGGACCGGGAGCCGCTCCGGGCCGGGTTGCCGATTTCGGACCTCGTCGCCGGGCTCTATGGCGCGCTCGCCATTTCGTCGGCCCTCGTCCGGCGGGAGCGCACCGGAAAGCCGGAGCAGATCGATGTCGCGCTCGTCGATTCCATCCTGAGCTTCGCGAGCTATTTCGGGGCGGCCTATTTCGCGACCGGCGAGCAGATGGATCGATGCGGCAACGATCACCCTGTCGTCGCGCCCTATGGTCTCTTTCACGCCTCGGACGGCGCCGTCGCGATCGCGCCCAGCAACGACCAGATCTACAAACGTCTGATCGACGCGTTGGACCTGAATGAGGCGATGGACGCGCCTGACTTCGCCACGAACGAGATGAGAATGAAAAATCGCGACAGGGTGAACGCGCTGATCAACGAAAGGATATCTCAGCGGCCCCGCGCGGAATGGGTGGAACGCTTGAATGCGGCCGGCGTCCCATGCGGTCTGGTCATGACCTATCCGGAAGCGTTCGAGGACCCGCAGATCCGCGCGCGGGAGATGGTTCTCAAGGTGGAGCATCCCGGCCATGGCCCCGTCGAAATGATCGGATTTCCGATGAAGTTGACGGAGGCGCAATGCGAACTCCGGTTGCCGGCGCCGGAATTGGGCGCGGACACGTCGGACGTGCTGGCAAGCCTGGGCTATAGCGCCGACGAGATCTCCGAACTGCGAAACATGAAGGTGGTTTGAGCCGACCGGACGGCCCGCCTCTCTGCGGCGGGCCGCGCGCCGCCCGCCGTCATCGCCCTCCGGGACCCGACCCGGATTCCGCTCCAGTCGCCGCGCGGCCTCGGCGGCTGGCTTCATCTGGGCCGCGCCCGGCGCTCAGGCCCGGGTCTTTCGCTCTCCAAGGCCAGATGGTCACGCCCCGGCCCCTTCCAGAAGCCTGACGCGCCGCCGGCGAAGACCGCTGTTCCGCACCGGCCGCCGCCCCGACCCTCGACCTCACTCCCCCTACTCTCGTCGCCCCATTCGCAGAACGCGAACGCCCCGGCGCGCATATTCGTCTGACTCGACAAGATATGACGACTTTTCGGACCAATGGCCCATCCGAAGAGCAGGATTCCG
Organism: Paludibacillus litoralis; assembly: GCF_037646705.1. Classification (NCBI taxonomy): domain Bacteria; kingdom Pseudomonadati; phylum Pseudomonadota; class Alphaproteobacteria; order Rhodobacterales; family Paracoccaceae; genus Paludibacillus; species Paludibacillus litoralis. The sequence goes on from NZ_JBBHER010000010.1 coordinate 51,571, forward strand.
ACGATTAATCCATATGGCGCAGAACTCCTGTTTACTCTCCGATGAGAGGATATGAGCGCCTTCCTATTCCATGCGGACTGACCGCCCCCATTGACCGCAAGGGCTTGCGCGCCGAATATATCATTCAGATCACATCCTCAGAATTCATGATTTACTCCTTCATACACTGGCGCATAAATGGACTATCCAGCAGAAGAACATGGCGGCCCTGTTTTGGCCGTTGACGCCGTTTCGCGAGTCAATTTCGCCTCTGCGCAGAACGCGATTCCGTTAATTCGAACGCTTTCGATAAGGAATAACGCCGAAAACGCCATCGAGCGTCTCGTCGTGCGCGCGGAGACGAAACCGCCGCTTATGAGACCCAAGTCCTGGATCGTCGACCGCCTTGGCCCGCATGACGAGGCCGATCTGTCGGACCTTGCGATGGACCTCGATCTTGAGGGGCTCGCGGGGCTCGACGAGACCGAGATCGGCGAGCTGACCCTGACCGTCGAGAGCGACGGCGACCTGCTGCTCGAGGAGCGCCGCCGCCTCGAATTCCTCGCGCGGGATCAATGGGGCGGGCTCGCCGACATGGACCGGCTGCTCGCGGCCTATGTCTCGCCCAACGAGGCCGCCATCGCCGCGATCCTGAAAGACGCGTCCCGCCTGCTCGCCAAGGCCGGGCGCGACGACGCGCTTGAAGGGTATCAATCCGGAGACCCGCAACGCGCCTACATGATCGCGGGGGCCGTCTGGTCGGCCGTGACCGCGCTTGGCCTGACCTACGCCCAGCCTCCGGCCTCTTTCGAGCGCGAAGGGCAAAAAGTGCGCTTCCCCACCCGAATACGAAACGAGGGGCTGGCGACCTGCCTCGACACCTCGTTGCTGCTCGCAGCGGCTTGGGAGCAGGCTGGTCTGAACCCGGTGGTGCTGTTCGCCAAAGGGCACGCCTGGGCGGGGGTGTGGATCACCGCCTCGGATTTTGGGCGCGTCACGGAGCCTGATGTCGTCGCGGTGAGGAAGGCCAGCCAGACGCGGGAGTTCCTGCCGGCCGAAACGACCTTTCTGTGCAAGCGGCCCACCATCGGGTTCGCAGAAGCGATCGACGCGGGGCGCGTCCGGCTTTCCGAGGACCATGAGGACGACTTTCAGGCGGCCGTCGACATCAGGCGGGCGCGCGCGGCGAAGATCCGACCATTGGCCAGCCATATCCCGTCTGAAGAGGCTGCGCCCGACCAGACCGAGGCGGTTGCGGCGGCCCTGCCCGATCCGATCGATCTCGGCCTGTCGCCGTCCGAGACCGTCGACGCGTCGCCAGAGACGCCGCAGGGCCGCATCGAGCGCTGGCAGAGCAAGTTGCTCGACCTTTCCTTGCGCAATCGGCTTCTCAACTTCAGAGAGACAAAGCAGAGCGTGGCCTGCATGGTTCCCGACGCCGGAACGCTGGAAGACGCGCTCGCCAACGGGAAATCGTTCAAGACGTTTCCCCTGAAGGACGAAGACCCGATCGGCGACCGGCAGGTCAGCGACCTGGAGCGCCGGCGCATCCTCGCGGAAACGGTGCGCGACGCCTATGCGCGCGGGCAGGTCACGGTTCCGCTGACCGGCAAGGACATGGAGGCGCGCCTGCTGTCCCTGCACCGCAAGGCGAAGAGCGACTTGCAGGAAGGCGGGACCAATACACTCTTCCTCGCCGCCGGCTTCCTGCGATGGAAGCGGGAGGGGGACCGCCGCATCTATCGCGCGCCGCTGATCCTGATCCCGATTCAGCTCACACGGAGATCCGCCCGCTCGCCATTTCAGATCGAGCATCACGAAAACGACGTCCGGTTCAACGCGACCCTGCTCGAATTCCTGAAGCGCGATTTCGACATTCGGATTCCCCAGCTTGAAGCTGAACTGCCGAGGGATGACAGCGGGATCGATGTTCCCATGGTCCTCGAGACCGTCCGTGCGCGCGTCCACCATGTCGCCGGGTTCGAGGTGACCGAGGATCTGGCGATCTCGACCTTCTCTTTCGCGAAGTACCTGATGTGGAAAGACCTCGTGGACCGGACGGACGATCTGCGAAAAAACCGGCTTGTCGCGCATCTCGTCGACAAACCGACGGAGACGTTCGACAGCGGCCGCGACGCGCCGCTCCCGCCGGAAAAGATGGACAGCGCCGTCGCGCCGAAGGATCTGCTGACGCCGCTGCCGGCGGACAGCTCGCAGCTCGCGGCCGTCGTCGCGGCGATGGAAGGGCGCGATTTCGTTCTGATCGGGCCGCCCGGCACAGGCAAGAGCCAGACCATCGCGAACATCGTCGCGCAATGTCTCGCGCATGGAAAGACCGTGCTGTTCGTCGCCGAGAAGGCGGCGGCGCTCGACGTGGTGCAACGCCGCCTGCAGGCGCAGGGGCTTGGCGACGCAGTGCTGGAACTGCACTCCAACAAGACCGATCGGAAGCGCGTTCTCGCCCAGCTGGGCCGCGGATGGGATCGCGCCTCAGGCGCCGAAGCCGCGACCTGGATCGACATAAACGAGAGGCTGAAGCTCACGCGCGATCAGCTGAACGCGTATGTGGCGGCGGTGCACGCCAAGGGAAGGCGGGGGTTTTCCGTCTTCACGGCGATTGGCTGGGCGACCCGGGGGCCGGAGGGCGTGACGCTGTCTTTCGCCGACAAGGGCGAGGATGCGCATGATGCGGAAAGCTTCGCGCATATGGAGCGGCTGGCCGAAGACCTGGGCCGAGCGTGGACCGTGGCCTCGGACGGCCCGCCGATCGCGCTGGTCGGCGAAACCGACTGGTCATATGCGTGGGAGGGCGGCTTTCTCGAAGCCGCGAAGTCCCTTCGAACGCGGATCGACAGCCTGCTCACCGTCGCATCCGGGCTCGGCCGGCGATTGGCGCTGAAGCCGGACACGTCGCTTTCCGACGAAAGGGCGCGCCTTCTGACCCTGTTCGCCGCGCGCGGCGCAGCCGGAGCCGACAACCTGACCGCCGCGCCCGACCTTGCTGCGGGCGCGCTGCGCGACGCGGTCGCGGCCTTCGAGGCGGATCTGTCGGGCCTGGCCGAGGCGGCGCGCGGGACAAGCGCGCGCTATCGCGAGGATGACATTCCGAGAATGCCGCTGGACGAGATGGACGCGCGGCTGCGCGAGAGCGCGACACGCATCTGGCCCTTCTCAAGACTGGAGCGACGAAAGCTTCAGAAACTTCTACAGACCTACGCGACATCCGGCGTCGCCGCTCCCGAAGGCGACCTCGCCTCGCTGCGCGACATGCGCAAGCGCCTTGACGCGCTGGCCAGAAATCCATTGGCGGAGTTGGCGGGCGAAGATCGCGCGCCGCACGGGCTTCGGCGCCTCGTGGATCAGGCGATAGAATTGCGCGCGGGCCTGGCGCAGGCGCAAGCGTTCGCCGAGGATCATGTGGCTTTCGGGGCCGTGGCTGCGGAACTCGTCGCGGGGCCGGCCGATCCCTTGCGGGCGGAGCTGCAGAGGTGGCTTGAGGCGCATGCGGCCTTCGCCGCAAGCCGGAGCGCCTTTATCGACGCCGGCGGCCTCATCCCCGAGGACGCGAGCCTGAGCCGGATCATGCGCTGGCTTGACACGATCCTCGCAGAGCGCAGGCGTCTCGCCAACTGGATGCGATGGCTGGAGACGAGGACGAAAGCGGACGCCGCAGGCCTGGCGCCGCTCGCCGACGCCCTGAAGGCGGGCGAGCCGATAACGGACGCCGTCGCGGCCTTCCGCAGCGCCTACGCGCGCTGGTGGCTCCCTCTCGCGCTCGACGCCTCGGATGTCCTGCGCCGGTTTCTCCATTGGGAGCATGAGGACCTGATCAGGACCTTTCGCGCCCTCGACGACGAGGCCGCGCGGCAGGTCCCGGCCGAAATCATGCGCCGCATTCATCATGGGCTTCCGGCCAAGGATGGCGTTCCACGAAACTCGGAGCTCGGGATTCTGCGGCATCAACTCGGCCTGCAGCGCCCGTCCATGCCGATACGGGGTCTGCTTGAGCACATGCCGGAGACCCTGCTGAAGCTCGCGCCCTGCGTGCTCATGTCACCGCTTTCGGTCGCGCAATATCTGCCGCCCGGGCAGGCGACGTTCGACGTCGTCATCTTTGACGAGGCGTCCCAGATCACCACATGGGACGCCATCGGCGCGATCGCGCGGGCCCGGCAATCCATCATCGTCGGCGATCCCAAACAGCTCCCGCCCACCAACTTCTTCGGCCGTAGCGACGATGGCGGAGATGAGGGCGACGCTCTCGATTTCCTGAACAGGGACATGCCTTCGATCCTCGACGAGGTCGCCACGGCGGGCATCCCGACACGGCGGCTCGACTGGCATTATCGCAGCCGCGACGAAGCGCTCATCGCGTTCTCCAACCATCACTACTACGGTGGCGGGCTGGTCACCTTCCCGTCGCCGAGCACCGGATCGGGCGCGCTTCGGTTCCACAAGGTCGATGGCGTCTACGCCCGCGGGAGCGGCAGGCGCAATGTCGAGGAGGCCAGAGCGATCGCCGGGATGGTGCGGCGCCGGTTGAGCGCGTGGCTTGACCTGCCGGAAGCCGACCGCCACACGCTCGGCGTGATCACCTTCAACCAGCAACAGCAGGCCCTGATTCAGGACCTGCTCGACGATATCCGCAGGAGCGCGCCCGAGCTTGAATGGTTCTTCGCCGACGAGCGAGAGGAGCCCGTCATCGTGAAGAACCTCGAAAATATTCAGGGCGATGAGCGGGACGTGATGCTGTTCTCGATCACCTTCGGCCCGGATCCCGCAGGCAAGCTCACGATGAACTTCGGCGCGTTGAACTCGGATGGCGGAGAGAAGCGGTTGAATGTCGCCATAACCCGAGCGCGGCGAGAGATGCATGTCTTCGCCTCGATCACCCATGACCAGATCGACCTGGCGCGAACACATGCGCAAGGCGTCAAGGACCTCAAGACGTTTCTCGACTATGCGGAGCGAGGCGCCGCCGCCCTGCCCGCGCGCGACGAAGGCTCGCTCGGCCCGGCGGAGAGCCCCTTCGAAGAGGCGGTCGCCCGCGCCTTCGGCGCCAAGGGATGGGAGGTGCGCACCCAGATCGGCGTCTCCGGCTACCGCGTGGATCTCGGGATCGTCAATCCCGATCGCGGCGGCTCCTATCTCGCCGGGATCGAATGCGACGGCGCGGCCTATCACAGCTCCGCCACGGCCCGCGACCGGGACAAGGTCCGGCAGGCGGTTCTGGAGGGCCTCGGCTGGACCATCCTGAGGATCTGGTCGACCGAATGGTTCCGTGATCCCAAATCGGCGACGCTGCGTTTGCACACGGAGCTCGAGCGCCTGCTGGCCGCCGACCGGGCGCGGCGCGCCGAAGAGGCCGCGCGGGCCGCGGAGCGGAAAAAGACCGCGAAGCGGGAGGAGGCCGCGGAGCCTGAAAGCCTCCGCGCGCTTGCGGCCCCCATCACGGCGGATGCGCAGGACGCGCCTCCCGCGCCCACGGCCCCTTCAAATGAGCCGCCGCCGCTTCAGATCGCATCTTCAGAGCGCGCGGGAGAAGGGGCTTCCGAGCCGTCAACGGACAAGCCGCTGTTCGCCAAAGCGCCGGAAGGAGCGCCCCACTCCGGAGAGATGGTTCTGAACCCGGCCAGATTCTACGAAACGGCCTATCTGCCGATATTGCGCGACCTCGCAACGGATATCGCCTCGCAGCAGGGCCCCCTGCCCCTCCAGCGGCTCGCCCGTGAAGTGGCGCATCGTCATGGCTGGCAAAGGACGGGTCAGCGCATCCTCTCGCAGGTGGAGCGCGCCCTGGATGTGGTCGAGCGGCGCGAGGAATTCCACCAGGTCTTTATTTGGCCGAAGCAAGGCTATCGGAACAGGGTCGCCTTCCGTGGGCTGGGAACCCGGTCGATCCTCGACATATCGCGAACCGAAATCGCAAGCGCCCTCGATGCGCTCGGCCCGAACTCCGTCAGAGACGAGGCCGAGATGCAGAGGGCCAGGGACGTTTTGGGAATATCTCGGCTGAGCCAAAGCGCGCGGGCGTATATCCTCCAGTGCGACCAGTGGCGTCTTCTCAACAGCCCGGGTGAATGACCCGAAGACGTGGCGATTCTGAAGACGTGGCGATTCTACGGGGCGGCCCGACCGGCGAAGCGTGGGCGCCGGGGCCAGGGAGCGATCGAGAGCAGGCGGCGTGGGTGAACGCCCGTGCGGGGGCGCGCTGAGCCAGGGTCCATGTGGACCATCGCATCGTCCGACAAGCTCCCCGCCATGATCGGCGGCTGTTCCGTGAAGCGGCTCCGCCAGAATCGGCCAGAATCAGATCGTCTCATCGCTCATGTCGATCCCACCCTTGTGAAGGACATCCCCACATTTTTCATCGATTACGGGGCGCGAACATGCATCATCACCGCGCGGCGGATGATGGCGGGGCGCGCCTTGAAAAAGCGGCGCCGGCTGGGCGCCCACCCGGAGACGGCTACGAGCCCGCCCCCATGCTCAAGCGCATTTGGTCCGACAGTACCGATCAGGCTCTCGCCCTGAATGAGTTGACAAGATTGTTGACAATGTTGAATTTTGAATTCAAAATATCAGCTGTCTTGAGAGGGTGGAAGAGCGATGCCCAGAAGCAGGGTGCGACTCGCAGATCGGCGTGATCTTCAGATTTCCGGGCTTGCGCCCGCGCCGGTCATCGACCGTCGGAGGCCCGAGCTCCAGACACTCGGCCAGCGAATCCTGAGAACGCTCACGGCGGCCTTCGGGACGCGGCGCCCGGCGTTCGCCCGTCCGGTTTCAGGCGCCGGGGCTTGGAGGGGCGCGCTTTTCAACCTGCCGCCTCCCGGCGGCGGGGCGCTGTTGTTCAAGACCGGTCGCGTCGCCGCGCCGTGGAAAGACATGGCGCCGCGTTGGGGCCGGAGCCGGTGATGGTCGACTTCGACCAGCGCGGCGGCGTGATCCCGGAGGAGCTCCAGAGCATCCCGCGGGAAGACGGCGCACACGCGATCCGGGCGGCGCGCGCCGCTCATCTCGACATCTTTCATCGGGCGCCTGAGCGCCATTCCCCATCCTTGCCGGCGGCGCTCACATCCGAAGGGCGCGCTTCGGATCTTTTCCGCACAGAAGACGCCGGCCGCCTTCCGCATTTTTGGAGCAGGGCCGAGCAAGCGCCCGTGCGAGGCGCTCCGCATCGGTCATCCCGGCGGCGCCGGCGATCTCTCCATACCGGCCGCCTTGTCGGCTGCGGGCCTGCGGCTCGGTCCCGCCGATGCGCCCCGCCGCCCTGGCGCCAACGCCGCCAGGGCCAGTTTCCAGGAGGACGCGAAAGGAAATCGCCCATGCCCCGGTCGCCGACCGGGTGATCCGACTGCGGTCAAACACCAGAATTCACTGTTCTAGGGAGGAACACATGAAAGACGTCCTGAAATACTTCGCTGTCGCCGGCGTCGCCTCACTCGCCCTTTCGGGTGCGGCCTACGCGGAAGATGTCGTCGTGATCGGCGTGCCGACCGGCTTGAGCGGCGCGAACAGCACCGTCGCGCCCGCCGTCGTGCAGTCCACGGAGCTCGCCGTGGAGGAGATCAACGCCAGCGGCGGGATCCTCGGCAGGCAGGTCAGGCTCGAGGTCGCCGATGACGAGAGCAGCGCCTCGGGCGCCCAGCGCGCGTTTGACGATCTGATCTCCAGCCGCAACGCCAATGTCATCATCTCGATGGAAACCAGCGCCGCGCGCAACGCCGCCCTGCCGATCGTCGAGAAATCCAAGACCCCCTACATCTACACGTCGCTCTACGAAGGGCATTCCTGCAATCAGTATCTCTACGCCAATGGCCCTGTCGTCGATCAGATGGTCGGCCCGATCATCGACCATTTCATGAAGAACGAGAACGCATCCACCTTTTTCCTGGTGGGCAGCGACTACGCCTTCGGGCGCGGCATGCTCGAGTTCACGCGCGATTACATCGAATCCCATGGCGGCGAGGTCGTCGTCGAGGAGTACCAGCCGATCGACGCCACCGACTGGACCGCGATCATCAGCGCCATGAACCGCAACAACCCGGACGCCGTCATCATGGCGACCGCCGGGGGCGCGCCGAACGTGACGTTGCAGCGCCAGTTCAAGGCCGCAGGGATAAAGGCGCTGGTCGGGAATCTCAGCGTTGACGAGCTGACCGCGCAAAGCATGGGCGAGGATGCGGAGGGAATCTACTTCTCCGCATCTTACCTGAGCACCCTCGACACCCCGGCCAACACGGACTTCCGGGCGCGCATGGAGAAGAAGTTCGGCGACAAGCTCTACCTGCCCAACGACATGTCCGTCCCCCAGTATGACGCGGTCTATCTCTACAAGGCGGCCGTGGAGAAGGCGGGCTCCCTCGACGACACCGACAAGATCATCGAGGCGCTCGCCGAGGTCTCCTTCGACGGCCCGCGCGGGAGGGTTCAGCTCAGCAAGCAGCGTCATGCGCCATTGGACATGCTGCTTGGCAAGGTCAAGGCCGACGGCTCGGTGGATGTCGTTCGCCGGTTCGAAAATGTCGATCCTGGCGAACAGTGCCCCGGCTTTTGATGGCTGACGCCGACGTGTTTCCATCTCAGGAGGCGCAGGATCGATCCTGCGCCTTCCAAGACGCAGGACCCGAACGATGATCTACCTCGTTCTCGATATCGTCACGACGGCGGCGATTCTTTTCATCATAGCGTCGGGCCTGCTGATCATCTTTGGCGTGATGAAGATCATCAACTTCAGCCACGCCAGCTTTCTGACGGTCGGCGCATATGCGTCCCTCGTCGCCACATGGCTCGGCTGGAATCCGTGGCTGAGCCTGCCGCTGGCGTTTGTCTCCGGCGGGGTTCTCGGCGCGATCATCGAGGTCACGATCCTGCGCTATCTCTACCATCGCCCGCTCGATGCGATCCTGGCGACATGGGGGCTCGGCATCATGATCGGCCAGCTCATCACCATGATCTTCGGCCGCGAGGTTCAATTCGCGGCGCGGCCGATCTCGGGAGCGATCGAGATATTCGGCGCCAACTATTCCCTCTACCGGCTCCTGCTGATCCTGTTCGCGGTGCTGGTTGCGGCGGCGATGGCGCTGTTGATGAACGGCACCCGGGTCGGCCTGCAAACCCGCGCGGTCATCGCCAATGAGCCGCTCTCGCGCAGCCTCGGCATCAGCAGCGCCCGCGTGCGGTTGCTGACGTTCGCCTTCGGCTCGGGCCTCGCGTGCCTCGCCGGCGCGTTCATCACGCCGCTGTCCAGCGTCGATCCCAACATGGGGGTCCCGTGGCTGGTCGCCGCGTTCATGCTGGTTCTCGTTTCCGGCAACTCATACGTGAGTCTCGCAATCGCATGCGTCTTCCTGGGCGGGATCCAGGTTCTCGTCAGCACATTCGTCAGCCCGGTTCTCGGCGGGCTGACGCTCGCGGTTATGGCGGTCTTGCTGCTCAGGATTTCGCCGAAAGGTTTCGCCTATGACTAGCAACTCCTCGGCGGAAGCGCCGGCCGCGCCGCCGCGCGGGTCCAATCGCTATCGCCTGGCCTCGATAGGCGCGGGCGTTGCGATCCTGCTTCTGGCGCTCGGCGCGGCCGCGCTCGGCGACTACGAGCACAGCGTGCTGACGCGCGCCTTCCTGTTCGCCGTTCCCGCCCTCACCGTCGGCGTCCTCTGGGGCTTCACCGGGGTGCTGACCTTCAGTCAGGGCGCATTCTTCGGCATCGGCTGCTATTCCGCGGGCCTCGCCTTCACCCATCTCGGCTTCAGCGCCGGCATCGCCGTCGGCGCTCTGGTCGCCGGCATGATCGTCGCCGCGCTGATCGCGGGGTTCGTCAGCTGGCTCTCCTTTTGGTACGGGGCGACCTCGCTCTATGTCGCCGTCGTCACCCTCGTGCTGCCGATCGTCGTGGTCCAGTTGATCTATTCCGGCGGGAGCTTCACGGGATCGAGCAGCGGCCTGGTCGGCTTTCCGGTTCCGGACCTGTCGCAGATCGGCTGGTACTGGGTCGCCGGGCTTCTTCTGGTCGCGACCACGGCCGTGATCGGCGTCTTCCTCGGCAGCGACTTCGGCAGCGTCCTCCGCGCGATCCGCGACAACGAGCAGCGGTCCCTCTATCTCGGCATCCGCACCGGCTGGATAAAGGGCCTGTTGATGATGGCGATGGCGGCGATCTGCGCGGTCGCCGGCTACATCTACACCTGCGTCGGCGTGATCGCGAGTTCGCAGCAGGCGGGCTTCGTCTTTGGCACCGAACTCGTCATCAACGTGGCCCTCGGCGGGCGCAACAGCGTATTGGGGCCGGTGTTCGCGACCGTCGGCCTGGAATGGATCAGCGCCTATCTCAGCGGGTTCCTGCCGTTCGTCTGGAAATTCTTCGTCGGGATCATCTTCGTCGCCGTCATCCTCCTGCTGCCGGAAGGCATCCTCGGGGCCGTGTGGAAGCTCCTCCGGCGCGTCTCTCCGACGATGCGCAAGGCGGAGCGCGGAAAGCCGGCGGCCGTCGTCGTCAAGCCGTCGCGCCCTCGGCCTTCGACGCGACAGGCGGGCGCGCCGGCCGCTCTCGAACTCAGGGGCGTCACCAAGAATTACGGCGCGCTGAAGGTGCTGGAGGGCATCGACCTGGACGTCGCGAGCGGCGAGCTGGTCGCCATCGTGGGGCCCAACGGGGCGGGCAAGACCACCCTGATGCGCTGCATCAGCGACGGAATGGAGCGGTCGTCCGGCGCGATCAGGATCGAAGGCGTCTCGATTGAAAAATCCTCGCCGGCCAAGATCGTCTCGCTTGGTCTCGGGCGCAGCTTCCAGAACACGAACGTCTACGAGACCCTGACCGTAACCGAATGCCTCCGCCTGGCCCGCAATCGGCATGAGCGGCTTTCGCTCGTGGAAAAGGCCCCGGTCATCTATCTTCCCGAGGTGGCGCACGAAGTGCTCACCGCGACAGGATTGCAGGATTATCTGGGTGAGACGGTGGCGAACCTTGCTCACGGGATGAAGCGCGCTCTCGAATTGGCCATGGTTCTCGCCATGGAGCCGACCGTGCTCATTCTCGATGAACCGACGGCGGGCCTCACCAAGGAGGACCGTCACGTCATCGGCGGCATCCTTCGCGACCTGCAGAAGCGCCATGGCATCGCGATCCTCCTGATCGAGCATGACTTCGATTTCGTGAAGCAGGTCTGCTCTCGCCTCGTCGTCCTTCATCATGGGGAACTTGTCATCGACGGCGACGCGGACGAGGTCACGGCCTCGCCGATCGTCCAAAACATTTATTCCGGACAAGTCCAATGACGACCGAGATGCTACGATGCGAAGGCTGCGCCAGCGGTTACGACGACACCATCGTCATCAGGGACATTTCCCTCACGGTCGAGCAAGGCATGATCTTCGGCGTGCTCGGCAAGAACGGCATGGGAAAGTCGACGCTCCTCAAGACGATCATGGGCTTCCTCAAGCTGGAGGCCGGCGCGATCTATATCGCGGGCGAGAAGGTGAACTCCATGCCGCCGCAGGTCCTGGCGCGCCGCGGTGTCTCCTATGTCCAGCAGGAGAACGCGATCTTCCAGGACATGACGGTCGCGGAAAACCTTCGCCTCAGCCTCCCGCGCGACCGCTACCTGAAGGAAGGTCTCGAACGGATCGCCCATTACTTTCCCGTGATCCCTCAGCGGCTGCGTCAGACCGCCGGCACCCTCAGCGGCGGCGAGCAGAAAATGCTGCTGATGTCGCGCGCCATGATCACGAAGCCGAAGCTCGTGCTGATCGACGAAATAAGCGAGGGCTTGCAGCCCACCATGGTCGACCGGGTCGGCGAGGCGCTCAAACGGCTTCGCGAGGAGGAAGGCGCCACCATATTTCTTGTCGAGCAGAATGTTGGCTTTGTCGCCGACGTTTGCGACCGTATCGCCTCCATCAAGATCGGCAGCATCGTCGAGACGCGCGACATCACCCCCGGTGCCGAGACGCGCGACGCTCTGCTCGAACTGATGCGGATCTAGGTTAAGGAAGAACCCAATGGACTATGATCTTCTCAGGCGACTGTCCGGACTGACGTTGGACGACGAACGGTTTCAGGAATTGATCGAGCGCTATCGCCCAATCCTTTCCGAGATCGAGAAGTTGCGCGCGCTGGAGCTGAAAGACACCCATCCGGCTGTCGTGTTCGATCCGGTGCAATTGCAGAAGCTTCAATGAAAGAGGCGGCCGTGACCAACGATCATGTATGGAAATCCAGTCTGGAACAGGCGGCGGCGATCCGGTCGGGCGCGGTTCGCGCGCGCGACATCGCCGAAGCCTACAGCGAACGCATCGACGCCTATGACGGCGCGCTCCAGTGCTTCGTCGCGCGCAACCCCGCCTATCTTGACGAGGCTTCGGCGGTGGACGCCGCGATCGCGAGAGGCGAGGAGGTGGGGCCGCTCGCCGGCGTGAGCATCGCCCTCAAGGACAATTACCTCACCGCGGACATGCCGACGAAAGCGGGAAGCGACGTTCCCGAGCTCGAGTTCGCGCAGGTCGACAGCCACGCCGTGGCGAAGCTGCGCGCCGCGGGCGCGATTTTCCCCGGCAAGGTGCGCATGCATGAATTCGCATGGGGCAACGTCACGCCTCCGACACGAAACCCCTGGAATACCGACTACGTTCCGGGCGGCTCCAGCGGCGGATCGGGGGCGGCGCTCGCCGCCGGATTGTGTTCCGCCGCCATGGGGTCGGACACCGGCGGATCGATCCGCATTCCGGCCAGCGTCTGCGGCACGGTCGGCCTGAAGCCCACGTTCGGGCTGGTGGGGCGCGGCGGCGTCGTTCCGCATTCATGGTCGCTCGATCACGCCGGCCCCCTCACACGGACCGTCTCCGACGCGGCGCTCCTGCTGACAGTCCTCGCCGGGCTGGATCCGACGGACCCGGCCACGCGGAAGGCGCCGGAAAGCGACTACCGGCTGGGCCTCGACAAGAGCATCTCCGGGAGGCGGATCGGCGTCATCCGCAACCACTTCACCGAACGCTTGCAGACCGACGTCAGAGAGAGCTTTGACGCCGCGATCGGCTTCTTCCGAAATCAGGGCGTCGAGGTGCGGGAGTTCGACCTGCCGATCCTGGAATACGGTCTCGGCGCGATCTTCGCCATCGAGCTCGCCTCGTCGTCGGCCTATCATGATCAATCCGTGCGGGCCGGGTTGACCGCCGGTTTCAGCGAAGACGTGCGCGACCTCGTCGAAATGGGCCGGCTGGTCTCCAGCGTCGATTACATCCGCGCCGAGCAGGTGCGCACGATAATGATGCGCGACTTTTCCCGCATTCTGGAGGACGTAGACGCCATCGTGACGCCGACCATGCCTATCGTGGGCTGGAAATCCGGGCATTGGACGGTCGATGTCGAAGGCGCGCCCGAAAGCGTCTTGTCGGCCTCGTGGCGCTATTGCTACCCCTTCAACCTCGTCGGCCTGCCGGCGCTCTCCCTTCCGTGCGGTTTCGACACGGACGGGCTGCCGATCGGACTTCAGATCGCAGGCAAGGCCTTCGCGGAGGATACGGTGCTCAATCTGGCGAGCGCTTACGAGCGGGCGCACGAATGGAGCGCGATGCGGCCGCCGCAGTTCAGCGCCTGATCCGGCCGGGCGCGCCCCTCTCCGGCCCCCACGCCAGCCTCGACGGGCGCGCCTCGCGGGCGTATCGTCACCGGGCGGAAGAGGGCCGGAACGTGAACGGCGCGACCTGAAGGGCGCAGCCCTTTAGGAGAGCGGCTCGGGCCCGCAAAAGAAGGCGCCGGCTGGCGCAAGTCGGCGCCGCCGGGCTCCGCAGGCGCGCGCGGCTCGGCGTTTGCGGGGTGGTTCTGATGTCCAGTCTTCATTATATGCGTCCCAATTCCGCGCCGCCGGAGACCCGCGTTCGTTTTTCAGGGCGCGAAAAGTCCCCGCGTGACCTTCCGGGGGCCCGAGGGGCGGGGCGCGCTCCACGCATCGTTCCGAAAGCAATGGGCTAAGGCGTTGAAATTCAGAACCGAAGCAGCGGCCCGCCTGAGCGTGGCCCCGATGATGGACTTGGGAGACATCGAATAACTCGTATGTTATCAGATACTTGCGAGGGAAGCAGCGGACGTGTAGCTCAGGCGTAGCACGGATGCAATCATCAACGCCCGCGCTTGACCGGCGCGCTTCCCGACCGGCTCACCCATCACGTCCATACTGCAGCGCCATTCTCAACAGTCAGCCTTCCGGTCCGGTTCATCCCCGCGTGTGCGGGGAACAGAGGATTCGTCGGCAACAACCGGCGCCAACGATCGGTTCATCCCCGCGTGTGCGGGGAACAGGCAACGACCTGATCATGTCGGCGCGCTCGGTCCGGTTCATCCCCGCGTGTGCGGGGAACAGGTCGATGAGGTCGATTTCAGCGACGTGACGATCGGTTCATCCCCGCGTGTGCGGGGAACAGCACGGTGGACGCAAGCAACGAGGTCTCGATCACGGTTCATCCCCGCGTGTGCGGGGAACAGTATCGAGATCCGTCATCGGAATGTCACCAGATCGGTTCATCCCCGCGTGTGCGGGGAACAGACGCCTCCGGGCAACCCCATCACCGCCTGATACGGTTCATCCCCGCGTGTGCGGGGAACAGTCGACCTCATCGATCACGAGCTGCATCTGCGCCGGTTCATCCCCGCGTGTGCGGGGAACAGTGAGGTCGACCAGATATTCCTCGACAAACGCCCGGTTCATCCCCGCGTGTGCGGGGAACAGAACGTCGCCGGCTCCTATGTCTACCCGGCGGATGGTTCATCCCCGCGTGTGCGGGGAACAGGCTCAGGACATAGCGCGCGATAATCTGCATCGCGGTTCATCCCCGCGTGTGCGGGGAACAGTTTACACCAGACTCAGAGAGCGCTCGCGCCCGCGGTTCATCCCCGCGTGTGCGGGGAACAGCAGGGATAGAACCCATCCAGATCGAGGAACGGCGGTTCATCCCCGCGTGTGCGGGGAACAGACCGATTGCCACTGGACGATCCAGCGCCAGAGCGGTTCATCCCCGCGTGTGCGGGGAACAGTCTCAAGTCGAGGGTGGCGAGTTTTGGGACTTCGGTTCAGCCCCGCGTGTGCGGGGAACAGCCGCACAGAAGTGCCGCTCCCCCAGGGCGGCCCGGTTCATCCCCGCGTGTGCGGGGAACAGTTCCGTCGGCACATGCGGCGGGCGGCCCGGGCCGGTTCATCCCCGCGTGTGCGGGGAACAGTTGATATTGTTGGGTTAATCACCCCTGTCCGCCGGTTCATCCCCGCGTGTGCGGGGAACAGGCCTCAAGGGGCGCGAAGTCGCTCACCAACATCGGTTCATCCCCGCGTGTGCGGGGAACAGGTAAAGCTTCACCGGAGTCCCTGTTTACAGGACGGTTCATCCCCGCGTGTGCGGGGAACAGAGCTCCGGCCGGATCGGGCGGAGCGCCACGAGCGGTTCATCCCCGCGTGTGCGGGGAACAGGTTTGAGCCGCCAGCCTCGGCTGACCAAAACCCGGTTCATCCCCGCGTGTGCGGGGAACAGGTGGTGGTCGAGATGTCGGAGTGGTCGAGCGCCGGTTCATCCCCGCGTGTGCGGGGAACAGTTTTTCAGTGCCATCGCCTCATCCTGAAGATCCGGTTCATCCCCGCGTGTGCGGGGAACAGTTCGACGCCGTGGTGATGGACGAGCCCGCCGACGGTTCATCCCCGCGTGTGCGGGGAACAGGCGCCGTCGCTTCTCTGCCAGAGGCGCGGGGGCGGTTCATCCCCGCGTGTGCGGGGAACAGATCCCCCTCCCGCTGCGGACGTTTTGAGCCACCGGTTCATCCCCGCGTGTGCGGGGAACAGATATCGCCAAAGATATTGGTGAATTTCGCCGTCGGTTCATCCCCGCGTGTGCGGGGAACAGAACCCGGTCCACGAGGAACAGAGCATATGAGCCGGTTCATCCCCGCGTGTGCGGGGAACAGCGACCGGCTCAGCGCCGGCTGTGTCTGCTGGCCGGTTCATCCCCGCGTGTGCGGGGAACAGGGCGGAAACCGGGTCCGTTTGCGACCCGGTTTCGGTTCATCCCCGCGTGTGCGGGGAACAGCGCGGAAGCGGCGGGGTGTTGTTCACCGTCAACGGTTCATCCCCGCGTGTGCGGGGAACAGGAGGCGGCCCGCGCTATTTTCGCGTCGTGCGACGGTTCATCCCCGCGTGTGCGGGGAACAGTTCTCCGTGCTTTCGTTGAAAACACGCATCAGCGGTTCATCCCCGCGTGTGCGGGGAACAGGCCCGTCGCTCGACGCTATCCGCCGGCCATGCCGGTTCATCCCCGCGTGTGCGGGGAACAGTCCATAAGCGATGCAGAGGCGGAAAGCGCATCCGGTTCATCCCCGCGTGTGCGGGGAACAGTCAAGGACACGATTCTTGATATCGGAGATCAGCGGTTCATCCCCGCGTGTGCGGGGAACAGCTCGATGACCTCCCCCTGCGCGTTATATGACACGGTTCATCCCCGCGTGTGCGGGGAACAGGGCATGTTCTAAATCGAGCAATTCGCGTTGCTCGGTTCATCCCCGCGTGTGCGGGGAACAGTCGACTCGTCTACGCCATCCGCGCCCTGATGCCGGTTCATCCCCGCGTGTGCGGGGAACAGATATTCGCGCCGTGACCGTGTCCTATATTTGTCGGTTCATCCCCGCGTGTGCGGGGAACAGCGCCCGCCAGCTCCGTCGCTTCGAACGAGCAGCGGTTCATCCCCGCGTGTGCGGGGAACAGCTCCTCGCTCGCGAGGCGCATCGGCTGACCTTCGGTTCATCCCCGCGTGTGCGGGGAACAGGCGGCGTCGCCCCGAGCACCGCCCGCCGTGAGCGGTTCATCCCCGCGTGTGCGGGGAACAGGCTTGCCGCTCATGTTCAGCCCTCTTCGTTTTCGGTTCATCCCCGCGTGTGCGGGGAACAGGGGACATTGCCGTTGTCAACGTCAGCGATGCCCGGTTCATCCCCGCGTGTGCGGGGAACAGCGTGGCGGCGTTACTGATTGGTTGGCGCATTGCGGTTCATCCCCGCGTGTGCGGGGAACAGACTGGCTGTTACCTGTTGCGGCCAAACGCTTTTCACGATGACAAAGAACGCACCGAGAAAAGCTTCATCATGAACTGGATGTCAATCGATCTTATCAATCTCTTTCGGGCTCGCGAAACTCACCAGTTTCATGCCATCAAAATCCACAGGCATTTTGCGATTGTGGCCCGCCGTCTCAAACGCGTACCCTTGGTCAGTCGGAGCCTGCCAGCACATCACAGCATCTCCTTCGCCGATGGCTCCCATCACTTGCTCCCATATGCGGGTCCGCGTCCGCGCGGAATAGCGTCCCACATAGACTCCGGCTCGGATCTCCAAAAGCCAGGCCGCGAGACGCCCCCGCAGTCGCGGCGGAGCGTTGTTAACCACGATGACCATCATCGCCGGATGTCCCTTCATCGAATGCCGGCCCGAGGGCTTCTGCAGGTGGATCGGGACGTGGAAGCTCTCCGGCTTCAAGAATGGTCTCGATGCCGGGAATGATCTTGCCGAGCAGGTCTGTCTTGCGGAACGCGTCGCGACAAGCGAGCCGAACGGCGCGTTCGGGCGCCATGTCGAGACGACCCTTCGCGGCCTGACCCGCCACGCGAAAGGCCTCCGGCACGACAGTGTCGAGTTTCCACAAATCGGCGATGTCATAGACAAAACTGCGCGGTTTACCGGTGTGCAGGAAACCGATGGCCGGCGCATATCCCGCTGCAAGGATGGCGGCCTCGGCCAGCCCATGCATGCAGGAGGTCGCCGCGGACAGACATCGGTTCGGCACATCGGCGCTGGCCCAGTCCTTTGGGTCGTAGCGTCGTCGCTTCCACGGAACCGCATGATGCTGAGCAAGAAGTTCGTATGCGCGCTTCACGCGTTGCCCCTCGATCCCCCGAAGCTGATCGATGGATCGGCGTTCAGGCGGGGTCTCGCCGAACCTGACCGCATACATCTTTCTGACGATGCGCAGGCGCGCGCCGGGATCAAGCGCCAGTTTCGCTTGCCAAAGCAGCCTGTCCGCGCGTGCGCCCCCAGGCTGTCCGGCTGAATAGAGCCGAACCCCGCCCTCTCCGACCCATGTCACGAGCGTGCCCGCCTGGGCGGCAAGGGCCACAGCCGCGTGGCTGATCCGCGCGCCGGGTTCGAGCATCAGGCAGGCGATTCCACCTACGGGGATATGGATTCGCGCGCCCTCCGCGTCGATCGCGACAAAAGCGCCGTCACGCACGTCGATCTGCGCCCGCTCGATGAAGACCATGCTCGCACGCTCCCTGAGCGGGATGGGCTTCGGCGGCGGCAGACCCGGGATCGTCATCGGTCGGTTGTCATCCGGCGCGTCGGATCAGCATAAGGCCACAGCCCCACGCCTTGGCGCGTCCGAACCCTGCCGTAAGCGCTGGCAGGAAAGCGGCGGGCTCCGTGATCTCGATCAGCCCGGACAGGTCGAGAATTCCCAGCCGGGCCCGCCTACCGCGCCGCGCAAGATCCAGAGTCGTGTAGCCCTCGACATACAGGTCGACGAGTTGGAAACCCCGGGTTTCGGCCTGACGCGAGAGCCATCCCTGCGCCGCTTCGATCGCCTTGGCGTCACGGTGATCGGCCCTCCGACCTTTCGGGATTTCATGAAGCAGGTCCATCACCACATCCACGCGCCGGTTTTCCATTGACCCTTCCCTTTGTCCCCTGGCGCGATCTCGAGTTGCGTTCGCACGCAGAGTGAACTGAAGTCGGTCACCGCGCCGCAAATCAGGCTCGAAGGGTTTGATTTCGGGCGGAGCAAAAAGGTCGTTCGTCAAGGGCGGCCGTTTAGACAGGGTCAGAAAGCGGCCACCACCCTCGGCGCGCCAGAGAAAGTCGCGTTCTCGGTCGGATGCGTCCGAGAACACAGTCCAAATCAAACGATGATGCGCATCGGCTGCGCGGTTGGCGTCATTGGGGTCGAGGAGCTGGGCCAAAGCCGCCGTTGGCGCATTGCGATCGAGTGACAGACGAGAAAGGTAGAGCGTCATTCCTCGGCTCTCCCCGCGCCCACATGAACCTGCCGCGGCCCGAAGTGCCACGCTTTCCGGTCAATAGGCGCATCCCACCGGGTTTCGACCCGCCCGCCGCCAAACGGCGCGTCCGAGGCGATCAGCAATGGGCGGGCGCTGTCGGGAGCATTCTCGCCTGTCGCATCCTTCGGCCAGAACGGGGGCAGTGTCACAAAGCGGAGCGCCGCGAGCGGATCGCCAGCATCGACAATTTTCGGGGCCATTGGCGCCGAAAGTGGGCATGATTTGCGCCCCAGATAAGGGACGAAGCAGGGCTTTCTGAGGGCGGCCTCAACAGCGGGCGCATCGGCGCCACCCCAGACCGCGACTCCGAAGACGCAATCCATGTGGTAGTCGCGCTGTGTGATGATCGTATTGATTTTCTGTCCGGCAGCCGCAACTGCGGCGCGCCTCGAATCCGGGCGCTTTGCAATGGCGGAGGGCACTGTCTGAACGGTATGAAAATCACGGAATGGTCTACTGGGCATAAGCTTGGCGACGGCTGTCCGCCAGCGACCAAGCTCCGCCTGCCCTGCCGCATCATCGCGCCGGATGCCGAGTGACGCGCCCATCAAGCCAAGGATGGCGCCCCTGCCGGGCCAGTCGTGTGACCCGCGCCGTTCGTGTCCAGCGAGATCGCCAAAGGATCCCATCGGCGCAACAAGAGAGAAGACGAGATATTCAGGCATCGGCTTGCACGGAGCCAGCATGCCGTTCGGCAAAGGCGCGCACCTCGGCAAGCGACCCTGCGCCGGACGACACGTTCATGGTTTCGACTTCATCCGAGGTCGGGCCGTAACTGTGATCAAGCCGCGCCGCCATGCTCTCAAGGGCGGAAATCGATCCCGCCATGAGGTCGGGGCTCTCCACCGGCTTCAGGAAGGCGCCTGCCAGGCTGCGAGGCTGCTGCGCTCCAGCCTCGGCGCGAAGGTATTCCGCGCGGGTCTGATGCGCGAAGGCGGCGCGTTTGCCCGATGGCGTCGCCGTCGCCAGCGCCTCGACAAGCGCGCCTGCGGCCTTGGCGGCGAGGGCGGTATCTCCAGAAAGGTTCTCGGCCAGCAGGGCGAGATCGATACAGGCGTAAAGATAAAAAACTCCGGAGCCGAACCCGGCCTCGCCTACGAAACCCGCGCCAGCATCCTCCGAAGGGCGTTTCAAGTCGTCTACGGCGGTGTAGTAATCGTCTTCGACAAGCGCACGGTGGGTGGTGAGGGCGTGGCTGACCTGCACGGCGGCTTCCCGATTGAAACTCGGATCGTCGGCCAGCATTCGCCCGAACATTGCGATGTCGACCGCTCCATCCGCCGTCCTCAGCACCGCTTTCTTAAGGTCCTTGTCTTTTGGCATCGGCTCGCCGGCGAGATCCTTACGCGCCAGCTCGATCGCCATGACGCGTTCTTCGGGTGATACGAAGGCAAGCTGCCGGATCCGGATGAATCCCTTCTTCTCGGCTTCGGCGTCAAGCTTCCCGAACACCTTCGCGACGGCGGTGGCGGCCTTGGTCGCCGCGTCAGACGCTGCGCCATCGGCGATGAGCGCGTCGCGCACGATCTCACCGATCCGCTGGGTGCGGTCGCCAAGATGGCCGGTCAGGGATCGCTGCATAGCGTCTGACATCCGAGCGGCTCGCTTGATCGCCTGGCTGGAGATCCGCAGGCGAGGAACCTGGCCGTAGATCGCGCTCTTGGGCCGGCCCTGATCGTCACGATTGGGATTTGAGACCGGGTAAGAGGTCAGAAAATGAAGCTGAAGAAAGCGGGTCATGCAGAGGCCTCCGAGGAGATGAGCGATTGGTCGGGGGCGGCGCTTGGCGCGCCGTAATAGTCGAAGCACCATCGGGTGCGCACGGGGTCGGACCAATAAAACAGGTCGTCCGCCAGGGAGGCCACGTCGGCGCGTCCGTCGATAATCCCCAGCGCACGAACCAGGGGACGAGTGAGCTGGAGAGGCTCCGTCTGGCGGATCAACGCCTCGAACCGGATGGCGCCAAGGCGCCTCCGGTCATTCACCTGCTCGCCAAAGACGAGCGCCGCGCGCCGGCCTGGTTGATGGTTGCGCAGTTGCGCCAGCGCAACGGCGATCAGCATCAGACGGTCGGCGCGCGGCCGAAGGTCATGACCCGTCTCGGCAAGCCGAGCATTCAGGTCGTGAACCGCTTCGACCGCAACCACTTCAACCGGAGTGGCGACCCGGCGCAAGGCGGCGCGATTGCGTTTGGCGTCGCTCGTGTCCTCGCTCGGACGAATGCGGCGGCACCACCACGAAAGACAGATCTGGCCGGGGCGCTTGGCGTCAGGGGATGTCATGCAGGCTCCCTCCTTTTGGATGGGACAGGCAGGCCGAGACACTCATAGATCTTGGCTCCGGTCTTCGTCCTGCCCGCCATGGTGGCGAGGAGCAGCCGGCGGGCGATCACAGCTTTCTCTCGCTGGGTTGGCTGAAGGTCAGGCAGCCCCTCACCCACTTCCACATCGAACAGCGACAGCGCCGTTTTGCGAAGTATGTGCAGCCACTGATCGCCAGTGGATTCCGAGTCCTCGGCAAGCCGGGCCATCTGTTCTTCGAAAGCCCCCTGGGTGAGATGGAACAGCGCCTCGCGCGCCCGCAGGGCCGCGCCCGCACCGACACCCTCATTTTTTCCGTCTCGAACAGCCGCTGCGAGAGCATAGCTGGTCTGCTCCGCCGCCTCGACCATGTCCGCGGCGCGGAACTCCTGTTCGGGCGAGAGCACGAAAGTGGGCTGCTCGGACCAGAGGAAATCCACAGGGCTCATGTTGTTCATGGCCCATCCGCCCACGATGAGCCGCATCGCCTTGTCGCCGCCCCATTCCGTACGCCTGAAGAATGTTTCGAGCGTTGCGGCCCGGTCGACATCAGCCCCCTGCAGCACGACGCCGCGCCAGTTGCGGTAACCAAAGTGTCCAGGCTTTGGGTGACGGGGCAGCTTGCCCTCCTTGGTCTTGTAGTAGGGGGTCAGGGGATGCAGCCAGCCGCCGCCGCCGTAGTTCGCGCCCCATGGGCGCTGCTGAACGCCGGTCACCACGGCCGCGCGCTCCCTTGTCTCCGACACCAGCCACAATCGGCGCGGCATACCAAAGAAGGTTTCAGGCTCCGGCGCCGTGCCCGGCCCCATGGGAGTCGCGATCTGGTTGCTCTCGGAAGTCCTTGGCGCGGACCGCATCCACGGCAGCTGCGACAGATCGCGGATCGGCCTGCCATTCGGCACGTTCGCCCAGACGAGGGACCAGAGTGGCGACGCGCCTTCCGCATCCGGGCGCGCCAGGGTCACCATCGGGCCGCCGCCGCGCATTGAAGTGCGGTTCCCCGCGCCTCCGGATGGCGCGAAAGCTTGGAGAGCAAAGAGCGCCATCGCCGCCATTGGCGGAGACATGACAGGATAGCGGTCCCCACGCACCATGAGATCGCCATTTTTCCTGATCGTGGAGGCGCCTGCGCTGTCGATCAACAACATATCGGGCGCTTTTGGCTCCTCATTGATAGAGATCGGCTCCTGCAAAAAACGAGGCCCGGCCCCCAGAAGTTCGAACGCGGGCGCCAATGGCTCCATCGCCATGCGCAGCCGCTCCGGGTCGGGGTCGCGGCGCGCGCTCCATGCCTCATCTGTCCCTGGCGGCGCTGCGAGAAACATCAGGCCGATCAGAAATTCGAGACAGGCGAGATTCAGATCGGCCCGCGGCCAGTCCGGGAACTGCACCCCCGGCTCTGCAATTTGATCGGGCCGGATCACCCGCGGCCCACCGGTTGTGCGAACGGGGATCCAAGCACATGTAATGAGATTGAGCACCTTATGCTCCGACGAAACGATCAAGATAAATACTGAAAAGCTTTGGAAAGCCTTGACTTCATTCTTTCCACATTATGCGTTCCAATCCGGATGATCACACATCTTCCCTACACCCGACATAGATATAAAACATTATTGATGGGGAACGACAAGAAAAATAATCACTGAAAATGTCATCTTCAGATCACGCTATGTCTATCCAAAAGGAGGAAACTATTCCTGCTTAATCCGTTGAAAAAATCAAACCGCGCTCCGCGCAATAACGCAAGCCTTCGATGATTCGTCCATCATCCTCGACTGGAGCGACTACGATGGCGTCGCGCATCCAGCGAGGCCACGCCTGCTTTGCCGCGACGATCCTCTGGTCGTCCTGAGCAACGCCGCACGTCTTGTCGTATCTCGCCTTCGACACCTGAACTTCGGACTCTGTCCAATCATCTCCCCAGGGGCGCAGGTTGTCGCCATCAGACCGGGCAAGGCGCAAAGTGATCTGGCGCCGCCCCAGGCGCGTGGGGAAATGCTCATCATCCCAAACGCGAGCAAGCTGACTTTGCGCAAAGGGCTCGGCCGCTTCAACCATCGACATGCGCGCCTGTTGTCGCTCTCGTATCGTCTGTCCGATCGTCTCCTGCTCATGTTTCTGGAGCGGTTCCGGCGCCGCCGGCGCGGCCGCGCCATGCACCGCCTCTATCAAATCGCGCAGCCCGTCCGGAGCCTCGATCGCGCCAGCGCCAAACAGGGCCAAGGCCGTTCGCCACTGCACATCCGCCGGATAGACCCATGCGCCGGCCTTGAGGGCGTCTTGCAGCCAGCGAGGCCCATGAACATGATCCGGATCCGGAGACAGCACCAGCAGCTCCGGCCCAGCGACAGGGCGGGTCTTGGCCGGCCGGATATCCATGTGCCGCCAGAGACGCCCCGCGCGCTGGATCAATGCGCCGATCGGAGCGAGATCGGACACCATGAAATCGAAATCCAGATCGAGAGACTGCTCCGCAACCTGCGTGGCGACCAGAATACGCCCCGCTCTGTCCGCCCCATCGCGTCCGAAACGGGTTACCTGCCGATCTTCGTGGCGCAAACGGTCACAGACGGCGAACCGCGCATGAAGCAGGTCCGCCTCGACTCCGCGTTCTCGCAGCGCTTCGACCGCGTCTATAGCGTCGTCGACGGCATTCCGGATCCAGATGCACGCGGCGCCCTCCGCTTGCGCCGCACAGAGGGCGTCCAGCGCCTCGTCCATGCCGCCAATCCGCTTGACCGGCAAACGCCGACATGTATCCGGCGCCGGGGCGACAGGCCTGGAGACGGTTGTTCCGGCGACAATCCCGAAGCTGGGATAGGCCCGGTCGTCAATCGACCGCGGCTCTACCCCGAGCCCCTTCTGAAAGGCCATCGCAAGCCGGTCGCGCATCCCGAGCGGCAGCGTCGCGGTCATTACGATCGCGGACCCGCCCAGCATCGCCTGGAACTGCAGCAGGCGAGACAGCTCGGCCTCCATATAGGGGTCGTAACCATGGGCTTCGTCGACGATCAGTACGCGGCGCGAGAGCGCCTCAAGTCGCAAAGTTGAAAATCGGGTCGGGAGGATACCCATCAGCGCCTGGTCAATGGTGCCGACCCCGACCTCAGCCAGAAGGATACGGCGACGATCATCTGCAAGCCAATCGCCGCATGCGGCCTGGCCCTCCGCGCCCCGCCCGCGACGCCCGCGGATTTCCCTGAAGCGCGCATTCTGTCGCGCCCGTCCATGCGTCAATCCAAGAGCGGGACGTCCATCAAACAACCCGCCCATCGCCGCATCAAGCCGTGGCAGCATCGCGTTGGAGGTCGCCATCGTTGGCAGGGCGAAGAACAAGCCGCCCGCTTTGCCTGACGCCATCATCCGAGCCGCAAGGATCAAGGCCGCCTCAGTCTTGCCGGCGCCGGTCGCATCTTCAACCAACGCCAGCATCGGTCCGCTCGGCAAATCAACGGTCGCGGCGACCTCCTGCATGGGGCGCGGCGCCCATCCTTTCGGTAGAATCCGTTCGCCGGCATCCGGTCTCGGGCGCGCCTGCTCAAGTCCGGCGGCGCTGATGGCGACATCGGCGCGGTCTTGCGCCATCCGCCAGTAATCGGCGATCGCGATGCCTGGCGGCGCCGGGCCAAACCATTCCGGATTCGACCCAATCCAGTCGGACTGGATGGTCAAACCAGAAAGACGCCACGACAAGCGCCTCGCCTGTGCTTCAGTCATGTCCTTGAGAGACGCCATAACTGGAAGCGAGAGTACAGCGTTCAGCGCCTCGCGTGCGGCCGCAAACCCATCTTCCCCGATCAGACGGTCCTGTTTACGGTCCGCCCGGGCATCCTGGCCTTGCGGTGGACCACCATGATGCCCGGACACCGCTCCTGCGAGCATTTTTCGGACCGCCGGCGAACCGCCAAGCCTGTTGGCCAAGGCGTTGTCGAGCAGGCCCAGCAGACGGTAACTGTGTTGCCAGTGATAGAATGTCTGGATCGCGCCGTCTCGCAGGGCGCTTCGAAAGGAGTCGCTGAACTTTCCCAGGTCGTGCAGGGCAATCAGCAAGATCACGGCTCCGTCCTGGTCCGCCTGACCAGTAAAGCCCCGATGGCGCATGAGCGCCGAAGCGCAGGCCGCCACGTCGAGCATATGCCAGAGCGCAGGGTGTTCCCGATCGGACGCAAAGCTCTTGCCGGGCCAGGCGGCGATATCATCTGAATGCATATCTCACTCGACTTCGCCTTTATGTATGGATGGCTCCGTTTACGCAAATATTCGTTTGCACTGATGACGACCATTGAGGGGGGCGATCACGAATATCCAGACTGCATTATCAATCGTCGATGAAATCGGCTATCTTCCGATCCCACGGGCGGCGCCAACCTGTTCTTCCGGCTGATCAACGTCCGCCACGAAAAGGCGCCATAGTTCTGACGACTGTGTCTCGAATATGGTGGAAATTCCCTGGCGGCGGACCCCGGTCATCTGAAATTGACCCCGATCGGGCGGCGAGGTCGAGCGCCACTGAATCGAAGGGCTGAGAAGAGTTTTCCAGCCATCGTTCTTGCGCATCCCGATCTGCCCGGAGGCCAGCCTGAAGCTGGTCCAATAAGCCCTTTTGATCGTCATGGGATGCTGCTTCCATTTCCATCAACATGGTCCCCCCCCACACACAAGATTCCTGTAGGTCGCGCGCAATTCGGAAAAGGGTAAGCGACGTTTTACCGCCATGGAACCAACCAACTCCCCAGATCGCGCCTTCGAGAAAACCCGAGCGTGATGCTGCGTTGGCGTCTTCTTCCAGACATTTCGCACGGATTTGAGGTACCGTACCTAACGTCTGGAAATTCGGCTTGCGCGGGCGCTGTGCGCCTCTGCCGGGGCATGCCCCGACAGAGGCGGCCCATCCTGATATCCCATGGAGTTGCGAAACCACCCATGGAGAGACGCGAATGGACGTACGGACAGATACGGCGATCGAGGCCATCTTGGAACATCTGATCGAGCATGAACCGGAGATCGCGCGGGAGATCAAGCGGGAGATGGACTGTTCCCAGCACACGCGGGGATGAACTGGCGCTGGCGCATTACGGGCTCCGCGTCGTCGGCTGTTCCCCGCACACGCGGGATGAATCACGCGGCGGCGGCGACTGCGGATCAGCCTGTCCCGCGCGCGCGGGGCGGGGCGGGGATGAATCGTGGTCGCTGGCTTTCCAGCGGCTTTCGTCTCGCTGTCCCCCGCGCGCGCGGGGATGAAGCGGTGCTTGATGCGGATCAGGCAGCCGATGATGCGCCAAGGCGGCCACGTTGATCTGCGATCCGCTCCGAGAACGTGGAGAAAGAAGAGACGAGCCGTTCCGTGCGCGGTCCTTGTGACGCGCACGAAGCGGATCGCCTCTGAAAGAGAAAAAGGAGGGGAGAAGGGACCGGCGGGCGAGGGTTCACGCCTTTCGCTGCGACGGATCGCTCGAGGTCTCACCGAATCGTGCGCGTCGCCTTGATCACATCAGCGCGAAGGACCGCACTCCATGCTTGACGCAACCCAATTCACACCCGCCACCGACTGGCGCCAGACCCTCACTTACGGGGACATCATCAGCTTCCGCTTCCCGGTCAGGGGCTCGGAGATACCGCCGAAAATCCGGCCCTGCCTTGTGCTCGACATCGTTAAAGTGGGCGACGCCCGCTACGCCCTGCTGGCTTATGGCACCAGCGCCAAGACCCGCGCGAACCGCGGCTATGAGGTCCAGCTGGGCAGGGTGGACGCCCGCGCCGCCGGTCTCCACCGCCCGACGCGTTTTGTCGGCGCGAGGCGCATGTTGGTCTCGCTCGATCACCCCGATATCGTCATCTGCGCCGGGGCCGGCGCGCCGGTGATCGGCTGTCTCTCCGGCGCCGCCGTCGAGCGGATGCACGCGGTGCGCGCCCGGATCCAGGCCGAGGCCGATATCGTGGCGGAGCGCCGCTCGGAGCGTCGCAAGGCTCGGCGCAGCCGGCGCCAGAAGGCGGAGCCGCGCCCCGTCTGGGCCCGGCGCCGCACTCTCCGCCGGCCGCGGCCGGCCGAGAGCGCCTGAGCCTTTCCGAAACTCCGCAGACCGGACCCCGCCCGGGCCGCCTTCATGTGGCCCGGGCGCTCCCGGCTGCGTCTGATCCAACCCGATGAGGATAATCCAATGCCAACCGACATCATGCGCCTGCTCCCGAACAGCTTTCCAAGCTCAAACGCCCACAGGCATGTGGTCTACACCGCCGACACCCAGCCGGACGAGCTCGCCCGGGCGCCGATCTTAACCGCCGACGCCATCGCCGCCGCCCGCGCCGCGGTGCGCATCTACGAGGCGGACCCTATCGCCGATGAGGCGCTCGATCCCGCCTTTCGCGCGCTGGCCGAGCTTGTCCGGACGCGGCAGGTTCTCGACGACGATTTTATCGAGTTGGCCGACGAGATGCTCCAACGCCTGGCGCGGATCGGCTCCGAGGCGTCATCCGGCCAGGTCGAACGCATCCAGCGCCATCTGACCGACGCCCTGACGCTGTCGCGCCGCGTCCTGGATCTGCTGATCGCCGAGCGCGACATCGGCCGGATCCGCGAAATCAGACCGGGTCGATAGGAAGCGGCGGCGCAACCCGCCGTGATGCGGGCCATGACGCCTATTCCGCGTCGCGCAACTCATCGACGGTAAAAACGGGTCCGCCTTCGCGGGCGTCGTTCATGAAAACGAGATGCGCCGGGACACAATGGCCCCGGCGCGCTCCTTGATCTGTGCTTTCGGCCCATGCGCCCTGATCGCGGTTGGTTCGTCATTTGTCCCAACTCGAAAGAGAAACTCATGAGGCTCAAAAAGCCATCGACCTGATCGCCGAGAGAAACCGCGATGCGGCGCGGACCAGCTTGGCCCGGCAGGATATCGGTTTCGCTGAAATTGATGCCTCATGCCCGCAAGAGGCTCGACGACATCACATGACTCAGTGAAATGAAGAACCAACACGATGTGCGGACATGTCCATAAAAAAGCCGCTCGACTTTCGTCGGCGGCTTGTTCGCTAATATTGGTTGCGGGGGGCGCTTTTCCACACCCGCTTACATTGAGATGATCATACAGAATCTGCGTTTTCGCCAATCTCCTTCATCGCCTCATTCGCGATCATCTGCTTCATGAACGTGATGAGCCTCGCCTCGAGGTCGTCGTCGCGGCTCTGCTGGTCAATCTGCGCGTTCAGATCGGCGATCAGCGCATCCTTGGCCACTTCTTGCTTGCTCATCTCGGCGATGTCCTCCTCCATTTCCGCGGCGGATGTCTCTTTCGACGCCAGATCCGCCTCGAGCTCCTGAATGCGCTGGCGGAACATGCGGAGATCAGCGTCCAGTTCCGCCTCACGCGCTCGACTCTCCCGGCTCAGCTCATCGAACTGGATGGCGAGCGCCGCCGTCATGGCGCGCGCCACCTCATCGCCGATCCCGGCCGCCGCCGCCTTCGCCGCGCTCGGGAGCATCTCGGCGAGCCTTTTCGCCTTCGCTTCGTCCCGCTCCTGACAAATGCGCCGGACCTCCGCATCGAGGATCCCGGCGTCGATCCCGGGCGAGACCCCGAGTTCATCACGCATCGCCTGCTTCACCGTCGCGCCGTCCGCGATATCGCCGCGGGCCTCAACGCTTGCGATGCCCTTCAGCACCTGCGCCTCGGTGTATTTTCTCGGGCGTCCGCCCTTGCTCTTCTCGATCATGGATCATGTCTTTCGGTATCGTTTCGGAAAGGATTTCGGAAACCAGGTTTCGGAAACCCACCGCCAGCTGCGGTATTCAGGAGGTGGGTTCGATCCGATGCGGGGGAAAAACATTTTCCCTGCCGGCGGGATGATTTTTCTGCGGGATCAGTCGGGCGGCGAGCCCGGGCCACAGGCGCCCCGCCTGCGCCAGCGCTTCGCTCTCCGGGGCGAGGATGATCGCCGGCGCCGGCCGGCCGCCGCATCCCTGGCGGATCAGTTCGACGCGCGCCGTCGGCCACTGGTTTTTCGACCCGATCCGCTCGATCAGCGCCAGCATGTCGGACGAGGTCCGGCCCCGCCGGAACTCCTTGGCGGCGGCGCTCGAGAAATCGCGCGGCAGATCCATCGCGAGACCGGCGGCGGAGACGCGGGTCCCGCGGACCGGGCGCCCCATCGTCGCCTGAAGGGCGCGCTCCATGCGCAGATAGGCCGGAACGTCCGGCTCGTCCGGAAGGTCGTGATACAGCGCATCCAGCGAGAGGAGCCGCGTGATCGGCAAGTCCAGCAGCGGCATGTCGCAGAGCAGAACGACCCGCTTCGCCTGGTCCGGTGAAATCAGGCGAAGGCGGGCGATCGCCTGCAGGGTGGCGCATTCGCGCGCCTGTCGCAGAACCGCCTGCACGCGAGGGTCCGGGTGCGCGCGAACCTTGGCGGCTGGGAACGAGCCATCGTCCATCAGCCGGATCGACGCCTGTTTGGGAAGCGGGCCGGCCTGGTGTCGGAGCAGCAGGTCCTCTTCGTCGCTGAACAGGCAGCGGGCGTATCTCTCCATATATTTGACGGGCGGCTGCAGACGGCCGACGATGACGATGGTCCGATAGCGCTCGAAATCGTTGACGCCCAACATCCGCGGCCCGAACCAGCGCGCGGTCGCGCCCAGAAGCTCCCGGCGCGATCCGTCGCCCTCATCGTCGTCAGGGGGCGGTCCGGAATCGCCGTGGAGCCCCTCGAGCACCGCTTTCGTGGCCACCACGAGGGTGCGGCCGACCCCGGCCAGAGCGACCTCGCGCTCGATGATCCGCCGGACCTTGGCTCTCCGCTCGGTTCCGCGCTTCGGATCAAGCAGCCAGCTGTTGGACAGCGTGCGGTCCGAGACCTGGATGATTTCGGCTTTCGGTTTCGCCTCGATGCGCGTGAAGCTCGTGCCGGGCGCGAGCCGTTCGGCGATCCTGGCGTCCGCATCCGCGTCCAGCAGGAGCGCCGGCGCGTCGCGCGGGATCTGTGTGACCCGGTGCAGCCGAATGATCTGCCTGATCCCGGACTCCTCCCTGATCTCCTCGATCGTCAAACGGTTCGGACCGAGCGGGGTCTCCTCCGCGAGCAGCTTGAAAAGCGCCTCGCGCTTCTGCGATGCGAACAGGGCGCCTTGATTGATTGTCCTGAGCGTGGACTCGATTTCGGCTCGACTGTGCCGGGGCCGGATATCGAGAGTTTCCCGCGACGCCCGCTCGCCCTTCCACAACTGTTCGAGCTTGTCCGAGCCCACTCCGAGCGATCGAAGGTGCTGACGCACGTCCATTCCCGATCGAAGGGCGTGGATGATTCCGGACGTCACGTTGCTCAGAAGGATGAAGAGATCCTGCCGAAAATCGCACAGCGGCGCGCTCATGATTTCGTCGATGGAAATGCCCGTGGTCGCGACAAGCGTCGGCCAGACCTTCTCGTCGACGATGCGGAGCGCCGTGTCCGTCGCCCGGTCAAGCGGTGGAAACGCCTCGAGATAATTGTGCGAGAGAAAGTGGATCTTCGCGCCGACCGCGTCTTTTTGCTCGAGGTAGGGGCACCCCGCCGCGCAGGGCGCATTGACCGGCTCGCCGTGCTCCTCCCAGCGACAGAGCGCCTCCGTCACCGAAGGGACGAGATGCGCGATCTGCTTAACCAGATCGGCGCGCTGGCACATCGGGATCCCGGATCCGGGGATCTCTGCGCGCCGCCCGCGGATGACGACGACCGGCAGGCTGCTGTCGAGCTTTCGAAGATCGGCGGCGGCGCGCTCGGCGAGATCCAGCGTCGGCACATAGAAGAGGACATGGCCTTTGGCGAGCAGGGCGCGGCCATGCCTGGCCAGCAGGCGCAAAGCCGTGCTCGTCTTGCCGACGCCGGCGCTGACCTTGAGGGTCAGCACCGGTGAATCCTGACCGGGATTGACACCCCCCGTCGCCGCAGCGGCGATGAACGCCTCCATGCGCGCCTCGAGCTCGCGGCGCGCATCGTCCGGCGCGCGCCAGGTCGGGAGCGTGAAATGGGGGGTGAAACGGTGTGTCTGATCCATGTCCTGTCCTTCTGTTGGGAGGGACATGGTTCCCTGAGCGGTCGCGCCAAAACGCGATCTGTCGCGCCGTTCGCCGCGAGGTCGGCGCGGCAATGGTGGGGGCGCCCAATCAGGACGTATCTATAGGATGCCCCCACCATCGCCCCGGTTTTGGCGGCGTGGTCCTGGCGACTATTTCCTCCTCATCACCATGAGGGGGACCAGCATGCTGACTGTCGAAGACGCCGCCGAACACTACGCCCTGACGCCGGGAACGATCCGGGCGCGGATCAGGGCCGGAGATCTCCGCGCGCAACGCATCAACCGACATTACCGTCTCGACTGGGAGGATGTCTGGTCCTGCGAGCAGGGACCGGCGCCGAAAGGCCGGCGCGCCGAGCGCTACCGGATGCCGCTGATGACCAAATCGCGCGTCGCCGCAAAACTCCGCGTCAGCGTGAGGACGGTCGAGCGCATGATCGAGCGCGGCCTGCCGACAAGGAACATCTGGGGCACGGTGCGGATCAATCCCGCCGACGCCCGCGACTGGCTCGTCTCACATCACGGACTCGACCTGCGGGACGACTGGCATGTCTGAGCCGCCGATCATTCGCACAGCGGGGATATCGCCGGTCTGGTCCGAAAATTTTCCACAGGTCCCAACATCTTTTTCTTTTGGAGTGAAGTCAAAGAATTCCACGTCCGTCCTGAGTGGCGCGTTCACTCATAACCCAAACCCGCACCAGCCACGGTGCTACAACTCGGAGTTCCACAATGAACCTTCAAAAATTCAGCCTCATCGATGACTGCTTCGTTGACGCGGTGATCCTTACCCTCGCCGGCGCCATCCGCGTTGAGGCCGAGATCATGGTTGCAGGCCTGCCTGCTCATATCGATAGCGCCACTTGGGTGGAGACAGGTCAGGATGCTGCGGCGTTCATCTCGCCGCAACTCGATGAGGTGCGTGAGCTGATCCAAAACGCAGCAATCAGAGTTCTGGCGTAATGTGTCGGCGTCCGAGACGCCCAAACCAGATCAGACGGCTCTTCGGAGCCGTCTTTTTTGTTCCCCAGATTTTTCGCCTGTTTTGAAAGACCCATTTCCTCCACACCACCCTGCCAGGGTGGTGGCGCGGCGTGAGGACAATCGAGCGCATGATCGGGTGCGGCGCGCCGACCGGGCCATCTGGGGCGCGGTGCGGATCAATCCCGCCGACGCCCGCGACTGGCTCGTCTCACATCACGGACTCGACCTGCGGGACGACTGGCGTGTCTGAGCCCCCGATCATTCGCACAGCGGCGATATCGGTTCTCACGACACCGGCGCGGACCCCGCGCCGTTCGCACGGACGCGCCCAATCATACATCGGCGTTGTGTTGATGGGCGCCAATGCGAATGACGATAAATCCGCGACAGCATGTGCGAACCGCCCCGCCGGGCGCGATCTCCCAGGTCCTGAAACCACGATGACGTCGCGAGACGTCTGCGCCGCGCCTTTCTCTCCGAAGGCGCCGCGCAGGCGTCTCACGACAAGGAGATCGACATGACGATGCAGACGCCGATCCGGAAGGCTCCGGAAACCGAATACTGGATGGGCGAGGTTCTCGCCTGGGCCGAGGCGAGCGACGAACTCTATGACGCGATCTGCGAGCTCAGGAAGATCCCGGCGCGGATGCGCATGATCGACGAGGATATCGGCCTGATCCCGGCCGGTCTGGCGCATTTCGACAAGGTGATCGCGCCAACTTCCTATGGCGCGGTCTCGAGCGCGAAGGATCTCGAGAAGGCCCGGCGGCGCGGCAATTCCCGCGTCCGCGCTTTGCTGGCCCGATTCCACGCGGCGACCGGTCTCACGGCGCCGCGCACCGGACGCGAGGACTGGGACCGCCTGATCGCGCTGGTCGGGAAACACGAAGGCTTCGCAAATCGCGGCGCGCTCTTCGCGATGCAACAGCACAAGGCGCTGTTCTCCCTCCGCGCCAGATGCCGGACGGCGCCGTCGGAACTGAGCCAGGAGGAGATCGACCGCGTCTTCAGCGACGCGACATCGGACAAGCGAAAGTCGATCCGCAAGGGGATCGCGCTGATCAACAGGCTCATCGCGATGCAGAATGCGATTCCCGAGCTCCGGGATCTTCTGCCGCCGGTCGGCCTCGAGACGCCGGACTCTCCCGATCGGGCGCGTCGGATCCTGTGGTCGTCGATCCCCGAGGCGTTGCGCGAGGACGCCGAGGCGATATTCCGCGAGACGCTCGCGAAGCCCGAAGATCGGGCGGCGGACGTCACCGCGCGTCTCAAGGCGGGCGAGGATCCGGAGACCGTGCTGGCCGAGGTCAACGCATCGGCGAAGGCTCAACGGAGAAAGATCGGCAATCCCGCCGGCGCCCGCGCGGGATACCAGGCTGCGGTGACGTGGCTCTGGCGCGCGGCCGATGACCGGGGCGGTTCCGCCGCCGCGACGACCCTCGCCGACCTGATGACGCACGAGACTCTCGAGGCCGCTTGCGCGGATCAGATCGAGCGCGCGGAAGGGTCGGCGACGCTGAAGGATCCGAAACTGACGCAGACCCTCAATGGCCGTCTGACCGCGTTGCGCACGCTCGCATCTCATGGCCTGCATCGCCCCGATCTGGTCGCGCTCATCGACCTGACCAAGCTCCGCTATTGGGAACACATCGTGACGCCGCAGCAGATGACCGCCGACGCCGAACGCACTTGCAAGATCCTGCGCGACACTCCGCATATCGCCGCCAGGTTCGTCCGCGCGCCCTACATCCTGGCGGATCGGGCGATGGCGGATATCGCACGCGCCCGCGCCGATTCAGACCGGGACGCCGAAGACCGGGGGCTGAGGCTCCATGCGGTGGCGGCGATGTATGCGATCCAGCTCTCCCGACCGGTGCGGACCTCGAACCTCATTCGGGTCCGGGAAAGAGGCGGCCCGGAAGCGCCGGGCAACATGGAGTGGATCAAGGATCGGAAGAAGGCCGAGATCACATTCCGGCCGGGAGAGGTGAAGAACAACGAAACGGTGATGGTGACCGTCCTGGACGACGACGCCGAGATCCTCTGGACATGGCAAAAGGTCTTGCGGCCGCGCTTTGTCGAGTTGAGGCGGATCCCGGACAGCCCGTATCTGTTTCCGGGAACGGCGACGCCGCGTCTGGTGAAAGACAAGATGACGCTCCCCTCGGGCTGCGTCTCGCCGGCGACGATGGCGGAGATGTGGGCGCTCGGCGAGGCCCATCTCGGGCTCGGTCTGACGCCTCACCAATGCCGCCATGCCGTCGCGACGCTCATCCTCGCATTGTATCCGGGCGATTTCGGCAGGGCGGCGACGATCCTTCGCGACACCGAGGAGACCGTCCGGAGGCATTACGGGTGCGACAGCGGCCAGGCGGCCGCGGCGCATGTGCGTCAGGCTCTGCTCGCCCATCACCCCGATCTCTTCAAGCAAATGAAAAGGAGGCGCGCCAGATGACCCGCAGGAAATCCATCGAGGAGCATCTCGCGGCGGCTCCGGCCGCCGTCCGGCGCGCGATGATCGAAAGCCGCGCCGACCTCGAACCCGGCGCGGCCGCCGTGACGGGTCGTTTCTTCGCCGTCGTGAAGGACCGCCATGAGCCGACCGAGGCGCCGGGCGCCGGGAGCTTCCGGGCCGCGGCGGCCTCGGAGAGCACGCTGGCGACCCTGCTGCGGACGCTCATACGCTACGCGCCCGATGTCTCGACGGCCGCCGCCCGCGAGGTGCGGGCGGAATGGTATGCGCGCCGCCCCCGCAGCGCGCCGAAGGGCGGGCGCCCCGCCCGCTCCGAATGCGCCCTCGTCGCGTCGTGGCCGGGCTCCTGGCGCGCCATGTATCCGGCTCTGCGCCAGGCCCGGATCAAGGAGTCGTCCAGGACCCGCTATATCGACTCGATCTCCCGCTGCGCGCAGATCGTCAGGCGAGGCGCCGCCGATGAGCGCCTGACCTTCTACACCGCGTGGCGTCTGAGCGAGGCGTTCAGGGCGGGTGGAACGAAGATCAAGCCGATCACGATCGCCAACTATCTCGACGCCCTCGTCGCCCTCGGCCGTTTCGCCGGCGCGGACGCCGGGGACCTCGCCGGGATGCGCTACATGTGCGACGCGCTGCGGGATGAGGCCCGAATGGGCGAGAAGCGAAAGATCGCTCCGATCGCCGACCTGATGAGGAAGGGGGGCTTCGAGCACATCGCCCGGCGGATCGGCGACATGCGCACGGAAGCCGCGTCCCTGCCCGACCATTCCGCGCGCAAGGTCCTGTTGCTTCAGACGGCGGCGGTCTCTGCGATCGACATGAACAAGCCCGCCCGGGCCGGGGACATGGCGGGCTGGCGCCTCGGCCACGACCTCTGGCGCGCGACGGGCGGCGTCTGGCGTCTCGCCTGGCGTCAGGGGAAGACCGGCATGACGACGGAAGCCGGCGAGCTTTGGCCCGAGATCAGCGAGATCCTCGACGAGCTCATCCTGTGCGGACGCCCGGACCGGTTGATCCATCTGCGCTACGGCGAGGTCATCGGTAAAAACTGGCTGACCCTGTCCGACGCCGCCCGACCATCCAAATGGCCGAGCGAGCGGGTCAATGCGGCCATAGGCGTGCCCTCGCACGACCTGCGGACCCTCGCCGCCGACTACATGCGTCGGCACGACCCCGTGATCGCCGCGCGGATCATCTCGACGCATCTCGGTCACGCCACGCTCAAAGCCGGAAAGGAATATTCCGCGCTGAGCGAGGGCGACGCCGCAGCACGCGCATGGCGGATGGATCGGCGACGGATCGCGGCGGCCGGATAGAGCCGGACGTCGATCACACCCGATCCTCGCTTCGTCCGGTCCGGGGCGCGCCGGGACTGCGACAGCAGTGCGGCCGTTACCGAACCGGGCACGCCTGAAACCTCCTCGCCTACGTTATCAAGCCCCCTGTCCCACAGGAAGAGTCGATAGACCTGGTCCATGCGCCCATCGCCAAGCGTGCCAACTCGCACGGCGTATGAAATGATCTGGCGGCGCCAGCCTGCGATGGATTTGCCCCAAGCGTTCAACTCGTCCCAAATGGTGGCTTGCGGTCCGGTCAGCCGAGGTCGGGCTGGATGGCGAATATGACGGCGTGAAGCGGAAGTACGTTTGGAGGGAGCCGAAAGGCCGTTCTGAGCCCTTTTCGGCAAGAGGGGTGTTTACAAGCGCGCCACTTTCGGCGTCGAAAGACACCAAGGCCCTCATCGTTCCGTTGTTCGATCTGCATTTTCATTCCGCATCCATGCCTTTCGATCCGGTGAAAGCATGCTCGGAGAGATATTCCGGATTTTCGAACATTCAGAGTCAGCATCGCCTCAGAGCCGCGCAACACGGCTCTTCAACGCCAGAGCTTCTTGAATTCTTCCTGAGCCTCCGCATGACGGAGATCGATCAGCGCGGCCAGATCGGTCAAATGGACGTGGCGCTGAGCCTTCTGGCTGTCGTCAAGTCTGAAATACGGGAGGCGAATGACGCCTTCATCTATCTTCTGTATCAGGGTGTCGACCCTCATCTTGAAGAAAGGCGTGATGGCCTCCAGAGGCGCGATGGGCAGGCCATCGAAATGGGCGGTCAGCATTTGCATTGTGGTCACTTGATCTATCCTTCCCGGTGCTTTGAAGGAGATCGGTTCGTTCTGTGAGCGGCGGAAAAGAAAATATCTCGCCCATCGAAATTTATTTCCGCGGCGGATTGGACGGCCGGACCAGCGGTCGGCCGTCCAACCATATCAACGCGATCGTCCAATCGCGGAAGCCGGTTTGGAAGCGAGCGTCAGATCGCCGGCGATGACCGCCTCCAGCCATACCCAGCTCGCGAAGCGATCTCCGACCTTTTCGACATGCTCGTATCGCTCCAGGCATGCGGCGGATGCATGGCCCGAGATCTTGCTGACGAACGGCGCCGTTTTCTCCATCTCGAACTGCCTCGTGATGGCCTCGTGTCTGAGATCATGGAAACGAAGATCGGCCACATTCGCGCGATTCCGATGCCGCCGGAAGGCTGCGCCAACCGAGCGAGGGTTGAAGGGGAAGATGAACTCCGAAACCCGCGGCATTGACAGGATGATGCGCAACGCCTCGGGCGGCAGCGCGCACCAGACGTCATTGGTTCGTTTCTTCCGGGGATGCTTCATCTGCCGAACAAGAATCCTGGATCCGTCGATCCGCAGGTCATCCCATCGCAAACGACAAATCTCACCCAACCGGCGGGATGAGAAAACCGCGAAGGCGATGATCGTGGCCACTGGAATCTTCTGTCTCGGGTTCTCGGCGATTTTCGCGAGGATGCTCCCGAGCTCCGCGGGAGAAACGCGGCGCGTGCGGGCTTCGGATTTCGCAAGGATTTCATCCTCCCACATGATCGCCATGGCGTTCTCGGCGATGCCGGCGGGCAGGTGTTCTCCGCGCCTGGCCCCCCATTTCAGAGTGGCGACAAGCATGGTGAGATAGCCGGTCGCGGTTTGCGGGAGCATGTCTTCACTCAGCAACTCGTCTACGACGTCAAAGAAATCCTGCATGGTCAGCGCCGAGATCCGCTTCTTTCCGATTTCACGGCCTCTGAGATTTTTCAGATTTGCTATTGTGGTGCGACCCAGGTGCCGATGCGTCTCGAGCCGGCGCTCGATGACCTCGCCAACCGTGGAGCCGGTGACCTGTCGCGTTGGAAATCCGTAGAGTTCAATCTCTGCGAATTTTTTGTCCCGCCACTTTTTGGCCACCCTCATCGACCTGAAGGTCTGGCAAAGACTGTGGAGCTTGCCGTCAATCTTGCCACGGATCTGGACCCGATAACGAATGGCCCCGTTTCGGTCGACCCGCTCCGTAATGTTCGGCTCCCCGTCGCGTCTGCTTTTCTCCCCCCGGTTGGATTTCGTTTGCTTGGAGGAGAAGATCTCAACCTCGCGATCCGCGGATGATGTCGATGGCTGGCGCGAAACGGCTATATCGATCTGCGCAGGCGCATGCGGCTCGGCGTTTGCAGGGTGGTTCTGATGTTCAGTGTTCATTATATACCTCGTAATTCCGTTCTATCGGGGAGCTGCGTTCGTTTTTCAGGACACAGAAATCCGCCGCGTGATTTTTTCGGGAGTTCGAGGGGTGGGGCGCGCGCGCGGCGCGGAAATGTTCTCAGAACCGACTGTGCTACCCGGTAGCACGAGCCATCCGGAAACCCGGAGAAACCGGGGAAAACCTGAGGAAATACCCGGGGCGCGCTACACGCATCACCCCGGAAACAATGGGTTAAGATATTGAGATTGCAGACTGAAATGGCGGCCCGCCTGAGCGTGGCCCCGATGATGGACTGGACCGACCGGCATTGCCGGTTCTTCCATCGCGTGCTGTCGCGCCGCGCGGTGCTTTACACCGAGATGGTGACGGCGGCGGCGGTCGCGCATGGGGATCGGGAGCGGCTGCTGGGGTTTTCGCCGGAGGAGGCGCCGGTCGCGCTCCAGCTTGGCGGCTCGGAGCCGGCCTTGCTGGCGACGGCGGTGCGGGCGGCGTTGGAGTTCGGCTATCGGGAGATCAATCTCAATGTCGGCTGCCCGTCCGACCGGGTGCGCTCCGGCGCTTTCGGCGCCTGCCTGATGCGCGCGCCGGAT
This sequence comes from Paludibacillus litoralis, assembly GCF_037646705.1. NCBI lineage: Bacteria > Pseudomonadati > Pseudomonadota > Alphaproteobacteria > Rhodobacterales > Paracoccaceae > Paludibacillus > Paludibacillus litoralis. The sequence continues at coordinate 90,569 of NZ_JBBHER010000010.1, forward strand.
CTGGTCGCGTCCTGCGTCGGCGCGATGATCGAGGCCGCGGAGGGGCGCGCCGAGATCACGGTCAAATGCCGGATCGGGGTCGACGAGCAGAACCCGGAGGAGGTTCTCCCCGATTTTCTCGACCGGGTCTCCGCGGCCGGCGCGCGCCATTTCGCGGTGCATGCGCGCAAGGCCTGGCTCGACGGGCTGAGCCCGAAGGAGAACCGCGAGATTCCGCCGCTGGACTACGCCGTCGTGCGGAAGATGCGGCGCGCGCGCCCCGACCTCTCGTTCGCGATCAACGGCGGCGTCGGCTCGCTCGACGCGGCGGAGGCGTTTCTCGAAGAGGGCTTCGACGAAGTGATGATCGGCCGCGCCGCCTATCAGGACCCGTCCGCGATCCTGCTCGACGCCGACCGGCGGATCTTCGGCGAGACGCGGCGCCTCACCGCCGAGGACGCGGTCCGACGCATGTTGCCTTATATCGAGCGGGAGCTTATCGCCGGAGTGCGGCTCAACCAGATCACGCGGCACATGCTGTCGTTGTTTCAGGGTCGCCCCGGCGCGCGGCGCTGGCGGCGGATCCTCTCCGAAGGGGCGCATCGTCCGGGGGCGGGGCCGGAACTGGTCGAGGAGGCGCTCGGCGCCGTGGAGCCCGCCGAAGCGGCGGCCTGATGAGGGTGATATGGATCTGACATTCGCGGACATGGCGCTGCTGCTCGCCTTCCTGCTCGCCGTCGGCGTTTTCGCCGGCGTCCTCGCCGGGCTTCTCGGAGTCGGCGGCGGCATCGTCATCGTGCCGTCGCTGTTTTACGTCTTCATCGCGCTCGATTATCCGCCGGAGACGCTGATGCATGTCTGCGTCGCCACCTCGCTGGCGACCATCGTGCTGACCTCGATGCGCTCGGTGCTCGCCCATCACCGGAAGGGGGCGGTGGACTGGCCGCTCCTGCGGGGCTGGGCGCCCTGGATCGCGCTCGGCGCGGTGCTCGCGGTTCTGGTCGCGGACCGGCTGAAAAGCGGGTCGCTGATGGTGGTGTTCGGCGGCGTCGCGTTCATCGTCGCGCTCCACATGGCGTTCGGGCGGAGCGCGTGGCGCCTGGCCGACGCGCCGCCGACCGGCGCGGCCCGGGCCGGAGTCGCGACCTCGGTCGGGTTTCTCTCGGTGCTGATGGGGATCGGCGGCGGAACCTTCGGCGTGCCGCTGCTCACGCTCTTCAATCTCGCGGTGCACCGCGCGGTGGCGACGGCGGCGGGGTTCGGGCTGATCATCGCCATCCCCTCGACCATCGGCTTCATCGCCTCCGGGTGGGACGCGCCGAACCTGCCGCCCTTCACGCTCGGCTATGTCAGCATGCCCGCCTTCGCGATCATCGTGCCGATGACGGTGCTTTGCGCGCCATACGGCGTGAAGCTGGCGCATTCGATGAACCCGCGCCCGCTCCGCCTGCTGTTCGCGTTCTTCCTCGCGGCGACGGCGCTGAACATGCTCCGCAAGGCGGTCTACGGCTGACGGCGCCGGCGGTCAGTTCCTGAGGATCAGCCGGTCGCCGCGAAAGCTGGTCTCCGCCAGCCGGCCGAGAAAGCTCATGCCGAGCAGCGAGGTTCCGACCTTGCCCTCCGCCGCCACCGCCGCGCGGACCCGCGAGAGGCCGACCGGGCCGATGGAGACATGCTCCAGCGTGATCGGGGCGACGAAGGTGCGGCCGTTCGCGGTCGTCACCGGCTGCGTGAAGGCGAGCCGCTCCGGCTCGAGGCCGACCGCGGCGGCGTCCTCGTATGAAAGCAGCACGATCGACGCCCCGGTGTCGACAAGCATGTCGACCGCGGCGCCGTTCACCCGCGCCGAGGCGCGGAAATGCCCGTCGCGGGTCTTGCGCAACTCCGCCTCTCCCGCGGCGTTCAGGATGGCGACGGTCGGGCTGATCTCGCCGCGAACGCGGTCGACCACGGCGCGCGCCTCCTCCCGGAAGGAATAGACGACCAGAAGCGCGGCGAAGGCCGCGAACCAGCCCGCCGCCATCAGCGCGGCGCGCCCGAGCCGGACTCGCCGCCGCCGCCGAAAACCGAAAAAGAGAATCAACGCCAGAAAGAGAAGCAGATAGATCAGGCTCCCGGCCGCGTTCTCCTCGCGGAGCGCGCCGGGAAAGGCCGCATCCAGTCGCATGACGATGACCGCGGCCAGCGCGGCCGCGACGACAGGCCAGAACAGCATCAGCGCGCCTTCACCGCTTGGTCCACTTCGCCCCAGCATGGCCCCGAAAGCGGCCTGAGCGCCAGCCCTCGCGCGCGCTCATTCCCGCCGCCGCCGCTAACTCAGCGCCCGCGGCAGCCAGAGCGTGAGCGCGGGGAACAGGATGAGGATCCCGACCCGGATCAGCTCCGCCCCGAAAAACGGCGTCACCCCCTTGAAGGTCTCGATCATCGGCGTGTCCTTCGCCATCGCCGAGATCACGAACACGTTCATGCCCACCGGCGGCGTGATCAGGCCGAGTTCGACCACGATCAGCGCCAGAACGCCGAACCAGATCTTCAGATCCTCGGTCGACATCCCGAATCCCGCGCCCTCCGCCCCCTGATAGACGCCGCCGTTGATCTCCATCAGCACCGGCCAGAAGAACGGGATGACCAGAAGGATCATCGAGAGGCTGTCCATCAGGCAGCCGAGCAGGATCAGCGCGAGCAGCAGGATCATCAGCACCAGCATCGGCGCCATGTCCGCGTTGAGGATCCATTCCGCCGTCGCCTGCGGCAGCCCGATGCGCGACATGAAGATCTTCATCAGCTCCGCGCCGAGCAGGATCAGATAGATCATGCCCGTGGTGCCCGCGGTCTCCTTCAGCGCGCCGCAGAGCGCGCGAAACCCGATCTCGCCGCGGAGGCCGCCATAGATCCAGACCAGAAACACCCCGACCGCCGCCGCCGGGGTCGGGTTGAAGAACCCGGCGTAGAGCCCGCCGATGACGATGCCGAAAATCACCAGAATCGGGATCATCCCGGTGGTCGCGGAGATGAACTCCGCCCGGTCCGCCGCGCCGCCTTTCGGCCCCGCCTCCGGCCGGATCGCGACATAAACCGCGATCGTCAGCAGGAAAAGCACGACCGCCATCAGCCCCGGGATGAGCGCGGCCGCGAACATCGTCACGATGTTGGCCTCGACGATGATCGCATAGATGATCAGCACCACCGAGGGCGGAATCAGGATGCCGAGCACCCCGCCCGCCGCCAGCGACCCGGTCGCCAGCGCCCCGGAATAATTGTAGCGCCGCAATTCCGGCAGCGCGACGCGGCCCATGGTGGACGCGGTCGCGAGCGAGGAGCCGCAGACCGAGCCGAACCCCGCGCAGGCCGCGATCGCCGCCATCGCGGTTCCGCCCCGCAGCCAGCCGAGCCAGGCGTTCGCGCCGCGAAACAGCGCCTGGCTGAGCCCCGCCTTCGAGGCCAGCGCGCCCATCAGCACGAACATCGGCACGACGGAAAGATCGTAGATCGCGAACTGGCCGTAGGCGAGCGTCTTCAGCTGGCTCATCATCAGCGCCGGCCCGTTCAGCGCCGTGACGCCGACGCCGCCGACCAGGATCATCGCATAGGCGATCGGCATCCGGATCGCGATCAGCGCGATCAGAACCGCCAGCCCGCCGAACCCGAGCAGGAGCGCCTCGCTCACCGGCGCGCCCCCGCCGCCCGGCCGGCCTCCCCGAGCGTGATCAGCGCCGCCGCCATCAGGAGCGCGAGCGAGATCAGGATCGGGACGAACGCGGCCCAGATCGGAAACTGCACGATCGCCGTCATGTAGCCGTATTCGCGCTGGCTCAGCATGCCCTCATACATCCGCCAGAGCAGCAGCGCCGCGAACAGCAGCGCCGCCGTCGAGGCCGCCAGCTTGAAGATGGCGACCCAGCGGGGCGAGGCCCGCGCGGTGAAGATATCCGCGGTGACGTTGGAATCGGTAAGCTGGCAATAGGGCAGGAACGTGAAGGCCGCCACCGCGACGCCCACCTCCGTCAGCTCGAAATCGCCCGGAAACGGAACCCAGACCACCCCGCCGATGACGGAGAGCACGTTCATCAGCACCACCGCGAGCAAGAGCCCGCCCCCGAGCAGCGCCCAGAGATGAATCAGCCGCTCGGCCGCGCCGACGATCCCGGCGCGGCGGTCGAACCTGTCCTCATCCGTCACTTCGTGGAATGCTTCGCGATCAGCTCCCGCGCCTTCGCCACCAGCGCCGCGCCGTCGACGCCGGAGCCCGAGACCTCTTCGACCCAGCGCGCGACCACCGGCTCCAGCGCCGCGTCGAAGGCCGCCGTCTCCTCCTCGGTGAGGGTGATATGCTCATTCCCCGCCTTCACCGCGAACTCGATGCCGAAATCGTCCGACGCGCGCCAGATCTCGCCGACATGCGCCCACCAGTCCGGGCCGGAGGCGTCCTTGAACGCCTTCTTGATGTCGTCCGGCAGGCCGGCCCAGCGGTCGGCGTTCATCGAGAGCTGGAAGGTCGTGTTGCCGAACCGGGCCTTCTCATAGCCTTCGATCTGATAGTCGGTCTGCTCCTGGATCTTCAGCGGCGCGATGATCTCCCAGGGGATGAGCGCGCCGTCGACCACGCCCTTCTGCAGCGCCTGCGGCAGCTCCGGCACCGGCATCGCCACCGGAATCGCCCCCAGCGCCTCGATCGCCCAGGCCCCGGTCCGGGTCGGAATCCGCAATTTCTTGCCCTTGAGGTCGGCCGGCGAATGAACCGCGGTGTCCCGCATGTGGATCGCCTGCCCCGCATGGACATGGAGGAACATCACCTCGACCCCGGCGTAATCCTGCCGGAGATCGTCCTCGAACATGTCGTAGAGCGCGAGATTGGTCGCCGCCGGGTCGTTCACATAGACCAGCGGCAGCTCGACCACCTCGGTCCGCGGGAAAAGCCCCGGCGTATAGCCGTTCACGGTCCAGACCAGGTCGACGACGCCGTCCCTCACCTGGTTGATCAGCTCGGGCGGGCGCCCGCCCAGCGTCATCGCCGGATAGATCTCGATCTTGACCCGGCCGCCCGAATTCTCCTCCACCTGGCGCGCCCAGGGCTCGATCATCCCGGTCTGCGCCGGCGCCTTGGCGCCGAGAAAGTGATGCAGCTTGAAGGTGTAATCCTCGGCGCTCGCGCCGGCGGCGCCCAGAAGCGCGAAGGCCGCCGCCGCGGCCGCGGTCGTCAGTATCGATTTCATCTCGGCATCCTCCCGGTGTCGTTTTTCATGTTTTCTTCGCCGTCCGCTCGTCATCCGGCGAGCGGCGGCTCGGGGCCGGTTTGCGCCGGTCCCGGCCCGCATGTCAGCACATATCCGGAGGCGCGCCGCCCGGCGCCCGCCTCCGTCGCGCGCCCCGGACTTTCCCCGTCCCCGTCCGATCCTCCTCCGATCGGTCTGAATTTGCTAACGCGGATGCGCGCGCCGATCAATCGAAATGGCCCGCGAGGGGGCGCCGCGGCGCGCCGAAGCCGGCGGCGCCGGTTGGCGGGAGCCGGAAAATCCCACTAGCCTCCGGCGGCGAGGATGCGAAGGGAGTCGCGATGGAGATCAGAAAGCCGCTCCACGGCTACGCCTTTCCCGACGCGTTCATGACCCCGCCGGTCATCGGGCTGGGCGACAGCCTCTATAACGGCATGCGCTCGAGCACCGTCTCGGCCGCGTTCGCCGCCGACGCGCCGCCGGCGCTGGTCAGCCGCGCGCTCGACCCTTCGCACGAATTCCGCTTTCCCGCCTATCCCGAGCCGCTGATTCTCGACCTGGAGGCGCTGGTCCGCGATCTCAGCATCTTCGATCTGGTCACCCAGCTCCGCCGGCGCCTGAAGGACGCGCGCGACAACGCGCTCCGCTGGGCCGATGGGGAGCATGTGGTCGCCGCGCCGCATGCGGCCTGGGACAATCTCGCGCTGGCCGGCGCCGAGATTCCGGACGTCATCGAGACGTCGATCGCCGACTGGCGCGCGCGGGCGGCCCGGCTCCGCCCGATGATCGCCGCGACCGACAGCCTGCGGACGATCCCGGCGGAGCTCTCCGAGATCCACATGACGCTGAACGCGCTCTTTCTCTTCAACCCCAACGACCGGCCCGAGCTGGAGCATATGCGCCCGATCGACCTCGCCGCGGCGCGAAAGCCGCGCATCCTGCTCCTGAGCCTCGGCGCGAATCACGGGCTCGTCGACATCACCCTCCGCGCCGAGCCGGCGACCGGCCTCTCCCGGCTCGCCGACTGGGCCGAGCGGATGGCCGAGGTCGCCGCGCTCTTCACCGCTTTCGGCCCGGAGACGGAGCGGTTCTACGTCTCGACCCTGGCGCCGCCCTCGACGGCGCCCAACATGATGCCGCCGCTCAACCCCGAGATCCCGACCGACCCCCTGCTCCGCCCGGACGGCTATTTTCCGATCTACGACAACCGGCTCGGCGCGGCCGACGCCTACAGCCGCTACACCGCCGCCGAAATGCGCGAGATCGACGCCTGCGTCGCCGCGCTGAACGTGCGGATGATGGAGGTGGTGGCCGGCGTCTTCGCCGCCGCCGGCGACGACCGGATCCGCTTCTTCCGCGTCGACCGGATGGTGAAGGCCTTCGACGGCAAGCACCATCCCGAACGGCGGCTGACCGCCGGCGCGCCCGGCGCCAGGCTTGAGCATGAAGAGCGCGTCTATTCGAATTTCGCCTATGCGACCAACATGCTCTGGCCGCGCCCGGCGTTCCGGGAGGGCGGGCTCGCGGGCCTCGATCAGCACCACCCCACCGGGCTCGGCTACAGCATCTACGCGCATGAGCTGCTGAAGGCGCTGCGGGCCGACGGCTATGCGGTCGATCCGATGGCCGCGCCGATCTCCGAACTCGGCGACAAGCTGCTCAGCGATCCGCCCCGGAGCTACGAGACGATGATCACGCTGCTCTACGACCATCGCCGCCGCCGCGCCGGGCTCTCGGTTCCGCCCACCCTGGCGGAAATGCGCGGCGAGACCCTCCTCGACATCGCCGCGACGACCAGCGCCTCCCCCGCGGACCGGGCCATGGCCGGCGATCTGATCGATGTGATCGACGCGGTCATGAAACGGCGCGCCCGGCCCTGACGCCCTGTCTGAGAACGTGATCAAGCACGGGATGTCGGTAGCGCAAGCTGGAGTGATGTGATGGCTCGAGCGGCGGCGGACGCCAAGGAACTGGAGATCAACGAGAAACTGGCGAATCTGACATGCGCGCTGCTGCATGCGGTCCATCCGCCAGCGGTTCTGACGCTCTCGCTCTTGTCATTTCACATCCCCACCGACTCCATATTCCAACTTGTCGAAGAGGAACCGGAAGAACGCCAGGAGTTGACGAACTGACCGCAATTTATTTGGGGTTGGGAAACAGCGTGGAGCAATACCGGTATTGCGCGCGGAGCACGTGGATCGCGTCGCCGGAGACAGTCCGGGTCAGTTCCGCGAAACAATGCTCGTGCGATGTGTAGCGGGGCTGCGCCCAGATCATCCATCCAGCGCCGAGGCCAAGAACGGCGGCCGCGGCGATCAAAAGGTATCGGTTCATAACATCCTCCTCTGAGGAATATATTGAGGCAACAAGGGGCCCACCATGAAAAAGACGCGCGCAACTTATAGCGAAGAAGTGAGGTGATATCGTCAAGTCACTTGATAATATTTGTGGCGCATCAAGGGCGGTGAAAGTCAGAGCAAATCGCAAGACTTGAAGGGGTCGACCAAAACTTGCTGGCAGCATAGCTCAGAGCCAATGATGGGAGGGCCGCCCTGACGCCGCCGCCCGGCGGGGATGCGACATCCCGCTCGTTGCCGATCGGGGTGCGGGGATTCTAATACGCATCACACATGCTTCTTAAACGGAATCGCTCCGATGTCCCCGCGCGCCGCCGCTTTTCGCCGCCAGCCGCTTCACCCCTCGATCGACGAGGCGATGATCGAGCGCGTGGTGCGCCGGTTCTACGCGAAGGTGCGCGCGGACCGGACGCTCGGGCCGATCTTCGAGCGCGCGATCGGCGAGGACTGGGGGCCGCATCTGCGGAAGATGTGCGCCTTCTGGTCGTCCATCATGCGGCTCACCGGGCGCTATCACGGCCAGGCGGCGCCGGCGCATCGGGCGCTGGACGGGGTGGCGCCGGCGCATTTCCGGATCTGGCTCGGCTATTTCCGCGAGACCGTCGAAGAGCTGTGCGAACCCGAGGCGGCGCGCCTCTTCTGCGACAAGGCGGAGCGGATCGCGCGGAGCCTCCAGACGGCGATGTTCGGCCGCCCCGGCGCCCGGACGGCGCCCGGCGCCGCGCTCCGTGTTGCAGGCGCGAAGTGACGCAGTGCGGGCTCAAAAGCTGGAGGCCGCGCGATTTATGGGCTAGCCACGGTTCCGCCCCCCGAACGGGGATCAGGCGCCCGCCGTCCTCGTGGACGGGTTGAACGCAAAGCCGCGCATTATCGCTGGCCGCATATGCTCGACCGGTGATAATCATGACGGAGTGGAAAAGGGCCACGCAAGGTGAGCGACAGCAAGGCGATCGAGACTTCCGGACAGCCGGCGTCAGCCGCCCGGCGGCGCGTCAGCGCGGACCTCGCCGCCGAGATCCGCTCCCTTTCCGACGGGCGCGGCCTGCTGCTTCTCTCCGCCCCGAACATCAGCTGCGGCAAATGCATCGCCGCCGTCGAGCAGGGGCTCGCCCGGGTCGGCGGCGTCGTCGCGGCGCGGGTCAATCTCACGCTTCGGCGCGTCAGCGTCACGCTTGAGAGCCCCGAGACCGACGCCGCTCCGGTGGTCGAGGCGATGGCGGCGCTCGGCTATCCCGCCACGCCGGTCAGCCTGATCGAGAGCGGCGCGGAGAACGAGACCCGCGCCTCCTCCGCCCTGCTCCGGCGGATCGCGGTCGCCGGGTTCGGCGCGACCAACATCATGCTCATGTCCATCGCCGTCTGGGCCGGCGCCGACGGCGCGACGCGCGAGACCTTCCATCTGGTCTCGGCGCTCATCGCGCTTCCCGTGGCCGCCTACGCCGGCTGGCCGTTCTTCACCTCCGCCGTCGCCTCGCTCCGCGGCGGGCGGATGAACATGGACGTGCCGATCGCGCTCGCCATCCTCCTCTCGCTGTCGCTCAGCATCCACGAGACCGCGCAGGGCGGCCGGGACGTCTTCTTCGACGCCGCGACGACGCTGATCTTCTTCCTCCTGATCGGGCGCTATCTCGATCAGCGCATGCGCGAGCGCGCGCGCGCCGCCGTCGCCGGCATCGCCCGGCTGGCCGCGAAGGGCGCGATGGTTCTCGGCGCGGACGGCGCCTTCAGCTACACGCCGCTGGAGCGGGTCCGCCCCGGCATGACCCTTCGCGTCGCGCCGGGGGAGCGGATGCCGGTCGACGTGCGCGTGCTCGACGGCGGCTCCGACATCGACCGCTCGCTCGTCACCGGCGAGTCGATCCCGGTTTCCGCCGGCCCCGGGGACGAGCTGGAGGCCGGCGCGCTGAACCTCACCGGCGCGCTCGACGTGGAGGCGCTTCGCGCCGCCGACGACTCCTTCCTCGCCGAGATGATGCGCATGCTCGACGCGGCCGAACTCGGGCGCGGGCGCTATGTCCGGATCGCCGACCGCGCCGCGCGGCTCTATTCGCCGCTGGTCCACACCCTCGCTCTCGCGGCGTTCATCGGCTGGTTCGCCGCGACCGGCGACGCCCGCCTCTCGATCTTCATCGCCATCTCGGTCCTGATCATCACCTGCCCCTGCGCGCTGGCGCTGGCGGCGCCGGTCGCGCATGTGGTCGCCGCCAGCCGGCTCCTCGCCGAGGGGATCATGATGAAGGACGGCTCCGCGCTGGAGCGGCTGGCCGAGGTCGATCACGCCGTCTTCGACAAGACCGGCACGCTCACCACCGGGACGCCGCGCGCCTCGGGCGGCGCCGGGGCGCCCGCGCCGGCCCGCGCCGCCGCGATGGCGCTCGCCCTGCGCTCGACCCATCCGGCCTCGGGCGCCGTCGCCGCCCATCTCGGCGCGCAGCCCGCGCCCCTCGACGAGACCCGCGAAATTCCGGGCTGCGGCGTCGAAGGCCGCGTCGACGGCCGCCGGGTCCGGCTCGGGCGCGCCGACTGGGCCGCTGAAATCAACCCCGCCGCCGCCGCCATCGCCGCCGGCGGGCCGGTCTTCGCGGCCGAGGGCGGCGCGGTGATCGCCTTCTCCCTCGCCGAGGATCTCCGCCCCGGCGCCGCGCGCGCGGTCGCCGCCCTCCGCGACGCCGGGCTCGGCGTCGAGATCCTCTCCGGCGACAGCCCCGCGCAGGTCGCCCGCGTCGCCGCCGCCCTCGGCGACGTCGAAAGCCGGAGCGGCGTCTCCCCGGCGGAGAAGATCGCCCGGCTCGGCGCGCTCCGGGACGCCGGGCGCCGGACGCTGATGGTCGGCGACGGGCTGAACGACGCCGCCGCGCTCGCCGCCGCGCATGTCTCGATGGCGCCGGCCTCCGCCGCGGACGCCGGGCGCCTCGCCGCCGATTACGTGTTCCTGCGCGACGGGCTGGACGCCGTCCCCCTCGCCCACCGGATCGCGACCCGCACCGCCCGCGTCGTCCGGCAGAATTTCGGCATCGCCATCGTCTACAACTGCATCGCGGTTCCGCTCGCGGCGGCCGGCCAGGTCACGCCGCTGGTCGCGGCGCTGGCGATGTCGGCCTCCTCGATCGTCGTCGTCGGCAATTCGCTGCGCCTGAACCGCGCCGTCCGCCTCCGCCGGGCCGCCGGAGCGCGCCGCCTCGCCCCGCTGGAGGGCGCGCGCGCATGACCATTCTCTACGTTCTCATCCCCGTCGCGCTCGGCATGGGCGCCGTCGCGCTCATCGCCTTCATCTGGAGCCTCCAGAGCGGCCAATACGACGATCTCGCCGGCGCGGCGGAGCGGATCCTCATCGATTCCGACGAAGACGCGCCGCTCCCCCACGCGCCCCGCGCCCCCCACGCCGAACCGAACACCGTCCCCCCGAAGGAGACCACATCATGATTTCCAGGCTGACCCTGGCCGAACGCCGACTGGCGATGGTCATCCTCAGCGTGATGGCCGTCGTCGGCCTGCTGATGGCGATCGTCGCGCAGAACGACCCGATGGGCGTCCATGGCGTCATCACCGTGCTGTTTTCCGGCGGCCTGCTGATCGCGCTCTTGCGGGCGATCGACGCGCCCGAGCCCTCGGAGGACCGCTTCGATTCCTATTACGACGATCCGACCCGGGTCGGGGTCATCCTCTCGCTCGTCTGGGCGGTCATCGCGATGGGCATGGGCGTCTGGGTCGCCTCGCTGCTCGCCTGGCCGGAGGCGACCTTCGACGCCCCCTGGGCGAGCTTCGGCCGGCTCCGCCCGGTCCACACCTCGGGCGTGATCTTCGGCTTCGGCGGCAACGCGCTGATCGCCACCTCGTTTCACGTCATGCAGCGCACCAGCCGCGCCCGCCTCGCCGGCCAGTTCAGCCCGTGGTTCGTGCTGCTGGGCTTCAACCTGTTCTGCGTCATCGCCGCCAGCGGCTATCTGATGGGGATCACCCAATCGCGGGAGTACGCGGAGCCGGAATGGTACGCCGACATCTGGCTGGTCATCGTCTGGGTCACCTATTTCATCCTCTACATCCGCACCCTCGCCCGCCGGAGCGAGCCGCATATCTACGTCGCGAACTGGTACTACCTCGCCTTCATCCTGGTCATGGCGATCCTTCACATCTTCAACAACCTGGCGCTGCCGGTCTCGTTCGGCGCGGCGAAGAGCTACTCCGCCTTCACCGGCGTCCAGGATGCGATGACCCAGTGGTGGTACGGCCATAACGCGGTCGCGTTCTTCCTCACCGCCGGCTTCCTCGGCATGCTCTACTACTTCCTGCCGAAGCGGGCGGAGCGGCCGATCTACTCCTACCGGCTGTCGATCCTCAGCTTCTGGGGCATCACCTTCTTCTACATCTGGGTGGGCTCGCACCACCTGCATTACACCGCCCTGCCCTACTGGGTGCAGGCCCTCGGCATGAGCTTCTCGGTGATGCTGCTGGTGCCGTCCTGGGCCTCGGCCGGCAACGCGCTGATGACGTTGAACGGCGCCTGGCACAAGGTGCGCGACGACGCGACCCTCCGCTTCATGATGGTCGCCGTGGTCTTCTACGGGCTGACGACCTTCGAGGGCTCGTTCATGGCGATCCGCCCGGTGAACGCGCTGTCGCACTACACCGACTGGACCGTCGGCCATGTGCACGCCGGGGCCATGGGCTGGGTCGCGCTGATCACCTTCGGCTCGATCTACGCGATGACCCCGATCCTCTGGCGGCGCAAGACGATGTATTCCTGGCGGCTGGTCGAGGTCCATTTCTGGCTCGCCCTCGCCGGGGTCGTCATCTACATCTTCGCGATGTGGAATTCGGGCGTCATCCAGGGCCTGATGTGGCGCACCTACACCGACAGCGGCACGCTGCGCTATTCCTTCATCGACTCGATGATCGCGATGCACCCCTATTACATCGCGCGGGCCTTCGGCGGGTTCCTGTTCCTGATCGGCGCGATCCTCGCGCTCTACAACGTGGTCATGACCATCCGGCATGTCCCGCTGGAGGACCACGCCGCCGACCATCCCACCGACGCCGTCGCGCCCGACCGCGCCGCGCCCTCAGCCACCCCTGCGGAGTAAGCCCATGTTTCGCAAGCTCTCCGAAAAATACTTCGGCGCCCATTACCGGCTGGAGCGTCACTCGATGCGCCTCACCGTGGGCATCATCCTCGCCGGCGCGATCGGCGGCTTCGTGGAGATCGCGCCGCTCTTCACCATCGACGACACGGTGGAGGCGGCGCCGAACATGCGGGTCTACACCCCGCTCGAACAGGCCGGGCGCGACATCTTCGTCCGCGAGGGCTGCTACGCCTGCCACAGTCAGATGATCCGCACGCTCCGCGACGAGGTGGAGCGCTACGGTCCCTATTCCCTCGCGGTGGAGAGCAAATACGACCATCCGATGCTCTGGGGCTCCAAGCGGACCGGGCCGGACCTCGCCCGCCTCGGCGACAAATATTCCGACGACTGGCATGTCGCGCATCTGGTCAACCCGCGCGACGTGGTGCCGGAATCGGTGATGCCCGGCTATTCATGGATGCTGCGCGCGCCGCTGGAGACCGCGAGCCTGCCGGCCCGCCTCGCCACGCTCCGCGATCTCGGCACCCCCTACACCGACGAGATGATCGAAAACGCCGCGTCCGACGCCCAGGGGCAGGCCCGCCCCGACAGCGATTACGCCGAAGGCGTCGCCGAGCGCTATGGCGAGGAGACGAACATCCGCCTCTTCGACGGGCAGGCCGACCGGGTGACGGAGATGGACGCGCTCGTCGCCTATCTCCAGATCCTCGGCAAGCTGACCGATGTCGCCTTCCAGAACCAACCGTTAGAGGAGGAATGAGTGATGGAGATTTCACATGACATGGTCGTCGCCTTCGCGAAATCCTTCGGTCTCTTCTACCTGATCGCGATCTCGATCGGCGTCACGGTCTACGCCTTCTGGCCGTCCTTCGGCCCGAAATTCGATCGCGCCGCAAAAAGCATTCTTGACGATGAGGACGGCCCATGTCGGTGAAACACAGAGACCCGCTCACCGGGCACCAGACCACCGGCCACATCTGGAACGGCATCACCGAGCTGAACACCAAGGTGCCGCGGGTGATCTGGCTCTTCATCCTCGTCACCCATCTCTACGCGCTCGGCGTGTGGGTGCTGCTCCCCGCATGGCCGCTCGGCTCCACCTACACCAAGGGGCTTCTCGGCTATGACGAGCACCAGGAGCTCGAAGAGCAGGTCCAGAACGCCGTCGTCGCCCGGTCCGACTGGGAGAGCCGCATCGCCGCCGGCTCGGCTGACGAGATCCGCGCCGACGCCGACCTGATGCGGGCGTTGAACGACACCGCGCCGGCGCTTTTCGGCGACAATTGCGCGGCCTGCCACGGCGCCGGCGCCGCCGGCGGCCCCGGCTTCCCGAGCCTGATCGACAGCGCCTGGCTCTGGGGCGGCGATGAAGAGACGATCCTGGAGACGCTGCGCGTCGGCGTCAATTCCTCCCACCCCGACACCCGCATCTCCGAAATGCTCGCCTTCGGGCGCGACGGCATGCTCAGCCGGGATGAGATCCGCACCGTCGCGGCCTATGTCCAGTCCCTCTCGGGCGCCGAGATCGACCCCGAGACGCAGGAGGCGGGCGCCCAGCTTTTCGCGGACAACTGCGTCAGCTGCCATGGCGACGACGGAACCGGCCTGACCGAGATGGGCGCGCCCAACCTCACCGACGATTTCTGGATCTATGGCGGCGACAAGGAGACGCTGTTCCGCACCATCTACGGCGGCCGCCGCGGCTGGATGCCCGCATGGGAGGACCGGTTGAGCGAGGCCGAGCGCAAGATGCTCACCGTCTACATCCAGGATCTCGGAGCGGAGGCCGCGAAATGACCGCGCCCGCGCATCCCGGAGGCGCGCCCGAGACCGGGCGCCTCTCTTCGCGCCAGCGCCGCGTGGCGCTGGCCATCGCCGCCGCCGTCGCGCTGATCTTCATCGGCGCGAACGCGCATCTGGTCGCCGTCTCGTTCGGGTCGGCGCCCGAATGCGTCCCCCATCTGAAATCACCACTTGAGGGCGCCGCGACCTATCGCGCCGCGAAATCATCATGCTGAGCGAGAAAAGCCCCGCGGGCCACCCGCGCGACGACGTCATCCCCCCGGTCGTTCCTCCGCTCCCGCGCGAGCGGCATCTCGGGCGGAACCTGCCGCCCGCGACCGCGCTCGACTGGCTCCGCGAGGGCTGGTCGGATTTTCGCACCCATCCCACGCCGAGCATCCTCTACGGGCTCGCCATCTACATCGTCTCGATGGTCGTGGTCTGGCTCCTCTTCTATCTCGAGCTGGATTATTTCATCTTCCCCGCGCTCGCGGGGTTCGTCGTCATCGGCCCGCTGGTCGCCAGCGGCCTCTACGAGAAGAGCCGCCGGCTCGAAGCCGGGGAGCCGGTGAGCTTCGCCTCGATGATCTTCGTGCGCCCGCGCGCCGGCCGCTCCGCGCTCTTCATGGGCGTCATGCTGCTCGGCCTCTTTCTGCTCTGGCAGCGCGCGGCGGTGATCGTCTATTCGCTCTTTTTCGGGGTCGTCGCCTTTCCCGGGATCGACGAGATCGCGCCGATGCTGTTCCTCACCTCGACCGGATGGGCGCTGCTCATCGTCGGCGGCGCGGTCGGCGCGCTCTTCGCCGCCTTCGGCTTCGCGATCAGCGTCTTCGCCGCGCCGATGCTGCTCGAAGAGAAGACCGACGCGCTCAGCGCCTTCGCGCTCAGCATCGCGATGGTCTGGAACAACCTGCCGGTCATGATCGCCTGGGGGGCGATCGTGCTCGCGCTGTTCATCTTCTCGGTGCTGACGGCGCTCATCGGCCTGATCGTGGTCTTCCCCGTTCTCGGCCACGCCACCTGGCGCGCCTACAAGGCCCTGAAGCCGACGGAGGAGCAGCGCACCTACCACGTCGTCGGCCCCCGCCCCGACGCGGGCTGAGACCCGCCCCCGGGGCGCCCCGCCCGCCGCCCGGACGCAAAACGCGCCGGCCCTCTTTTCGGGGGGCCGGCGCGGTCGTTTCAGGGGGCGGGCTCCGGGCCCGGGTTGTAAAGATTTACAACGCCGCGCCCGAAAAAATTTACACGTCCGGCGCCTACATGAACGCCTGCAATCCGGTCTGCGCGCGCCCGAGGATCAGCGCGTGAACGTCATGCGTGCCCTCATAGGTGTTGACCGCTTCGAGGTTCATCACATGGCGGATCACGCCATATTCATCCGAGACGCCATTGCCGCCATGCATGTCGCGCGACACCCGGGCGATATCCAGCGCCTTCCCGCAATTGTTCCGCTTCATCAATGAGATAAGCTCCGCGGACGCGCGGTGGTCATCCATGAGGCGGCCAAGACGAAGGCAGCCCTGAAGGCCAAGCGCGATTTCGGTCTGCATGTCCGCCAGCTTCTTCTGGATCAGCTGCGTCGCGGCCAGCGGCCTGCCGAACTGCTTGCGCTCCAGCGTATAGGTCCGCGCCGCGTGCCAGCAGAACTCCGCCGCGCCCATCACGCCCCAGGAGATCCCGTAGCGCGCCCGGTTGAGGCACCCGAACGGCCCCGCGAGGCCCGCCACGTTCGGCAGGATATTCTCTTCCGGAACAAAGACTTCATCCATCTGGATCATGCCGGTGATCGATGCGCGAAGTGAGAATTTCCCCTCGATCTTCGGCGCCACGAGGCCCTTCATCCCCTTCTCGAGGACGAAGCCCTTGATCTTGCCGTCATGCTTGTCCGACTTCGCCCAGACCACGAACACGTCCGCGATCGGGCTGTTGGAGATCCAGTTCTTCGCGCCCGACAGCAGATAACCGCCGTCGACCGCCTTCGCCCGCGTCAGCATTCCGCCCGGGTCGGAGCCGAAATCCGGCTCGGTCAGCCCGAAACAGCCGACCCATTCGCCCGAGGCCAGTTTCGGCAGGTACTTCTTCCGCTGCTTTTCGGTCCCGTAGGCGAAGATCGGATGCATCACCAGCGAGGATTGCACGGACATCGCGGACCGATAGCCCGAATCCACCCGCTCCACCTCCCGCGCGATCAGACCATAGGCGACGTAATTGACCCCGGGTCCGCCATAGGCCTCGGGAATTGTCGGGCCCAGAAGCCCCAACTTCCCCATCTCATTCATGATTTCCCGGTGAAAGATCTCCTTTCGGTTCGCCTCCGTCACCCGGCTCATCAGTCGATCCTGGCAATAGGCGCGCGCCGAATCGCGGATCATCCGCTCGTCTTCGGTGAGTTGATCCTCAAGAAGAAACGGATCCTCCCACACCATCGCCGGCGGTTTCGCGCGGGCGCTCTCGGGGGTCGCGATTTCTTCCGTATCGCTGGATTTCAGCATGTGCATACGCCTTTTTTCATATCCCAGGGCTCGCAGAGAGTTACCGCAGCCGAACCGCGTCGGCAATGAAAGCCGCCATCATGAAATTTACAGGATCGGGCGATCCGGTCTTTAAGCCGCCGCGCGGCGGGCCTAGTGTCCCAAAAAACGCGGGAGAACGCCATGATGAACTCATTCACTTTTCAGACCACGCGCTCGATCATCTCCGAGGTCGGCGCGACCGGCAAGATCGGCGAACTCGCCGCCGGGCTCGGCTGCGGCAAGGTGGCGCTGATCACGGATCGCGGGATCCGCGACGCCGGCCTTCTCGAAGAGGCGCTGAAGGGGCTGAAATCGGCGGGCGTCGACGTCTGGATCTTCGATGAGGTCGTCGCCGACCCGCCCGAGGCGCTGATCCTCGACGCGGTCGCGCGCGCCAAGGCGGAAAAGGTGGACGGCGTCGTCGCCATCGGCGGCGGCTCCTCGCTCGACTGCGCGAAACTGATCGCGCTTCTGGTCAATTCGGATCAGCCGCTCTCGGAGATGTACGGCATCGGCCTCGCCACCGGCGCGCGCCTGCCGCTGATCGTCTCGCCGACGACGGCCGGCACCGGATCCGAGGTCACGCCGATCGCCATCGTCACCACCGGATCGGCCGAAAAGAAGGGCGTCGTCGCGCCGCAGCTCTTCCCCGACTGGGCGGTCCTCGACGCGGAATTAACAGTCGGATTGCCCGCCCACGTCACCGCCGCCACCGGCATAGACGCCATGGTCCACGCGATCGAGGCCTACACCTCCCGGCACAAGAAGAACGTCATGTCCGACGCGCTGGCGCGGCAGGCGCTCGGCCTTCTCGGCGCGAATATCCGCCGCGCATGCGTCGAGCCCGGCGACCGCGACGCGCGGGGCGCGATGCTGCTCGGCTCCATGCTGGCGGGGATGGCTTTCGCCAACGCGCCGGTGGCGGCGGTCCATGCGCTGGCCTATCCGATCGGCGGGCATTTTCATGTGCCGCACGGGCTTTCCAACGCGCTGGTTCTGCCGCATGTCCTCGCGTTCAACATGCCGGCGGCGGCGCCCCTATACGCGGAGATCGCGCCGTTGATCTTTCCTGAGCTGGCGAACGACCCGGATCCGGCCGCCGGCCTGCCCGACGCCTTCGCCCGCCTCGGGCCGGAGCTCGGCATGAAGTCGAAGCTCTCGGAGGTCGGCGTCAGCCACAACCATCTGCCGATGATGGCGGAGGACGCGATGAAGCAGACCCGGCTTCTGGTCAACAACCCGCGGGAGATGACGCTCGAGGCGGCGCGGGAGATCTACGCGGCGGCGCTTTGAGCCCCGCGGCGCCGCCGGCAAGAAAGGACGCATGAGCCATCACGGCCATCACCATATCGACCCGGAGGCCGGCGACCGGCGCGTCGCCTTCGCCATTCTGGTCAATCTCGGCCTGACGGCGGCGCAGGTCATCGGCGGCGTCCTCGCCGGCAGCCTCGCGTTGATCGCCGACGCGCTCCACAATTTTTCCGACGCGGTCGCGCTCATCATCGCTTTCGGCGCGCGGAAGATCGCGCGCCGCCCCGCCGACCCTGACATGACGTTCGGTTACGGCCGGGCCGAGGCGATCGCGGCGCTGGTCAATTATGTCACGCTGATCATCGTCGGCGTCTACCTCGTCTATGAGGCGATGACGCGGTTCATCACCCCTCAGGGCGTGGACGGATGGCTCGTCGTCGTCATCGCGGGGGTGGCGCTCGCGGTCGATCTCATCACGGCGCTGCTCACCTACCGCTTGTCAAAAACCAGCATCAACATACGCGCGGCGTTTCTGCACAATGTCGCGGATGCGCTCGGCTCCGTCGCGGTGATCGTCGCGGGCGCGCTGATCCTGCTCTACGATTGGCGTCTGGTCGACCCGATCGTGACATTGCTGATCGCCGGCTACATTCTGTGGCAGGCCGCGAGGGAGATCGGCGCCGTCATCCGCATCCTGATGCTCGGAAGCCCGCCGAAGCTGGATTCAAGCGAGGTGGCCGCGCGCATCCGCGCCGTGGAGGGCGTCCGGAGCGCGCACCACATCCACCTCTGGCAGATGGACGAGCACGAATCCGCGCTCGAAGCGCACATCGTTCTCACCGATGAGGCCGCAGGGCGCGCGACCGAGGTCAGGACCGCGATCAAGGCGCGCCTTCGCGGCGAATTCGGCATCGGCCACAGCACGCTGGAGATGGAGGCGGGCGACGACGCCTGCGCGGAGACTCAAGTCTTCGGTCACAGCTGAAGTCGACGCCCGCCGTCCAGGAAGGTCAGGCCTTGGCCGACGCTTTCCCGGACCGCCAGTTGCGGTTGCCGCGCGGCTTGCCGCCCGGCGCGTTCTCGGCCCGGCGCTGGCGCGGCGCGCTCTGCGATTTACGGGGTTGCTGGCCCTGCGGCCGGCCGCCGCCGCCGCCCCGGTTCCGATTGCCGCCGCCGCGCGAGGGCGGCGCCTCGTCCGGGCCTTTCGGCCCGTCTCCGACCATTTCCAGGTGCGTGCCGATCAGCCGCTCGATCGAACGGAGATAGCCGCGCTCGGACGCGTCGCAGAAGCTGATCGCCTGCCCTTCGGCCCCGGCCCGCGCGGTGCGGCCGATCCGATGAACGTAGCTTTCCGGCTCATTCGGCAGGTCGTAGTTCAGAATATGGGTCACGCCGCCGATGTCGATGCCGCGCGCCGCGATATCCGTCGCCACCAGCACCCGGACCGAGCCGGATCCGAAGCGCTTGATCGCCCGCTGGCGGGCGTTCTGGCTCTTGCCGCCATGGATCGCGTCGGCGACGACGCCCGCTCGCTCGAGATCTTCCGCGACCTTGTTGGCGCGGTGCTTCGTGCGGGTGAAGAGGATTACCTTCTCCAGGTCGCGATCCGAGAGAAGATCCAGAAGAAGCGAGGTCTTCGCCTTGCCGTCCACATGGCGGACGGTCTGGCCGATCCGCTCCACCGGCGTCGCCTGCGGCGTCACCTCGACGCGGGCCGGATCACGCAGGAACTCCGCGGCGAGCTTCGCGACGTCGCCCTCCATGGTGGCGGAGAACATCAGGGTCTGGCGCGCTTTCGGCGTGCCGCCGACGATGCGGCGCACGTCGTGAACGAATCCCATGTCCAGCATCCGGTCCGCCTCGTCGAGCACGAGATGCTCGATCGCGTCGAGAGAGACATGACGCGACGCGATGTGGTCCAGAAGCCGCCCCGGCGTCGCGACGACGATGTCCACGCCCCGGCTCAACGCCTTGATCTGGTTGCCGTGGCCGACGCCGCCGAAGATCACCGTCTGAAACAGCCGGAGATGCTGCGCGTAGCTTCGCATCTCCTCGCCGATCTGGATCGCGAGTTCGCGCGTCGGCGCCAGGATCAGCGCGCGCGGGCCGCGGGCGCCGCGCTGAGGCGCCTTCGTCGACAACGCATGCAGGATCGGCAGAGAGAACGCCGCCGTCTTGCCGGTGCCGGTCTGGGCGATGCCGATCATGTCGCGGCCGGCCATCAGCGCGGGGATCGCCTGCGCCTGGATCGGCGTCGGCGTTTCGTAATCGCGCGATTCAAGAGCACGAAGAATGGGCTCGGCGAAGCCAAGCTCCCTAAAAGTCAGATCTGTCACTTAAATTCCCTTACCGCCTCGGACGTGACGTCGTGTCATCGTCCGGCGGGCGGCCTGTTCCGGGCGCAGCCGGAAGAGGCTATATTTCGAAGGCCCCTTCCGCGACCGGTCTCGGCTCCGCGAGTGCGGGAACCGGACGATGCGCCATCGCGGGAACAGGCGTGTAGGCGGCAGATGCGCCCTCAGTCGGGTTAAGTCAATAGCACTGACGAATTTCGCGCCGCCCCATGGGCCTCGCCGCTCACAGCCGCCCGATCAATTCCGCCAGCGCGCCGCGCGCGCGATCGACGAGATCGGCGTAAGCCGCAAGATGCGGCTCCAGCGCCGGCGCGAGCCCCGCGATCTCATCCCGCTCGACATAGAGCGCCGCCAGAATCAGCGCGAGCAGCGCCACCGTCATGAAGCCCGCGAGGAACGCGGCGCCGGCGCCCGAACGCGGTTCCGCACCCCCGCTTCGCGCCGCGAAGAACGCGTCATCCGGCGCGCCTTCATTGGCGCGGCGCGGCTCCGCGGCGGGCCCGCTTTCGGGCGAGGTCTCCTCCGACGCTTCGCCGTCGATCGCTGGCGCTTCCGGCGGCTCCGGCGCGGCGGGCGTCTCGGGCGCGATCACCGTCTCGCGGGCGCCGTCAGGGCGCTGCCGGTTGCGCGCCGCCTTCTCCACCGCGGCCACGGCCTCCGCGAGGCTGGCCGAGCGCGGCCGCTGGAACCATTCCGTCCCGCAATCCGCGCAACGGACCTTCCGGCCGCCGGCGCCGATCGCATCCGCGTCGATTTCATATTCGATGGCGCAGGTCGGGCAGATCAGACGCATGTGCTTCTCCGGCCTCTCAGATTTCCGCAGGGCGCGGGGCTCGCTTTCAATGACGCGGCTTATACCGCGGACCGGGCCCTGCGCCAAGGACGGGCCGGGAACGCGTGAGGCGTTGTCACGCGGCGGCGGCTTTGCGATTGTCGCGCCGGATGAAGCGCAAGGGAAGCCGCGTCAGATGATCGAATTCAAGGCTGCGGGGTTCAGCTATGGCGACCATGATGTGCTCCGCGACGTCACGCTCACGCTCGAACCCGGCTCCATGCATTTCCTTACCGGGCGATCCGGGGCCGGCAAGACGACCGTGCTGCGGCTCATTTATCTCGCGCTCCGCCCCGGCGCGGGCGAAGTCCGCGTGTTCGGGCGCGACACCGCCACCATTCCGCGGCGCGAGGCGCCGGCGATCCGGCGGCGAATGGGCGTCGTGCTTCAGGATTGCGACCTGATCGATCATATCACGGTGCTGGAGAACATCGCCCTCCCGCTCAGGATCGCCGGGAGGGACGCCCGGCCGCGGGCCGAATTGAGGGAGCTTGGCGCGTGGGTCGGGCTTTCGCGGCGGCTGGACGCGCGCCCGGCGGAGCTTTCCTCGGGCGAACGCCAGCGCGCCGCCATCGCCCGCGCCGTCGTCGCCTCGCCCGAACTCATCATCGCCGACGAGCCGACCGGGAATGTCGACGCCGACACGGCGGAGCGGATCATGTCCCTCTTCATCGAATTGAACCGGCTGGGCAAAACCGTCCTGATCGCCACGCACGACCTGAACCTGATGCGCGCCGCGCAGGGCGTCAGCGCGCATGTCCTGAAGATCAAGGACGGGCGCATCTTTCGCTCCGGAGCGCCGATATGAAGGCCTTGACCCGGCCCGGCGCCCGGTTGTCGTCCGGCGCGCCCTCCATCGCGCCGCGCGCCGGCGTGATCGGCGGGCTGATCGCGCTGGTCGCGGCGGCGATGGGCTTTCTCGCGACGGCCGGCGCGCTGACCGGCTTCGCCGCCGACCGCGTGGCCGGCCGCTGGACCGCCGCGCTCGAAACCGTCGCCACCGTCCGGGTCTCATCCCCCGAAGACCGCATGAAGGACGATGTGGCGGCCGCGCTCGCGATCCTGCGCGCGGCGCCGGGGGTCGCGTCGGCGCACGCGCTCTCGGACGCCGAATCGCGCGCCCTTCTCGCGCCCTGGCTCGGACCGGACGCCGATATCGAGGCGCTGCCGACTCCGGCCCTGATCGACGTGACGCTCGAAGGCGCCGGGCCGGATATCGACGAGATCCGCCGCCGCTTCGCGCTCGACGCGCCAGGGGCGGTCTGGGACGATCACCGCGAGTGGCGGGCGCCGCTCGTCATCGCGGCGCGCGGCCTGCGGCGGACGGCGGCCATCGGCGTTCTGGTCTCCATCGCCGCGCTGGCCGCGATGGTCGCGGTCGCGGCGACGGCGGCGCTCTGGTCCGGCGCCGGCGTGGTCCGCACCTTGACGCTGATCGGCGCGGGGGACCGCTTCATCGCCCGCGCGTTCGAGCGGCCTTTCGCCGTCCGCGCGGCGCTCGGCGCCGGAATCGGCGCGCTCGCCGCCGCGTTGATCGCGCTGAACATGCCCCGGGTGGAGGCTATCGACGTCTTCGTCGCCGGCGGCGTCGGGGTCGACTGGCGGCTCGCCGTCCTCGCGCCGCTCATCGCGGCGCTGATCGCCAGCCTGACCGCCCTCGGCGCGACGAGGGCGGCGACTTATCTCGTGCTACATCGGAGTTGAGACGGTGCGCCTTCTCCGCTCGCTGATCTTTTTCATCTGGTTCTACGGGCTCATGGTTCTGATCGGGCTCCTTTTCACCCCGCTGGCGGTCTGGTCGCGCCGGGGCGCGTATCTGGGCGTCCGGGTCTTCCTTCGCCCCGCGTTCTGGGGGCTCAGGGTCTTCTGCGGGTTGACGGCGGAGACCCGCGGAACGGTTCCCAAGGGCGATGTGGTGATCGCGTCGAAACACCAGAGCTTTCTCGACATCCTGATTCTTCTGCGCGATCTGCCGGCGGCGAAATTCGTCATGAAGCGCAGTCTGGTCTGGGCGCCGGTGGTCGGGCTTTACGCGCTTCGCATCGGCGCGAGCCCGATCACCCGGAACCGGGGGTTCGCTTCGATCAAGGAATTGATGCGGGAGGTCGGACGCAGGCGCGCTCTCGGCGGGCAATTGGTGATCTTTCCGCAGGGGACCCGCACCGCGCCTGGCGAGGCCGCGCCATACAGGCCCGGCGCGTATCTCATTTGCCGGACCCACAATCTGCCCTGCGTGCCCGCCGCGACGAATACAGGGTGTTTCTGGCCGCGGGGCGGGATCATACGCAAACCGGGCGTCGCCGTGATCGAGTTTCTGGAGCCGCTTCCTTCGGATCTGGGCGCGCGCGCCTTCACGAAGGCGCTCGCCGACCGGATCGAGCCGGCGAGCGAGCGCCTGGCCGCCGAGGCCGAGGCGCGGCCCGGCGCCTGACCCGCCTCAGGCGGCGCGCGCCCAGGGCCTTGGAAACCCGCCGAGCGCCTCGATGACCGCCGCGTCATCCCCGCCGACGACGATCGCCGTCAGGCCGGTCTCCTTGCTGTCGATCACCTCGATGATCTCCGCCCCCACCCCGGCTTCCTCCAACGCGGCGGTGTAGACCCGCCTGATCGCGGCGCGCCGAAGATCGGGCTTGAACACCTTGCCGACCGCGGTCTTCGGCAGTTCCAGCATCACCTCGATATATTTCGGGATCGCGGCCCTCTCGGGGATATGCTCCGCCGCGTAAGCCGCCAGCTCTTCGCTCGTCACGCCGGCGCCCGAGACCAGCTCCACATAGGCGCAGGGCACTTCGCCCGCATGGATGTCAGGCTGGCCGATCGCGCCGACGAAAGCGACCGCAGGATGGGTGATGAGCGCGTCCTCGATCAGGGCCGGGTCGATATTGTGGCCGCCGCGGATGATCAGATCCTTCGCTCGGCCGGTGATCCAGAGATAGCCGTCGGCGTCGAACCTGCCGAGATCGCCGGTGCGCAGATATCCCCCGGTGGCGAACACGCCGAAATTCCGCTGCTCGTCGGTGTAGCCGGGAAAGGTTCCCGGGCTCAGGACGCAGATCTCGCCGATCTCTCCCTCGGCCATTTCGCGCCGGACGGCGCCATCCTCCGCGCAATCGAAGATTTTCACGTCGGTATAGGGAAAAGGGATGCCGACGGAGCCGATCTTCTTGAGCCCGGTCGTCGGGTTCGCGGAGACGACGCATGTCGCCTCTGTCATCCCATAGCCTTCGATGATCTGGACCCCGGTCGCCTCTTCAAACCGGCGGAACAGATCCGGCGGCATCGGCGCCGAGCCGCAGAACGCGTTCTTCAGCGTCGAGATATCGGCGTCGACCGGACGCTGCATCAACGCCGCGGCCGCGGTCGGAACCGTGATCATGAAGGTCACGCCCCAGCGCTCGATGAGTTTCCAGAAATTGTCGAACACGCCTTCGCCGCGATAGCCTTGCGGGGTCGGCATCACCATATGCGCGCCCGTCGCGACGCACGCCATCAGGACCGGATAGGCGGCGAACACATGAAACATCGGCAACGGGCAGAGCATGACGTCGTCCGCCGTCACCATCACCGCGTCCGCGACCCAGCCGTTATAGAGCGCGCCGCGCTGATTGTGCCGGGCGACCTTCGGCATCCCCGTCGTGCCGCCGGTGTGGAAATATGCGCAGATCGTCTCGCGCCCCGCATCGTTTGGAAACGCGAGCGTCTGATCCCGTTTTCGGAGCTCCTGATTGAAATCGGCGACCGACACCCCCGAAGGCCACGCGACCTTCGGCCGGATGAAAGGCACGATCCACGATAGCGGCGGCGTCAGGTATCGCCGAAGATCGACCGTCAGCACATGTTTCACGTCCGGCGCCAACGCCAACGCCTTCGCCGCCTTCGCCGCCACATCGCTTTTCGGGAAAGGCGCCAGCGTGACCAGCACGCGGGCCTTGGTCTCCGACAGGATCTGCCCGATCTGATCCGCGTCAAGCAACGGGTTGATCGGATTGACGATTCCGGCCGTCATCCCGCCGAGAAGCGAGATCACGGCCTCGTTCGCATTCGGCAGGAGATAGGCGACCACATCGTCCCGGCCGACGCCGAGCTCGCGGAAAAGATTCGCCGCCTGCGCCGTACGGGAGCGAAGCGCCCTCCAGGAGAGGGTCTCGGCCTCGTCCTTTTCGCCGCTCTTGATCTGGAAGCTCAGCGCCGGGCGCGACCCGTGCCGCGCGGCCGTCTCGGTGAGTTGCTCGAACACATTATCGAAGACGAGCCGGTCTCTGAACGGGAGCGCTTCAAGCGCCATCTTGTCGGCCAGAGTCGCGTAACCCATCGGATTCTTCCCCCACAGCGCGCATACCGCGTTCATCCTTTAATTGAATAAAGAATGCGCGGCCAGATACACGGCTTCAAGGGCTTATATGATAAGTTGTTCCAGCCGCGCCGAGCGCCGCTCTCGGACGGACTCTTTTCTGGCTCGGTCGCTTTTGGAAATCGCTTCGCGCGGCGTCAATGACGATAGGTCGGCTCGACCTCGTATTGTCCGCCCTCGAGAACGCCGAACATCTCACCCACCTCGGGATGGTCCACGGGTTCGCCTGAATCGTCCGGCAGGAGATTCTGTTCGGAGACATAGGCCACGTAGTAGCTCGTGTCGTTCTCGGCGAAGAGATGGTAGAAGGGCTGATCCTTCCGTGGACGGTTCTCCTCGGGGATCGAACTCCACCATTCCTCGGTGTTGGAAAATATCGGATCGACGTCGAATATGACGCCACGGAAGGGGTGCACGCGATGCTGCACCACCTGACCTATCCTAAATTTTGCCGACGCATTGATCATCGCCTGCGACTCGCTCCACACTCACATCTTCAACCGTGTACTATACACCTCCTGAAAAAGTTTCCATAGGCGGGCGCGTTTTTGGGCCGCGCTCGGAAGGCGGCCCATAACCATGATCCTGCAGATTCTCGACATCATCGCGCCGGTTTTCATTCTGTCGGGCGTCGGCTGGCTCTGGGCGAAGCGCGACCTCCCCTATGATATCGCCTTCGTGACCCGGCTCGGCATCGGGGTTTCGATGCCCTGCCTGATCTTCTCGACGCTTGTCCGCGCCCAGATCGAGCCGAGCGCGTTTCAGGACATGATGCTTGCGGCGTTGCTCCTCTATGGCCTGTTCGCCGTGGTCTTCGGCGCCGCGTTCCGGCTTGCAGGATTGAGTTTGCGGACCTTCCTACCGCCGACGGTGATGAACAACACCGGCAATCTCGGACTGCCGGTCGCGCTTTACGCCTATGGCGACGAAGGGCTCGCGCTCGCGATCGTTCTGTTCGCGATCATGGTGACCATTCAGTTCTCCCTGGGCCTCTGGTTCGTCGCCGGCCCCCAGAAAGGCTGGGACGCGGCGCGCCAGCCCATGGTGTGGGCCGCCGTTCTTGGCGTGGCGGGGGCGTGGGCGGACGTGAAACTGCCGGTTTTCGTCGACGCTACGATCGCCCTGACCGGGCAAATGGCGATCCCGCTGATGGTCTTGACGCTCGGCGTCTCGATCAGCCGGATCCGGGTCGGCTCGATCAAGCGGGCGCTCGTCGTCGCGCTCATGCGCTATGTCGGCGCTCTGGCGATAGCCCTCGGCCTCGGCGCCGCGATGGGCCTGACCGGGACCGTCTACGCGGTTCTGGTCCTGCAGGCGATCATGCCGGCCCCGGTGACGAACTATCTGCTCGCGCTCCAGTATGACGCGGAGCCGACGGAGGTCGCCGGGCTCGTCGTCGTCTCCACCGCGCTTTCGATCGCTCTGGTTCCGCTCACGCTCGCCTTTCTCATCTGAGTTGGCGACGGCGCGCCTCTGTGCTAGCTTCATGGCAAGAATGAGGCTGAGAGCAGGCCCGCGACAATGGAATCAGGACTCCGACCCTTCATCTGGGCGGCGGCTGCGCTGATATTGGCCGCTTGCTCATCCACGCCGTCAGGGCCGCCGCGAAATCAGGCGGACGCCTGCTCGATTCTCGATGAACGCGGCGACTGGGGCGCCGCGCTGGCCGACGCGGAACGTCGGTGGGGCGCGCCGCCGCATGTGGTGATGGCGATCATCTGGCGCGAGTCGAGCTTTCGGGCCGATGCGCGCCCACCGAAGAAATACGCCATGCTCGGCCTCATCCCCAACGGCCGCGTCAGTTCCGCCTACGGGTACCCGCAGGCGCTCGACGGCACATGGGAATGGTACCAGGAAGAGACGGGCGCCACGCGCGCGGACCGGGAGGATTTCAGCGACGCCGTCGATTTCGTCGGCTGGTATCTGAACAAGACGCAATCCATGAACGGGCTCCCCAAGAGCGACGCCTTCGGCCAGTATCTCGCGTATCATGAGGGCCATACAGGCTACAAACGTGGCGGATGGCGGCGGAACAGATGGCTGGTGGGAGCCGCCAACGAAGTGGCGGCGCGCGCGGAAACCTACCGCACGCAACTTTCGCGCTGCGGCTCACGCATCGCCTGACGCGCGCACCCGCCGGGTCCAACGCGAGGGCCCGCGCCGGGAACAGGGAACCAGATTCCGGAAGCCGCGAGGATCTCCGTCAAGGAGTCCGCCCCAAAAGGGCGGCGCTCCCGTGATTGGCGGGACATCGGTTGAATAGGGTCGATATCCGGCCCGGAGCCATGGGAAAGTCGCTCACGTCGGGGCGGTCTTCGCGTCCTGCGGTTTCGCAACCTCCGCGGCGGCGCCCGCCACTTCGTTGAGCTCGTCATCCGTCAAATGCTCGGTCTGGCCGCTCACCTTCACCTTCACCTCACGGCGGGCGAATTCAATGCCGTTGGCGGCGAACTCCTCCTGAACGCGCTTGAAGATGTGCTTGCGGATCGCGAATTGCGCGCGCGGCTTATGCATGAACTTGCCCCGGACCACGATTCCATAATCGCTGAACTCCGCGGCCCCCTGACTCTTGAACGGCTCGATGAAGCCAGGGGCGAGTTCGGGAATCTGCATCATTTCCTGGCCGATCCTCTTGAAGATCTTGCGCACCTTGTCGAGATCCGTATCGAAGGGAACGGTGAACCTCAGCTTCATGATGCCCCAATCCCGGCTGAAATTGGTGACGCTCTTGATGTTGCTGTAGGGGATGATCAGCACCGGTCCCTTGGCGTCGCGCAGCTGGATCGAGCGCAGCGCGATGCGCTCGACCGTGCCCGCCGTGTCGCCCACATCGATGTATTCGTTGAGGCGGAAGGCGTCGTCCATGAGGAAGAACAGACCCGACACGATGTCGGCGACCAGCTTCTGCGCGCCAAAACCGATCGCGATCCCCGCGACGCCGGCGCCCGCGAGCAAGGGAGCCACGTTGACGCCCAGATTGCTCAGCATGGTCAAGATGGTGAGGAGGATGATGATCGCCTGAAGCGTCCAGCTGACCGGCGGAAGGATCGTTCCCAGCCGCGTCGCGGGCGCCGCCGGCGCGTGCCCGGACGTCTCATCGTCGGACGGGGGGCCGCCCATTGCGGTCATCTCGTTGGCGAGCTTGCGGTTGATCAGCAACCGCACGGCCTCCCAGCAGATATATCCCACAATGCAGATCAGAAGCGCGCTGATGAGATGCCCGGCCAGCCGTTCGCCGACGCCGGCGCTCGCCATCGTCATCGGCGTCACATCCCAGATCCGCGCCGTGGCGATGACGACCACGCCGAACATAAGCACACGGCCCAACCGGACATAGGCTCGAAAAGACGCGTCATAGGCCTTCTGCGCCGTGAGCCCCTCCCCGCGCATCGGCGGCAGGAAATGGGTCACCACGGCCCGGATCAACACATCCAGAAGCGGAGCGACGATCAGGATGGCGAGGCTGATCAGATGCCGCCCGCCGCGCAGAAATCCCTCACGTCCCATGGCGGCGACCACGAGCGACAAAACCCAGGTGGCGACGATGCTCACGATCACGAAAACCGGATAGAAGCGCGCGATCAGCAACTCGAACGCCGACCGCCGCCGATGCTGATGCAGGATCATGTCGCGCAGACCGGCGCGCGCCTTCCAGCAGATCCAGATCAGCCAGCAGAAGATCAGAAGATTGAACCAGAAGCCGATATGATTGGCCAACCTGTCCGCCTCGACATACAGGTTGAAGGCGAAAAGCGACCGGGCCATGCCGATGACGAAGACGACGCCGAGGAGATTCCGGAACAGAAACGCCGCCGCGCCGTCATCGACGGACACCAGGCGCTCGTCAGCCTGTTTCGGCGCAAGGAAGAACGCCAGAATGGCCGCGGCCACGCGCGGCAGGACGATCAGGTTGCGAAAGAAGATCTGCGCCACGGCCGCCTGCCCGTCCGGCATCGCCAAGCGCAACGCGACTCCCGCGACGACAAAGAAGACCAGAACGCCCGCCAGATCCCCGACCAGCCGCCGGGCGAGGAAGGGAAGGACCTCGAAAATCGGGCGGCCCTGCACCTCGGCCCACCGCGCTCTCCGGCGCCGCATCAGGAAGCGGTGCAACAAGCGCTCAACCAGCAAGCCGACGCCGATGGCCGCAAGAAAGAGCGCCGCGAAGATCAAGGCCCCGGCGGCGCCGAGCCCTCCGACATAGCCCGTCAGCGCCTTCGCCTCCAGCGTGAGAACCTGCGGCGCCGTGCGGACCGCGCGCTCAAGCGCGTCCAGACTCCGCCCGGCGGCGTCTCCGAGGAAATTGTCGATGCCGACCAGCTCGGCGCCGCCGGATTGGGCGCTCTCCGTCTGGCTTATCCGGTCCAGCTGCTGGATCAGCATGGCGCGCACCTGTTCGTCCGACAGGCGCGAGACCAGCGCGTTTACCGCGTCCGGCGTCAAAGGTTCGGGGAGCGTGACGGGCGCGGGCGCCTCGCCAGTCTGCGCGGCCGCCGGCGCCGCCCCTCCGAGAAGCGGGGCGAGCGCCACCAGAAAAAGCATGAAAGACAGGACTGCGCGCATCTAGACCCCGATCATGCTTTTCGTCGCGAAATTGACGATTGAACCTGAAATTTCAGGGGTCAGGATATATGAAAAGTCTGGAAGTTCCACGGCGTCATTCTGAAATATGGCGACGATCCCTGTTCTCGGCGGAACTATCGAAGCGCGTTCGTGGCGTGCGACGTTGTCGCCGACATGTCAAAGCGTCCGCCCTGGCCCGGCCTGGCGGAGCTTTCCCACACGGGAGCGGCATGATCGTCAGACGCTGCGCCGCCAAACCGTCCCGGCCGATATGGAGCGCAGCAGCGCTCGCGCCTTGGCGCCGGCTGGCCGGCGTCGGTTGGCCTGGCGGCGGCGCGCCCGGCCAGACCTCTCAGCCGCCAGCGTCGCGCCGTCTCGCATCCCGCGAAGAGGTTCGGGTTACGCCTTGGCTCGCCGCCCGAAACTCCCGGGCCACGTCACAAGGCCCAACCCTGCGTCAACCTTTGGCTCAAACCGCTTTGGTGGGACTGCTTACGGTCGGGCGCCGCCGCCGGGCTCCATCGCGTCGAATATGGCGGCGAACAGCGCGGCGTCCTTGTGCCGTCCATCGTTGCGGCCGCTCGGCTTTTCCCAGACAGCCCATTTGACGATCACGGCGTTCATGGCCGGGTTGATGGCGATCGTCTGGCCGGAGCTTCCCAGCGCATAGAACAGGGTGTCGCCTCCCGGCATTCTGAGCGGAGCGCTGTCCGGCAGCGTTGGATCGACCGCCCCGGCCGCAACCGACGGGACGCCGTTCTTGTGGTGCAGCCACCACTGGAAACCATACGGAGTGCGGGCCTTGAGAGACGCGGCGCTGGCGCGAACCGCTTCCTCCATCCACCAGTCGGGCAAAGTGGCCTCGCCATCGGGAAGGGCGCCGCCCCCGAGAATGAACAGGCCAAATCGCGCATAATCGCGAAGCGTGGCGCTCAGGCCGGACGCGGCGAACGTGCTCCCCCCCTCCGCCTCGAGGTTCCAGAATGCGTCGCGCTCCATGCCCAAGGGGCCCCAGATGCGCTTCTGAAGATAGCTGGCGGGGCGGACGCCGGTGGCGCGCTCCAGAACCAAACCCAGCACGACCGAGTCGGCTGAGCTGTAATTGAAGACGGACCCGGGCGCGGCGGCGCTTTGCGGCGCGCGATCGCCGAGACGCTTCAGGAATGAAAGGAACGCGCCTTTTTCACCATGGGTGGTGCAGGCCTGTAGCTGGAAGACGTCGCTCGACGGGTCAAGCGGATCTTCCGTGTAGGGGAGGCCGGACACCATCTGCAGAAGGTGACGGATTGTCAGGCCGTCGAAAAGCCCGCCGGCCAGTTCGGGAAGATACCGCGTCACGGGCGTATCGACCCCGGGGATAAACCCCTCGGCGATGGCGATTCCGATCAGCGTGGAGGTCACGGATTTCGCCATGGAGCGCGACGCCCAACGCGTGTCGCTGGAATTGCCTTCGGCGTAGCGCTCCAGAACGATTTCGCCGTCTCGCACCGCGATAAGGCCGGTCGCGTTCGTCGTTTCGAAGTACCGTCCGATATCCATGTCCTCGCCGCCATGGCGATACCGCACGTCGAGACTTTCGCCCTCCGGCAACTGACGGGTGAACGCGCTTGCGGCAATGGTGTCGCTGGGAAACAGCAAGTGCATCTTGCGATGCGCAACGAGCTTTTCTTCCGCAGTCCACTGCAACTGGTTTGAAATATCCGGCAAACTTGCCTCGGACTGTGACTGGGCGGCGCTGGGGGCGGTTTCGGACGAACGCATTGCAAGATCCTGTTTGCGGGATGGAGGCGCTGAGCGAGCCTTTCGGATCGCGCCGGAGCAAACCGCTCACGTGACGAAAGCGTCCTGCGTGTGATCGGCGTGCTTACGTGGACCAGCCCAGCGGCCATGAAGCCGCCCGAGGGTAGGCCGACGCCGAAAAAATCCGCAAATACGATTTTCGCAAGGCGACATCAGAAATACATATTGTGCAATATCTTCGCGATCCATCAATGTCTGGACGCACCCCACGCACACGAGACGTGGGGAGTATTTTCCATGCTCGGAGGAGGAAGAGAGCGCGATGCTAGATCGAATTTCCAAATGTCTGGTCAAATTTCGGCGCCTGCCAACCGCAGCGGCCGTCGTGGCTTTCGCTCTGCCGGCTTTCGCCGACTCGACGACGCTTCGCATTGCGATGAACGCTTCGCTTGGCGGGATCGACCCGGTTTTCAACACCGCGACCTACGCCCGCGATCATGGGTATCTGGTTTACGATCAGTTGTTCGCGCTCGATTCCGAAGGGAATCCGCAGCCGCAGATGGTCGGCGACTACAGCGTTTCGGACGACGGTCTGGAATACAGCTTCACCCTTCGCGAAGGCTTGCGGTTCCACGATGGCGCGCCGGTGGAGGCCGAGGACGCCGTCGCCTCGATCCTTCGCTGGAAAGACAAGGATACGGTTGGCCGAACGCTGTTCCGCGCCGGCGCGAAGCTCGAGGTGGTCGACGAGAAGACCTTCACCCTGACGCTCGAGAAGCCCTTCGGTCTGGTGCTGGATGCGATGGCGCGCTCCACCGCGAACGCGCTTTTCGTGATGCCGAAGGAAGTCGCGGCCACCCCGGCTTCGGAGCAGATCACCTCGGCCGTGGGGTCGGGCCCCTTCATATTCGATTCCGAGAACTGGAGACCGGGCGACAAGGCGGTCTATCGGCGCAACCCTGATTATGTTCCCCGCGACGAACCCGCCGACGGCCTCGCCGGAGGCAAGCGCGCGCTGGTCGATGTGGTCGAGTGGGTCACGATACCCGACGCCAACACCGCGGTTTCAGCCCTGATCGCGGGCGAGATCGACGTTCTGGAGCAACCGCCCCTGGAGCTTTACCCGATGATCGAGGCGACCCCCGGCGTGAGGCTGGAGGTGATCGACCCGAATGGCCGGATGGTCTGGATTCGCCCCAACCATCTCAACCCTCCGTTGGACGATCCGCGGGCGCGGCGCGCGATCCTGCTTTCGGTGAACCAGAAAGCCAACATGCAGGCCGTTGGCGCTCAGGAAGGCGACTATTACGAGTTCTGCGGCGCGTATTTCCTGTGCGGCACTCCGCTTGAAACCAGCGCTGGCGCCGAGGGGCTCGGGGCGCCTCAGCACGAGGCCGCGCAGGCGCTTCTGAATGAGATGGGCTATGATGGCGAAGAGATCGTTCTCTTGCAGGCCACCGACGCCGCCGCGAACAGCGCCGCCACGCTGGTTCTCGCGGACGGGCTGCGCAAATCGGGCTTCAACGTCAAGCTCGAGGCGATGGACTGGGGAACGCTCTCGCAGCGGCGCAATGTGAAAGACATTGACGGCGAAGGAGCGTGGCATCTGTTCATCACCACGGTTTCCGCGCTCGACGCAGGTTCGCCGCTGGTCAACCCGTATCTCGCGAGCCCGTGCCCGAACAGCATCGCCGGCTTCAGCTGCAGCGAAGAGCTCGAAGCGGCGCGTGAAGCCTGGTGGTCCGAGCCGGACGCGGACAAACGCCGCGAGCTTCTCGATGCGGTGCAGATCGAGGCCTACAAGCACCTGCCATATATAAACGGCGGCCAATGGCGGACTTTCGCCGCGGTTCAGGAGTCGGTGCAGGGCATCCGGCCGATCACGGTTCCGGTTTTCTGGGGCGTCAGCAAGTCCGAGTGAGCATCGTGAACGCACCCCGCCGGCGCCTCAGCGGCCGGCGGGGTGCGTCGTCCGGCCCGATTACGGGGAAATGAGCCATGCGAGGAACAGTCGGCGCATTGATCGTCAACAGGTTGATCAGCTCGATTCCGGTCATGCTGGTCGTCTCGATCGTGGCGTT
Source organism: Paludibacillus litoralis (assembly GCF_037646705.1). NCBI lineage: Bacteria > Pseudomonadati > Pseudomonadota > Alphaproteobacteria > Rhodobacterales > Paracoccaceae > Paludibacillus > Paludibacillus litoralis. The sequence continues at coordinate 124,669 of NZ_JBBHER010000010.1, forward strand.
CGTTTTGATATACATCACGCCGGGCGATCCCGCCGCGATCATCGCAGGCGATACGGCGACGGCCGAGGACGTCGCCCGCATCCGCACCGCCATGGGGCTCGACAAGTCGCTGTTGGAGCAGTTCGCGATCTGGTTCTGGAAAACGTGCCAGGGCGATCTGGGCGTGTCGGTCGTCTCCGGAGAACCCGTGGCGCGGCTCATCTTCCAGCGGATAGCGCCGACGCTGTCGCTGGCGGCGACGACGATCGTCTTGTCCGTGATCGTCGCCGTGCCGCTCGGAACGCTGGCGGCCTGGCGCGCCGGCTCCTGGGTGGATCGTGGATTGAGCGTCCTTTCCGTGCTGTTCTTTTCCCTCCCGGTTTTTCTCATTGGATATTTCCTGATCGCGAAGTTCGCGCTCGGCGCGCGCTGGTTCCCCATTCAGGGATACCGCCCGCTCTCCGACGGGGTCGGAGAATGGCTCTGGTATCTCGCGCTGCCCACCGTATGCGTCAGCTTCGTGTTCATCGCGCTCATCGCGCGGATCACCCGCTCCGCCGTGATCGAAGCCCTGTCCGCGGATTTCATTCGCATGGCGCGCGCGAAAGGCGTCCCCGGAATGCGGATCCTGACCGTGCACGCCCTTCGCAACGCGGCGGTGCCGATCGCGGCGACCATCGGATTGGGGATCGCCGGATTGTTGAACGGCGTCGTGATCGTGGAGAACGTCTTTGCGATCCCGGGGCTGGGCCGCCTTACGGTCGACGCCGTCCTGCAGCGCGACTTTCCCGTGATCCGCGGCCTGATGCTCGTGTTGTCGCTGATCTACGTGCTGGTGAATCTGCTCGTTGATCTGTCCTACATAATTCTCGATCCACGGGTGCGATGACGATGGAACGGATCGCAAGGCGGCCAAATCCGTATTTCAGCAAGCTCAACAAGTTCATCTCGTGGCGCTTGCCGGCGGCCCTGCTGATCGGGGTCATCCTGGCTGCGGTTTTCGCGCCGCTGATCACGCCCCACGATCCGTATGAACTTGATCCGTCGATACGGCTTCTGCCGGTGAGCGCGGAGCACTGGCTCGGCACCGACGCGTTCGGGCGCGACGTCTTGAGCAGGGCGATCGTCGGGGGGAGGATCTCGCTCGGCATCGGATTTCTGGTCGGATTCGCCTCCATGGTCATCGGATTGTTTCTCGGCATGATCGCCGCGCAGAACGTTATCGCCGAAGCGGTGGTGATGCGGACCATGGACGGGCTCATGGCGATTCCCAGCATTCTTCTCGCCATCGCGCTGGTGGCGGTTCTCGGGGGCAGCTTTCTCACGGTCGCGATCGCCGTCACCATCGTGGAGGTGCCGCGGGTGACGCGCCTGGTCCATTCGCTGATCATCGGCCTGCGCAAACTGGCCTATATCGAGGCCGCGCAGATCGCGGGCACGTCCATGCCGGTCCTGATGGTCCGTCATGTGCTTCCGAACATTATCGGGCCGCTCATCGTTCAGGCGACCTTCATCGTCGCGTCCGCGATCCTGATCGAAGCCTATCTGAGCTTTCTCGGCGTCGGCACGCCGGTGGAGATTCCAAGCTGGGGCAACATGATCGCAGATGGCCGGCGCTATGTGATGGTTTCGCTGAGCACGGTTCTCTATCCGTCGATTTTCCTGGGCTTGACGATTTTCTCCATCAACCTTCTGGGGGACCGGCTGCGCGACTGGTTCGACCCCATGATGACGCAAAGATTGTGATCCGATGGCTCTGCTCGAAATCGAAAATCTCCGGGTCGGATTCCCCCATGGCGATGGCGCGCCCCTCGAGGCGGTGCGGGGTGTTTCGCTGCAGGTGAAAGAGGGAGAGATCCTTGGCCTGGTTGGCGAAAGCGGCTCGGGGAAGTCGCTGACCGCTTCGTCGATCCTGCGATTGCTGCCGGAACCGGGGCGCATATTGGGGGGGCGAATCCAATTTCAGGGCCGCGATCTCACCAGCCTGAGTTCCGCCGAGATGCGGTCCCTGCGCGGGCGCGGCGTTTCGATGGTGTTTCAGGAGCCGTTGACCGCGCTGAACCCGGTCATGACCGTTGGCGACCAGATCGCCGAACTTTACAAGGTTCATGGCGTCGGATCGGCCAGGAGCGCGCGCCGCCACGCGCTTGAGATGCTGGAGGCGGTGAAGATGCCCGATGCGGCGGCGCGCATGAAGGAATACCCGCATCAACTCTCGGGCGGAATGCGCCAGCGCGTCGTCATCGCGATGGCGTTGGCGCTGAAGCCCGGCCTGATCATCGCGGATGAGCCGACAACGGCGCTCGACGTGACGATTCAGGCGCAGATTCTGGCGCTCCTCATGGAGCTCCGGTCCGCGTTCCGGACGTCCATCATTCTCATTTCGCATAATCTCGGCGTCATCGCGCGAAGCTGCGATCGCGTCGCGGTCATGTACGCCGGCCGGATCGTGGAGATCGGCGCCGTCGAAGACGTGTTCCTGAGGCCGCGGCATCCCTACACCGCGGCGCTTCTCGCCTCGACGCCGGTCGCCGGGGGCGCCTCGCCCGGTCAGGAAAAGAGAATGCGCGAAATTCGCGGCATGGTCCCCGGTCTCGAAGACATACCGAAAGGATGCGCGTTCGCGCCGCGCTGCGACCATGTTTCGCCGCTCTGCGCTCACGATCCGGAACTGGAGGGCGGAAGGCGCCGCGCCGCGTGCCACCACCCGCTCCACGACACGAAATCCTGCGAAGCGCCCACGCCATGACTCTTCTCGACGTATGTCAGGTCGCCCGGCATTTCGGAGCGAAAAAGGGCCTGATCGGCGGCGCCGACAAGCCGGTGAGAGCCCTGGATGGGGTGTCGTTTTCCCTCTCAGCCGGCGATGTGCTGGGGATCGTCGGAGAAAGCGGCTGTGGAAAAAGCACGCTCGGCCGGCTGATCGCCGGTCTGGATGCGCCGAGCCGGGGCGAAATCCGACTTGAAGGAACCGCGATCAACGCGCCGGGGCGGCGGCGTTACCGGAAATCCGTGCGGCGTGACATTCAGATGATCTTTCAGGATCCGTTCGCCTCGCTCAGCCCGCGGCGAACGGTCGCCCAGACCCTGATCGAGCCGCTTCGGAATTTCGGCCTCGCGCGGGGCCGCAGGAAGCAACGCGTAATGGAATTGCTCGACGCCGTCGGCTTGCCTGAAAACGCCGCGGAAAAGCTGCCGCATGAATTCTCCGGCGGTCAGCGCCAGCGGATCGGCATCGCCCGCGCGCTGGCGGCGGAGCCGAAACTGATCGTGGCGGACGAAGCCGTGGCCGCGCTCGACGTTTCGATTCAGGCCCAGATCGTCAACCTGCTTTCGGATCTGCGAAAGGATTTGGGCCTGTCGCTGATCTTCATCTCTCATGACATGGCCGTAATCGAGCATATCAGCAACCGGGTCGCCGTCATGTATCTCGGGCAGATCGTTGAAATCGGGGACGCGTCCCGTTTGTTCACGGCGCCCGCGCATCCGTACACCCGCGCCCTGATCGCCGCGACGCCGACGCCCGACCCTCGGCTCGGCCCCATCGAGGTGACGGCCCAGGGTGAGATCCCCAGCCCGCGCTCCCCTCCCCCAGGGTGCAGATTCCATACGCGCTGCCCGATCGCGCAAGAGCGTTGCCGTCTCGAAGAACCGCAGCTTCGCCAACGGGGCGACGATGGCTCGCTCGTCGCCTGTCACTTCCCCAGAAGCGAGTTCATCAGGGCGTGATCCAGCTGCAGATCGGCTCCCGGCCATGAGCCGTCTTCGGTCATCTCAGAGATGAGCGTCAGAACGATCTCGACCAGAGCCAGATCCTCGCTGCTGAGCGCGGAGACGCCGGTTATGGAGAAATACAAGGTGCGCACGATCGGCGGATCGACGACCCGCCTCGCCGCCAGCTCGCCTTTCTCCAGTTCGGCGGAAATCGCCGCGATCGGCAGCAACGAGCCGCCGATCTTCGCGCGGAGGGACGACAGCAACGTCCCCAATGTGTTGATTTCGGCCGCCGGGTTGAGCGTGACGCCAAGGCTCGCGGCCTCCCGGTCGATGGCCTCGCGCATCCCGTTCGGTTTCGCCGGCAGGACGAGAGGAAAATCGACGAGATCTCTCAACGCGATCTCGGCTGGCGCCTCTTCGCTCGGCGGCAACGTGACCAGATACAGCTCCTCGGTCAGAATGGGGAAGCTCCTGATGCCGGGGTGCTGAATTTTCTTGTAGCCGAGCGCGAGCTTGACCTGGCCGGAAATGAGCTGCTCGCGCGCCTCATCCCCCACATGATCATGCAGGTTCAGCGTGCCGGAAAGCTTGTTGGATCTCAGCAAGAGATAGAGCGGGCCGGCCAGAATCTGCGAAATGCTGCCGGGCATCACCAGCGTAAGCTGCCGCTCCTGATCATGGGCGTAGCGCGCCAGATCGTCGCGCGCCCGATCTATATTGGCCAGGATCGTCTGCGCATGATTGAACAGGATCTCGCCAGCTTGCGTCAAAACGACGCCTCGGTTCGAGCGATCGAAAAAGCGGACGCCGATCTCCGTTTCCAGATTCGACATCTGCTGGCTCAACGCCGGCTGCGCCACGCCCAGCACCTGTGAGGCCTTGATGAAACTGCCGGACCGGGCGATCGCCATGAAATGGCGCAAGCGGCGCGTATCCAGATCACGTACTTTTCTGATTTGACTGGTCATACCGTTCGCCCAACCAGCCTGTTGGCTGACCGACGCGCGCCACTTTTCCATTTATCCGATCAGCACGTCAGACTAGGCGGCTTTCGCATGACTCGCAATGGTCCGGGAGCGTCGGATGGCGGGCCAGACCCGAACCGACCGCCATCCGCCTCATTCGGCGAAGGAGGCCGCGACCCGTTTGAGCGACGATGCGCCTCGCTAGACCGGCCCCCCGCATCGCGCCGCTCCCCCCTCCCCGGAAACACAGGGCCGTTCGGGAGGAGACCTGGAATATGGCGAATGCATGGGGCTGGCTGGGGCGGCAGGATTCGAACCTGCGAATGGCGGCACCAAAAGCCGCTGCCTTACCACTTGGCGACGCCCCATCAGCGGGGGATAACTAGCGTCGCCGCCCGAACCGCGCAAGCCGCGCAAATTCGCTCGCCCCGACTTGCGCGGCGCCTGACGCGGCGCTATAGGGCGTCCCAGTTCGGAGTGTAGCTCAGCCTGGTAGAGCACTGCCTTCGGGAGGCAGGGGCCGGAGGTTCGAATCCTCTCACTCCGACCAATATTTCAAGGGGTTGGCGGATTTCCCGAAAACCGCCTCCCCGATTATCTCCCCGGAGTGGCGTCCCGCACTTGTGCAGGACGCAAGGCGCGGCTAGAGAATCATAATCATCGCTTGCGCCTCTCCAGCGCGTCGGTGACGCTCTTCTGATAGTGCGGCGGGTGTATCCAGTAGATGCGCCGCAGCTCGCCCTCGGTCACGCCGAAGGCGCTCTCGACCTCGGTGATGACCGCGCCGCGCTGCACCGCCTACGGACGCGCCTCCGCATGGAGAAACACCTTCACTCAATGCAGGTTTCTTCTGTAGCCAGTTATTGATACGAGATCGACCCGTCCAGGTTCTTGGAGCCTATTGGAGTATCGTCTCGTTTGAACATCATCGCCATCGCGGCGGTGACGGGATCCTCGCCCCGCGGTGCAGTCGCACCGCCATTCGAGAGCATCCGCTGCAATCGGTTCGCGTCGTCCTCAGTATCTCCCATCGGCCAGAGGACGGAACTGGCAAGGCGCCGTTTTCTGGCCATCAGGCTGTGAAGGAGGCAGTCGAACGAGTAGTGCTGATACCCGGGGTGGATCGCCATCGGGACGTGCACGGTGACGGGCCTGGTCTGCCCGATGCGGTGGACACGATCATTGCACTGCTCCTCCACGGCCGGGTTCCACCAGCGTGACAAATGGATCACGTGCGTGGCCGCCGTCAGCGTCAGCCCGGTCCCCGCCGCTTTAGGACCGAGTACTAGAAGATCAAAGCCTTCGTCGCGGTCGAGGTGGCGTTGAAACCGATTCACGATCGCCTGGCGACGCGGGATCGGGGTGCTTCCATTGATCAGGTCGACATGGGGCAGACCGAACTCCCGTTTCGCGAGTTCGATAAACCGGTGCTGCATCTTCACGTGCTCGATGAAGACCAGCGCCCGTTCGCCGCGGTCCCGAACCCCGCGAAGGATGTCCATCGCCGCCAGGAGACGGGCGGACATGCTGATATAGGTCTCATCCTCCGCCGGAGATGAAGCGTCCGGATGCACGGAGACGGACCGAATGTGATGGAGCACCTTGAGCGCGCCGCCTCGGGTTCCGGCTGCCAGCTTGCCGCGCGCCGTCTCGTAAGCAGCCGCCTGCGGTTCAGGCATGAGCCGGGGGTGGAGACGGCGCGATTTTACTGGCAGGTCGCGGGCAACCTCCTCCTTCAGGCGGCGCAGGGCGACTGGAGGCAGGCCCTCCTGCGGCTCGAACATCAGCGAATAGAGCTCGCGCATGTTCCCCTCCGTCGGCTCTCCGAACCTCTCTCGGAACGCCTTCAGCGAGCCGAAACGGCCCGGCGTGAGCTGCTCCATGATCGCCCATAGATCGACTGTGCTGTTCTCGATAGGGGTGCCGGTCAGCCCGATCCGGAAATCCGCGTTGACCGCGAGCGCCGCCTTGGCGCGCAAGCTAACGGGGTTTTTCACCGCCTGAATCTCGTCGAACACGGCGGTCGAGAAGGGGATCTTCGCCAGCGAATGCTGGTAGTTAGCCAACGTCGTGTAAGTGGTCAGCACCCAGTAACGATGCCCGCGCCCCTCATCAATCGCCTCCTCCAGATCGCGCAGGTCCAGCAGCGCGTCTCCGCTATCAATTTCGATACCTTTCTGACCAGGTCGCTTCTTGCCTCCGAGGGCCGACCCGTAGAGCCGGACCACGTTGCCGAGCCCGGGCGCCCGCAAGTGTTTGTCGACCTCTTCCTCCCAGTTCACAAGCAGAGAGGTGGGCGCCACCACGAGGACCGGCCCGGCGCGTCCGGCGTCCGGGCGGGACATGTTCTCTTTCATCCACGCGAGAAAGGCTATCGCCTGAAGGGTTTTCCCGAGCCCTTGCTCATCTGCGTTCAAGACGCCGGGCAGACCCGCAACCCAAGCCTCCAGCATCCAGCGGAAACTCTCTGTCTGGTGTTCTTTGAGAGCCGATTTCACCACATCTGGCAGCGTGTCAGACGCGAGCCGGGTGCGTGGGCTGATCTTTAATGCCCAGGTGAGGTCCTCGATGTTGTCGACGGTGTCGAGGATGATCGGCCCGACCCGTGGGTCGACCTCCTCCCCGCTCGCTGGCTTCATTTTCGGCGCTTCCGGGGTCCGGATGGCTTCGAGGCGCTGCTCGAGCGCGGCGCGACTGGTCGGGGTCGCGGGGATTTCAGCGCCGTCCACGTTCACCGACCGCTCTCCGGCCGCGATAGCCGCGTCCACCTGCCGGATGAGCCGCTCGACCTGATCTGGGGCCATCGCCTCGATCTTCTCAGCGGCCGCTCCGGTGAACGCTTCAGGCAGCCATGTTGTCCCGGACCCGGAGATCTCAAGCACCGGTTTCTCGTAGATAATGAGCCCGATCACCCGTTCGGAGTATTCTCGTGTCTCGACAAAAGCCGGCTCTGCCGCTTCCTCGATCAGCTCCTGCTCCTGGGCCGGCGACAGCCCGTCCAGTTTGCCCTTCAAACGCAGATGGTCCGTGACCGCCTCGGTGATCCTCTGACGTGGATTGCGGACGAACGCGGCCCGGGTGACCGGATCCGCTCGTTGCATGTCCGTCATCACCTTGAGAACCGGGGCGGCGGCGGGGTCCACGACAAGGTAACTCTGCGCGCCGAGCTTGTAAGCGGGGCGCGCGCCACGGGCGAACGCCTTGTCCTGAAACGCCCGAAGCCGCCCCTCCTGCAGCTCCGCCTCCGCCTCGCTGATCTGCTCCCCATCACGTTCTGCAGCTTCGATCGTCTCGCCGAGAAACGGGAGGATCGCGAACTGGTCCTCACCCCGCGGGCTGATCGAGAACCGGTCCGTCAGGGTCACCTCGAGCCCGGACAGAAAATCGGTCATCCCGAGCCGGGCTTCCGCGTCGGCTCGGTCCATCCGGACCCCGGGCTCAAGGGCGCGCCGAAAGCGGGCGAGCGCCTCCCAGTGCTCGTCGAGGTCAGAGCCGGCCCGGAACCGGTCCGCCACCTCGAGCGCGTCCAGCATCCACCGGGGGAGACGGCGCAGCCCGTCAGCCCCGTCACCCGAGGTCTCGAGAATCGCACCGGTCCTATGGGCGATCTCCCGGCGGCCCGCACGAACCCAGTCATGCGTAAGGCGGAACTCGGGGCCGCCGATCTGCCCCATGACATCCGTGCGCAGGGTGAGATCCACCAAGGGAGGAAGCCCGAGCGCGTCCGCCGTCTCAGAGGATAGAGCGCTCAGCGTCTTGTGAGAAAGCCAGATACGGCTGCTGGCGATCTCCACCTCATCACCGGTCTCCTCGGCGGTGGCCCGCAGATCCGCCAACGCGAAGCTCAGCCTCTTGTCATGATCGAAGTCCTGATCTCCGCGACGGGAGAGGAGGCGGTCCAAAAGGGACTGGCGCGACTTGAACTCGAGCGTAATCCCGCCCTGATCATAGGTGAGCTGGATCATTTTCGTTTGTCCTTTTCGCCCTGACGCGGCTTTTCATAGAGCCTTTCGAATTCCGTGCGGTGTCGTGACGCCGCGTGCGCTGGTTTCGGTGGACGGGGTCTGGACACTTTCGTGTAGGGCCGGGTTCGTCGTGACCATGATACGTCCGCGTTCATCATGTCGCGAACCCAGCGTCTCCAGGGCCCCATCCCGTTCCTGGCGCTACCATGAGGCTTGGCCGCCGCGGAAGCGCGCATGATCTCATCACAATCGTAGCCCGCCTCGAATAGCTTCGGCGCCATCGGATCATCCTTGTCGAAGACGTGGGTCCGATAATTGTGACACCCGTCCACCATGATCTTGTTTCCGATCTTCATGATCAGGAGGGACGTGTTCTGGCGCGCCTTCTGATATCCGACCCGGGTATAGGCGTTCTTCGCATCCCGACGCATGAGGTGCTGGCGGGCATATTCGAAAGCCTGAGAGGACAGGGCCGCCCAGGCCGCATCGATCTTGCCCTCATCATAAAGCTTGAGCCAGAAATCCCGGCGCGGCGGCCACATGGCGTCCTTCTGGGTGGCGTCAACGACCCCGGTGAAGAAGCGCATATCCTCCCGTGTCAGCCAGCGATGCACAATCGCCATGTAGCGCTCGCCAATGCCGCCCCATACCCCGCCGGATTTGATCCGTGGATCCCCGTAAAGCTCGATCAGGGTTTCCACGAGGTGGGATCTGAGCTCGTCCTCCGGAGCTTTTTCCAACCAAGGATGGATCAAGGCTTCGATCGCCGCTTCCGCTCCGATACTGCGGCCCTCCTCCTTGCCCGGTGGACGTAGCCACCTGATGTACCAGTCGATCAGGTTCCGCTCCGAAAGATGCGGCCTGACGAGGGCGGTGAGGGATCGGTGAGCGAAGTCCATGAACCCGCCGCTATGCGGGCTTCGAACCCCGAGACGGAGGAGTTCCGTATAGGGGTCGGACATCCTGGACATCCGGCCTGCAAGCCGGTCCGGACCGGAAGCGGCGTCCAAGAGCTCCGGAAGCGCGCCCAGAAGAAAGCGACCGGCCGTGCTCATTCGGGCGCGCGCATCACCGAGCGCAGCCGCGAGGGCGATGCTGTGGCGGGAGTTCGGGACGTAGCTTTCAAGATAGGTCCGGAAGATCCCGGACAGGAACGTCTCGGATGTTGAGGCGGCGGTCTCCGCGTAGAGGAAGTCACGCGTCGGAGCGAGGTCGGGGCGATCTCTTCGTTCCGGATCGAACACCGCCGAAGAGGCGGCTACCACGAAAGAGAGGCGGGTCTCCTCCCAATCGTCGGCTTCAATCCGGTCTCGGAGCTTTTGGGCCAGCGCCTCGCGCTCCTTCTCGGTTCCGGCGACCTGAACGTCGGGCCATCTCTCGCGAACCCGATCAGCGGCCGCGCTGAGGTATCGCAGCTCCGGAGTCGACAAGGGCGAGAGCCGCCCCGCTTTTTCAAGCGCTTCAAGGAGGCTCATTCCGACCTCCCCGCGGCGCGCAGCGCGTCAAGCCGGCGCCCGACCTCTTCCACCTCCCCAACGGTGCTAGGCGCATACATAATGATCCGAAGATCGATCCGCCGGTTCGCCGCCTTCCCTTCCGTCGTTTCGTTCGTTTCAATCGGCCGCATCTCCCCATATCCGGAGACGGACATGACCGGCTGGCCCCGCAGGTTCTGATGCGCGAGGATGGTTCGGTCTTCATCGAACATCACGAGAAGGGTCGCGTTCGCCCGATCCGTAGACAGACGCAGGTTGTTGAGGTCCGACCCGTCACTGTCCGTGTGCCCTTCGATCTGCACCGCCTCGATCAGGGCGTTCCCGCTCCTACAATCCGGCCCGCGCGCCGCCCTCTCCCCGAGGGTGAAGCAGACCAGGATCTCGTCCAGCAGACGACCCATGGTTTCCGCGATCGCGCGTTGACGCGGCTCGAGCCGGCTTGATCCGCTGCGGAACAGACCTTCCCCCTGGAACCGGAGCGCGTCCTGTTCCGGGCTGATCACGACCTGCACCTCCGGAAACTCAATCAGGAGCCGGTCGCGAAGATTGACGAGAATCTCCCTTCGCTGAGCGATGGCCTGGGAGAGATAGGCCTCTAGCGGGTTGACCACATGGAGCCTTTCGATTTTCTCCCGCAACCGCTCTATCTCTGCAAAAAGCTGGTCGATCTGGGAACGCAGCTGCCCATTCTCCTCCTCCAGCTCAGCAACCCGGGTCCGGAGCGCCTCGTTTTCGTCTCGCAGCTGGTCGAGTTCGCTGTGCAGCCGGTCTCGTTCGGCGGTAACCGTCTCCAACTCGGACGTGACGTGGGCAAGTTCGGCCTTGAGAGCCTCGACGGAGGAGCGCAGGTCCTGATTCTCGATCCGCAGGGCGTCGCGCTCCTGACGGACCCTCTCATATGCGGTCAAGGGGACCGTTTCGTCATCGTTGAGCTGGGTCGCGAAGAACGCGAGCAGGATGATGATGATCAGAAGGAAGCTGATCGTCATGTCCGTCATCGTGACGAAGACGGACTCCTCCTCCTCCGCGCGCGCCCGGTGCCGCTCCAGCCTGCGCATGCTCAGCGCCTCTGTTCAGGACGGAACTTCTCCGCCTGGTCGACGATCTCGCGCATCGTGTCCAGCGCGGGCGCCAACTCACCGTTCATCTTGCGGACGTGCTCGGCGAACGTCTCGAGCGACGTCCGGACATGGGCCGCGAACTCGTTGAAGGCCGCGCCGAGCTTCTCGTCCATGTCGTCGATCTGTTCGCGCTGCCGCTCCATATGATCGAGCGCCTCCCCGAGTTTCGTGAGAGAGGTCTCGATCAGTTTCTGCTCCGCACTCAGCGCGGCTTTCGCGGCGTCCAGAACCCGGGCCGCGTTCTCCGCGGTCTCCCGTGAAGACCGGGTAACGGTCTCGGCCGCCTCCGCCGTGCTCTTCGCAAGCCCGGTCGTCGCGGTTTCGATCCGCTCCACGCTGGTCCTGACTGGCCCTGCCGCCGCCTGCAGGTCACGCGAGGCGGTGACCAGCGTCTCGGCGGCGGACCGGGTGGCCTCTCCGCCGGACTTGATATGACCCGCGGCAGTCGCAATCTGACCGGAACCGTCCTTCAACCGGTCCGCCATCTTGTCGAACTGCTCCACCACCTGGGTGATAGGCTCCACCAGGTCGGCCCTGATCGATTCGCGGAATTCGTTGGAGGCGGATAGGAGGTCATGCCCGCTGCGCGAGACCAGGTCCGCCATCCCACGCCCCGCTTCGGAGATCGCCCCTTCGACCTCCGCGCCTGCTGTCTTCATCCCGGATCGGACCGCCTCCGACCCGCTGGCGGCGGCCGCGTCGAGTTCCTCGCGGAAGGAGCCGGCGGAGGCGCGCATGTCCACCGCCGCCTCCCTAAGAGCGTCCGCCCCCTCGGCGGTGTTGCGCCGGATCCCCTCCAACGTCTCATTCATGATGCCGAGGAGCCGCTCCGCCCCCTCGTTCAGCTTGCCGTCGGTCGTTTCAGCAGCCGCAGCGAGGCGGGCGGACAAGTCTTCCGCCGCCCTCGTGAGCTTCTCAACGGACGACTCCATCTCCTGTCCCATTTGTCCGGAGCTCTGGTCCATCCGGTCAGACAGGCTCGCGATCTTGTCCCCGGCGGCCGAGAGCTGCGCGCTGGCGTCCGCGAGCGCGCGTCCGACGTCCTCGGAGAACCGGGAGGAGAGGTCCGTCACCATCTGTCCGACCCCGTCGGCGCCGGCCTTGCCGACCTTGTCCAGCAGCGGGGCCATGGCGGTGCTGATCGAGTTGGAAATGGATTCCGGGATTTCCTTCTGAAGGGATCGGCCGAGCTCTGCCACCAGCGTGGTCCCGATCTCCATGAAGCTGTCCTTCTGGCCACGCGCGATCGAGAGTTGCTCCATCGCGACCTCCTCGAGGCTGATGAAGCTCAGTCGGCTCTCCAGATCGGCGCAGAGCATGTGGATCCGACGCTCCACCTTGCCCGTAAGCCAGCGCAGGACAATCGTGAAGATGATCGACGCCAGAAGCCCCGTCAGGGACATGATGAACTTGGCCGACGCCGCCCCGAGTAGGCCGTCGAGGGACGCGCGCATTTCCTCGGAAGACGCGTCGCTTAGCCCGGTGATCTGCTGAAGCGCCGATATGAGGCCGAGAAAAGTGAGGAACAGCCCGACCGTCACGAACAAGCCCGGCATATAGCGCGAGAACCCCGGGCCAAAATGAAGGTCCTCCAAGTTGAAGAAACTTGAGGGGCGCACGCTGTTTCGCAGGACCGGCCGATCGGCGCCCTTGTCCTCGATCAGGGTTTCGCGAAACTCGTCCCAGGCGGCGGTGATTTGAACGTACCCTATTCGGGTCCGGACCTTTTTCGCCTCCTGGCTGATCTGGTTCACATGTGCGGCGAACTCGGGCTCGTCCTTCGCGGTCCGGACCTGTCCTTCCAACCACCGTAGGGCGGTCAGCTTTCTGCGGGCGCTGATCCCCAAAACCAGAACGGAGATAAGGAGCCAGAACAGAATCCCGATCGAAACGAGGCCGGGCGCCTGCTCTTCAGTCAGAAATGACGACCCCCAGAAAATGAACCGGGACATGCCCGTCCCGATATCCGCAATAAACCCCACCGCCGTCTTCCTTCCTGCTCACCGCTTCAATTCTGGTGGTCTTCTTTTGCACATGAAAAAATAAGATATTGGGGCCAAACGCTCCCAGCCTGTCAATGGCGCCGGAAACTGGCCATTTGGGCGCCCTGATATCCAACCATTGTTAAGCGCGATGATGTCAGCCAGCGCTGAGGGCGCGCTGATCGCAAGAGGCAGAGCGCGCCCGTGGTCGCGTTAGGCGGAAGTCGGGTGGATTTGCGCGCCTTGCCTTGAGCCAGTCGATAGGATTGGCCGCTCATGTCGAGGATGTGGACATGGTGGGTGAGCCGATCGAGCAAGGCGCCAGTCAGACGTTCTTCGCCAAAGATCGCCGCCGACCAGCAGCTTCACCGTCGCCATCTGCTTCTGCACGCGCAAGAGGCGCTTCACCGCGCTGCTTCCGAACAGCTTTGGCGGTGCGCTTCAAGCCGGCGAGCAGCGCGGCGATGACGGGCTTTTCAGCTGAATCGGCGGCCAGAAGCTCGGCGCGAATACCTGCGGGCCGGACGCCGCAAAGCAGTTCGGGCAGCCAATTCAAAAACCCCTCGCGGATGGCGTAGCGAGCCAGCCGAATCCGCCCGTCGCGCGGCGTCCTGGCGGCCAGGCCTTGAGAAAGGCGAGCGAGCCGGGGTTGGAGTGCGGCGAGGAACTCGAAATCTAGTTCTTCGGGGCGCGTCTGATCGTCGATCAGTTGATGACTGAGCTGGGCGCGACGCACGAACTGGGTTAGCACGGTGCCGGCCACATGCTCCTGGCGCAGCGCATCTAGCGTATGCAAGCCGTTTGCGGCGTAGTAATCATGCGTCATCTCCTCGAGGCGTCGGTCGAGCAATCGTCGACGACGATCACCTCCTTTTCCGCATACGAACATGCGGCGACCGTCCCCAGCGTTTCTGCGATGAAGTCCTGCTTATCGAAGAGCGGGATCACGATACTGACCATTGGCGGCGCCTCGTCGAAGGGGCGGGCCGGCGGCGCGGGCCAGGGCTCGGCGCCGAGCGACGCGCGCTGCACCGCGCGAAGCCGCCGCCATTCGCCTACTTCACCGAACCGGCGGCGCATCCTTTCTTCTCCGTTAGCGCGATCTGCAGCGGCCTCGGCAATCAGCGCTTCCCATCGGGCGAAGATGCGCTCCGGGTCGTAGATGACGCTTTGACTCGTAACCCCTGGCGGCGGCGGCGGTGCGGCGGCGGTATCGACCCGGCAGGTAGACCTCATCTGGGCCAACGTTCTGACGCACCGCGTACAGGGGGCCGAACACATAATCGCACCTCGCAGCGATCATCAACTGCTCACATCGACACTCGCGCAAGAGATCCGTCCCCAAATGCCCGAGTGTTGATCGGCGTGGAATAAGGACCCCGTTTCGGGGCTGATCGGCTTCCAAAAGGGACCCCTCCGAGACTTGGGTCCACAGTGCTTCCAGGGATGATCTGGGAGCCAAGATTGGGATGCTGATTGTGGAGACGGTCGCCAAGATCCGCCGGGCGCATTTCGTGCAGGGCAAGTCCATCAAGGAGATCTGCCGGGAGCTGCGGCTGTCTCGGAAGGTCGTGAGGAAGGTGCTGCGGTCCGACGAGACCGCGTTCGCCTATCAGCGCAGCGTCCAGCCGCGACCCAGACTTGGGCCATGGACGGATGCGCTCGACGATCTGCTCGCAGCGAATGCGGCGCGCAGCAGCCGCGAGCGAGTGACGCTGACGCGCATCTTCGAGGACCTGCGGGGCGTGGGCTACGAGGGCGGTTACGACGCCGTCCGACGCTACGCCGCGTCATGGCGCCGGCGCGAGAGCGCGGCCACGGCGGCGGCCTTCGTGCCGCTGATCTTTGATCCGGGAGAGGCCTATCAATTCGACTGGAGCCACGAGATCGTGCTGGTCGCCGGCGCCACGGTCACCATCAAGGTGGCGCACATGCGGCTCTGTCACAGTCGGATGCCGTTCGTTCGGGCATATCCGCGCGAGACGCAGGAGATGGTGTTCGACGCCCATGACAAGGCGTTTGCGTTCTTCGGCGGGGCCTGCACGCGTGGTGTCTACGACAACATGAAGACAGCGGTGGACGCGATCCTCGTCGGCAAGGACCGCGCCTACAATCGTCGTTTCCAGCAGATGTGCGGTCACTATCTCGTCGAGCCGGTGGCGTGCACTCCCGCATCCGGCTGGGAGAAGGGTCAGGTCGAGAGCCAGGTCGGCACGCTGCGGCAGAACTTCTTCGCGCCGCGGGTTCGGGTCAAAAGCCTGGGGGAGCTCAACGACTGGCTGGCCGATCGATGCGTCGAGTGGGCGAAGGCGCGCCCCCATCCCGAGATCGCCGGCAAGACGATCTGGGAGGTCTTCGAGGGTGAGCCATTTCGCGCCATTGGTCCGAGCGACAATGGCGAACGCGCGCCAGCCTCGTGCCGTATCGCGGCCCTTTCGACGGCTTCCACGCGATCCCGGCGGCGGTCTCCAAGACATGCCTCGTTCGGTTCGACAACAACAAGTACTCGGTCGACGCCAGCGCCGTTGGTCGGCCTGTGGAGATCCACGCCTATGCAGAGCGCATCGAGATCCGGCAGGAAGGCCGCGTCGTCGGCGAGCACGCCCGCGCCTTCGGCCGCGGCGGGACGGTCTACGATCCCTGGCACTACGTGCCGGTGCTGGCCCGCAAGCCCCCTCTCGGCGAATGCGAGCATTCGCCTGCCGGGCGACGGGAGGCCCTGCGCAATGGCGCCCCGTTCAGGGACTGGGAGCTGCCGGTCTCGATTGAGCGCATCCGGCGCAAGCTGAAGGCGGCGCCAGACGGCGACCGGCAGCCTCTCGGCGAATGGTCCATTCGCCTGCCGGCCTATGGATGGTGGATATCCTCGGCGCGGCGCTGACTGACGGGATGCCGGCGGTGGAGGCCGCCTGCGCAGAAGCGTTGGAGCACGGCGTGCATTCCGCCGACGTCGTGCTCAACATCCTCGCCCGCAGCCGCGACGCCGACCCGCCGCCGCCAATCGCCACGCCCGAGGCGCTACGCCTGCAATGCGAGCCCGTCGCCGCCTCTCGGCGAATGCATGCATTCGCCTGCCGGCCAACGGACTGCGCCCGATACGACAACCTCAGGAGAGCCGTCTGATGGAACGATCCGACATCCTCGCCGCCATGGGCGAGCTCAAACTCTACGGCATGCGCGGCGCCTATGACGGCGTCCACGCTACAGCGGTGAAGCGCCAGCACGAGCCCCAGCAGGTGGTTGGCGATCTGCTGAAGGCCGAGATCGACGAGAAGCAGGCGAGGTCGATCAAGTACCAGATGACGATAGCCAAGATGCCGCTGGCCAAGGACCTCGAGGACTTCGACTTCGACGTCGCAGACATCAACGAGACGCTGGTCCGCGACCTCGCCGCCGGCGGCTTCATCGAGCACCAGCGCAATGTCGTGCTGATCCGCTGCCCGACAGGGCATTGCGCAGCAATGTCCCGAGAGGGGCGGCACAGGGACCGGCAAGACCCACGGCGCCATCGCGATCGCCCGCGCCTGCATCCGCCGCGGCGCGCGCGGGCGCTTCTTCAACGTCGTCCATTGCCCGGCAATGGTTTGCAAAGCAAACCATGAGAGGGGATCTGGTCAACAGGCTCGACGCCGAGGCCCGCGCCGGCCGGCAGGGCCGGATCGCAGACCATCTGTGCCGCCTGGACTTCGTGGTCATGGACGAGCTCGGCTATCCGTCGCCCGGCAGGCGATGTGCGCATCGCCGAGAGGGAGCCCTTCGCCCAGTCGGGCGGGCAACTGCTGTTCCATCTCGTCAGCAAGCTCTACGAGCGCACCTCGGTCATCGTGACCACGAACCTCGCCTTCGGCGAATGGCCCACCGTCTTCGGCGACGCCAAGATGACCACCGCACTGCTCGACCGGCTCACCCACCATTGCGACATCGTCGAGACCGGCAACGAGAGCTGGCGCTTCAAGAACCGAGCCTGAGCCTCACCGACCCGCCTCAAGACGGGCCTGACACGCCTGCGCCATCTGAAAGCTCCGGCGCGTCAGGCCCGTCTCAGCTGGGCGCCCCAGGGGTCCCTTTTGCAAGCCGATCCGGGGTCCCAGTTCGGTGCCGATTGACAACCCTGCGCAATCGCGGCGGCAGACCCCGCATCCTGCCGCCCAAGGAAATCGAGGTGGCCATGGATCGCGGCCAGGATGCGCGGCTATTACGCGCTATCGGTCGCGCGTGGGCTTGGCGGCACAGGCTCGAGCGCGGCGACGTCAACACCATCGCCGATCTCGCCAGAGAGGTAAGCGGTGCTTCGATCACACGGCCGGTGAAGCTTGATAGTTCCAGGGCAGAAGCGCTTGGATATTGCTTTGCCGGTGGCCGTTGACGAGCGCCTCAAGGGTTTGGGCGAGATAGGCG
>NZ_JBBHER010000011.1:0-112583 GCF_037646705.1 Paludibacillus litoralis
CGGCCCGCTCCGGATCCGCGCGGACCGGCGCCTCGACGCGGCGCGGCTCGCGGCGCTTCTCGGGCGTCTCGCGGCGGCGGATGTCGGTCCGGTCGAGATCGTGACGGCGCCGCGATGAAGGGGCTGGCCGAAGCCGCGCTCTTTCTCGGCCTCGCGGCCATGCTCCACGCCGCCGCCTTCTGGGCCTGGCGAGGCGAAGGATCGCGCGCGGCGGGGCAGGGAGGCGAAGCGGCGCTCGTCGGCGTCGGGCCGGAGATGGCGGCGCTGATCGAAGCCTGGGAGCGCCCGCCGGAGACGCCGCCGCCGCCGCAGGCGCGCCCGCCGGCCGAGAGCGCGCCGGCGCCGCCTTCGCGCGCCGGGCTCGGGCCGGCGCCGGAGATCGCGCCGCGCGCGTCTTCGCCGCGGCGCGCGCCGCCGCCGCGGTCTGAGCCGCCGAGGCCGGAGATGGCGGCGGAGGCGGCGATGCGCCCGCCGATGGCGCGCCCGGCCCGAAAGCCTGCGCCGCTCGGAACCCGGACTAGGGCGCGCGCCGCGCCGTCAAACCCGCCCGGGGGCGCGCCGGACCCCTCGCCGGACACTGCGCCAGATCCCGGGCCGGACCCCGGGCCGAAGCATGTGGCGGACGATGCGGCGGCGGGCGGCGGCGAGGAGGCGCAGCCTTCCGACGACGGCGAGGCGGCGGCGCTCGCCAGGGCGTGGGGGGCCGCGATCCGGCGCGCGATCGAGGCCCGGCGGCGGGCGCCCGGGCTCATCCGGCGGACGCGGACCGCCGAGGTCGCGCTGAGGGTCGCGCGGAGCGGGGCGCTCCTCTCCTCGCAGATTCGGGAAAGTTCAGGCTCGGCCGCGCTGGATCGGGCGGCGCTGCGGGCGGTGTCGGCCGCGGCGCCTTATCCTCCGGCTCCGGGCGGGCTCGCGGGGGCGAGCTTCGACTTCACGCTGCCGATCGTGTTCAGGCGGTAGGAGCGCGCCTCAGTCGGCCGCCGGCGGCGTCGTCGGCCCGGAGGGAAGGTCCGGCAGCTTGAAGCCGCCGGTCGTCGGGGCCGCGTCGCCATCCGCCGCCGGCGCGCTGGACGGGACCGCGCCCTCGATCACCGAGCGGCCGCCGGTCGCGGTCGCGGCGATGACCGTGAGCGTGAGCGAGGTGATGATGAACGCGGTGGCGAGGATCCATGTGACTTTGGAGAGCGCCGTTCCGGCGCCCCGCGCGGAGACGAGCCCGCCGCCGCCGCCGCCCATGCCAAGCGCGCCCCCTTCGGAGCGTTGCAGCAGCACGACGACGATCAGGAACACCGCGAGCACGAGGTGGACGATCAGAATGATGTTTTCCATGGCGCAGGCTCCCTTGCGGGCCTCAACAGAACAGGCGGACGCGATAGCGCAGCCGCACGAGGATGTCGATAGCCCGTCCGCGCTTGCGGCGTTATCATGCGCCCGCGCCGCAGAACCGGCTGATGCGCTGGATTCGCTTTATTCTCTCGGCGCGAGAAATGTCTCGGGCGCTTTCCCATCGGGGGAGACGGCATGGGGGAGACAGGGGGGAGGCGACGCGAATGAGCGAGGCCTGGAGACTCTATGCGCACGCGCCGGCGCCGGGAACGCGGATCTGCGCGGCGGAGGAGGCGCCCGCCGCGGGGACGCGGTGTTTCGATCTCGACGGTTTTCCGATCCTTCTGGTGCGGGTCGAGGGGCGGATCATGGCGTATGTGAACGCCTGCCCGCATCATTTTCTGCCGTTGAACCACCGCGGCGAGCGCCTGCTGTCGGCGGATGGGACGGTGATCCGCTGCACCAATCACGGCGCCGGATTTCTCGCCGCGACCGGCGAAGGGGTCGAGGGGGCGGGAATAGGCGCGGCGCTCGACCGGATTCCGGTGGATCTGAACGAAAAAGGCGATGTGATCGTCGGCTGAGGCCCGCCTCCACGCGGGGCGCGGAGGCGGGCGGGGCGCGGCGGCTTATTTCGCCGCGTAGAGCTTCTCGAAGAATTCGAGCATTTCCGGGACGTTCCGGTCGCCATAGCCGTTGGCGACGCCGAGCGAGAGGGTCTGCTTGGCGTTGCTGGACATCAGGCTGACCGCGCCGGCGGCGTCGGCCATCTGCGCGTAATACCCGACGTCCTTGCGCGCGTTCTTCACCGCGAAGGAGAGTTTCGTGGGGTCGCCGTCGATCGCGTTCGCCTTGATGAAATCCATCATCCCGGAATGGTTGGGGCCGACGGACATCACCTGATAGAGCTTCTCGCGCGCGACGCCGGTGGCGTCGGCCATCGCGAAGGCCTCGGACATCGCCATCGCGGTGGTCATGGAGTAGAAATTGTTGATCAGCTTGATCTTGTGGCCGGTGCCGAGCGGGCCGAGATGGAACGCGGTCTCCGCGAGATCCTGCAGCGTGGGCTGCACTTTCGCGAAGGCGGCCTGATCGCCGGAGCACATCAGGATGATCATGCCGTCGCGCGCCTGCGCGGGGGTCCGCGAGATCGGGCTGTCGAGATAGGCGCCGCCGGCGGCCGCGACCTCCTCGCCGAGAGCGACGGTGCTGTCGGGGAGGGAGGTGCCGAAATCGATCACGGTCGCGCCCTTGCGGAGCCCGGCGATGACGCCCTCCGGCCCGCGCATCCGGCTCTCGACGGAGGCGGAGGTGTCCATGCAGAGCATGACGATATCGGAAGCTTCGGCGATCTCCTTCGCGGTTTTCACCTCTTTCGCGCCGCGCTTCACCGCCTTGTCGACCTCGGTGCGGCTGCGGTTGGCCATGACGGTGAGGGAATATCCCTTGTCGAGCAGGCGCTGGCACATGGCCCCGCCCATCAGCCCGAGACCGATGAAGCCGATTGCTGGTTTGGACATTGATGACTCCTTAGCTAACTGCGATTTGGGCGGCGCGAGGGCGCGTCGGCCGACGTCGCGACCGTGCGGTCACGGCCGGATGCGGGTCTTGACGACGATCTATCACGCCTTGCGGAGCGCTTCGAGGGCGGCCCAGTCGAAAGCGACGCCGTGGCCGGGCCGCTCGGGCGCGAGGGCGACGCCGTCGCGGATCTCCAGCGGGTGCGCGATGAACTCGTCGAGGCCGAATCCATGCGCCTCGAGATAGGAGGCGTTCGGCGCGGCCGCGAGGCAATGCACGGTGAAATCATGCGCGCCGTGCGACGTGACCGGAAGGCCGAACGCCTCCGCCAGTTTCGCGATCTTCATGAACACGGTCACGCCGCCGCAATTGGTGACGTCGGGCTCGGGGAAGCTGACGGCGCCGGCGGTGATGAAATTCCGGAAATCCTGGAGGGTGCGCAGGTTCTCGCCGTTCGCGACGGGGAGCCCGCCTTCGGAGAGGACGCGGGCGGCGCCGGCGATATCGTCCGGCTCCACCGGCTCCTCCAGCCAGTATGGATCGTAGGGAGCGAAGGCGCGGGCCGCGCGGATCGCCTGATCGGCCGTGTATTTCATGTTCGCATCGAGCATCAGCGGCGTTCCCTCGCCGAGGAAGGCGCGCATCGCGGCCACCTTGGCGACGTCCTCCGACAGGCGCTCGCGCCCGACCTTCATCTTGATGGCGCGAAAGCCCCGCGCGAGGTTTTTCTCGGTCTGCGCGATCAACGCATCCGCGTCGAGCATGAGGTCGATGCCGCCGGCGTAACATTTCACGGCCGGATCGAACCCGCCGAGATGGCGCCAGAGCGGCTGGCCGGCCTTGGTGGCGGCGAGGTCCCAGAGCGCGATATCGAACGCCGAGAGCGCGAGCACGGTCGGCCCGCCGCGGCCGCCGTAATGCGTCGCCCACCAGATCTTTTTCCAGAGATGCTCGATCCGGCCCGCCTCCTCGCCGCGCGCTATCTCCGCGATCTCGCGGTCGAGCACGTCATGGACGGCGCCGCCGTTTCGGCCGCAGGTGAAAGTGTAGCCGACGCCGGTCGCGCCGTCGCTGTCGGTGACGCGGGCGGTGATGATCTCGAATCCGCGCATCTCGCCATGCATGGAGTCGGTCAACGTCTCCTTCAGCGGGATGAGGTAGTGATCGGATTGAAGGCGTTCGATCTTTGCAGCCATGGCTCCCCCGGAGGAAGATGGTGGTGATTTGCGGCGCGCAGAGACGCGCAGAGAGAGGATGACGGCCCCGGCCGGCGACCGCAACGCGATAAAGGGCGGGAACCCGCGGAGGATCGCCAAATGTGCGATACGCGCCGGGGCGCGGGCATGGGGGGAGATCCTCGCGGTCGGGCGCTCCGGTCGCATGCCGAGCCCCGCAAGCGGACGTCCGCGCCGTCGGCCGCCCGGCGGGGGGCTTTCGCCCGGCGGCCGAGCGCATATAAATGAGTGAACCGCCGAAGGAGCCCCCGATGACCGAAGCCGCATATATCTATGACGCGATCCGCACGCCCCGCTCGAAAGGCAAGGCGGACGGGACGCTGCATGAAGTGAAGCCGATCACGCTCGTCACCACGCTGCTGACGGAGATGCAGGCGCGGCACGATCTCGACACCGGCCGGGTGGACGACGTGATGCTCGGCTGCGTCGCGCCGCATATGGAGCAGGGCGCGGTTCTGCCGAAGATCGCGTTGCAGAAGGCGGGCTGGGACGAAAGCGTGCCGGGCGCGCAGGTGAACCGGTTCTGCGCGTCGGGCCTCGACACGTTCAACACCGCCGCCGCGAAGATCGCGAGCGGATGGGAGGATCTGGTCTGCGCCGGCGGGTTCGAATCGATGTCGCGGGTTCCGATCGGCTCCGATGGCGGCCCGTTCGCCGAGGACCCCGAAACCGCGATCGCGACCGGGTTCGCGCCGCAGGGAATCGGCGCCGACCTGATCGCCACCATCGAGGGCTGGAGCCGGGACGATGTCGACGCCTTCGCGATGGAGAGCCAGAAGCGCGCGGCGCACGCCCGCGATTCCGGCTGGTTCGACCGCTCCGTGGTGCCGGTTCGGGACGAGAACGGGATCGCGATCCTCGAGCGGGACGATTTCATCAAGCCGGACACCGACATGCAGAAGCTCGGCGCGCTGAAGCCCAGCTTCGCGAAGCCGGGCGCGCTGGGCTTCGATGCGATCGCGCTGGCGAAATACCCGGAGGTGGAGCGGATCAATCATGTCCACACACCGGGGAACTCCAGCGGCATCGTCGACGGCGCCTCGCTGATCCTGGTCGGCAACGCGCAGGCGGGGAAGGATCTCGGCCTCACGCCGCGCGGGCGGGTTCTTTCCATCGCGCTGACCGGGACCGAGCCGACGATCATGCTGACGGGGCCCGGCCCGGCCTCGAGGAAGGCGCTGGCGAAGGCCGGGCTGACGCTGGACGATATCGACCTCGTGGAGATCAACGAAGCCTTCGCCTCCGTCGCGCTGCGGCTGCAGAAGGATCTGAACGTCCCGGACGAGAAGCTGAACGTGGTCGGAGGCGCCATCGCG
Organism: Paludibacillus litoralis; assembly: GCF_037646705.1. Taxonomy (NCBI): domain Bacteria; kingdom Pseudomonadati; phylum Pseudomonadota; class Alphaproteobacteria; order Rhodobacterales; family Paracoccaceae; genus Paludibacillus; species Paludibacillus litoralis. Next base: position 5,399 of record NZ_JBBHER010000011.1, read on the forward strand.
ATGGGCCATCCGCTCGGCGCGACGGGCGGCTGCCTCGTCTCCACCATGCTCGACGAGCTGGAGCGGCGGAACCTGAAGCGCGCGCTGATCTGCATGTGCGTCGGCGGCGGCATGGGCGTCGCCTCGATCATCGAGAGGATCTGAGCGATGGGCGCTGAGAGCGAGGATATCCGCTACGAGAAGGACGCGGACGGGATCGTCACCCTGACGCTGGACATGGCGGGCCAGTCCGCCAACACGATGAATGCGCGCTATGTGCCGGCGATGGACCGGGTTCTGGCGCGGCTTCGGGCCGAAGAAGGGCTGACCGGCGTGGTCTTCGCCTCGGCCAAGAAGACCTTCTTCGCGGGCGGGGATCTGAACATTCTCGGCTCGATGACCAGGGCGGACGCGGAGACGCTGCGCTATGTCGAGGAGAACAAACGGCCCTATCGGGAGATCGAGAAACTGCCGGTTCCCGTCGTCGCGGCGATCAACGGCGCGGCGCTCGGCGGCGGCTATGAGCTTTGCCTCGCCTGCAATCGCCGGATCGTCGTGGACGACGCGAAAGCCGTGGTCGGCCTGCCCGAGGTCACGCTCGGCCTGCTGCCGGGCGCGGGTGGGGTGGTGCGGCTGACGGCGCTGCTCGGGCTCGAGCGGGCGCTGCCGCTGCTTCTGGAGGGAAAGGCGCATGGGCCGGCGAAGGCGCTGAAGCTCGGCCTCGTCGATGAGATCGTCGCCGAGCGCGCCGATCTGATCCCGGCGGCGAAAGCCTGGATCAAGGCCAATCCGGGCGCGCATCAGCAACCCTGGGACGCGAAGGGATTCGTCTATCCCGGCGGCGGCGCGACCAGCCCCAACGTCCGACTGGCGGCGCAGGTGGCGCCGGCGATGCTGGTGAAGAAGACCCGCGGCCTCTCGCCCGCGCCGGAGAAGATTCTGGATATCGCGGTCAACTCGATGCGGATGGCGTTCGACGCCGCGCTCCGCGTCGAAAGCCGCGGGCTGGTCGCGCTGATGATGACGCCGGAATGCAAGGCGGCGATCCAGACGTTCTTCTTCGGCATGCAGGCGATGAAGGCCGGCAAGGCCCGGCCCGAAGGCGAGGTCTGGGCTCCGAAATCCATCGCCATTCTCGGCGCGGGGATGATGGGGGCGGGCATCGCGTGGGCGAACGCCTCGGCGGGGCTGCGCACCGCGCTGAAGGACGTGGACCTCGACGCGGCGTCAAAAGGGAAGGCGTATTCCGCCGGCCTCGCCGACAAGCGGATCGCGCGCGGCGCGATGGACGCGGACGGCAAGGCGGCGCTGCTCGCCCGGATCCGGCCGACGGCGGATGACGCCGATCTGGACGGCGCCGACCTGATCATCGAGGCGGTGTTCGAGGATGTCGCGCTGAAGGAGACGGTGATCGCGGCGACCTTCGGCCGGCTCGGCGAGGGCGGGGTCTACGCCTCCAACACCTCGACCCTGCCGATCAGCCTGCTGGCGGAAAGCTGCCCCGAGCCCGCCCGCTTCATCGGGCTCCATTTCTTCTCGCCGGTCGAGAAGATGAAGGTGGTCGAGATCATCCTCGGCGAGAAGACCACGGAGGCGACGCTCCGCAAGGGCTACGATTATGTCCGGCGGATCGGCTACATGCCGATCGTGGTGCGGGATTCGCGCGGGTTCTTCACCTCGCGCGTGTTCGGGACCTATCTCGACGAGGGGCAGGCGCTCCTGATCGACGGGATGAGCCCGGCGGCGATCGAGCGGGCGGCGTGGCGCGCCGGCATGCCGATCGGCCCGCTGGCGGTGCATGACGAAGTGTCGATGGTGCTGTCGAAAAAGGTGCATGACACGCATCTCGCGCTCGATGAGCGGCTGGGGGTCGAAAACGGCTTTCCGGCGGACGCCTCTCACACCGCAGCGGTCGCGCACCGGATGGTGGAGATGGGCCGGGGCGGGCGGAAATACGGCGGCGGCTTCTATGACTATCCGCCGGAGGGCGGCAAGACGCTCTGGCCGGGGCTGGCGGAGTTCGCAACCGGAAACCGCGGCGTCACGATGAAGGAGGCGGAGGACCGGCTGATCTACCGGCAGGTGGTCGAAACGCTCCGGTGCCTCGACGAAGGGGTCTTGCGGACCGAGTTCGAAGCCAATCTCGGCGGCATCTTCGCCATCGGCTTTCCGGCCCATACCGGCGGCGCGATCCAGTTCGTCCGCGGAATCGGGATCGAGGCGTTCAAGGCCCGCGCGGCGGAGCTGGCCGAGACCTATGGCGAGAGATTCAAGGTGAAACCCTCGGCGCTGGAGCGGCTCCGCGCGGCCTAGGCGGGGCCGGGTGCGCGCGCCTGGCGTGCAAACGATGTCGTGAGCCGGGGCGCAAATCGTCGCCGCGCGCTTAATATCCGGATATCCGGCGGCGACGGGCCCGGCTGGCGAGGTGGCGACAGATGGACAGGACGTATCTGCCCTGGATGGATCGCGCGGGGCGCTTCTCCCGGCTTCGGGCGGCGGTGTTCGCGGCGATGGCGGCGCCGGCGTGCTGGATCCTGTTCGCGCTGGCGACGGATCGGCTCGGCGCGGAGCCGTTCGACGCGGTGACGCATCTCACCGGAATCTGGACGCTGTGGTTTCTGCTCGCGGCGCTGGCGGTCACGCCGCTCAGGCGGCTCCTCGGCTGGGGGCGGCTGATCGGCGTGCGCCGGCTGATCGGGCTGGGCGCGTTCGCCTACGCGGCCGGGCATTTCAGCCTCTACATTCTTTCCCAGAACGGCGATCTCGCGAAGGTGGCGTCGGAGATCGCGGCGCGGATCTATCTCGCGGTCGGGTTCGTCACGCTGCTCGGGCTCGGCGCGCTCGCCGCCACATCGTTCGACCGGGCGATCCGGCGCATGGGGGCCGGATGGCGGCGGCTGCACCGGCTGGCCTATCCGCTGACGGCGCTCGGCGTTCTTCATTTCTTCATGCAGGCGAAGATCGACGTCGCGGCGCCGTCGCTGCTTTTCGGGATCTGGGCCGGGCTGATGCTGCACCGCGCGTTCGCCCGATCCGGGGCGCCCGCCGCGCTGCTCGTCGTCGGCGCCGCCATCGCGGGCGGCGCGGCGACGGCGGGGAGCGAATATCTCTGGCATCTGACGATGAGCGGGCTTCCGGCGGGGCGGATCTTCGCGGCGAATTTTGATTTCAGCTATGAAATTCGCCCGCTCTGGTGGGCGATGGCGATCCTCGCGGCGCCCCTGCCGCTTCTCGCGCCGAAATGGATCCGCCCGGCGCTGGCGCGCTCGTAAGGGGCGCGTTGGAGGCGCGGCCGTTTCGCCGCGCCCGGCGTCTTGCCCCCGGCGGAAGGTTAACGTAGTTTTCACGCGTTCTGGTCCGGGCCGAAAATCGCCCGGGTAAAAGGGAATCCGGTGCGCGGGGGGATACGCCCTCGCCAAGCCGGAGCTGCCCCCGCAACTGTAAGCGGCGAGCGCGGTCGGAGAATGTCACTGGGGCGATCCTCGCCTTGGGAAGACCCGGCCAAGCGACGACCCGTGAGCCAGGAGACCTGCCGGAATGCTCACCCGGTCCGGGCGCGGGGCGCGTCATGGGCGGCGGATTTTCCGTAGCGGTGACGACCCACCGTCTGCGGAAGGTCATCATCTTCCGAAGGCATATGCGCCAGATGGGGCCGGGAGGCCCCGCCCGCGGGAGACCGGACATGAAACGAATCGTATATCTTATCGGCGCGATCGGCGCCGCCGCATCGCCCCTCCATGCAGAGGAGGGGGGCGTGATCGAGCTCGACGAGATCATCATCTCCGGCGGATTGACGCCGGCCCCCGCGCCGGCGTTCGGCCGGGCCGTCACGGTGGTGACGGGAGAGGAGATCGAGCGGCGCAACTTGCTCTACGCGGTCGACGCGCTGCGCGGGATTCCGGGCGTCGCGGTCAACCAGACAGGGGGCGCCGGCGGGGTGGCCGTGGTGCGGATCCGCGGCGCGGAGAGTAAGCACACGCAGGTTTTCATCGATGGGGTGAAGGCGTCCTCGCCCGATAATCTCGCCTATGATTTCAGCGGGTTGCTGGCGGCGGATATCGAGCGGATCGAAGTGCTGCGGGGGCCGCAATCGGCGCTTTTCGGCGCCAATGCGCTCGGCGGCGTGATCTCGATCATAACCAAGCGCGCCCGCACGCCCGGATTCTCGACCGAAGGCTCGGTGGAGGCCGGGAGCAACGCCTCCTGGGGCGGCGACGCGGCGGTCCGCTACCGGGGGGAGCGCCTTGGTCTCAGCCTCGCGGTCGCGCGTCAGTCGACGGATGGGTTCGATATCTCGGCGACTCCGGGCGGCGGCGATGACGGTTCGGACAATCTCACGCTCAACCTCTCGGGCGATCTGACGCTATCGGAGGCCGTGCGCGTCGGCGGGACGCTGCGCTATATCGACCGGAGCTCCGAATACGACCAGTTCAACTACGGCGCGGCGACCCGCGCCGACCTCGTGACCGATGCGGATCTCGAGGCGAAACGGCGCGAGATCTACGGCTCGGTCTTCGGCGAGGCGGACCTCTTCGACGGAAGGGTGGAGACGCGGCTGAACCTCGGGATCGTCGATCTTGACGACGACCAGTTCACAAACGGCGCGAAGACCACCGCGACCACGGCGGGGCGGCGCACCGGGCGGCTTCAGGCGACCGTCGCGCTGGACGCGCCGACCGTCCGGGCGGCGGATCACACGCTCACCGGCGCGTTCGATTATGAGCGCGAGACCTATCGCAGCACCGATCCGGCGCTGGTCTTCGATCCGACTCAGCTCGACCGGCAGACGCGCGAGCAGTTGAGCGGCGCGCTGGAGTATCGGGGCGAGTTTTTCGACGCGTTCGATCTCCAGCTTGGCCTCCGGCACGACCGGAACGACAAGTTCAAGGATTTCACCACCTGGAGCGTCTCCGGCTCCTGGCGCTTGCCGAACGAGTCCACGCGGCTCCATGGCTCGCTCGGCACCGGGGCGCAGAACCCGTCGCTGATCGAGCAGTTCGGATTTTTCCCGGGCAGCTTCGTCGGCAATCCGGCGCTGAAGCCGGAAGAGAGCTTCGGCTGGGATATCGGGGTCGAGCAGAGCTTCATGGACGGGCGCGGGCTGATCGACGTCACCTATTTTCAGGATCGGGTGAAGAACGAGATCACATCGGTCTTCGACCCGACGACTTTCCTTTCAACCTCGGTGAACGCCCCCGGCAAGAGCCGACGGCGCGGAATCGAGATCGAGGCGAGCTATCGGCCGGTCGATGCGCTTTCGCTGGGGCTCACCTATACATGGCTCGATGCGGAGGATTCATCGGGCGCGGTGGAGCTTCGCCGCCCGAAACATGATCTCGGGCTGGAGGCCTCTTACCTCTTCGCGGATGATCGGGCCCGACTCACGCTGAATCTGAACCATGTGGCGGGGCTGCGCGACGGCGACTTCACCGCGCCCATCGTCGCCGGGAGCCAGGTGAAGCTGGATGATTATACGCTGGTCGGCGTCTCCGGCTCCTACCGGATCACCGATCAGGTGGAGCTGACCGGGCGCGTGAGCAACATTTTCAATACGGACTATGAGGAGCTTGACGGCTACGCGACCGAAGGGCGCGCGGCCTTCATCGGGCTTCGCGCGCGGTGGTGAGCGGGCGGCTCCCCGGCCGCCTGGCGCGGGCTTGGCTCGGTGTCGCGTTGATCGTCATCGGCGCCGCGGCCCGGGCGGGCGACGGGGAGCCGCCGCGCCGGGTCGTGTCCGTCAACCTCTGCACGGATGAACTGGCGATGCTGCTGGCGGCGCCGGGGCAGCTCGTCTCCGTCTCGCATATCGCATGGGACCCGCTCAGCAACCCGATGGCCGCGGCGGCGCGGGCGTATCCCGCCAATTTCGGGCGGGCGGAGGAGATCTGGCTTCTGGAGCCGGATCTGGTGCTGGCGGGGGAGTTCACCGCGCCGCCGGTCGTCGCGATGTTGCGCAGGCTCGGGGTCGAGGTGCGCCGCTTTCCCCTGGCGACGACGGGGGCGGAGATCGTCTCCAACCTGCGGCGGATGGGAGAGGCGCTGGGCCGGGAGGCGGCGGCGGAGACGGCGATCGCGGTGTTCGAGGCCCGGCTCGCGGCCTTGCCGGAGCTCGACGGCCCGCGCCCGCGCGCCGCGATCTATCAGGCGAACGGCTGGACCGTGGGCGGCGCGAGCCTTGGCGGGTGGATTCTCGCGACGGCGGGGCTCGCCAATGTCGCGGCCGAATTCGGGATCGAGCGTGGCGGCGCGCTTCCGCTTGAGGCGCTGGTGATGGCGGCGCCCGATCTCATCATCACCGGCGCGCGCTATCCGGGCGCGTCGGAGGCCGAGGCGGTCCCGCGCCATCCCGCGCTGAAGGGGATCCCGAGCGTCCGGGCGGTGGATGCGGACTGGGTCTGCGGCGGGCCGCATGCGCTTGACGCGGTGGAGGCGATGGCGGCGGCGCGGCTCCGGCTGGGCCGGCGCGGGTGAGCCGGGGCGCGCTCATCGGGCTTCTGGCGCTTCTCGCCGCGCTTTTTCTCGCCTCGCTCCTGATCGGGCCGGCGGGCGTCGGGCCGGGGGCGTCGCTTCGCGCGCTTCTGCTTGGCGGCGACGGGCCGCTGCCGCTGGTGATGTGGGAGATCCGCCTGCCGCGCGCGCTTCTCGGCGCGATGATCGGCGCGAGCCTCGGGCTCTCGGGGGCGGCCTTGCAGGGATATCTGCGCAATCCGCTGGCGGAGCCGGGGCTGATCGGGGTCTCGGGCGGCGCCGCGCTTGGCGCGGTGATCTCGCTCCAGACCGGGCTCGCCCTCGCGGTCCCGCTGGCGCTGCCGGCGGCGGCGCTCCTCGGCGCGCTCGGCTCGGTCGCGCTTATTCTGGGGCTGGCGGGGGCGCGGGGCTCGTCGCTCTCGCTGATCCTCGCCGGGGTCGCGATCAGCGCGCTGGCCGGGGCGTTGACGGCGCTGGTTCTCAACCTCTCCCCAAACCCCTTCGCAGCGAGCGAGATCGTGTTCTGGATGATGGGCTCGCTCGCGGATCGCTCCTTCGCGCATGTCGCGGTCGCCGCGCCGTTCATGGCGCTCGGTTGTCTCCTGATCGCGCCTTTGGGGCGGGGGCTGGAGGCGCTGACGCTGGGAGAGGATGCGGCGGCGGCGATGGGCGTGCGGCTGGGGCGGCTGCGGGTGATGCTGGTGCTCGGCGTCGCCGCCGCGGTCGGCGCGTCGGTGGCGGTGGCGGGCGCGATCGGGTTCGTCGGGCTCGTGGCGCCGCATCTGATGCGCCCGCTGGTCGGGGCGCGCCCGGCGCCGCTTCTGCTCGCCTCGGCGCTCTGCGGCGCGGCGCTGACGCTCGGCGCGGACATCGCGGTGCGGCTGGTGTTGCCGGAGCGGGATCTGAAGCTCGGGGTGATGATGGCGCTGGTCGGGGCGCCGTTCTTTCTCCATCTCGTGTTCCGGATGCGGGGGGCGTTCCGGTGACGTTGCTGCGGCTTCGGGATCTCACGGTCCTGCGCGGGGAGCGCCGGGTGGTGGACGCGGTGACGCTCGACATCGGGGCGGGCGAATGCGTGGGGCTGATCGGGCCGAACGGCGCCGGCAAGACCACGCTGATGCGCGCCGCGCTCGGGCTGGAGCGGCATCGCGGCGAAAGCGGCCTCGCGGCGCTGGCGCCGGCGGCGCTGGCGCGCGCCGCCGCGTTCCTGCCGCAGGCGCGGGAGATCGCCTGGCCGCTGACGGTGGAGGCGCTGGTTGCGCTCGGCCGGATCCCGCATTTGCCGCCCGGCGCGCGGCTCAGGCCCGAAGATGCCGCGGTGGTCGATCGCGCGATCGGCCGGCTTGGCCTTCAGGGCTTTCGGGGCCGCCTCTCGACGGAGCTTTCGGGCGGCGAGCAGGCGCGGGTTCTGATCGCCCGCGCCCTGGCGCAGGAGACGCCGCTCCTGATCGCGGACGAGCCGACGGCGGGGCTCGATCCCGCCCATCAGATCGCGGCGATGCGGGTTTTTTCCGATTTGGCGGCGGAGGGACGCTCGGCGCTGGTCTCGCTCCACGATCTCGGCCTCGCGCTTCGCTGGTGCACGCGGCTGGTGATGATGGACCGCGGCCGCGTCGTCGCGGACGGGGCGCCGCGCGACGTGCTGACGCCGACGCTGCTTCGCGAGGTCTTCGGCGTCGCCGCCTGGATCGCGGAGACGCCGCTCGGCCCGGTTCTGCAGCCGATGGAGCTGCGGGGCTCGCCGCCGGGCTGACCCGGGCTCAGTCTTTCGCGGGCTGGAGCTGGCGGCCGAGCGGGCGGCCGCCGAGGACGTGGACATGGAGGTGCGGAACCTCCTGCACGCCGTTCTCGCCGGTGTTGGCGATCAGCCGGTAGCCGGCGCCGCCGGCGTCGGGGGTGAGGCCGACCTTTTTCGCCACGGCGCCGACGACGCGGGTGAAATCGACGATTTCGGCGTCCGTCGCCTCGGCGGCGAAATGGTCGTAATTCATGTAAGGGCCCTTCGGGATCACCAGCACATGCGCCGGCGCCTGCGGCGCGATGTCGTTGAAGGCGAGGGTGTGCTCGGTCTCCATCACCGTCGCGTTCGGGATCTCTCCGCGGAGGATCTTCGCGAAGACGTTCTGGTTGTCGTACTCATAGGCCATGTCGGCTCCTTTCCTGGTCTCTGCGCCGGAGATGTGGGGGGCGTCACGCGTCGTCGGCAAGCCGGATCGGATGCGCCCGCGCGAGCGCGTGGAACGCCGCCAGCGTGGCGAGAAGCGCCGGCATCCGGTCCAGAGGGATCATGTTCGGCCCGTCCGAGGGCGCGCGCTCCGGCGCTTCATGCGTTTCGATGAAGACCCCGTCGGCGCCAATGCTGACCGCGGCCCGCGCGAGCACCGGCGCGAATTCCCGCTGGCCGCCGGAGGCGCCGCCCATGCCGCCCGGCTGCTGAACCGAGTGGGTGGCGTCGAAGATCACCGGCCAGCCGGTCTTCGCCATTTCGGGGAGGGCGCGCATGTCGGTGACCAGGGTGTTGTAGCCGAAGCTGACGCCGCGCTCGCAGAGCATGATCCGCTGGTTGCCGGTGCTGGCGAGTTTCGCGGCGACGTTCTTCATGTCCCACGGGGCGAGGAATTGCCCCTTCTTCACGTTGACCGCGCGCCCTGTCTCTCCGGCGGCGAGAAGAAGGTCGGTCTGCCGGCAGAGAAAGGCGGGGATCTGGAGGACGTCGACAACCGCCGCGGCCGGGGCGCACTGCGCGGGCTCGTGCACATCGGTCAGCACGGGGCAGCCGATGCGGGCGCGCACCTCGCCCAGAATCTCCAACCCCCGCTCCATGCCGAGCCCGCGCTCGCCGGAGAGTGAGGTGCGGTTCGCCTTGTCGTAGGACGCCTTGAAGACATAGCCCATGCCGGCGGCCTTCGCGGCCTGCGCCATCGTCTCCGCGATCATCAGCGCGTGTTCGAGCGATTCGAGCTGACAGGGCCCCGCGATCAGCAGGAGCGGCGCGCCCGCGCCGACGGTGACGCCGGCGCCGATATCGACCGTGCGTTGCTCGGTTGTCATGGTCATATCCTCGGCTTTCGATTGAGCGGACGGCGAGGGCCCGATGATACAGGGGGCGGGTGGGCTGCGGAAGACCGGGGCGGCGGGGTCAGCCCCCTTCGGCGCGGCGCGCGAACCACTCGCCATGCCATTTCGCGAAGCGGGCGAGGCCCTCCGCCAGCGGCGTGTCGGGGCGAAAGCCGACCTCGGCCTCCAGATCGTCGATGTCGGCCCAGGTCGCGGTGACGTCGCCGGGCTGCATCGGCAGGAAGCGCTTTTCCGCCTCGCGCCCGATCTCCCGCTCAAGGATGGCGATCATGTCCATCAGCGGCTCTTTCCGCCGGTTGCCGATATTGAAGAGCCGCCACGGCGCGAAGGAGCGGCCGGGATCGGGCGCCGCGCGGTCGAAATCAGGGTCCGGCGCCGCCGGCCGAGGCAGGAGCCGCGCGACGCCCTCGACGATATCGTCGATATAGGTGAAGTCCCGCTCCATCGCGCCGTTGTTGTAGATCGAGATCGGCCGCCCCGCGCGGATCGCGTCGGCGAATTTGAAATAGGCCATGTCCGGCCGCCCCCAGGGGCCATAGACCGTGAAGAATCGGAGCCCGGTCGCCGGCAGCGCGTAGAGATGGGCGTAGGCGTGCGCCATCGCCTCATTCGCCTTCTTCGTCGCGGCGTAAAGGCTGACCGGATGGTCCGCGGTCTGATGGACGGAGAAGGGCAGCCGAAAGTTGCCGCCATAGACCGAGGAGGACGAGGCGTAGACCAGGTGCCGCGTCGCCGCCGCGCGGCAGCCTTCCAGCACATTCAGGAATCCGGTGAGATTGGACGCGGCGAAGGCGCGCGGCTCGTCTATGGAGTGCCGGACGCCGGCCTGGGCCGCCAGATGCGCGACGATTTCGGGCCGGATTTCCGCGAAGGCGCGCGCCGTCGCCGCGGCGTCCTCCAGCCCGGCCTCGATGAAGCGGAAGCCCTCATGCCCGGAGAGGATGGCGAGGCGCGCGCGTTTCAGCGCCGGGTCGTAATAGGCGTTGAGATTGTCGAGCCCGGCGACCGGAACGCCGGCGCCGAGAAGCTTCAGCGCCAGATGAAAGCCGATGAACCCCGCCGCGCCGGTGATCAGGACCGGCGGGCCGCCCTTCAGCGCGGCGGCCCAGGGCGCGGGGTTTGGCGTTTGCGCCATCCGCGCTCAGCGCTTCTTCTCGACCGCGAAGACGCGGCCGACGATGAAGGAGATGACCGCTCCGAAGAACGAGAACAGCGCGCCCATCTTCGCCGCGTCCTGCACCGGGCCGGGGTCGAACGCCACCGCCGCGACAAAGAGCGAGACGGTGAACCCGATCGCCGCGACGCAACCGAGCACGAAGAGGTCGGTAATCCGCATCCCTTCGGGGAGGCCGAGCCGCATCGGCCGCGCCGCCAGCCAGCCCATGAAGAGAATGCCGAACGGCTTGCCGACGAGAAGGCCGAGAAGCACGAGCCAGGTCGCGTCGCCGATGAATGAGAATTCGACGCCGGCGTTGGCGAGCCCGAACAGGAAAAGGATCACCTCGACCGGGGCCTTCAGGAAATGCTCGATCCGGTTCAGGAGGTCGACGAGATGCCGCTCCGCCTCTTCGAAGATGCCGAACGAGATGTCGGCGTGCGGAATCGTGACGACGATCGGCAACAGCCCGAGCGCCGGATGGATCCCCGATTCCTGAAACGCGTACCAGGAGATGCAGGCGGCGATGAGATAGGGCCAGAAGCTGAGCGTCCGGTTGGCGAATGTGGAGGCCGGCCGATCCTGCCGGCCCCGGTCCAGCCGCCGCGGCAGCCAGTTGAAGAACAGATAGACGCCGGCGGCCGCGGCGAACGACAGCAGAAGCCAGACCGGCGCCAACTCGCCCGTGGGGTAGAAGATCGCAAGAATGAGCAGCCCCGCGGCGTCATCGGCGATCGCCAGCAGAAGCAGGAACCGCACGGCCGGATGCCCGGCGCCGAACACCACCCGCCCGACCAGATAGGAGAAGGCGATATCGGTTGCGGTCGGGATCGCCCAGCCATGGGCGACGGCGTCGTAGGTCGCCGACCCCATGATCGCCGCGAGCCCGAGATAGACGATGATCGGCCCGAGCATGCCGCCCGCCGTCGCGACCAGCGGGGTCAGCGCCTTCTTGCCGCGAAGGCTCCCGTTGCGGAGCGCCACGGCCTCCCAGACTTCCTTCCCCGCCATCGCGAAGAAGAACGCCATCAGGACGTCGTTGATCAGATAGTGGACCGTGAGGGTGCGCACGACCTGGCCGTCCTCGCCCATATGCGGGATGCCGACAAGGGCGTCCTCCATCAGGACGAAGTGGATGAAGTGATGATAGCTGTCCGGGGATGTGTTGGCCCAGACCAGGGCGGCCAGCGCGCCGAAAACAAGCAAAAGCGAATAATTGGCCAGAAAGCCCCAGAATCGATACATGGGCGGCGTCCCCTCGTCCGGCGTAAGAAGGACGCCCGGCTGAGCGGGCGCCTGCCGTTCTCTTTAGAGCCAAGCGCGGAGTGTTTCAAACGGTGAGGCGCGCTTTCAGCTCCGGGCCGAAAAGACGCCCTACGCGGCGGGCCGAGCCAGCGCCGGGCGAATCCCGGACGGGCGACAAAAACGCGGGCGCGCTCGAAATCGGCGGCGCGGATGGTCGTCCTTTTTCGCGTCGGTCCCGATCCGCCGGCCGCGTCTGGGCCGGGGACGGACGCGACGCGAGAGCGCCGACGCAGACGCGCCGGCGGCCTCTTCGGGATCGGCGGGGAGGGCGCCGGGGCCGGAGGTATGATTCGCGCCGGCCGTCGGCGCGATGGCGCCGGGTCGATTGAGGCGATGGGGGCGCGGCGCGATCTCCGCGGCCGCATGTATCGCCGGCGCCGGGCCGGCGCTTGACACCGGACCCGCTCCTCGCATTCTCCGGCGCCATGACAAGCGCTGAGGACCGGGTGAGGGAGCTGGAGGCCGAGATCGCCGCCTGCCGGGCCTGCGCCGCGGAATTCGCGCAAACGCGAACCGCGCACGAGCCGCGGCCGGTGGCGCGCCTCTCGGCGACGGCGCGCATCCTGATCGCGAGCCAGGCGCCCGGGCTGAAAGTGCATCAGAGCGGGCTTCCGTTCGACGATCGCTCCGGAGACCGGCTCCGCGAGTGGATGGGCGTGGACCGGGAGACGTTCTACGACCGCGCGCGCATCGCCATCGCGCCGATGGCGTTCTGTTTCCCCGGCTATGACGCGAAAGGCTCCGATCTGCCGCCGCCGAAGCGTTGCGCGGAGATCTGGCGCGCCCGGACGCTGGCGGCGTTGCCCGATATCGGGCTGACATTGCTGGTCGGCGGCTACGCGCAGAGATGGACGCTGAAGGACCGCCGGCCGCTTTCCGCCGTCGTCGCGGATTGGCGGAGCTTCGGCCCCGGGACCCTCCCGCTGCCGCATCCGAGCTGGCGCAACACGCACTGGCTGAAAAAGAATCCATGGTTCGAGGCGGAGACGCTCCCGGTTCTTCGCGCCCGTGTGGCGGCGTTGTTGTGAAGGCGGTCTCGGCCGCGCTCCTCCTCATCCTGCTCGGGGCTTGCGCGGGCGGGCCGTCGGCGCCGCAGCGCCCGCTCGCCCCGGCGCATGTCGAGGCCGGGGCGATCGTCGGCGGCGCGCGGCTGGCGCTCTCGTCATGGGCGCCGGAAGGGCGGCCCCGCGCGGTGATTCTGGCGCTGCATGGATTCGCCGATTATGGGCCCAGCACCTTCGCCGGAGCGGCCTCGTTCTGGGCGCGGCGCGGGTTTTTGACCTACGCCTACGACCAGCGGGGATTCGGCCGGAATGAGAGCCGCGGCCAATGGCCGGGCGCGGCGCGGCTCGTCGTCGACTTCAGGGAGGTCGCGGCGCTGATTCGCGCGCGCCACCCCGGGCTCCCTCTGTTCGTGATCGGGCATTCGATGGGCGGCGCCGTCGCCCTCGCCGGATTCGGGGAGGGCGTCGCGGCGGATGGATTGGTTCTCGCCGCGCCCGCCGTCTGGGGCGGCGACCGGCTCCCGGCGCGCTACCGCGCCGCCGCCTGGACCGCCGCGCTGCTCTTTCCGGACCATCGCTGGACCGGGGACGGCGTGATCACGATCCAGGCGAGCGACAACATTCCCCTTCTGATCAAGCTGGGGAGAGATCCGCTCTATCTTTCCGCGCCGTCGAGCCGGGAGCTGCTGGGGTTGGTCCGGCTGATGGACGCCGCGGTCGCCGCGGCGCCGCGGGTTTGCGCGCCGGTGTTGACGCTCTATGGCGAAAAGGACCAGGTGGCGCCGAAAGAAGCGGTGCTGGCGGCGCATGACGCCCTCTCCGGGCCAAAGACGCTCCGTCTTTACGAAGAAGGCTGGCATCTTCTTTTCCGCGATCTTGACGCGCGGCGGGTCTGGCGCGATGTCGCCGCATGGATGGAGGCGAGATCATGATCGAGACGCCGCTGGACCGCGCATGGGCCGCGGCCGAGGCGCCGGGCGCCGGCGACGCGGAGATGGCGCATTATTACGAGGTTTTCGCGGCGGCGGAGTTCTTCCTCGCGATCGACGCCGAATCATTCGAGGACGCCGCGCCGCAGCCGATTCTTTTTTCGGTGGACGGCGCCGAGACCGCGCTGATCTTCGACACCGAATCCCGCATGGCCGATTTTCTCGAATCGGGAGCGGCGCATCTGGCGCTGTCGGGCCGGGCGGTTCTCGGCATGTTTGCGGGGCGGGGCGTGCAGCTCGGGGTCAATCTCGGCGAGGCGCCTTCGGCGACGATCCTGCCGGCTGAGGCCGTGGACTGGGCCGCCGCCGCGACCCTCCAGCCGGTTGAGGCGGAGGCGAGCCGCCGTCTCGCGTTGACGCCGCCGCAGGGGCTCGAACCGGCGCTTTTCGCGCGAATCGACGCAAAACTCGCCGGATTGGCCGGAAATGTGGTCGAGGCCTGGCTCTGCGGCGCGGGCGAGGGCGGGCTGGTCCTCTGCCTTGCGCTTCGCGCCGAGGCGGCGGAGGCGGCGGTCGTCGCCGCACTTGCGGAGACGGCGCGCTTCGCCGGCGGCGACCGCGCGGCGTTCGACATCGCCGTTCTGAAGGCGGATGATCCTGCGCTTTCGGCGGCGCGGAAGATCGGCCTCGGGTTCGAACTTGCGCCGCCCGCCGCTCCACCGCGCGCGGCGCCGGGCATGGACCCGGCGCATCCGCCAAAATTAAGATGATCCTTGAAATCTCGCGCCGAGATAGTTAATATCCTTGCCTGACGATGGCTGGACTTCTAACTGCATACTCTGCCGGAAACGGCGGGTCTCGGGTTGGGTTTCCGAAAGTCGGTATGCGCTTGAGCACTGCAATCCTTGCGGAGCGGCGCGGAATGAGGACTGCCCAATGACCGTAGGCACCGTAAAATTTTATAATGACCAGAAGGGTTATGGATTCATCCAGCCCGAAGACGGCTCCAAGGACGTGTTTGTGCATGCGACCGCGCTTGAGCGCGCCGGCATCAGCGGCCTGAACGAGGGCCAGAAGGTCGAGTACGAGACCGAGATCGACAAGCGCAGCGGCAAGACCGCCGTGAGCTCGATTTCCGCTCTCTGATCAGGCCTTCGCCTGTTTGAGATTTGGCGCCGCCCCGGCCAACCGGGGCGGCGTTTTCTTTTGGCGGCCCCGCGCGGAGCGCGCGATGCGCTGGAATGACCGGCGCCAAGCGGCGGCGCAGGAAATCGTCGATCCGGCGGTTGGCGCGCATGGCGCGCTCCAAATCAGGATCGATCCGGCATGGAGATGGATCGTGCGGCGCGAGCACCGCCCAGATTGAAAAACGGATACGCCCCGCGACGAGGGCCCGGACCCTCCTGTCTTCCCGATTCAGGTTGAACTTGGTCCTTCGACTGATCGAACGACTGCGCCCTGTGAGCCCGCGCCCCGCGCTTGCATGAAAGCGACGGCTGGCGAGGCGATTTAAAAGCCTCATCTGGCGCGAGGCCGGATAGGTCGCTGATGCGCCTACAAGGATTACGTCTCCGGCCGGCCGGGCTTCCATCCTCCGAGCGCCTTCACGCCGCCTACTCGTTCCAATGCGCCTCGATCATCTCCCCGGTCAACGACAGAAGCGCGCCGGCGCGGTCCGGGGCGCCCCCGTCGAGGGTGAGGAGGCCGAGATAGACCGCGTAGAAAATCTCGGCGTAATCGGCCGCGGCGGGGCTCGCGGGGGCGGCATGCAGGTCGCGGAGCTGACGGATGCGCGCGGCGTCCACGGCGGCGACGATCTCCGCCGCTTGCGCGCCTGTCAGGCGCCGCACCGCCGTTTCGAGCGCCGGGTCGAGCGCGTCGAAGGGCGTCTCGCCGCCGGGGCTCAGAGAGCTGCGCTCCCGCCACGCCGAGAGGACGCCGGCGATGAAGTCCTCCTGGCCGCGGAAATGGTGGTAGAAGGAGCCGCGCGTGCGGCCCGCCCGCGCGGTCAGCGCGTCGAGCGTGATGGCGCCCGGCCCGCCTTCGCTCAGCGCCGTCAGGCCGAGCTCGAGCCAGTGCGCGCGGCTCATCGGGCGGTTTTGAGGCGGGCGTTTATGCATCGCCGTTCCTCCATTCATGCAATACCGTACGGTATGGCGCGACCTATGCGCAAGCGGCCGAAGGCGCGGCGAATCCACATGCGCCGACAGGCGGCGCCTGCGCTGTCGCGTCGCATATTCGGAATATCGTTTATTACCAGCGCCTTGTGAATTTTTGCCGCCTGATTTTCGCCCATTGACCTTCTCGGCTCCCGGCGCCTATTGTCCGCCCGACTTGAAACGGCGCATTCGGCGCGGTGAGGGGAGGCGGCGCGCATGCATTCGCGACCACCCGACGACCCGCTCGGGGCGCTCGCCGCGAAGATCGATGCGGCGAAGGAGGCGCGGCGGCCGAAGGCGGCGCGGAAGTCAGGGTCGTTCTCCGCCGCCGGCTATGGCTGGCGGATGACGATCGACATGGTCGCCGGCGTTCTCGTCGGCGCGGCGATGGGATGGGGGCTCGACAGCCTGCTGGGGACCATGCCCCTGTTTCTCATCGTCATGGTGCTTTTCGGCTTCGCCGCCGGCGTCCGCGTGATGCTGAGATCGGCGGCGGAGTATCAAAGGGAACACGCGGACCCCGACCGGGACGCGGTGTCGGACGCCCCGGAGCGGGACACGAAGTGAGAGGGTGAACATGGCGAGCGGAAATGGCGGCGAGATTGTCATCGATCCGATGCACCAGTTTGAGATCGTTCCGCTTTTCGGCGGCGAACTCGGTCTGTTCACGATCACGAATTCGACTCTCTGGATGGCGGTGACGGTCGTCGCGATCAGCGCGCTGCTGATCCTCGGGACGCGCGGGCGCAATCTGGTGCCGACGCGGGCGCGCTCCGTGGTCGAGGTTCTCTACGGGTTCATCCGCGAGATGTGCGTGGATATCCTCGGGCCGGACGGAGCGAAGTTCTTTCCCTACATCTTCACGCTCTTCATGTTCCTGCTGTTTTCGAACGTCCTCGGCCTGATCCCGTATTCGTTCACCACGACCAGCCACGCGGCGGTGACGGCGGCGCTCGCGCTGGGCGTGTTCTTCCTCGTGATCATCCTCGGCGTCATTCGGCTCGGGCCGAAATTCTTCGCCATGTTCTGGGTCACCAGCGCGCCGCTGGTCCTGCGCCCGGTGCTTGCGGTGATCGAGGTCATCTCCTTCTTCACCCGGCCGGTCAGCCACTCCATTCGTCTCGCCGGCAACATGATGGCGGGGCATGCGGTGTTGAAGGTGTTCGCCGGCCTCACGGCGATGCTTGTCGCCGCCGGTCTCGGCCCGCTCATCGTGCTGCCGATCGGCGCGATGGTCGGCATCATGGCGCTGGAGCTGCTGGTCGCCGTGATCCAGGCCTATATCTTCACGATCCTTGTCTGCATTTACCTCACCGACGCGCTGAATCCGCAACATTGATTGGCGCATCTCGCCTTCCATCAATCAGGAGACATCAAGATGGACGCTGAAGCTGCAACCCTTCTCGGAAAATACATCGGCGCCGGTCTGGCGTGCACCGCCATGGGCGGCGCCGGCGTCGGCATCGGCCATGTCGTCGGCAACTACCTGGCCGGCGCGCTCAGGAACCCGGCCGCGGCCGGCGGCCAGACCGCCGTCATGTTCCTCGGCATCGCTTTCGCTGAGGCGCTCGGCATTTTCGGCTTCCTGATCGCGCTTCTGCTGATGTTCGCCATCTGACGACGCCGCCGAGCGAGCCAATAGCCCGCCGCGCGCACGCCGCGCGCGGCGCAACGATCTGGAGGGCTGGATGAGTCTTTCGCTGAAATCGGCCGTGGCGGCCGCAGGCGGCGCGTTCCTCGCGTCCCCCGCATTTGCGACGGATGGGCCGGGGATGCCCCAGCTCAATATCGACAGCTACGCCAGCCAGATCTTCTGGCTGGTGGTGTCGCTCGTCGTTCTTTTCCTGATCCTCAAGAATGTCGCTCTGCCGCGGATTTCGGCCGGGCTTGAGGAGAGGTCGGACGCGATCGAGGACGATCTCGACCGCGCGGCGGACTTCCGCAAGAAGGCGGAGGAGGCCGAGGCCGCGTATGAAAAGGCTTTGGCCGACGCCCGCGCCAAGGCGCAGGAGATCGCTCAGGCCGCTCGCGATGAAATTCAGGGCGAAACGAACGCGGCGGCGGCCAAGGCCGATGCGGAGATAGCGGCGCGCGCGGCCGAGGGCGAAAAACGGATCGCCGAGATTCGCGAGAGCGCGCTCGAGGCGGTCGAAGCGGTCGCGGCCGAAACCGCCGAGGCGGTGGTCGAAGCCGTCATGCCCGGGATCGCGGATCCGAAAGCGACGCGCGCGGCCGTGGCGGGGATCGTGAAGGAGATGGAGCGATGAGCTTTTTCGGAGACGCGAACCTCGTCGTCGCGCTGGCGACGGTTCTGTTCATCGCCGTGCTGGTCTACTTCAAGGCTCCGCAAAAGATCGCCGCGCTGCTCGATTCGCGCGCCGAGCGGATCCGGACGGAGCTCGAGGACGCGCGGCGCTTGCGTGAAGAGGCGCAGACCATCCTCGCGTCCTATGAGCGCAAGCACAAGGAAGTGGAGGAGATGGCGAAGGAGATCGTCGATCGCGCCCGCGCCGAGGCGACCCGCGCCGCGGAGCAAGGCAAGATCGATCTCGAAGCCTCGATCGTCCGCCGCCTGAAATCGGCGGAGGAGCAGATCGCTTCGGCCGAAGCGTCGGCGATGAAAGAGGTTCGCGACCGGGCCGTGGTCGTCGCCGTCGCGGCGGCGCGCGATGTGATCGCCAGGAACATGACGGAGAAGGCGAGCGCGGACCTGATCGACAAATCGATCGCGAATGTGGGCGCCAAGCTGCATTGATTTTCGCCTGAAAGAATCGGACGTCGAAAAGGCCCCGCTCCCCTGGAGCGGGGCTTTTTCGTCCGGCGTCGGAGCGCGGCGGAGATAACCTTTGCGCGAATTTCAGCCGGAGAGCCCGGCGGTCTCGGCGGTCGGAGCCGCGTTGAATGGTTCCTCGTCGAAATACGGGTTCGCCGCGATGCGGCGGAGCCAGATCCCGCCCTTGAACGATGTGGTTGAGCACACGCCCGACGGCGGGCGCTCAACGGTGCGCGCCGTTCGCCATCGATGGAGGCGCCGCGCTTCGGTCGCCAAAGCAGGATCCCGGCCACGGGCCGCATCGCGATGAGACGACCGATGGCGCCCCGCGCCGTCAGGGTGGCGATGAGCGGGGCCGCGGGGGGCGAGCCTGCGCGTCGGGAGCGCATCTGGCGGCGGTCGCCATTCCTCTTTCCCGTCGCGCGAGCGGGCGAGGGTGATGAGGGAGGGATCGTCAAGGAAAGGGTCGGGCGACGCGCCCATTTTCCGGCGCCGATTCTCTTTTGCGCCAACGCGCCCATCGAGGATGCGACGGGCGGCGGGCGAAGGCGCGCCCTCCGCCCGCCGCAGTTCTCAGTGCCGGAAGTGACGCATCCCGGTGAAGACCATCGCGAGGCCGCGCTCGTCCGCCGCCGCGATCACCTCCTCATCCCGGATGGAGCCGCCGGGCTGGATCACCGCGGTGGCGCCGGCTTCCGCCGCCGTGATCAGCCCGTCCGCGAACGGGAAGAAGGCGTCGGACGCGACGACGGCGCCTGCTGCGGGGCTGGCGTCGAGGCCGAGCGCCGTGGCCATGTCCTCCGCCTTTCGCGCGGCGATGCGGGTGGAATCGACCCGGCTCATCTGCCCGGCGCCGACGCCGACCGTCGCGCCGTCTTTCGCGTAGACGATGGCGTTGGATTTCACATGTTTGGCGACCGCCCTGGCGAACAGGAGATCGGCGATCTCGGCTTCGCTCGGGGCGCGTTTCGTCACGACCTTCAGATCGGCGGCGGCGACGACGCCATTGTCGCGGTCCTGCGCGAGAAATCCGCCTGCGACCTGGCGAAAGGTGAGGCCGGACGCCGCCGGGTCCGGCAGGGCGCCGGCGGTCAGCAGGCGAAGATTCTTCTTCGCCGCGAAAATGTTCTTCGCTTCGTCGGTCGCGTCGGGGGCGATCACGACCTCGGTGAAGATCGCGGCGATCCGCTCGGCGGTTTCGCCATCGAGGAGGCCGTTCAGCGCGATCACGCCGCCGAAAGCCGAGGTCCGGTCGCAATCGAAGGCGCGGGAGTAGGCCTCCGCCAGCGTCGCCCCGAATGCGACGCCGCAAGGGTTGGCGTGTTTGATGATCGCGCAGGCGGGCCCGTCCGCGGGCGCGAATTCGGCCACCAGCTCATAGGCGGCGTCGGTGTCGTTGATGTTGTTGTAGCTGAGCGCCTTGCCCTGATGCTGCGTCGCGGTGGCGACGCCGGGGCGGGGGGCGCCGCCGATATAGAACGCCGCCGCCTGGTGCGGATTCTCGCCATAACGCATCGTCTGCTTCAGCGCTCCGGCGAAGACCCGCCGCCGCGGCGCGGCGTCGCCGGCCTCGGCCGCCATCCAGGAGGAGACCGCGGCGTCATAGGCCCCGGTGCGGGCGTAGGCGGCCGCGGCCATGCGCCGGCGGAACTCTTCCGACGGGCCTCCGGCGGCGATCTCCTCGAGGAGCGGCGCGTAATCCTCCGCGTCGACGACGACGGTGACATGCGCATGGTTCTTGGCGGCCGCCCGGATCATGGCCGGGCCGCCGATGTCGATATTCTCGACGCAGGCGTCGTAGGAGGCGCCCGCGGCGACGGTCGCCTCGAACGGGTAGAGGTTGACGATCAGGAGGTCGATCGGCTGAACGCCATGCTCGGTCATCGCCGCCTGATGCGCGGGGTCGTCCCTGCGTGCGAGGAGCGCGCCATGCACCATCGGGTGGAGCGTCTTGACGCGCCCGTCCATCATTTCGGGAAAGCCGGTGAGTTCGGCGACGTCGCGGACCTTGAGCCCGGCCTCGCGCAGCGCGCGCGCGGTGCCTCCGGTCGAGATCAGCTCGACGCCGCGTCCGGCCAGCGCGGTTGCGAGTTCGGTCAGCCCGGATTTGTCGGAAACGGAAATCAGGGCGCGCCGGATCGGCGTTCGGTTCTCTGGCATCGGAGCTGGCGTCCTTTCGGTTCAGGCTTGTCGATCAACACGGCCGCGCGGTCTCGGCCCGGCGGAATGTCCACTTCGCCACGCCGCTGTAATCCTTCGTCCGCGCTCTGACCACGATCTGTTTTGTCGCGCGCGGCGCGGCGCGGCGTTCGTCGAGATAGACGCTTTCCTCGAGCGCGAGGTCGCCGCCCGATTGCCGCATGATCCAGGTCTCGCCGTCATTGGCGCCGTCCCGCGCGGGGAGGTGGAGCCGGAGCGCGGATCCGGCGAGGAAAAACTCGGCGCCGACGCTCGGATGCAGATGGAAGCGGATGGTGAACGAGATCCGCGCGGGGTCGCGGCGCCGCGCGGCGGCGTCGAAGGCGGCGCGAGGGCCAGGGCCGGAGGCGCTGAGTCGATCCTCGCCGCGAAGGTCGCCGCCATCGGCTGAGAGGAAGAACCGGCGCTGATGAATCAGGCCGTGGCTCCGCAGCCAGCCGTCATGCTCCGCGATCAGCCAGAGTCCGGTTTCATCCTCCTGCCGCACGGCGTTGACATGGCCGGGCGCGCCGGGCGCGAGGTCGGCGTCGGCCTGTCGGGCGCTCGACGCGGCGTCCACGCTGAGGCCGCTATGCGCCGCGGGGGATCGGGCGGCGCGCAGCCATTCCTCGCCGAAGCGCGCGCCGGGGCCGCAATTCACGATCAGCGGCCACCGGCCGACGGCGGCCTCGACGCAGAACAGACTGGCGCGCCGGTCGCCGTCGGCGCGGCGCTCCTCGCCGGCGTCGAAGATGACCGCGGTGCGGCCGCTGGCGATCCGGTGAAACCCCATCGTCTCCCGAATCTGCGCGCCCGCCCGCACGCCCGACGCGGCGAGCGCGCGGTCGATCCGCTCCGGGTCTCCCCCGCCGCCGCCATGAAACCGCGCGAGGGCGCCGTCGCCGAAGCGAAGCGCCCGCACCGCGGTGGCCAGCCGCTCCAGCGCGTCGAGATGCGCGGGCGCAGGGGCGATCCCCGCGCTCTCGAGGCTGCGCGCGGCCCAGGAGAGGACGGCGAGCGCCTCCATCACCTCCTCGGGGCAGCGGGAGGGGAGGCCGCCGTCGCCGCCGACCCTGAGCTGCGATTCGCGCCCGAGCGCGGCGACGCCGTCCGCCAGCATGCCCGCCCGCCCGAGCGCGAGGCCGGCGTGGGCGAGGCCTGCGGCCGCATGAAACCGCTCCAGCCCCGCCGGCGCGCGCCGCCAGCGCCGCCTGAGAAAGCGCGCCTGCCGGCCGATGGAGCGGAGAAACGCGCGGCTCTCCCCCGGCCCGGCGGCGTCGAAAATCATCGGCGCGTGACAGAGCCAATGCGTCAGGCGCCGACCGGCGAGGCCCGGGCGCCAGCCTGGGCCGCCGTCGCCGTAAAGCCGGATCCATTCGAAAAGCCAGCCGACGAGGCGGGCGCGGGTCTCCGCGTCGGGCGCCGCCGCGGCGTCGTCGAGCCAGTCGAAGCCGTGGAGCGCCGCCGCCCAGCCCGGGGTCGGGGCGGCCTGCGCCCATGGGCTCGCGCCCGGCGCTTCGACGAGAGAGCCCTGAAAGCGGAGCGTTCCGGCGACGAGGCGCCGCGCGGCCGCGCCATCGCCGGTCCAGAGCGGCTCCGGGACGACGCGGATCTCTTTCGGCGTCAGCCCGAAACGCGCGATCCAGGCGTGGAGGCGGTCGCCGGCGCCTCTGCGCGGCGCGGGCGCGGCGCTCGTTTGCTGTTTGGTCATGGGTCCGCTCGACGACCGTGTTCCCGGCTCTCGCTTCAGCCTACGCTCCGGCGCGGCTCGTGTCACGCGGCGCGGACGAGGCGGGAGGCGTAGAACCCGTCGAGCCCGCCGAGCTCCGGCCAATGATCGGGGCGGGCGCGAAAGTCGCCGGCGCGGGTCAGGAGCGCGGCGTCGCCGATCTCCTCGGCGCCGATCGGCGCGCGGCTGGCGTCCGGCCGGGCTTTCAGAAAGGCGTTTGTCTGCGCTTCGCCTTCGGCGTGAAAGAGCGAGCATGTCGCGTAGATCAGCGTCCCGCGCGGCGCGGTCAGGCGCCAGGCGGCGTCGAGCAGCCGCTTCTGGAGCGCGGCGACGGCGCCGACCTCGCCTCCGCTTCGGATATACGGAAGTTCCGGGTGCCGGCGGATCGTGCCGGTGGCGGTGCAGGGCGCGTCGAGAAGGACGAGATCGAAGGGCGCGGCGGCCCAGTCAAGCGCGTCCGCGACGATGATCTCCGCGGCGAGGCCGGTGCGGGCGAGATTCTCGGCGAGCCGCTTCATGCGCGGGGCGGAGCTGTCGAGCGCGGTGA
The DNA here is from genome assembly GCF_037646705.1 of Paludibacillus litoralis. NCBI lineage: Bacteria > Pseudomonadati > Pseudomonadota > Alphaproteobacteria > Rhodobacterales > Paracoccaceae > Paludibacillus > Paludibacillus litoralis. The sequence goes on from NZ_JBBHER010000011.1 coordinate 28,704, forward strand.
CCGCCCAGCCCGCCGCCGCGAGCTGCATGGTCTTGCCGCCGGGCGCCGCGCAGAGATCGAGCGCGCGCCGGCCGGCGCCGGGGCCGGCGAGCCGGGCGGGAATGGCGGCGGCGGCGTCCTGCGCCCACCAGTCCCCTTCGGCGTAGCCGGGAAGTTCGGTGAGCCGGCCCGGCCGCCTGAGCCTGACCGATCCGCTCGGCGTCGCCGCGCCGCCGAGGCGTGCGGCGAGCGCGGCGGCGTCGCCGTCCTTCGGCGTGAGATCGAGCGGGGCCGGCGCGAGATGCGCCGCCGCGATCGCCGCGGCGCCCGTCTTTCCCCAATCCGCGCGAAGCGCCCGCCAGAGCCAGTCCGGCGTCGAAAGCCGGGGCCGGTCGAGCGCGGTCCAGACCGCCGGCCCTTCCTCGGCCACCCGGCGGAGAACGGCGTTGATCAGCCCCGCGAGCGGCGCGGTCTTCTTCTCCGATTTGGCCAGCCTGACGGCGGAATCGACCACGCCGTGCGCGGCCTCGTCCAGCGCCAGGATCTCGGTGGCGCCGAGCCGGAGAATCATTTGCGCAGGCCGCGCGGCCGGGCGTTTCATGAAGTGAGCGAGGATCGCGTCGGTCGCGCCGAGATGGCGGAGCGTCGCGCGCGCCAGAGTGAGCGCGCGCGCCCGTTCCGCCGCCGCGAGCCCGGAGGGGAGCGCGGCCTCGTCCAGCGCCGCGCCGGAGCCGATGGTCGCGTCGATCAGCGTGAGAGCTCCGCCGCGAGCCTTGAGCGCGCTCACCCCCACGGCCCGCGAGGGGCGGAGGCGCGGCGCCCGCCGGCCATTTCCTCAAGCGCGGCGATGCGATTCTCGGGGCTGGGGTGAGAGGAGAAGAGCCGGTCGGCGCCCCGGCCGGACAAGGGATTCATGATGAAGAGATGCGCGGTCGAGGGGTGGCGCTCCGCGCTCGGCATCTCGATGCGCCCGGCGAGGCCGGAAATCTTCGCGAGCGCGGAGGCGAGCGCCAGCGGATCGCCGCTGATCTCCGCGCCGGCCCGGTCCGCGGCGTATTCGCGGGTCCGCGAGATCGCCATCTGCACCACGCTTGCGGCGAGCGGCGCGAAGATCATCACGAGGAGCGCGCCGACAATCCCGCCGGCGCCGCGCTCGTTGCGAAAGAAAAGCGCGAACTGGGCGAGAAAGCCGATGGCGCCGGCGATGGTCGCGGCGATGGTCATGATCAGCGTGTCGCGATTGCGGATATGCGCGAGCTCGTGCGCCATGACGCCGGCGAGCTCCGGCTCCGTCAGCCGCCTGATCAGCCCGGTCGTCATGGCGACCGCGGCGTTCTCGGGGTTCCGGCCGGTCGCGAAGGCGTTCGGCTGGTCGGAATGGATGATATAGATCGCCGGGGTCGGCAGACCGGCGTTCTGCGCGAGCCGCGCGACCATGTTGTAAAGCTCCGGCGCGCCGGCGCGCGTCACTGGTTCGGCCTGATGGGCCCTGAGGGCCATCTTGTCGGAATTCCACCAGGCCCAGCCGTTCATCCCCATCGCGATGAGGAAAGCGATCATGGCGCCGCCCGCGCCGCCGAGCAGATAGCCGACCGCGAGGAAGAGCCCGGTCATCGCCGCGAGCAGCAGGGCTGTTTTTGCGTAGTTCATCGGTATATCCCGGTGCGACGTTCGAGGAGGCATATATGTCCGAAGCAGCTGAGGATAAAGGCATGATGGAGAAGCGTATCGCTGAAGCGGCCGCGCGCGCGCTGAGGGAGGCGGAGGCGCGCCGCGCCGAGCCGCGCCCGGAGCTTCCAACCGAGCTTGGCGGGCGCGACGGGCTGGAGCCGACCCGCTACGGCGATTGGGAGAGCAAGGGCATTCTCTCCGATTTCTGACCGGCGCGAGGCTGGGTCAGGGAAAACGAGGGCCGACGGCTCCCCGCGGGCCGGATCATGAGGGGCGGCGCGGTGAAAACCATCAAGGATTATATCAAGACGATCCCCGACTTTCCGCGAGAGGGGATCCTCTTTCGTGACGTCACCACGCTGATGGGAGACGCGCGCGGCTTCCGGATGGCGGTCGATCTGCTGGTTCATCCCTATGTCGGGCGGCGGATCGACCGGGTGGTCGGGCTGGAGGCGCGGGGGTTCATTCTGGGCGGGGCGGTGGCGCACGCGCTCTCGGTGGGGTTCACGCCGATTCGCAAGACGGGAAAGCTCCCCCGGCGGGTGATCGCCGAGACGTACACGCTCGAATATGGCGAGGCGGTGATGGAGATCCACGACGACGCCATCCAGCCCGGCGAGCAGGTGCTCATGGTGGACGATCTTCTCGCGACAGGCGGCACCGCGGAAGCGGGGGCGAAGCTGATCGGGCGGCTGGGCGGCGCCATCGTCGGCTGCGCCTTCGTCATCGACCTGCCGGATCTCGGTGGGCGGAAGCGGTTGACGGACCTGGGGCTGGACGTTCACGCGCTTTGCGCCTTCGACGGCGAATGAGGCCGGGCGCCGGTCTTTTTTCATCTCTTTGATACTCGCCGTCATCTTGTGATGGACGCGGACGAATCACCCTCCTATTTTTTTCATCTGCGAACCATCCCGGTATTGGGCGGGTCAGATGAACTAAAGGAGACCAGGCGATGAAATATTCAGCACTCCTGAGCGGCGCGTTGGCGCTCGCATGCGCGGGGGCGGCCCAGGGCGCGGGGCTTTGGGACGCCTATGACGATGTTTTCAAGGATGCGAAATATATTGATCTGACCCATGTCATCACTCCGGCGATTCCGGTCTGGCCCGGGTTCGGGGACGCCGAGTTCTTTCCCGCGAAAGCGGGCGCGGATCTGGAAGGATACGCCAAGAAGGGGGATGTCTTCACCTATGAGGAGCACGGTTTCATCGCGACCAGCTATCTGTTGAAGACGGACCAGCTCGGCACTCAGCTCGATCCGCCGGCGCATTGGGCGGCCGAGTACCCGGCGATCGACGAGCTGCCGGCGACCTATACGCTTCGCCCGCTGGTGGTCATCCCGATGCAGGAGCAGGTGGCCGAAGATTTCGGCTACGCGCTGCAGGTCTCGGACATCGAGAGGTTCGAGGCCGAACATGGGACGATCCCGGAAGGCTCGGTGGTGTTCGTGCGCTCGGATTGGTCGAAAGGCTGGCCGGACAAGGATTTCGCCGCGCGCGCGCCGTTTCCCGGGGTCGGCCTCGATGCGCTGAAATTCCTTCATCTGGAGCGGCATATCCTCTTTCACGGCCATGAGCCGCTCGACACCGACGCGACGCCGACCCTCGAAGGCGAATATTGGCTCATGCATAACGGGTACGCTCAGGCCGAGGGCGTCGCGAATCTCGACCAGGTGCCGCCGACCGGATGCCTGGTTTCGATCGGCTATCCGAAGTTCAAGGGCGGCGCGGGAGGATATGCGCGCTACGTCGCCATCTGCCCGCCGGACTGGCCGCATGGGGTGACGATCTCGGACGCGGACGCGCCGCTGCCCAAATTCGACACGCCGCTGCATTGGGACGAAGCGGCGGGCATGCGCGTGCGCTGAGCCGATGGCGCGGGCCGATGCGTCCCGAGCGGCGCGCCGGCCCGTCCGCTAATTTCCTTCGAGCAGCCGGCGCGCGATGACCTGCGCCTGAATCTCCGCCGCGCCCTCGAAGATGTTGAGGATTCGCGCGTCGCAGAGGATTCGCGAGATCGGATATTCGAGCGCGAAGCCGTTCCCGCCATGAATCTGCAGGCCGTTGTCGGCGTTCGACCACGCGACGCGGGCGGCGAGAAGTTTCGCCATGCCCGCCTCCAGGTCGCAGCGTCGGTCCGCGTCCTTCTCGCGCGCGGAAAAATAGGTGATCTGCCGGGCGATCATGATCTCGACCGCCATCATCGCCAGCTTGCCGTAGACGCGCGGGAAGGCGGAGAGCGGCTTGCCGAATTGCTTGCGCTCTTCGGCGTACCCGAGCGCGATCTCCATCGCCGCCTGCGCGACGCCGACCGCGCGCGCCGCGGTTTGAATCCGGGCGCTCTCGAAAGTCTTCATCAGATGCTTGAAGCCGAGGCCCTCTTCGCCGCCGAGCAGGTTTTCACCCTTCACCCGGAAGCCGTCGAAGCCGATCTCGTATTCCTTCATGCCCCGATAGCCGAGAACGCCGATCTCGCCGCCGCTCATGCCCTCGGCGGGGAAGGGGGCTTCGTCCGTCCCGCGCGGCTTCTCGGCGAGAAACATGGAGAGGCCGCGATAATCGTTCGAATCGCCATCCGTGCGCGCGAGCAGCGTCATCACGTCGGCGCGGGCGGCGTGGGTGATCCAGGTCTTGGCGCCGGTGACGAGATAATCCGCCCCGTCCTTCACCGCGCGGGTGCGAAGGGCGCCGAGGTCGGAGCCGGTGTTCGGCTCGGTGAAGACGGCGGTCGGCAGAATCTCCCCGCTCGCGATCTTCGGCAGCCATTTTTCTCTTTGCGCCTCGCTCCCGCCGTTCAGGATCAATTCCGCCGCGATCTCGGAACGGGTGCCGAGCGAGCCGACGCCGATATAGCCGCGGCTGAGCTCCTCCGAGACGACGCACATCGCCGTCTTGCCCATGCCGGCGCCGCCGAACTCCTCCGGGATCGTCAGGCCGAAAACGCCGAGCGCCGCCATCTCCTCGATGATCTCGATCGGGATCAACTCATCGCGGAGATGCCAGCCATGGGCGTGGGGGATCACTTTTTCGTCGGCGAAACGGCGGAACTGGTCGCGCACCATCTCGAATTCCTCGTCGAGGCCGGTGGCGCCGAAGGTCGCGGCGCCCCGGCGCTCGATCATCAGTTCGACGAGGCGGCGGCGGGCGGCGTCGGTGGAGCCGGTCTCGATCAATCGATCGATGGCGGCGGTCGAGAGCATGGCCGCGTCCGCGCCGATATCGCACAGCCGCGCGATCTCCCCCTGGCTCATCGGCAGGCCGCCGCGGAGCTGGGCGAGATACTCGCCGGCGCCGATCCCGAGGATCACCCGCTCCATCTCGCCGAAAGCGCCGGCCTCCTCCAGCCGCTCGGCCCAATCGCGAAGCTGGCGGAGGCATTCCACATAGGTCGCGATCCAGGCGAGGCAGTGAGCGGCGTGCTGCTCGGTCTCGAGCACGGCGTTGGAGATTCTGGCGCCGGCCGCGACCCGCGCGCGAAGGCTTTCGCGGCCGGCGGCCAGCACGGCCTCGACGGCGGGCAGCGCCTCCGTCAGCAGGCGCCTGAAATCGGGAGGGGACGCGGATTCCGCGGCGGATGCAGGGTGGGCCATCTGGTCGATCCTTTCACGGGCGCCGACGCCGCAGCGCGGAATCGTTGTTCTTGCAGGTGCGAGTGACCTACCGTGGCTGCGGGATCCCGTCAACGCGCGCGCAATTAACGAACTTAACGGGCTTCCTGTAGGTCAGATTCTTACCTCTCGCTTCATCCCGTCACGACCGCGCCGCCGCGCCTTGGGTCGCCGCACGCCTCGACGGCGCCTCTCGCGCCGCGGGCGGCGGCGTGCACGCCGCCGAAGGCCGCCGATGGCGCCGGCCAGGCCCGCGCCTCGGGGAACGCGGCGATGAGAAGGGCGCGCTCATCGTCCCGGAATCCGTCCTCGAACTCGGCCTCCGGCCATGCCTCGGCATGGAGTCGGGGCGCGGCGATCGCCTCTTCGAGGCGCATCCCGCGGTCCAGCAGATGCGCGGCGACCTGAGCGAGCGCGGTGCGGATCCGACCCGAACCGCCGGCCCCGAGCATGGCGAAGGCGCCGTTCGGCCAGTCCAGCGCCATGGGCGTCATCATCGACGAGAGCCGCGTATCGGGCGTCCATTCGGTCGGGTCCTCGCCGGTCGGATGCTCTTCGCCGAGCATATTGTTCGGCATGATCCCGGTTCCGGGCGCGATCAGGCCGCAGCCCGCCCCGTTGGACAGCGTCAGCGCCGCGCCCATGCCGCGCCGGTCGATGACGGAGATATGCGTGGTTCCGGTGATCGCGGTCTTTCGTCCGGCCAATTCGCGGCGATAGCGCGTCACCAGATCGGGGGCGAGAAGATGAAGCGCGCCCGCCGCCGGGTCGTCGTCGATCCCGGTCTCCTGCCGCGCGCGGGCGGCGGCGGCGAAAGCGCGGGCGAGATCGGCGGGCCCGGCGTCATGGTCGATCAGCCGAAGCGCGAGCGCGATGAGCGCGCCGCCAAGCGCCGGGGGCGGGTTGAGGAAAAGGCGCGCGCCGCCTCGCCGCTCCTCCATCGGCGCGCGCCAGACGGCCTGATAGCGGCGCAGATCCAGCGCCGAGAGATGCCCGCCGTTGAGCGAGATGAGCGCGGCGGCGACCTCGCCCTCATGGCAGAACCGGTCGCCTTCGCGGGCGTAGGTCTCGATCACATCGGCGAGCGCGGGGTTGCGATAGAGGGCGCCGGCCTTCAGCGGCTCCGCGCCATCGCCGAAAATCGAAAGCGCGGCGGGGTCCGCCTTCACGATGGCGGCGATGCGCGCCAGCGCATCGGCCTGATACGGCGCGAGAGGCGCGCCCTGGCTCGCGAGCTCCGCCGCCGGCGCCGCCAACTCCCTGAACGGCGTGAGACCGAGCCGCTCATGCGCGAGGCTGAGCCCCCTCGGCACCCCCGGGGTCGCGATCGAGCCCGCGCCGATATGGACGGCGCGCCCGGCGTCGCCGTATTCGACGGCGCGAAGGTCCGCGTCGCCCGGGCGCGCCTTGCGGCGGGGCGTCTGAGTGAAGAAATCGAGAACCCCGACACGGCCGGACGGCTCGCGGATCATCAGGAAGCCGCCGCCGAGAAGCGACGCAAGCGCCGGCTCCGCGACGCAAGCGGTCAACGCGCCGGCGATCGCCGCATCGACCGCATTGCCGCCGGCCCGAAGGACCTCCGCCGCCGCGTCGGCGGTCAGACGGTCCCCGGCGGCGACCGCGAAGCTCACGTCCCGGTCTTCGGCGCCGGGGCGCCGCCGCCGCGGCTCAAATCAGGCGGCTTTCGGCGCGGCGGCCCGCACGTCGCCGTCGACGTGGGCTTCGTACTGGGCGAAATTCTTGATGAACATCGCCACCAGCTTGCGCGCCTCCGCATCGTAACGTTCCGGGTCGCTCCAGGTGCGGCGCGGATCGAGGATGAGGTCCGGAACCCCGGGAACGGAGACCGGCACCGCGAAGCCGAACTGGCGATCGGTGCGGAACTCCACATCGTTCAGCGAGCCGTCGAGCGCGGCGCTCAGAAGCGTCCGCGTCGCGCTGATCGGCATCCGCGAGCCGTCGCCGTACGCGCCGCCGGTCCAGCCGGTGTTGACCAGCCAGCAGGTCGAGCCGTGCGTGGCGATCTTGTCGCGGAGCAGCGCGCCGTAAACCTCCGGCCGGCGCGGCATGAACGGCGCCCCGAAACAGGTGGAGAAGGTCGGCTGCGGCTCCGTCACGCCCTTTTCGGTGCCCGCGACCTTGGAGGTGAAGCCTGAGAGAAAGTGATACATCGCCTGAGCCGGCGTCAGCCGCGCGATCGGCGGCAGGATGCCGAACGCGTCGCAGGTCAGCAGGACGACATTGCGCGGCACGCCGCCTCGCGCCGTCTCCGAGGCGTTGGAGATGTAGCTGAGCGGATAGGCGCACCGCATGTTCGGCGTGTAGCTGTCATCCTCGAAATCCAGCTCCTTGGTGTAAGGATCGTAGACCATGTTCTCGATCACGGACGCGAATTTCGATGTGGTCGCATAGATTTCGGGCTCGGCTTCGGGGTCGAGCGAGATGGTCTTGGCGTAACAGCCGCCCTCGAAGTTGAAGGTGCCGGTTTCGGCCCAGCCATGCTCGTCGTCGCCGATCAGCACCCGCGCGGGGTCCGCGGAGAGCGTGGTCTTGCCGGTGCCGGAGAGGCCGAAGAAGATCGCCGCGTCATCGGGGTCGTCGGGCGCGTGGTTGGCCGAGCAATGCATCGGCATCACGTTCTTTTCAGGCAGCAGGTAGTTCAGCACCGAGAAGACGGACTTCTTGTTCTCGCCGGCGTAGGACGTGCCGCCGATCAGGATCAGCTTCTGCTCGAAGCTGGTTGCGATAATCGTCTCCGAACGGCAGCCGTGCTTCGCCGGGTCGGCGAGGAAGTCGGGGCAGTTCACGACGGTGAAGCCTGGAACGAAGTTCTCCAGTTCCGCCCGCTCGGGGCGACGGAGAAGATGGCGGATGAAAAGCGCGTGCCAGGCGAGTTCGGTCACCATGCGCACATTCAGCCGGTAGGCCGGGTCGGCGCCGCCGTAAAGATCTTGAACGAAATACTCGCGGCCCTTCATGTGCTCGAACATGTCGGCCTTCAGCCGCTCGAACGCGTCGGGGGCGATTGGAGGGTTGTTCTCCCACCAGATCGTGTCCTTCACGCTCGGCTCGTCGACGACGAACTTGTCCTTCGGCGAGCGGCCGGTGTGTTTGCCGGTGTTGGTGAGGAGGGCGCCGCCATTGCCAAGCGCGCCTTCGCCGCGCCGGATGGCGGCTTCGACCAGGCTCGCTTCGAGCAGGTTGTAGTGGACCGCGCTGAACTCCTCGGCGCCAAGCGCCTCCAGCGGGATGTCAGGGTTCCACACGCCGGTGCGAACGTCGCTGATGGTCGGGCCAGTCTCCATCGAGGGACTCTCCATTTTGCGCAATGACGGCTCCGGGCCGCCGTGCTGATCTTCACTCTCATGATTCGCGACGCATATGCTGCGTCTGACCGAGCCCCGGGCGCCAGAGGCGCTGGCCGCGCGCAGATCGGTGATTCGCGAAACCACCCGAAGGTATAGGCGCTATAGCACGGCGCCGCGGGGCGTGAAGCCCGGAAAACTGGGCCAGATTGGCGCAGCGCGGAAGCGAGCGCCGCGCGCGCGCACGTTGCGGCGCCGACGATCCGCTTGTAGACAAAGGATATGCGGTAGCCTGGGAGCCCGTTAAAATGCCGACGATCGCGCTGGTCGACGATGACCGGAATATCCTGACCTCCGTGCAGATGGCGCTGGAGAATGAAGGCTATGAGGTCCGCGCCTACACCGATGGCGCGACCGCGCTGGCCGAGATGACGAAGGCCGAGCCGGATCTCGCGGTGCTGGACATCAAGATGCCCCGGATGGATGGGATGGATCTCCTGCGCCGCCTCCGTCAGAGCACGGACTTGCCTGTGATCTTTCTCACATCGAAGGACGAGGAGATCGACGAAGTGCTCGGGCTGCGGATGGGCGCCGACGATTATGTGCGAAAGCCGTTCTCGCAGCGCCTGCTGATCGAAAGAATCCGCGCGGTGCTTCGCCGCCGCGAGGCGCAGGACGACGGCGCCGAGCGGGCCGAGGCCGACAAGGTGCTGACCCGCGGGCGCCTGGTGATGGACCCGTTGCGCCACGCCTGCGCCTGGGACGGGAAGCCGGTGGTTCTGACGGTGACGGAGTTCCTCATTCTTCATGCGCTCGCGCAGCGGCCCGGTTTCGTGAAAAGCCGGGACCAGCTGATGGACGCGGCCTATGACGATCAGGTCTATGTCGACGATCGCACGATCGACAGCCACATCAAGCGCGTTCGGAAGAAGTTCCGGAAGGTTGATGACGGTTTCTCTTCGATCGAGACGCTGTACGGCGTCGGGTATCGCTACAAGGAGGTGTGATCGGCTGGAGATGAGGCGGAGCGCGAAGCGCAGGCCGACGAAACGGCGGGCGCGCCGCCCTTTCGCCGGCGTCGGGGCCGCGCTCTTCTCCTTGCGCGCCCGGCTGGGGCTTGTGAGCAAGGATCAACGCCGGAGCCGCGATGCGGCCCGGCTCCGGCTGCGGCGGACCCGGAGCCGGGCGCGCCGCGGCGGCATTTCTCCCACCAACTCGTTGAGCAGGCGCATCGTCGCCTTCAATCTCATCGGGCTCGGATTGCTGGTGGTGGGGGTTCTCTACCTGAACCAGTTCCGCTCCGGGTTGATCGATCAGCGGACGCAGAGCCTGGAGACGCAGGGGCGGATCATCGCGGTTGCGATCGCGGAGGCGGCGGGGGTCGGCCCGTCCGGGACGAGGTTCGATCCCGTCCGCGCCAATGTGGTGTTGAAGCGACTGGTCGAGCCGACCGGGGTGCGCGCGCAGATCTACGACCGCGCGGGGCGCCTCTCGGGGGATACGCACAACCTGCTGCGCGGCGCCGGCCAGATCGAGACGCACGCCCTGCCGCCGCCGGGGCAGACCGCGTGGGAGGATCCGCTCTCGATCGTCGAGCGGGTTTATCGGCGCGTGGTGCGGTTCTTCGGCGGCTCGCCGCCGCTCTACAAGGAGACGGCCCTCGAAGGCCTGGCGCAGGAGGAGGAGGTGTTCACCGCGCTGCGCGGCGGCGTCGCCCGATGGGAGCGGGTCAATTCCGAGGATGAACTGATCGTCTCCGTCACGGTGCCGATCCAGCGGTTCAAGGCTGTGCTCGGCGTTCTCGTGCTCTCGACCGAAGGCGGCGACATCGACGATATCGTGCGCGCGGAGAGGATGGCGATCCTTCAGGTGTTCGTCGTCGCGCTCCTGATCTCTCTGGCGTTGTCGGTTCTTTTGGCGAACACGATAGCGAAACCGATCCGCCGGCTCGCCGCGGCGGCGGAGGCGGGCGGCGCGCAGGATGCGCGGCCGATCAATCCGCAGCGAATCCGCTTCCCCGATCTGACGGCGCGGACCGATGAGATCGGCTATCTTTCCTCCGCGCTCCGGCGGATGACCGAAGCGCTCTATGATCGGATCGACGCGATCGAGAGCTTCGCCGCCGATGTCGCGCACGAGTTCAAGAATCCGCTCACATCGCTTCGCTCCGCCGTCGAGACGCTTCGAATCGCCAAAACCCCGGAAATGCAGAGCCGGCTTCTCGACGTGATCCAGAGCGACGTCCGGCGGCTCGACCGTCTCGTCACCGACATCTCCAACGCCTCTCGGCTGGATGCGGAATTGACGCGCGAGGAGATGGAGAGCTTCGATCTCGCGGATCTGATCCGCGAGGTCGCCGGGATGAACGAGGCGGACGCGGCGGCGCGTTCGGCCCGGATCGAGGTGGAGGAGATGGCGGAGGCGTTGCCGGTCAAGGGGTTGGAGGGGCGGATTGGCCAGGTTTTGCAGAATCTCATCGGAAACTCGCTCTCCTTCGCACCGCCGGGCGGGGTGGTCCGGATCTCCGCCGAGCGGCGCGCCGCGAGCGTCAGGGTGACGGTGGAGGATGACGGGCCGGGCGTGCCGGACGCCAGCCTCAGGACGATTTTCGAGCGGTTCTATTCCGAGCGGCCGGATCACGAAGCCTTCGGCGATCATTCCGGATTGGGCCTGTCGATCTCCCGGCAGATCATCGAGGCGCATGGCGGGACGATCTGGGCGGAGAACATCCGCCCCTATGGCGCGCCGAAAGCGCCGCCGGCGGGCGCGCGGTTCGTGTTCGAGCTGCCGCTATGACGGCGGCCGCCGCGATTCACGCCAGCGCCGTCGCCCTGGACGGCCGGGGGCTCCTGATTCTCGGCCCGGCCGGGGCGGGAAAATCCGCGCTCGCGCTCGAACTCATCGCGCTCGGCGCGGCGCTGATCGCGGATGATCTGGTCCGGCTGGCCGAGGTGGACGGCGTCCTGACCGCGGCGCCGGTCGACGACGGCGCGACCGGGCTGATCGAGGCGCGGGGGATCGGTCTCTTGCGGCTTTCGACCGCCGGCGCCGCGCCGGTTCGGCTGGTCATGGACCTCGGACGGCCGGAGACGGAGCGCCTGCCGCCGCGGCGCCGCTGGCGGGGAGCGCCGCTCCTGCTCCGGCCGTCGCCGCTTTCGCCGGCGGCTTTGCTTCTGGCGCTGAAGGCGGGCGGGCCGGAGGATCCGGAGGCCGAAATCGGCCGGCTATTGCGTGGGCGGGCGGGCCGGCCCAAGGTGCCCGGGAACGGCTCCGAGTCGACTGAAAGCGGATGATGGAATGATCGGACTGGTGATCGTGGCCCATGGGGGCCTTGGGTGTGAATTCCTGGCTGCGGTGGAGCATGTCGTGGGCCCGCAGGAGAAGGCGACCGTCGTGTCGATGAACCCGGAGGACGACCTCGCGGAGAAACAGGCCGAGATAGACGCCGCCGTCGCGTCGGTGAATGACGGCGCGGGAGTCGTCGTCGTGACGGACATGTTCGGCGGCACCCCCTGCAATCTGGCGATCGGCGCGATGAGCGGCGACGGGGTGGAGGTGATCTATGGCGCCAATCTGCCGATGCTGGTGAAGCTGGCGAAGTCGCGGACCCGCCCGCTGGAGGAGGCGGTGGACGCCGCGATCGACGCCGGGCGCAAATATATCGACGCCGCCGGCCGGATGCTCCAGACCAAGGCGGTCTGAGAGTCCCGTGGCGACGCGTCGACTTCTGATCTGCAATGAAAAGGGCCTGCACGCGCGCGCCGCGGCGCGCTTCGTCGAGGCGGTGGAGCGCCATGACGCGGACGCGCGCGTCAGCCACGCCGGCATGTCGGTCTCCGGCGATTCGATCATGGGGCTGCTCATGCTGGGCGCGGCGCATGGCGTCGCGATCGAAGTGACGACCAGCGGCGCGGAAGCGGAGGCGCTGATGGCGGCTCTGGAGGAGCTTGTCGCGGACCGGTTCGGGGAAGGGCGCTGACGGCTGAGGCCGGGCGGGGCTGTGGCCCCCCCCGGCCGCCGCGCGAAGACGCCGGCCCAGCGGCTACGCGTGGGCCGCTCGGGCGATCTCGGCGTGGCGCGGGCAGTCGACGAGATGATCGTTCACCATGCCGACGGCCTCCATGAACGCATAGACGATGGTCGGGCCGCAGAACTTGAACCCCTTGGCCTTGAGCTCCTTTGACACCGTGCGGCTGAGCGGCGTCTCCGGCGGAACGTCGGCCGCCGTCCGGAATGTGTTGACGATCGGCGCGCCGTCGGTGAAATCCCACAAGAACGTGTCGAACCCGCCTGAGGCCTCGATTTCGATCCAGGCGCGGGCGCCGCTGATGGCCGACTCGATCTTGCCGCGATGGCGGACGATCCCGGCATCCCCGAGAAGGCGGAGAACATCGGCTTCGCCGTAGCGGGCGATCCTGACCGGATCGAAGTCATCGAAGGCGGCGCGGAAAGCCGGACGCTTCTTAAGTATCGTGAGCCAGGACAGGCCGGCCTGAAACCCGTCCAGTATGAGTTTTTCGAACAGCGCGCGGCTCCCGCGTTCGGGAACGCCCCATTCCTCGTCATGATAGGCGACGTAAAGCGGGTCCGATCCGCACCAGGGGCAGCGGGTTTCATCGCCGGCTTTCGGAACTTCGCCCATTAACCTATTCCTCCTAATGGAATGTTAGAGCATTAGTAGAACCCTTAAGGGTGATTCGAAAGCCGTTCGGTGGGGGGCTCGCAGATGGGCATGGTGCTGGTCATGGATTCAGGAGGGGAACGCAGCGGCGGCCCTGGCGCCGGCGGCGCGATCCGTGCGGCGCAAGGACGCAAGGCCCTGGAGCGCCGTCTCCAGAGGAGCGATGGGCCGGTCGCGCTTTTCGTGGTCAGCGCCGGCGCGCTCGGCGGCGTCAACCGGATTTACGGCCATGACGCGGGCGACCAGATGCTGGAGGGCGCGATCGAACGCGTTCTGGCGGCGGCGCCGGACGGGGCGCTGGTCTCGCGCCTCTCCGGCGCGAAAGTGGCGGTCTTGGCCGCCGCGGCCTCTCCTGAGGTCGCGCATCAGATGGCGCGCGGCCTCGCGGATGCGGTCGCGGCCGCGAAATCGGGACCTTCGGTCGACCCGCGGCTTGGCGTCGCGTGGACCGCATCGCTGGCGCCGGGCGCGGGCGACACGCTGATCGCAGCCGCGCTTGGGGCCTTCGACCGCGCGCGGAGCGAGGGCGGGGAAATCGAAATTTCGATTCTGGATCCGGCGGCGGAGCGCGATGAGCTCGGCCGCGCGCGCGCCGCGCTCGACATGATCCGCGCCGGCGGCGCCTCGATCGCGCTTCAGCCTGTCGTCTCCGCCGACGCGACCGGCCGGCTGATGTTTCGCGAAGCGCTGATTCGAGTGTCCGGGCCGGATGGCGCGCCGATCCCGGCCAAGAATTTCATGCCGCAACTGGAGCGGCTCGGCATGACGGAAGAGGCGGATGTCGCGACTCTGCGCCTGGCTTTCGCCGAGCTTGAGAAGGACCCGTCCCTGCGGATTTCGGTCAATCTCTCCGGCGCGGCGATCACGCGCCGCCGCTGGCCCGAAGCGTTCGCGGAGCTCGCGACCGCCGCCCCCGATTGCGCGGTGCGCCTGATTGTCGAGGTGACGGAGGAAGCGGCGATCTCTCGCGCCGGAGCCGCGATGGGGCTGTTCGCGCTGATCCGCGCGCATGGCGCCGCGCTCGCGATCGATGATTTCGGCGCCGGGCGGACCTCGTTCCGGCATCTTCGCGATTTCCGGTTCGACATGGTCAAGATCGACGGCGGATTCATCAGCGGCATCGACAAATCCGCCGACAACCGGATGCTGGTCTCCGCGCTCGTCGCCATCGCGCGGCAGTTCGACATGATGGTGATCGCCGAATTCGTGGAGACTGCGGCCGAGGCGCGGGTCTTGCGCTCCCTCGGGGTCGACGGCTTTCAGGGCTTCTTCTTTGGCAAGCCGTCGCTTGTCTGGTCCGGCGATGCCTCTGCGGATCGGGGAGTCGCGGGGTGAGCGAGACTCCCCGGAGAGGGCGTCACGGCTTTCGGGACAGCTTGTCGAGTTGCGCCTGCATCTGGGCCAGTTGATCTTTCAGCGCGCCGAGTTCGCCGCTCGCGGAGTCTGAAGGCGCGTCGGACGATTGCGTTTCGGACGCCGCGCGCTCCGCGGCGCGGGCGTCCTGCGTGAACGGCGAGAACATCCGCATCGCCTGATTGAACATCTCCATGTTGCGACGGGTCATCGACTCCAGGCTTTCGATCGCTGGATTGGCGCCAAAAAGCCGCTTGGCGTGCTCGCGCATCTGTTCCTGGTTCCGGGTGAACGTCTCCATCGACGCTTCGAGATATTCGGGCACCACCGATTGCAGCGAGTCGCCGTACAGGCTGATGATTCGCCGCAGAAAATTCGTCGGCAGCATCGCCGCGCCCTTGGTTTCCTCTTCAAAGATGATCTGCGTCAGCACCGAACGGGTGATGTCGTCGCCGGTTTTCGCATCCGTGACGACAAAGTCCTGGCCCTCGCGCACCATGGTCGAGAGGTGGTCGAGCGTGACGTAGCTGCTGCGGGCGGTGTTATAGAGTCGCCGGTTCGCGTATTTCTTGATGACGATCGGGTCGCGCCCGCTCTCGCTGTCTTCCGACGTGTCTTTCCCCGCCGCCATTGAGCGCTCCCTCTCCCTGGAAAGTTCAGCATATTCCGGGGCGGCGCCGCACCGCAACCGCGAATTCGCGGCGCCGCCGCGCCCGGCTGCGATGGACGCGTGGCCGGGGCGTCGATAATCTCCGCTGCGATGACAGGCGACACAAGACCGCATGACGACGAGCGCGCGCGCCAGGCCGCCGCGCTTCGCGCCCGCGCGGCCGCGTTTCTGGATCTCTGGGAGCGGCATGTCTCGGAGCACGCCCTGCGCGGCCCGGGCGGCGCGGAAGACGCCGCGCGGGCGGACGAGCCGTGACGGCCGGCCCGCCGGACCGGCTTGGCTCGCCGGCGCCGCTGATCCTGCATCTGCTCTCGGCGGCGGAAGTCTTCGAATCCGGCGCCCGGCTCGCGCCGCTCGCCGACGCGCCGAGGTTTCCGTGGGCGACGCGGCCGACGCCGGCGGAGCGCCGCCTCGCGGCGGAGGTCGCGAGGGCGCCGGGAATGGATATGGCGCTGGCGCTCCGGAGCGAGGGCGCGGCGCGGCTCGCGGCGCTGACGCGGGGGCTCCGCCTTTATCAGGCGAGCCCGGTTTTTCGCACGCTGGCCGACCCGCCCACGCTCTGGCGGCGCGGCTCGGCGCGGCTTCTGGATTTCGGCCCGGCGGGCGGGCGGCCGGTCGTCGTCGCGCCGTCTCTGATCAACCGGCATCATATTCTCGATCTGGACGGCGATCTCTCGCTGATGCGCTTTCTGGCGGCGCGGGGCGTGCGCCCCCTGCTTCTCGACTGGGGCGCGCCGGGGGTCGAGGAGCAGGGATTCAACCTCGCGGATTACGTTGAGCAGCGGCTGTCTCCGGCGTTCGACGCGGCCCGCGCCGTGGCTGGAGGCCCGCTCGGGCTCGTCGGCTATTGCATGGGCGGCGCGCTCGCGGTCGCGCTGGCGGGGGCGCGCCAGGACGACGTGACGCGGCTCGCGTTGATCGGCGCGCCTTGGGATTTTTCTCATATGACGCCGATGCGGGGCGCGCTCGCATCGCTCGGGATCAGCGGCGAGCGCACGGCGCTGGCGCGTGTGATGGACAGGGTGACGGCGACTTTCGGCGCGATTCCCGTCATCGTGCTCGAGGCGGTTTTCGCGCAACTCGACCCGGGCCTCGCGGCGCGGAAATTCCGCCGGTTCGCCGCGCTCGACCAGAGCGGGCCCGAGGCCCGGCGGTTCGTGCTGATCGAGGATTGGCTGAACGCCGGCCCGCCGCTGTCCGGTCCGGCGGCGCGGGATGCGCTGATCGACTGGCATCTTGAGAATACGCCGGCGCGCGGGCTCTGGCGCGTCGGCGGCGCGCCGGTCCGAGCGGAATCGGTGCGCGCGCCGACTCTGGTCGCGGCGGCGCGGCGCGACCGGATAACCCCGCCGGCGGCGACCGGGGCGATCGCCGCCGCGTTGCCGGACGCGCAGGTGATCCGGCCGGATTCCGGTCACGTCGGAATGATCGTGGGGCGGAACGCCCGCGCCGCGCTCTGGGAGCCGCTGGCGGACTTTCTTTTGGCGTGACTCTCCTGTATATGCTGCAATGCAACATTCAGGAGGCGCGGGATGAGTCGCGTCGCCGCGAAAACGCAGAAAAGCAAGGGGACCGCCCATGACCAATGTCGTTATCGCCTCCGCCGCACGCACACCTGTCGGCTCATTCAATGGCGCGTTTGCGAATACGCCGGCGCATGAACTCGGCGCCGTCGCCATCAAGGCGGCGCTTGAGCGCGCCGGGGTTCCCGCCGCCGAAGTCTCGGAAACCATCCTCGGGCAGGTGCTGACCGCGGGGCAGGGGCAGAACCCGGCCCGCCAGGCGCATGTCGCCGCCGGCCTGCCGATCGAGAGCGCGGCGTGGAGCATCAATCAGGTCTGCGGCTCCGGCCTGCGGGCGGTCGCCATCGGCGCGCAGCATATCGCGCTCGGCGACGCCGATATCATGGTCGCCGGCGGCCAGGAGAGCATGAGCCTCGCGCCGCATGTCGCGCATCTGCGGGCGGGCGCGAAGATGGGCGATGTGAAGTTCATCGACTCGATGATCAGGGACGGCCTCTGGGACGCGTTCAACGGCTATCACATGGGCCAGACCGCCGAGAATGTCGCGCAGAAATGGCAGATCAGCCGCGAGACGCAGGATGAATTCGCCGTCGCCAGCCAGAACAAGGCCGAGGCCGCCCAGAAGGCCGGCCGGTTCAAGGACGAGATCACGCCGTTCACGGTGAAGACCCGCAAGGGCGAGATCGTGGTCGAGGATGACGAGTACATCCGCCACGGCGCCAATATCGAGACGATGCGCAAGCTTCGTCCGGCCTTCGTCAAGGACGGCTCGGTAACCGCCGGCAACGCGTCCGGTCTGAACGACGGCGCGGCTGCGACCGTGCTGATGAGCGCCGCCGAAGCCGAGCGCCGCGGGATCGAGCCGCTGGCGCGGATCGTCTCCTACGCCACGGTCGGGCTCGACCCGTCGATCATGGGCGCGGGGCCGATCTACGCGTCGCGCAAGGCGCTGGAGAAGGCGGGCTGGAAGGCCGCCGATCTCGATCTCATCGAGGCGAACGAGGCCTTCGCGGCGCAGGCTTGCGCAGTGAACAAGGAGATGGGCTGGGATCCGGAGATCGTGAATGTGAACGGCGGCGCCATCGCCATCGGCCACCCGATCGGCGCGTCGGGCGCGCGGATCCTGAACACGCTGCTTTTCGAGATGAAGCGGCGCGACGCGAAGAAGGGCCTCGCCACGCTTTGCATCGGCGGCGGCATGGGCGTCGCGATGTGCGTCGAGCGGGGCTGAGCGCATAGAAGTCGACTTTCGCTCGCGGGCGATCCGCGAAAACTGCAAACGGCTATGATCATCCAGGAGAGAGCGCATGGCACGAGTAGCACTGGTCACTGGCGGAACCCGCGGCATCGGCGCCGCCATTTCGAAGCAGCTGGCGGCGGCGGGATATTCCGTTGCGGCGAATTACGCGGGCAATGACGATGCGGCCAAGGCGTTCCACGCCGAGACCGGAATCAAGACCTTCAAATGGTCGGTCGCCGATTACGACGCCTGCAAGGCGGGCGTCGCCGAGGTTGAAGCCGCGCTTGGCCCGGTTGAGGTTCTGGTGAACAACGCCGGCATCACCCGCGACGGCATGTTCCACAAGATGACCAGAGAGCAGTGGGACGCGGTGATCGGCACCAATCTGAGCGGCGCCTTCAACATGACCCATCAGGTCTGGAACGGCATGCGCGACCGCAGCTTCGGCCGGGTGATCATGATCTCGTCGATCAACGGCCAGAAGGGGCAGATGGGGCAGGCGAACTACTCCGCCGCCAAGGCCGGCGATCTCGGCTTCACCAAGGCGCTGGCGCAGGAAGGCGCGTTCAAGGGGATCACCGTGAACGCGGTCTGCCCCGGCTACACCGCCACCGACATGGTGATGGCGGTGCCGGAGAAGGTGCGTGAGAGCATCATCGCGCAGATACCTGTCGGCCGGCTCGGGGAGCCGGAGGACATTGCGCGTTGCGTCGTCTTCCTCGCATCCGACGCGGCCGGGTTCATCACCGGCTCGACGCTGACGGCGAATGGCGGCCAGTATCTGGTCTGACCGCGAGTTTTCGCGACATAGGCGGGACGGCGACGGCGCGTGAGCCGGTCCGCGCCGCAGGACGCGCCGCCCGCAAACCCGCCGACGATCCAGTCGGCGGGTTTTTTGTCGGCGCGACTCTCCCAGATTTTCTCCGCGTCGCCGAATCAGATTCCGGGATGATTGAAGTCTCCGCGGGGGCTCTGGTCTCGCCGAGACATGCATCGGTGGCGTTGGCTCGGACAAGCGGCGTTTGCGGCGCGTCTTTCCGATGATTCGATTGGCCGGAGGCGGATTCGCCGGCGGCCTGAAAGGCGCGCCGCCGCCGCCCGGTTTCAAGTTGCCGGAACCAGGGAGAGGCGCGGCCAGATTCCATTTCGTCCACGGAGAACGCGGCTCAGCCGTCGGGGCTTGGCCTTTTCATCCGCTCCGCGCGGCGCTAACGCTGGGGCGAGGAATGGTGGAGGCGCGACGTGAGAATCGGAGTCTTGCAGGCGGGCCTCGCGCCCGAGGGGCTGGGGCCGGTCTATGGCGAATACGACCGCATTTTCAGCCGGCTGATGCGGCGCGCCGACCCTGCGGCGGAGGTCGTCGGCTGGCGCGTCTTCGACGGGGAGCTTCCCCCTGAGCCGGGGGCGGTCGATGGCTGGATCATTTCCGGCTCGAAGCATGGCGTCTATGAGGATCACGCCTGGATCCCGCCGTTGAAAGCCTTCATCCGGGCGGCGGCGAAGGTCCGCGCGCCGATGATCGGCGTCTGTTTCGGCCATCAGATCATGGCCGAGGCGCTGGGCGGCGCGGCGGTGAAATCCGAAAAGGGATGGGGGCTTGGCCCGCAGGCCTACGATATCGTGGCGAAGCCGGGCTGGATGAGCGGCGCGCCGGAGCAGGTGACGCTCATCGCGGTGCACCAGGATCAGGTGACGGCCTTGCCGCCGGATGCGACGCGCGTCGCCTGCTCCGCCTTTTGCGAGAACGCGGCGCTGGTCTATGGCGACCCGGAGCGCCCTTACGCGATTTCGATTCAGCCGCATCCGGAGTTCACCGCCGATTTCGCGCGCGACCTGATCAGGACGCGCCGCGGCGTGAGCTTCTCCGAGGCGCAATCGGAGGCGGCGCTCGCCCGGCTTTCCGAAGATGCGCCGCCGCGGCTCGACGGCGATTGGGCGGCGGGCTGGTTCCGCGATTTCCTGAACCTGAGCGCAGGGGCCGCCGACGAAAAGGGAAACCTGCGCTCGAACGCGCATGGAGACGCCTGATCTGCGACCCGGGAGGCCGGCCTCTCGCCGGAAAAAGAAAACCCGGGCCGCAGCCCGGGTTTTATGGTACCGACGCCCCGGCTCGAACGGGGGACCCCTAGATCCACAATCTAGTGCTCTAACCAACTGAGCTACGTCGGCGCAGATGGGGCGCGAAAAAGCGATGCGCCCGGAACGGGGTTCGTCTACTCGCGGCCGTGCTATTTTGCAAGCCGCAGACGATGCGCGCTTGCAAGCCGCCCCACCCCTGAGCCATCAAGGGCCAAGGAGGGCGGGACATGGGTATCGACAGGGAAACGGCGCAGGAAGCAAACCTGCAGATCGGCCCGACTACGCTCGGCATGGTGCGAATCTATGTCGAAAGCGGCGGTCAGGAGATCGTGATGGATTTCGAGCCGGAGGAAGCCGACGAAATTGCGGAGGAGCTGCGCGCCTCCGCCGCTCAGGCGCGCCGGGGGGCGGGCGGAAAACCGGGCAAGGGCCGCGGCAAAGCCAGGAAATGAGCGAGCCGCCAACGGCGTTCCGACCGGAGTTTCTTTGGAATCCCCGCTGGTTACGGCTGGTTTGGGCCAATGATGACGGCCTCGCCTTCTGGGGCGAAGACAGCCTCGACGATCTGGCGGAGCGTGTTTTCGCCCCGGAAGACGAGACCGTTCGGACTCTCGCCGCGCGGATCGCCGAGATTGAAGAGGGCGGCGACGGCGCCGGAGGGCTCCTGCTTCGCCCGCGCGCGGAGCCGGTCAGGCCTTGGGCGCGCTGCGCCATAGAAACGGGGGCGGACGGGCGCAGTCTGTTGCGCGTCGCGCTCTTTTGCAAGGACGCGCGGGAGGATCGCATGCTGGCGCTGGCTCGGGCGGGATTCGACGCCGCGCCGCAGCCTCTGGCGATCTGTTCCGAAACCGGCGTCGTTCTGGCGCGGAACGAGGCTGACCGGCGCGCGTTCGGCGCCGGACCCGGCGCGCTCTTCGACCGATACGCCGACCCCGAGGAAGGCCGCCGCGCGCTGGCGGCGGCGCTCGGCGCGGGCATACACAGCCGCAAGACCGTCACGGTCGGGGCGGAGGGCGTCGCGCGGCATCGTGTCTCGCTTCGCCGGATGAGCGATCCCGCGACCGGCGCGCTGGCGGTGATCGCGGAGTTTCATGGCGTCGCGGACCGCCCCGCCGCGACGGGCGTCTCTGCGGCGGAGCTTGCGAAAATCGCCCATGACCTTCGCTCGCCGTTGACGGCGATCGACGGCTTCGCCGAATTCATCGCGGCGTCGGGCGACGCCATGAAGCCGGAGCGCCGCGACTCTTACCTGGCCGACATCCGCGCCGCGAGCCGGCGGATCCTGGCGATGGTGGAGGAAATGGTCGCGCTGGGCTCGGAAATGAACGCGGCGGGCCGCGCGGGCCGCCAGGTGGACCTTCGGGCGCTGGCGGAAGAGGTCGCCCGGCTCCACCGCCCCGCGGCGATCGCCGCCGGCGTGACCCTGTCGGTCTCGGGAGACGCGACCGTCGCGGCGCCGGGAGATGAGATCTCCGTCCATCGCATCGTGGGGAATCTGGTGATGAACGCGCTTGAACATGGCGGCCGGCCGGGCGGAACGGTCCAACTGATCGCGCGGCGCGCCGATGAGGGCGCCGCGCTCGAGGTCGCCGATGATGGCGCGGGCATGTCGGAGGCCGCGCTCGCCGTGGCTCTGCGCCCTTTTGGCCGCGGCGCCGGCGTCAAGGAGGATTCGGGGCGGAGCGGCGGGCTCGGCCTCTCCAACGCCCGGGAGCTGGCCGCGGAAATGGGAGCGAGGCTCGATATCCGGACCGCGCCCGGCGCCGGCTTCGCGGCCCGGCTGATCTTTCCGAAGGAGTGACGGACATGCGCCATGAAGGCCGCCCCCGCGGGGCCGAATCCCGGTTCGGGCCAGGTCCATGTATCTGATCTGCGGCGAAGCGCTGTTCGATCTCTTCGCGCCGGCCGACGCGCGGGCGCCTTTCACGCTCTCGGCCCGGGCCGGCGGCGCGCCCTTCAACGTGGCCGTCGGCATGGCGCGGCTGGGCGCGCGCGCCGGGCTTTTCACCGCGCTCTCAAACGACACGTTCGGCCGGGCGCTCCGGGCGGCGCTGGAGGAAGATGGCGTGAACACCCGGTTCTTGCTCGAGAGCCCGCGCGAGACCGCGCTCAGCCTGGTGACGCTCGGAGCGCGTGGCGACGCGGCGTATCGGTTTTATGGGGCGGGGACGGCCGAGCGGATGATCGACGCGTCCGATCTGCCGGAGCTGCCGGATGCGGTTGCGGGCCTGCATTTCGGCTCCTACTCCATGGTGGTGGAGCCGGTGGCCGGCGCGCATCTGGCGCTCGCCGGCCGTGAAGCGGGGCGCCGGCTCATCTCCTGGGATCCGAACGTCAGGCCGACCATCGAGCCGGACATGGCCGTCTGGGCGCGGGCTGCTGAGGCGATGGCGAATCTGGCGGATATCGTGAAGGTCAGCGCGGAGGATGCGGCGGCGATCTGGCCGGGGCGGCCGTTCGGCGATGTGCTGGACTGGTTTCGGGCCTGCGGCGCGGCGCTGGTCATCGGCACAGACGGCGCGAACGGCGCGCTGGCGCGAGGCGGCTTCGGCGAGGTCTTCGCCGCTCCGGTCCGGGTCCCGGTGGTCGACACCGTAGGGGCGGGCGACGCCTTTCAGGCCGCGGCGCTCGCGGAGATACAGGCGCGCGCGCCGGACAGGCGGGCGCTGGCCGCGCTCGAACGGGATCAGGTTGGCGAGATCATGGCCGTCGCCTCGGCGGCCGCCGCCTTCACTTGCGCGCGGGCGGGGGCGGACATGCCGCGGCGCGGCGACATCGCCCGGATCGGGACGGACGACGCGGGTTGACGACGGCGAAGACGTGACGGACCCTGAGACGCGCGAGGAGGCGAGGATGGGAATGAAGGCGAGCCAAAGGATGCGGGAGGTCGCGGCGCTGGCGCCCGTGATCCCCGTTCTGGTGATTGATGACGCGGGCGGAGCCGCGGAGTTGGCGGCTGCGCTGGTGGCGGGGGGCGCGCCGGCGTTGGAGGTGACGCTGAGAACGCCGGCCGCGCTCGACGCGATTCGGGCGATGGCTGCGGTCCCCGGCGCCGTGGTCGGCGCGGGGACGCTGTTGACGGCGGAGGACGTCGCGGCGGCGAAGGCGGCCGGCGCGACGTTCGGCGTCTCGCCGGGCGCGACGGCGGCGCTTCTGGACGCGGCGGAGGCGGCCGGGCTGCCGATGCTGCCCGGGGCGGCGACCGCCTCCGAGGCGATGAGGCTTCTGGAGCGGGGGTATGATTTCATGAAGTTCTTTCCGGCGGAGGCTGCGGGCGGCGCGCCCGCGCTGAAGGCGCTCGCGGGGCCGTTGCCGCATATCGGCTTTTGCCCGACAGGGGGCGTCTCCGGCGCCAACGCGGGGAGCTATCTCGCGCTTCCCAACGTGCTCTGCGTCGGCGGCTCGTGGCTCGCGCCGGCGGCGATGCTGGCGGCGCGCGACTGGGCCGGGGTCGAGCGCTTTGCGCGCGCGGCGGCGGCGCTGACGCGGGGGGCCGGGCGATGAGCGCGGTTGAGGAATGGGCGGCGCTGGAGCGCTGCGCCGAGCGGTTGAGAGGCGCCACGCTCCGTCAGTTGTTCGCCGCCGATGCGGGCCGGTTCGACCGGTTTTCGTTCAGGTTGGATGATCTTCTGATCGATTTTTCGAAGGAGAAGATCGACGCTGACGCGCTCAGGGCGCTTCTGGCGCTGGCGGAGGCGCGGGGAGTCGCCGCGCGGCGGGACGCGATGTTCGCGGGCGCGCCGGTCAACGAGACCGAAGGCCGGGCCGCGCTCCATATGGCGCTTCGGGGCGGCGCGGCGGCGCCGGCCGATGTCGAGGGCGGCCTCGCCCGGTTTCTCGATTTTGCGGAAGCGGTGCGCACCGGCGCCTATGCGCCGCGCGGGGGCGGGCGCTTCACCGATGTGGTGAATATCGGAATCGGCGGCTCCGATCTCGGGCCGGCGATGGCCTGCCGCGCGCTTCGGCCGGATCATGACGGGCCGAGGACGCATTTCGTCTCCAATGTCGACGGCGCGCACCTCACCGACATCCTCGCCGGGCTCGACCCGGAGACGACGCTGGCGGTGATCGCCTCGAAGACGTTCACAACCGAGGAGACGATGACCAACGCGCGCTCGATGCGGGCGTGGCTGGCGGCGGGAGGAGCGAGGCCCGACGCGCATATGGCGGCGGTCTCCACCAACCTGACCGAGACGGCGGCTTTCGGCGTCGCCGACGAGAGGGTGTTCGGTTTCTGGGATTGGGTCGGCGGGCGCTATTCGGTCTGGTCCGCGATCGGGCTGTCTTTGGCGATCGCCATCGGCGCGGAGAAGTTCCGGGCGTTTCTCGCCGGCGCGGCGGCGATGGACGCGCACTTCCGCGCCGCGCCGGCGGAGCGGAATCTGCCGCTTCTTCTCGGGCTGATCGGGATCTGGCGGCGGAACATGATGGGGTGGCCGACCCTCGCGCTGATCCCTTACGATCAACGGCTGGAGCGGTTCCCGGCCTATGTGCAGCAACTCGCCATGGAATCGAACGGGAAACGCGTGACGCTTTCGGGGGCGCCGGCGCGGCGCGCCTCCGCGCCTGTGATCTGGGGAGAGCCGGGAACGAACGCGCAGCATTCCTTCTTCCAGCTTCTCCATCAGGGAACGGATGTGATCCCGGTCGAGTTCATCGCGGCGGTGGAGCCGCGCGAGACCCTGGGCGAGCATCACGCGCTTCTCCTCGCCAATTGTCTCGCTCAGGGGCGGGCGCTCGCCTTCGGGCGGACGGAGGCGGAGGCGCGGGCCTCGATGGCGGCGGAGGGGCTGGCCGCGGCGGAGATCGACCGGTTGACCCCGCATCGAACCTTTCCCGGCGACCGACCGTCGACGACGATCCTGCACCGGCGGCTGGACCCGTTCGCGCTGGGCCGGCTGATCGCGCTCTATGAGCATAGGGTGTTCGTCGAAGGCGCGATCTGGGGCGTGAATTCCTTCGATCAATGGGGGGTCGAGCTTGGGAAGGCGCTGTCGCGCGAGTTGGCGCCGATGGTCATGGGCGCGCCGGCGGCGGAGCTGGACAGCTCCACCGCCGGGCTTTTGCAGGCGATCAGGGGCGCTTAGGCGGCCTTGCGCCGGCCGCGATAGCCGAGGAGGCCGAGCGCGCCGAGAAGCAGAAGGCCCGACGCCGGCAACGGCGCCACCGTGACCTGATCATTGGGCAGGTCGGGGAAGGCGAGCGGGTGAATCTCGCCATTCCGCAGCGAGAGAGAATTCGCCGCGATCATGCCGTAGAAGTTCGCGGCGACGCTGACCGCGGCGTTCGGCGCGATGATATGGGCGCTGAAGCTCTGGCTGATGGAGAGCGATGTCGCCTCGTAGAAGTTGAAGATCAGGTTCGGCGTGGCGTTGCTGATCTTCCCGGCGAAGTTGATGTTCTCGCCGGAGACGTTGACGATCGTCGGGACGGACGTCGTCGCGCCGTAGTTGGAGTTGCCGTTGGAGAAATCCGATGCGTCGAAGTTGAAGATCTCGAGCGCGTCCGCCGTCAGGCCGGCGGCGAATCTGGGATTGTTCGAATCGCCGTCAAGCACGCCCGTCGTGCCGAGAGTGAGGCCGAGATCCCTGAGCTGGCCAGACAGACCGAAGAGCGCGGCGCTCACGTCCGCGACGGGGATGCCGGCGACGCCTTGCGTCACGGTTCCGCCGCCCTGCGCCTCGACATTCGTGCCGGGAGCCACGGATCCGCCGATCGCCACATCGCCGCCGTTGAAAGAGCGAATGCCGTTCCCGCTGACGTCGCCGCCGATGAAGACCGTCCCCGACGGGCCGCCGTCGAAGGTGAAGTTCGAGACCGGATCCTTGGTCAACTCGGAAAGCTGCGGCGAGGTGTAGTCGCCGCCGACGAAGGTGCGGCCATGGACGTGGACGCCGTTGTCGAAATCGCCCAGCGTGATCACGTTGAACGCCTGAAGCAGCTCAACCGGATTCACCGATGCGGCGTTGGCCTGGCCGGAAGCCGAAATCGCGGCGGCGCACGCTGCGATAGTAAGCAGTTTTTTCATCGAGACGTCCCCACATGGCGCCACGCGCCATTTCCTAAAAATACAGGTTCGCTCACCCTCGAGCGTTGAGGGTGACGTAAGCGTAATGTGTGGAAAAATCAATATATGCGACGACATTAAGGTTTCATTTTAGCAAAAAACTATGCGAGCGTAAAACTTTCACATGTGCGCAGCCAGAGAAATACAATCATTGGGCGATCTCTTGGCGCGCTTGGCCCCGACGCCGGCGCTCTGCTAGTAAAGGGGCGCGAAACGTCAGACCTCCGAGGGAGACCAGAGATGACCACGCTCACCCGCCGCGGCGCGCTTGCCGGGCTTTCCGGCGTCGGCGCAGCCGCCGCTTTCGGCGTTCCGGCGCTCGGCGCAGACAAGCTCGTCGTCGGCGCGCTCCGCTTCACCAGCCACGCGCCAAGCTTCGTCGCGCTGGAGCGCGGGTATTTCGATGAGGCGGGGCTGGATGTCGAGTTCAGCTTCTTTCAGGCTGCGCAGCCGATGGCGGTGGCGATCGCGTCGGGCGATGTCGGCTTCGGCGTCACGGCCATCTCGGGCGGGCTGATCAGCCTGGCGGAGAAGGGGGCGGTCAAGGTGATCGGCGGCGGCCTCCAGGAGGAGAAGGGCGTCGACGGGCAGATGATTCTCGCCTCCAACGCCGCCTATGACGCCGGGCTGACCAGCCCGTCGGTGTTGAAGGGAAAGAGCTTCGGGATGACGACGGCCGGCTCGTCCTTCCACTACATGGCGGCGAAGATCGCGGCGGCGGAAGGCTTCGCGGACGATCTCAGGCTTGTCCCGCTTCAGAAGGTCGGCGCGATCATCGGCGCGCTGAAATCGGGGCAGATCGACGCCTGGTCGATCGTGCCGCATATCGGCAAGAGCCTGACCGGCGCCGGCGCCGCCAAACAGATCGGCTGGGTCGCGGATTATCTGCCGAACTATCAGGTCACGACGGTCTTCACCTCCGCCGAGACCGCGTTGAACGAGCGCGCGAAAGCCGAGGCCTTCATCGCCGCCTTCGCGCGGGGCGCCGCAGACTTCAACGCCGCGCTGATCGACCGGACGGCGGGCGAGGACGCGGCCGTCGAGATGACCCGGCTGATTCACAAATACGTCTACGCGGATGAGGCTTTCGAAACGGCCGCCCCGAAGATCGTGAACGGCGCGATGCGGATGAATGAGGGCGCCGCGCTCAACATCGCCTCGATCGAGGATCAGCTCGACTGGTTCAAGGCGGAGGATCTCGTTCCCGCCGGGGTCACGATGGAGACGCTGGTCGATTCCAGCTACGTCGCGGCGATCTGAGCGCGCCCGCGGCGCCGCGGCCGGTTCCCGCGATGGAGCTCGTTCTCGACCGGGTCAGTCACCGCTACGGCGGGACGGAGGTGCTCAGCGATATCTCCCTCGCGATCCCGGCGGGGGAGATTCTCTGCGTCGTCGGGCCGTCCGGCTGCGGAAAATCCACGCTCCTGCGGCTTCTTGGCGGGCTCGAGCGGCCGGCGGAGGGCGAGGTGGCGCAACTGGGCGCGCCGCCTGAGGGCTGCCTCAACCCGCTCACCTACATCTTTCAGGATTTCGCGCTTCTGCCCTGGCGGACGGTGGCGGGCAATGTCGCGCTGGCGCTGGAGCATCACCCGCTCGGGAAGGCGCGAAAGGCGGAGATCGTCGCCGATGTGCTGGCGCGCACCCGGCTTTCCGATTTCGCCAGCGCGCTGCCGCGGCAGATCTCCGGCGGCATGAAGCAGCGCGTCGCCATCGCGCGGGCGCTGGCGGTCAACCCGGCGGTGATGCTGATGGACGAGCCGCTTTCCGCGCTCGACAGTCAGACCCGCGAGCTCCTGATGGACGATCTGGTCTCGCTCTGGTCGCGCCAGCCTTTCACGGCGGTTTACGTGACGCATAATCTGGCCGAGGCGGTTCGGCTCGGCCACCGCATCGTCGTTCTCTCGCGTCGCCCCGGGCGGGTGCGCGACGTGGTGGCGATCGACGCGCCGCTTTCGGAGCGAGGGGCGGGAGATCCGGCGCTGGAGCGGGTTCAGGCGCGGCTCTGGGATCTGATGCGGGAGGAGGCGATGGAGGCTGACCGGGAGCTGCTGGATGACTGACGCCGCCGATGCCGACCCGGCCGCCGCGAGGCCGGAGCGCGAGCCGCGGAGCCGGGTGCCGTTCCGCGGCGGCGGCTTTCAACCCCGCCGCGCGCGCTGGGTCGCGCCCATCGTCTTCCTGCTGATCCTCGCGGTCTGGGAGGCCGGAACCCGGAGCGGCGTGATCTCGTCCCTCACCCTGCCGAGGCCGAGCGACGTCGCGGCGACGTTCGTCCAGCTCTGGGAGACGGGGCTTCTTTTCGAGCATCTGATCCCGTCGGTCACGCGGCTGATCGTCGGCGCGGCGCTTGGAATCAGCGCGGGCGTCGCCGTCGGCATGCTGATCGGGCTGTTCACGCTGGCCCGGGCCGGGCTCGCGCCGGTCGTCGCCGCGATCTTTCCGATTCCGAAAATCGCGCTGCTGCCGCTGTTCGTGATCTGGTTCGGCATCGGGGAGCCCTCCAAATACGCGCTGATCGCCTTCGGCGCCTTCACGCCGACCGTGGTCGCGACCTGGGGCGCGGTCGACAATGTGGACCGGACCCTGATCCGGATGGGCCAGAGCTTTGGCATGCCCTGGCGCGCGATCGTCGCAAAGATCGTGCTGCCGGGCGCGGCGCCGGGGATTCTCTCCGGGTTGCGCGTCAGCCTCGCGATCGCGATCATCCTTCTGGTCGCGGCGGAGATGTTGGGGGCGGAGTACGGGGTCGGCGCCTATATCCTCGAAGCGGGGGCGCTCTACGATCTGGAGCGGCTCTTCGCCGGCGTTCTGATCCTCTCCGCGCTGGGCCTCGTGGTCAGCTTCCTCGTCGGTCTGGCCGAACGGCGCCTGTTGGGTTGGCGGAGTTAGAACCGGATCGGCGGGAGCGTCTTCAGCATGCGGAATGTGGGTGTCAGGTTTTCGGGATCGCGCCATGGGCTTTCAAACCGGTCGATGCGCCCGACGGTCATGTGCCGGCTCCTGAGCGCGGCGCGCTCCTGCCGATGCGCCAGGTATCGGGAGAGCGACAGGGGCCTGCGCCGGGAGACCCCCTCATGGTGAAGCAGCACGGCGCGCGGATCGAGCGCGACGCGCCAGCCCGCCGCGCCGGCGCGGAGGCAGAAATCGACATCGTTGAACGCGACCGGAAAGGCGCGCGCGTCGAACCCGCCAAGCGCCCGCCAGAGATCGGCGCGGACCAGCATCGCCGCGGCGGTCGCCGCCTCGCGAAGATGCGGCGCGGCCATGCGGCCAGCGAGGCCGGGCGCGGATTCGGGCGCGCCTTTCAGGTCGTGCCCGGCGACGCCGCCATGGCCGACGATCACCCCCGCATGCTGGATGGTCCGGTCGGGAAACAGCAGCTTCGCGCCGACGACGCCGACGTCGGGCGCCGCCAACGTCTCCTCCATCGGCCGGAGCCAGCCGCGTTTCGGCGCTTCGATGTCGTTGTTGAGGAGCAGGAACGCGGCGATTTCGCCGAACTCGGCCTCCGCCAACGCCGCGCCGCGATTGACCATCGCCGCAAAGTTGAACGGCGCCGGGCGCCGCTCGACCCTGACGCGGGGCTCGCGGCGAAGCTCCTCATAAAACGCGAGCGTCTCCGGGTCGTCGCTTCCGTTGTCGATCACCACCGCGACCGGCGCCGGGGCGCCGTCCTCGGCGAGAATCGCCGCCAGCGCCGCGCGGATCAGGCGGGGGCTGTTCCGGTTCGGAATGATCGCCGCGACGGGGCCGAGGGGCGCGCGCGAAGCGGGGCGCGCCGGCGGCGCGGCGGCGGGCGCGGCGAAGATCGCCGCCGGGTAGGGCAGGTGGGCGACGCGGCGCCCGGGCTCGATCAGCGTCGCCGGCGGCGCCCCGGCCTCCAGCGCCGCCAGAGCGGCGGAGCCGAGCACGCCCGCCCGAAAGAAAACCGCGCGCCCGGCGTAATCCATCCGCTCCAGCAACAGCGGATCGAACGCCGGCTTCAGGCCGAGCGCGCCGCAGCCGTCCATTTGCGTCACGTCGTCGGAGATCAGCACCTCGGCGGCCGCGGGCGCGGCTTCGATCAGCGCGCCGGCGCCGGGCGCGAGCGCGCCATCGGGGCCAAGCGCGAAAACCCATCCGGCCGGCGGCGCCGTCCGCCGCGGCCCGAGCTGCCAGATCGCGGCGGCGGCGGGCGCGCCCGCGCCATCTGGCGCCGCATCGCACCACGGCGGCGCAACATTCTCAGCCGCGTTCATCTTGGCCCTTGTGAAAACCCGGTATATGGCGGATTCTTCGCGCGGAACGTGTGCGCGATGCAAGGCCGGATCATTTTCTCCAGCCTTGCGGGCGGCGCGCGGGTCGGGGCGGGGTGGCGCTTGGATATGACGGAACATGACATTTGATTACAGAGTGCAGCAGATATTGATTGGCGTTCACAGCGCGGGACCTGTTGTTACTTGAATGTTGAGGGGTTAGGACGCTGAAATGAACGCGCAAGCTAACAAAACGACGTATGAAGTGGCGATATCGGGCTACGCCTGCCGCTTGCCTCAGGCGTCCAACCCGGCCGAATTCTGGGATATTCTTCAGAATCGCCGGTGCGTCATCACCGAGATCACCGATGACCGCTGGTCGAAGGCGCGCTTCCTGCACCGCGATCGGGCCGCGCTGGGCAGGTCCTATACCTTCGCCGCGGGGCAGGTGGATCGAATCTGGGATTTCGACCCCGGGTTTTTCGGCGTTTCGCCGCGAGAGGCGGTCCAGATGGACCCGCAGCAGCGGCTGTTGCTGATGACCGTCTGGGAGGCGGTCGAACATGCGGGGCTGACGCCTGAAGCTCTCTCCGGGGGGCGAACGGGCGTTTACATCGGCGCCTCCGCCTCCGATCACTCGTTCACCTTCGTCGGCGATCCGGCGTCGGTCGACGCGCAGTTCATGACCGGGAACACGCTGTCGATCGTCTCGAACCGGATCTCCTACCTTCTTGACCTCAAGGGGCCGAGCTACACCGTCGATACGGCGTGCTCCTCGTCGTTCTACGCCCTGCATCAGGCGACGCAGGCGCTGCGGTCCGGGGAGATCGACACCGCGATCGTCGGCGGCGTCAACGCGCTGCTCTCTCCGTTTTCGTTCATCGGATTCAGCCGCGCGACGATGCTGTCGCCCGAGGGGCTCTGCAAGGCGTTCGACGCGTCGGCGGACGGATATGTGCGCTCGGAGGGCGCGGTGGTTTTCGTGCTGCGGAGGATGGACCTGGCGGCGCAGAACGGCGACCCGGTGCGCGGCGTCATTCTTGGCTCGGGGGTCAATTCAGACGGGCGGACGGTCGGAATGGCGATGCCCTCCGCCGAGCGGCAGGCGGACCTGTTGAGGCAGATCCGCCGCGACGTGCAGTTCGATCCGGACGATCTGGCGTTTCTCGAATGCCACGGCACCGGCACGCCGGTCGGCGATCCGATGGAGGCGAACGCGATCGGCGAAGTGTTCGGCCGCCGGCGGGCGCGGCCGCTCTCGATCGGCTCGGCCAAGACGAATTTCGGACATCTCGAGCCGGCATCGGGGCTGGTCGGGCTTCTGAAGGCGCAGATGGCGCTGGAGAAGGGGGTCTATCCGGCGTCGCTTCATCTGAAGGAGCCGAATCCGAACATCGCTTTCGACGATCTCAATCTGGAGGTCGCCGGCGAAGCGGTGACGATCGAGCCGCGCGACCGGCCCTGGCTCGCCGGGGTCAATTCGTTCGGATTCGGCGGCGCCAACGCCCATGTCGTCATCCGCCAGCCGGACCCGATGGAGACCCCCGCCGCGCCTGTGGCGCCCCGCGCCCGGGCGCTGACGATCAGCGCCGCGAGCCGCAAGAGCCTCGACGATATGGTCGCGCGCTGGCGCGAGGCGCTCGACGGGGCCGAGCCCGCCGAAGCCGACCGTCTGGTGAACGCCGCCGCGCATCGCAGACAACGCGCGGCGCACCGTCTGATCGCGCTCGGCGAGAGCGCGGACGACATCCTCGCCGCGCTGACCGCGCATGAAGCTGGCGAGACGCCGGAGGCTCCGGCGGCCTGCGTCACCGGCCAGCGGATCGGGCGGGGCGAGAAGACCGCGTTCGTCTTTGGCGGCAACGGATCCCAATGGGCGGGGATGGGGCTCGGCCTTTATGAGCAAAACGAGGTTTTTCGGGCCGCCTTCGACGAAGTTTCGGCGCTTTTCGCGGCGAAGTCGGATATCGATCTCTCTTCGCTGCTGGCGGCGGACGACCTGGGCGATCTCCTGGCCGAAAGCCGGATCGCTCAGCCGATCCTTTTCGCGCTTCAGGTCGCCATCGTCCGGATGCTGGCGGCGGAGGGCCTGAAGCCTGACGCGGTCGCCGGGCATTCGGTCGGCGAGGTTGCGGCGGCCTGGGCGGCGGGGGTGCTCAGCCTGCCGGACGCGGTGCACCTGATCCGCACCCGGTCCACGGCGCTCGAATTCATGAAGGGCATGGGCGGCATGGCCGCCGTTCTGGCCGGCGAAGACGCGGTTGAGGCGGCGCTGGCGGATTTCGGCGATGTCTCGATCACCGTCGCCGGCGACAACTCCCCGCGCTCGTCGACCATCGCCGGGCCGGTCGAATCATTGAAGGGCTTCGCCAGATTCGCGCGCAAGCGCCGGATCGCGGCGAAGCTGCTCGATATCGACTATCCCTATCACAGCCCGGCGATAGACCCGATCCGCGCCAAGCTGATCGCCGATCTCTCGGAGATCGAGCCGCATGAGGGCGAGGCGATCTACGTCTCCGCGACCAGCGGGCGGGAGGCGCCCGGCGTCGCGCTCGATACGGAATACTGGTGGCGGAACGCGCGCCAGCCGGTGCGCTTCCGCGAGGCGGTGGGAGCGCTGGCCAAGCTTGGCTGCGGTGTTTTCGTCGAGATCGCGCCGCGCCCGGTGCTTCAGTCCTATATCGTCGATACGCTGGAATCGCTCGGCTGGGGCGCCTCCGTGGTGACGACGCTGGAGCAGAGGCCGCGAACGGCGCCGACCGCGCGCTCGATCGCCGCGCGGGCGCTGGCGCATGGCGCGAAGATCGACGACGCGCGGTTTTTCGGCGCGGCGGTCCGCTATCAGGGGGGGCTGCCCGGCTACGCCTGGCAGACCAGCCCATACCGGATGGAGCCGAGCGACGAAGCGGTCGATATTTTCGCGACGGGCGGCGTTCATCCGCTTCTCGGCTGGCGTCTGAAGCGGGACGAAGGCGCCTGGAGCAACATCATCGACGTGGGGCTTCAGCCCTGGCTGGCGGATCACCGGATTGACGGCGCGATCGTCTTTCCCGCCGCCGGATACGTCGAGATGGCGCTGGCCGCGGGGCGGCGCATCTTCGGGAATTCCGAGCTTTCCGAGTTCGAGATCCTGCGGCCGATCGTTCTCGACGACGGCGCGGCGGTCGAAACCCGGGTGAGCTTCGATCAGAGCACCGGGCAGATCAGAATCGAGAGCCGCCGGCGGCTTGTCGGCGTCGAATGGGGGTTGAACGCCTTCGGAGTGCTGCGCAAGACGCCGGTCGCGGCGCCGGTCGCCGCGGAGGCGGATCTGAAGGGCGCGGCGAAGCTCAACGGGCGCCAGCTCTATCAATCGCTTGAAGCCTACGGATTGAATTACGGGGCGGCGTTCCAGCGGATCAAGTCGGTGCGGATCAATGGCGTCGTCGCCAAGGCGCGGTTGACCGAGGCGGCGGCGCCTGTCGCGGGCATGTCGCTCGACCCGACGATGCTCGACGGCGCGATGCACATGATTTTCCCGCTGATCCGCCGCCAGGCGGGGGACGATGGGCTGCGCGCCGGCGTCGCCTTCCTGCCGGTCAGGCTCGGGCGGGTCCGGCTCTACGCGGCGGAGATGGCGCCCGTCCGCGCGACCGCGCGGCTGGTGAAGCTCAGCCCGCGCGGCGCCGAGGCGGAGATCGACCTTCTGGCGGAGGACGGAACGCTGATCGCGGCGGTCACCGGCCTCCGGTTGAAATCGGTGGTCCTGAATCGGGGCGCGCGCGATCTGAACCGCGTCTGGAGGCAGAGTTTTGTCCGGCTGGCGTCTTCGGATGAGGATGCGGCGGTTCCGGACGTGTGGGCCGATCCGGCGGCGCGGGCGGCCGCGCTCGGCGTCGTCGCAGGGCGGGCGCCGGAGCCTGATGTCGGCTCGATTCTGATCGACGCGCTGTCGCGGCGGCTCGCCTGGAACATGGCGCGGCGATTCGCCGATGAAGACATGCGCATCGACATCGCCTCCGCGATCGACCTGGATCCGTCGGCCCGGCCGCTGCTGTCGCGGGCGCTGCTGGCGCTGGAGGAAGACGGCGCGTTCTCGGCGGAGACGCTCGGCGTCGGGCGGCTCGCCGCCGATTGTCCTTACCCGTCGGTTGAAGAACTGGCGCAGGCGCTGGCCGAGGAGGCGCCGACCCGGGGCGGCGATCTGATGGCGTTGCTCCGGCTTGAAGCGGAGCTGCCGGACCGACTGCAATCGGGCCTGATCGACGTCGCGCCGGCGCCGCCGGCGGCCGACATCACGCCCGCCGCGCGGGCGGTCTGGGCGGCGGTGGAGACGATCCTGACCGATATCGCCGCGGGCTGGTCCGCGGTGAAGCCGCTCGATGCGCTGGTGGTCGGCGCGGCGCCTGTCGGCGTCATTCAGCGGCTTGCGGCGGCGCCGGGCCTCTCCCGCCTGACCGTGACGGATCCGGACGAGCGGATCGTCGAGACGCTCTCGCAGATTGCGGGCCGCGCGCCGAAGCTCCGGATCCTGCCGTTCGCGGAGGCCGTCGCCGCCGGACATGATCTGGCGATCTGCGGCGACAGCCTGTCGAGACTGGGCCGGGACGGTTTGTCTTCGCTGGCGGTGAGCATGGTCTCCGGCGGACTTTTCGCCGCGATCGAGCGCGCTCCGGATCTCACCTCGGACCTGTTGTGCGGAATCGCCGAGGATTGGTGGGCGGGCTCGCTGACGCCCGAGGCGCCCATCGGCCGCAGAATGCCGGCCGAAGACTGGTGCGCGGCGATGACCGACGCGCGCCTGGTCGACGCGACCGCGACGCCGCTGGCCGCGGAGGCTGCGGAGGCGACGGCCCTGTTCGCGCGGGCGCGCCGCCGGGTGTCGGGCGCGGAGGCGCCGACGGAGCGGCGCGGCGCGGTCGTGGTTCTGCACGACGGCGCCGCCGCGGAGATGGCCGCCGCCGGAGAGATCGAGGCGGCGATGGCGGCGATCGGCCGGTCGGTTCGCGTCGTGGCGCTGGAGGATGGCGCGCCCGATGCGCTGGAGCCGGGATGGGAGACGGTGTTTCTGCCCGGTCTTTTCGCGGATGACGCGGACGATCTGGCCCGCGCGGCGGCCCGGGTGGGGCGCGTGCATGATTGGCTCGCGGCGGCGAAGCCCGCGCGGCTCTGGCTGGTGACGAGAGGCGGGCGGCCTGCGGTGGAGGAAGGCGCGTCCGGCGCCCGGCGCCCGGCCGAGGCCGCGCTCTGGGGGCTTGGCCGGGTTCTGGCGAACGAGCCGGGACATCCCGAGATCCGGCTCGCCGATTTCGATCCCGCGATGGAGAAGGAGCAACTGGTCGAGCTGCTTTCGGCGGAGTTGGCGGCGCCTTCGAGCGAGCGGGAAATCGTCTGGGACGCCGCGGGGCGCGCCGCGCCGCGGGTCGAGGCGGTTTCCGGGTTGTTCGATCAGGCGGCGGATTCCCTCGCCGGCGCCGAAGCGGCGCGCGCGCTGGAGATCGGACAGCAAGGCTCCTTCGACAGTCTGAAATGGGTGGCGCGGACGCGGCGCGCGCCCGGGCCCGACGAGGTGGAGATCCGGATCCGCGCGGCTGGGCTGAACTTCCGCGACGTGATGTGGGCGCAAGGGCTGTTGCCTGAAGAGGCGCTCGAAGACGGGTTCGCCGGCGCCACGCTCGGCATGGAATGCGCGGGGATCGTCACCCGGGCCGGCGCCGCCTCCGGGCGGTCGCCGGGCGATGAGGTGATCGCCTTTGGCCCGGCGTGTTTCGCGACGCACGCCACGATTCCGGCGCGGGCGGTGGCGCCGCTGCCGGCGGGCACGTCGTTCGACACCGCGGCGGCGGTGCCGACGATCTTCATCACCGCCCAGTATGGGTTGGTCGAACTTGCGAATCTGCGCTCCGACGAGGCGGTTCTCATCCATGGCGGCGCCGGCGGCGTGGGCCTCGCCGCGATTCAGATCGCCCGGCGGATCGGCGCGCGGATCATCGCGACCGCCGGCTCTCCTGCGAAGCGGCGCCTGTTGAAGGCGCTCGGCGCCGATCTGGTGTTCGACAGCCGGTCTCTCGCGTTCGCGGACGAGGTGATGGCCGCGACGGGGGGCGAGGGCGTGGATGTCGTCCTGAACTCCCTCTCCGGCGAAGCGATGGAGCGTTCCCTGGGCTGCCTCCGGCCGTTCGGGCGGTTCATCGAGCTTGGCAAACGCGACTATTACGCCAATTCGCCGATCGGCCTTCGGCCGTTCCGGCGGAACCTGACCTATTTCGGGGTCGACGCCGATCAACTCCTCTCCGCTCGGCCCGACCTCGCGGACCGGCTGTTTCGCGACCTTGCGGACGGGTTCGCGTCAGGCGCGTTCACGCCGCCGCCGGCTCAGGTTTTCGAGGCCGATGAAGCGGTCGACGCGTTCCGGCTGATGCAGAAATCCGGCCATGTCGGCAAGATCGTCATTCGCCCCCCGAGCGCGCCGGCGCCGGGCGTCGCCTCTTCGGCGCCGATTGGCGAAGGGGCGTGGCTGATTGTCGGAGGGACCGGCGGTTTCGGGCTGGAGACGGCGTCCTGGCTCGTCGGGAAAGGGGTGCGCGCGCTTTGGCTCGCGTCCCGATCCGGCGCCGTCCCGAAAGAGGGGCGAAGCGCGGTCGCGGCCATGCGAAGGGCCGGCGCGACGGTTCATTGCGTTGCGGCGGACGTTGCGGATGCGGCGGCGGTCGAGGCCATGATGCGCGAGATCGAGGCGGAGGGAACGCCGCTGAAAGGCGTCGTGCATTCCGCGATGGTGCTGGACGACGCGCTGTTCGAAAGCCAGGATCCGGCGCGGTTGGAGGCGGTGATGCGGCCGAAGATCGCCGGCGCGGCGCTGATCGACCGCGCGACGCGGGGCTTGGGCCTGGATCATTTCATCGTCTATTCGTCGGTCACGACGCTGTTCGGAAATCCGGGGCAGGCGGCTTATGTCGCCGCCAATACGTACCTGGAGAGCCTGATGGCGGAGCGGCGCATGCAGGGCGAGCCCGGTCTTGCGGTCGGCTGGGGGCCGATCGGGGATATCGGGTATCTGGCCCGGGAGGAGAAGGTCCGATCGCAACTGTCGAAGCGCATGGGCGGCGCGCTTCTCTCGGCCGCCGACGCGCTGAAGGGACTGGAGACGATCCTGGCCGCCGGGGCGCCGGAGCCGGCCGTCACCTTCGCGCCGCTCCGTTGGGGGCTCCTCGCGGGCGAGTTGCCGTTGCTGTCCACGCCGCTCTTCGAGCGGGTGGAGACGACCCGCGACGGCGCGGGCGGAGGCGAGGGCGCGCTCGATCTTCAGGCGATGATCGAAGGGCTGGATGACGTCGCGGCGCAGAAGGCGATCATCGGCTTCCTCGCGACCGAGACCGGACGCATCCTTCGGCAGCCTCCGGGCGAGCTTGACCCGCGCCGGCCGTTGACGGAGATGGGGTTCGACAGCCTGATGGCGGTCGATCTCAAGATGGCGGTGGAGGAGCGCATCGGCGCGTCTCTCCCGTTGATGTCTCTCTCGGACGGCGTGGCGCTCGCCGATCTGGCGAAGAAGCTCCTCGACGAGGCGAGAGGCCGCGGCGCGGGCAATGAGGCGGCGGCGATGCACGCGATCGCCTCGCAGCATGTCGCCGGCGGGCGGATCGACGAGGCGGATCGAAAGGTGGTCGAAAAGATCACGCAAAAAGCGGAAAGCATGAAGGCGGAGTAAGGAGCGATGACCATGGGGGCGGTGGAAAGAGATAGAAGCGCGCTCGTCGATCGCCTCCGGAAGGTGCGGGAGGCGCGCGCGAGAGGCTCGCGCGCGGCGCCGCAGCCGCTTCAGGCTGGCGGGCGGCCGGCGAAGGCGTTCGACTTCTCCACATTGCCGCTTTTCGAGCAGATGCGCTTTCAGGAGGCTGTGGGCGAGACGCTCGGCATCGGTTCGCCGTTTTTTCGCGAGATCGACGCGCGCGACGGCGCGCTTTGCCAAATCGATGGCGAGGAGCGGATCAATTTCGCATCCTACGACTATCTCGGCCTCGGCGGGCATCCTGACGTGCGCCGGGCGACGGTCGACGCGGCGGAGAAATGGGGGGTCTCGTCGAACGCGTCGCGGCTGGTGGGCGGCGAGCGGCCCTATCACGCGGCGCTGGAGCGGGCGCTGGCGGCGGCCTACGGGGTCGACGCCGCCGTCGCCATGGTGTCTGGCCACGCGACCAACGTCACGACCATCGGCGCGATGCTGGGGCCGAAGGATCTGGTCCTGATGGATCAGCTGATCCACAATTCCATCTCCGAGGGCGCGCGCCTCTCCGGCGCCGCGCGGCTCACCTTTCCGCACAATGATTTCGAATGGATCGACGAGACCCTCTCCCGGGTTCGCGGCCGCTATGAGCGCGTTCTCATCGTGATCGAGGGGCTCTATTCGATGGACGGAGATTCTCCCGATCTCGCCCGGTTCGTCGAAGTGAAGGCGCGCCATGACGCCTGGCTGATGGTCGACGAGGCGCACGCCTTCGGCGTTCTCGGAGAGACCGGGCGCGGCATCGCCGAGCTTCAGGGGGTGGACCCGAAATCGGTCGAGATCTGGATGGGCACGCTCTCGAAGACGCTTGCGTCCTGCGGCGGGTATATCTGCGGCTCCGACGCGCTGGTCTCCTATCTCAAGCACAAGGCGCCGGGATTCGTCTTCTCCGTCGGCATCGCCGCGCCCATCGCGGCGGCGGCGACGGCGGCGCTGGAGGCGATGCTGGCCGAACCCGAGCGCGTGGCGCGGCTTCGGGCCAATGGTCTCCGGTTCCGCGACCGGGCGATGGCGGCGGGCCTCGATATCGGCCTGACGCAGGGTTACGCCGTCTCGCCGGTGATCATCGGCGACAGTCCGCGCGCCGTGGTGGCGGCGGACCGGATCTATCGGCGCGGCGTCAACGCGCTGCCGATCATCTTCCCGGCCGTGCCGGAACAGCAGGCGCGTATCCGTTACTTTCTGACCTCCGATCACACCGACGAGCAGATCGATCGCGCCGTCGACGTGACCGCCGAAGTGGTGCGGGAGCTTGACGGCGTCGATCTTTTCGCCAGCCTGCGCGGCTGACGCGCGCGCGTCAGTCGCCGATCCTGGCCGCGTAGCGCCGCTCGAACCAGTCGGACAGCACCGGCGGCAGCCGGTTGCCGAGAAAGACCATGACCGAGAACGGCCATGGGAAGGTGAGGGCGCCGCGCCGGCGCGCGATGGCCTTCTTCATGATCTTCGCAGCTTTTTCGGCCGTGACTTCAAAGGGTTTCGGCCCGTGGTGGCGCTTCGACATCGGCGATGTCACGAAGCCGGGGCAGATCACCGTCACGGCGATTCCGTGGCGGCGGAGCCCTGAGCGGATCGCTTGCCCATAGGCGCGGATCCCGGCTTTGGACGCGCTGTAGCTCGGAAGATCGCCGGAGGGCCGGATCGCGGAGATCGAGCTGACCAGCGCGATCTGGCCGGCGCGCCGCGCGATCATTCGGGGAAGCAGCGGCTCGACCGTGTTCAACATTCCGAGCAGATTGATCTCGATCACGCGCCGGGCCTGCCCTTTGGGCTCCGGCAGGCCGCCAAGGGCGACGCCGGCGTTGGCGATCACGAGATCGACCGGATGGCGGTCGTCGAAGCCGCAGATCAGGGCGGCGAGCGCCTCGACCGATGTGACATCCATCGTGGCGGTCTCCACGGAGGCGCCGGCGGCGCGCGCGCGTTCGGCGACATCGGCCAGCCGCGTCTCGTCGCGGCCGATCAGCAGCATCGTGACGTCCGGGCCGGCGTAGGCGGCGGCGAGCGCGGCGCCGATGCCGCTGGAGGCGCCGGTCAGAATCAATGAGCGGATCATTCGTGGCTCTCCCATGGCGGCGGCGCCAGCATGCGCGCGGCCATCGCCGCCGCGCCCGGCCGCGCGCCGGTTCCGTCGAACCCGCCGGGAACCTGGATCGCGGCGACGAGCGCGCGGATGAATGTTTCGAGTCGGGCGGGGGTGGCTGGCGTCGCCTCGCGCCAGAACCTGTCGAGCCCGCCCTGAAAGGTGAGGTCCGGCAGATCGTAGATCGCCCTGCCGAGCGCGATGACGGGCGCGCCCGCCTGAAGCGCGGTGAGGCCGACGGTGGAGTTGGCGACGATGACGCCGGCGGCGCGATGAAGCAGGCCGCCGAGATCGCCCCCGTCGAGAAAAAGGCAGCGTCCGGGGGCGCCGGCGTCCTGGGCCGCGCGCTCCATCGCGGCGCGCCAATCGGTCGAGCCATGATCAAGCGGGTGAATCTTCACCACCAGAAGCGCGTCATCTGGGGCGTGAGCGGCGAATGACAGGATCGCGCGCCGGAGCAGCGCCCCGACGCCCCCAGGCGGCGCGTGAAGCCGGATCTGATAGTCGGTGTCGAGTTGCAGCGGCAGCACGAAAAGCGGCCCCTCATGCGCGGCGATACGCGCCTCCGCGCGCCTCCGCGCACTGGCGCGCCGACGGACGGGCAGGATCTTGTTCCGGATCCATCCCGCCCATTCGCGCGCCGGATGGACGAGCGTATGAATCCGGAAATGCGGGTAGAGCGCCCAGGATGTGAAGATGTTGGCCAGATTGAAGACGACGTCCATCGCCGCGTAGCCGGCGAATCGGCTCCGGTACTTCGGCTGCGCCACCGCCGGCCCGGCCAGCGCTTCGATCCGGGGCCAGTCGCGCGGGAAACGGCTGCGCCCGCCGGTCCCGTCCGGCTCCACCGTCAGCCAGTGGGGCCGGAGATAACCCTGCTCGACGACATGGACCCGCACCTTCCGGGCGCGGGCGACGAGAAGCGCCTCCTCATGCCAGCGGCGGCCGTCGCCAAGGCAGGCGATATCGGTGACGCCCTTTTCACCGATCACCGTGTTGAGCCAGGCGGGCCAGGCCTCCGGGCGCCCGCGAAACGGGATCGCGTTCGGCCCGCGCCAGAACAGCCGGTCTCCGGGGCAAAGAAGAACCCGGTGGACCGACGCGCCCCGCGCGCGCAACGCGGCTCCGAGATAGGTGAAAAAGAAAGACATGGGGCCCTGCAACAGCAGAAAGACCCGCCCCTCTCCTGCGATCCGCGCATGCGTCATCGACTCTCCCGCTCGTTGCGGCGCAACAAAGCACAGGCCGGCCCCCGCGCCAAGCCGGCGCGCTTGTCTCAAGCGCTCTGACATGCGACAGGCCGATTGGGCGAAACGACTTGCGGCGAGCGGAGCGGAGCGGGTGACTGAGGGCAAGACGTTCCTTTTCCTGCAAGGGCATCATTCGCCATTCTGGCTTGAGCTTGGCGACGCGCTGAAGGCCGAAGGCTGCCGCGTTCTCAAGGTGCGGCTCTCCGGTCAGGACGTTCTCTACTGGCCCCGTCGCGGCGCGCGCTCCTATCGGGGTCCGAAAGCGAAATGGCGGCCATGGCTTGAGGCTTATCTGGCGGAGGAGGGCGTCACCGACGTCCTTTATTACGCCGATCGCCACCCCTGGAACATCGACGCGCTGGCGGCGGCGAAGGCGGTCGGGATCCGCGCCTGGACGATTGAATTCGGCTATCTTCGCCCGAACTGGCTGACGCTGGAGCCGGAGGCGATGGGCGCCTTTTCCCGGTTCCCGAAGGACCCGGCCGCGATCCGCCGGCTCGGCGCGCCGCGCGCGGATGATCCTCCCGAGGACGACGCGCGCTATCCGAGCGGGTTTCTGGACGAGGCGATCGCGGATATCGGCATGTACGCCTCAACGATCATCGCCGCGCCGTTCTATCCGCACTATCGGCTCGATTTCCCGTATTCCATCTTCACGCATTACGGGTACTGGATCAAAACGCTCATCACGGCGCGCCGGGATGAGCGCGCGGCCCGGGAGATTCAGGCGCGCCATACCGCTGAGGGCGTGGAGTATACGCTTTTCGCGATGCAGCTTGCGCAGGATTATCAGATCCGCGCGTCTTCGCCCTACGCCGATTACGCCGACATGATCGAAGAGATCCTCGATTCGATGGCGCGGGCGGCGCCGCCCGAGCGGCGGCTGCTGATGAAGATGCACCCGCTCGACAGCGATTACCGCCGCTGGCGCCGGCGCGTGCCGGAAATGGCGCGCCGGCGCGGCCTGGAGGGCAGGGTGGAGGTGATCCGGGGCGGCGATCTCGGCGCTCTCATCCATCACGCGAAGGGCGTGGTCATGGCCAACTCGACCGTCGGGCTGCACTGCATTCGCGCAGGCGTTCCGGTGAAGGCGCTCGGCAGCGCCATCTACGACATTCCGGGCCTGACGCATCAGGGGCCGCTGGATACGTTCTGGACCGCGCCCGAGCCGGTGGACCGGGAGCTCGAGGCCGACTTCGTCCGGGCGTTGATGCGGGAGATTCAGATCAAGGGCTCGTTCTTCAACGCCGACGGGCGCCGGAGGGCCGTTGCGGACGCGGTGGACCGGCTGGTGCGGCGGCCTTTCCCCGAGTGGGCGCGCTGAGCGGGCTCAACGCCGCGCCATATTGGCTTCATGCGCTTCGATCGCGTCCTTGATGTTCTCGTAATAGGTCAGCTGGCCGTCCTCCAGCACCGCGCCAGCCTTGCAATAATCGAGAAGCGTGCCGGTGGAGTGCGACACCATCACCACGTCGGAAGTGGCCCGCCGCTCGGCGAAGACCCTCTGACATTTTTTCTTGAAATTGGCGTCGCCGACCGCGGTGGTCTCATCCACGAGGTAGTAATCGAAGGCGACGCCCATCGAGACGCCGAACGCAAGCCGGGCGCGCATCCCCGATGAATAGGTGTTGACCTGCATGTAGAGCGCTTCGCCAAGCTCGGAGAAATCCGCGACATAATCGATCAGCGCATCCGGGTCGCGCCCATAGATCCGGGCGACGAAGCGGACATTCTGCGCGCCGGTCATCATGCCATGGAAACTGCCGGCGAAGCCGAGCGGCCACGAGACGGATGAACGGCGGATGATCCGGCCGCTGTCGGGCTCGACCGTGCCGGCGATCATCCGGAGCAGCGTCGACTTTCCGGCGCCGTTTCGCCCGAGAAGGCCGAGACTGCGGCCCCGCGGGATGGTCATGTTCACATTGTCGATGATCGTCCGATGCGTTGATCCGCTGCGATACGATTTCGATAGGCCCACCAACTCGATCATGCGCGCGCGTTCATTGTGCTTCGATCAGGTATGTCTTGTTGGAGTATACAAGAAAAAACCCGATCGTCAGAAACAGGATGCCCAGGCCGCCGACATAGAACTCGGAGACATAGGTCGCGTGATAGGTGGGGTAGAACCCGCGCCGCATCAACCCCACCACATGGAGCACCGGATTGTACCAGAGGATGTCCTGCACGGTGCGCGGCATGTCCTCGTAGAGGAAGAAGACGCCTGAAATCAGGAACATGGGGCGGGTCACGATCTTCCAGACATTTCGATATGTCGGAACGAAGGCGAAT
Organism: Paludibacillus litoralis; assembly: GCF_037646705.1. NCBI lineage: Bacteria > Pseudomonadati > Pseudomonadota > Alphaproteobacteria > Rhodobacterales > Paracoccaceae > Paludibacillus > Paludibacillus litoralis. Next base: position 72,501 of record NZ_JBBHER010000011.1, read on the forward strand.
ATGACCGTATTGGTCGTGCCGACGCCGAGGCCGAGCAGGCTCGCGTAGCCCACCGCCTTCAGCAGCGCGACGTAATCGTAGATCGTATGGATGTCCTCGACGACGACGATCCCGGAAAAGATGATGATCGACGATGTGGAGATGGTGAAGAACTGCAGGAAGAACCGCGCCAGGATCGCGTCGATCGGGGTCACCCGCGGATAGGTCAGCAACGACTTGTTCATCGTGATCGCGGCGGCGGAAAACGCCGACAGTTCGGAATAGAACTGGAACGGAAGATAGCCGGTGGCGAAAAACAACGGAAAACTGGTGCCGATCGAGGGGGTGCGAATCGCCGCGCTGAACACGATCGACAGAATCAGGATCGCCCCCACCGGCTCGAGAATGGCCCAGATATAGCCGCCCGCCGACCGGCCATACCGGGTCGACATCTCGCGCATCATCAGGGCGATGATGACGCGGATGTTTACAAAGCTCGGCATCGCTTCTTTCGCCATATCCGTCTCCCCGGGGGGCGCAGGCGGCAGTCTCGCCGCTACGGCTAGCCAGCGCGCCGCGTGTTGTCAAAGGGGCGGATGCCCGCAACCGGACCGCGAGGAGGGGCGGCCGGCCGCGTTGCAAATCTGTGCGGATGCGGGCATATCTCGCCCGCGCCGCCGACTTTCGCGTGCGCCGGGCAGGGCAGACCGGATGACCGACAAGACCCCGAATCCAGCACAAACCCAGCCGAAAGGCGACGCGAAGCTCAGCGCGCCGCCGCTCTCCGGGCAGAAAAAGGCGCGGCCGGCCGGCGATGTCGCGAAGAGCGGCGCGCAGGCGAAGCCGCTGGCGGGCGGCGGCGGCGGGCAGGGGCCGAACCGGATGGTCGCGCGCCGTCCTGGCGCGCCGCGCCGGCCGGCGAACCGGACGCGGGCGCGGTTCCGGTTCCGTCACTGGCTTCTGGTCGTGAGCTTCGTCGTTCTGGTCGCCGCGCCGTCGATTTTCGCGGCCTGGTATCTGCATTTCCGGGCGGCGGATCAGTACGCCTCGCAACTCGCCTTCACCATCAAGTCGGACGAGGGGCCGACCCTCAGCACGCTTGGCGCCATCTTCGGCGGCGCCACCGGCGGGGCCGCCGACGACGCGGAGGTGCTTTACGGGTTCATTCAGAGCCAGAATCTGGTGAGCAAACTCCAGGATGAGCTGGATCTTCGGAAGCGCTTCAATCGCCACAAGGAGACCGACTGGTGGTTTTCTCTCGGCGACGATCCGTCGATCGAGGCGCTGACCGAATACTGGAAAAGCATGGTTCTCGTCTCCTTCGACGCCGGGATCGTCGAGGTGGAGGTGCGCGCGTTCGATCCGATCGATGCGCAGGAGATCGCCAAGGCCGTGCTGGCGGAAAGCACGGACCTGATCAACCGCCTGTCCGCCGAAGCGCGCGAGGACGCCGTTCGCGAGGCGCGGCTATACCTCGTGGAGACGACGGACCGGCTGCGAGACGTGCGGATGCGGCTCTCGGAGCTGCGGACCTCGGAGCGCCGCGTCGATCCGCGGCTCGATGTCGAGGCGCTGATGCGGCGGATCGGCGAGCTGGAGGCGGCGCTCACCCAGGAGCAGCTCCGGCTCGACCAACTCAAACAATTCGCCGACAAGGACGATTCGCGCGTGACGACGACAGAGCGGCGGATTCAGTCGCTTCAGACCGCGATCGCAGAGGAGCGGGCCAAGGTCGTCACCGACGGAGAAGGCGGGGCTCTGACCGAATCGGTAGGCAAGTTCGAGGAGTTGAAGGTCGATCGAGAGCTGGCCGAGCAGGCCTATGCGGTGGCGCTCGCCTCCTTCGAGAACGCGAAAGGCGAGGCGCGCCGTCAGCAGCGCTATCTGTCGGCCCATGTCGCGCCGACGCTGGCCGAGACGCCGCAATACCCGGAACGCTACATGCTTGGCGGGCTGGTTTTCGTTTTCCTGTTCATGGGATGGGTCGTTCTGGTGATGATCGCCTACAATGTGAAGGATCGGCGCTAGGCTGGCCATGCTCCGGCCTCTTTTCACCCGCGCGCTGACGACGCAGAATTCGCCGACGGCGGCGCTCTATTTCGCGGACGCCTGCGCGGACTGGATTCGGGAGGGGCGGGTCACGCGCCACGCGCCGACCGTCTTCACCTCGGCGACCACGCGGCTGGTGATCCGGCATGACGCGCGCGCCGGGCGCGACAGCCGACGCCGGCGCCATGTCTATTTGATTGACGATGCGATCGACCTGGACGGAGCGGACGCCGCGCTGTCGCGCTATTGGCGGTTCAAGCTGGACCGCGTGGAGCGCGCGGCGGCGGCCGCGTTTCTGCCGGGCGCGGCGGCGGTGGTCGTCAGTTCGGCCGCGCTGGAGCGGATGATTAGAGCGCGGGCGCCGGATGCGGAGATCCGCCGGCTCGACCCTTACTGGGCCACGCCTTTTTCCGATCTAGCGCATCATCGCCAAGGGGGCGCGTTTCGCGTCGCCTATCTCGGCAGTCAGGTTCACGGCCCGGATTTCGCGCCGCTTGCGCCGATGTTGCGCGGGTTTCTTGAAGACTGGCCGGAAGCCGAGCTTATCGTCGGAGGCGGCCATGGCGGGCTTGTCGGCCATCCGCGCGCGCGCGATCTCGGCGCGATGGGCTGGCGGGACTGGCGGCGCGCCTTGCCGACGCTTCGCCCGCATGTCGCGCTCTATCCTTTGGCGGAGACGCCGTTCAACGCGGCGCGCTCGCTGAACAAACTGATCGAGCACGCGGTCGTCGGCGCGGCGGGGCTCTATGCGTCGATCTGGCCCGGCGCGGCGCTGGCGGAGCGGGCCGGAGCGGGACGCGCGCTCGGGAGCGACCCCGGCGCGTGGCGCGCGGCGCTGGATCTGATGGCCGCGGACCGGGAGATGACGCGCGGGATGGCCGTGGCGGGGGGCGATCTGGCGGGCCGGATCAATGACGCCTCCGCGCAGCGGAGGCTCTGGGCCGAGCTTCTGGAGCTTTAGGCGCGGGGGCCGCCGAACGAGTCCGCTGAAGCCGGGCCTTAGTCTGGCTGGCTCGTCTCAATCGCCGAGAGCGGCGCGGAGCATGGGGGCGCATCTGAGGGATTTGCGCGGGCGAGAGATTGGCGCCGGCTGAGGGACTCGAACCCCCGACATCGTGATTACAAATCACGCGCTCTACCATCTGAGCTAAGCCGGCCGCCCCGCCTCGGGCGCGATGTCCGATACAGGGTTTCCGAGCGCTGCGCAACGCGGTCAGTCCTTGAGGACGCCTTTCAGCAGCTGGTTGAGCGCGCGCGTCGGATCGACGATCGGCGCCGGCTTGTCCTGCTTCGCGTCGCCTTTCGCGCCCTGCTTCTTTCCGTTCTGTCTCGGGGGCTTCGACTGGCCCTTGGGGGCGGTCAACGCCTCAAGCGCGCCCTTGGCGGCGCCGCCAAGCGTCCCGGCGGCGCCGTCCTGAATCAGGTCCTTCACCGCGTCCGCCGCGCCGGAGGGATCGGTCAGGAGGAGATCGAGCCCGGTCTTCAGATCGGGGCGGATGGAGAGAGCGGCCCAGGGGCCGGTGACGATCAGTGGAAACGCCAGACCGCTCTTCTCCCTGTCGCCGCCCTGGCCTTTGAGCGTGGCGACGGCTTTCGGCGTCAGCCGCGCATCCACCGTTTGCGCGCCGAGATCGACGGAGCCCTCGCCGGAGACGCGGATCAGCGGGCCGAGGAGCGCGAAGTCGGTGGTTCGCAGAACGCCCCCGGAGATGGTGAAGACGCTGGAGATCTCGGAAAAGTCGGTCTTCTGCGCGCCGCCGTCGCCGCCGATCAGGCCGGCGCCCAGATTGCGCGCCATCGCCGCCAGATTGTAGCCGACCAGAGCGCCGTCGGTCAGCTTCATCTCGCCGAAGCCTTCGAGGCTCCGCATGATCTCGTCCAGGGTTTCACCCGCGCCGGAGACATTGAGGCCGCCGGCGCCGAGCCCTTCGAGCGACGTGATCCCGGCGAGGTTGCGGAGCGCCGGCCGGAGCTTGACGCCGGAAGCGGAAAAAGCCGCGCTGAAGGCGTTGCCTCTCGCGCCGTCCAGCGTGACCGATCCCGTGACGCCGCCGCCATAGAGGCCGAGCTTTTCGATCTGGAGATCGAGCCGTCCGTCCGAGACTGTCGCCTCGATTTGGCTCGCCCCAACTTTCATCTGCGGGAGTGTCGCCGATTTCACCCTGACGCCAATCCTCGCATCGAACGTCGAGAGAGCGGTGAGGTCGATCCGCTCCCGGCTCCAGCCTGAGGCGCCGGCGGGGGGCGGTGCGGAATCGGCGGCGCCAAGATAGGGCGTGAGATCGACGTCGCCCGCCCGGAGGTCGCCGTTCAGCGTCAAACGCTCGCCCGCGGCGATCCCGAGGGCGCCGGAGAGGGTGAGCGCGTCCAGTGAAAGCGCCGTCGCCTTGAGGCGGACGCCGCCGGCCGCCGGGATGGAGAGGTCGCCTTTGAAACTGAGCGTCCGGAAGGCGTCCGGCGGCATGTTGTCCGGCAGCGGGAGGGCGGCCAGCCGGGCGAGCGCGCGCAGATCCGGAGAGTCGAACTCCACCGCGCCGTCGACGCTGGGCGAGCCGCTCTCGGGCGCGGCGATATCGCCGGCGAAAACCAGCGTGGCGGCGCCGTCGAGCGCGGCGTCGGCCTTCAGCGCGAACGCGCGGGTTGTCGGCCAGTCAGCCCCGCCGGTCATCGAAAGATCGACGGAGGCGTGGCGATCGCCGCGCATGCCGCCGCCCTTCGCGCTGAAAGAGAGGCCGCTTCCGGAAAGAGAGACCGCGCCTTTCAGCGTGAGCGCGGCGAAGTCGGCGAGCGGCGCGGGCGCCGCTCCCGACACCCATTCGGCCGCGGCCGCGGGCGCCGCCGCGGTGAGATCGTAGGCCCCATTCAACGCCACCGGAAAGCGGCCTGAGTCGGCTGCGACATCGCCCTTGTAAACGAAGCGGAAAAGGTCGTTGACGGCGGCGTCAAGGTTGACCGCGAAGGCGCGCCGCTCGGCCCAGTCCGCGCCGCCGGTGGCGGCGAGCGAGAGCGTCGCGGCCTTTCCCCCCCGCGTGACGGCGCCGGTGAGCGCGGCCTTGGCCGTCTCGGTGAGGACGATGTCGCCGTCGAGGTTGAGATCGGTCAGCCCCTCGAGCGCGTCCGGCGCCGGGGCGCCGGCGGCCCAGCCGAACGCCGCCGCGGGGTCTTTCGACGCGAGGTGAAATACGCCGGCGGCGCGGGGCCGACCGTCGGGGCCGGGCCGCGTCACCTTGCCGTCATAGCTGGCCGAGCCGGCGTCGCTGGCGAGCGATAGGCGCAGCGCGGTCTCCTCTCCCCGCAAGAGGGCGGCGGGGTTCGACAGCCCGAAATCGAGCGTGATCTTCTTTTCGCGCCAGTTTGCGGAGCCGGTCACGGCGAGCGGTTGATCGAGGCCGGGCAGCGTCGCCTCCGCGTTCAACCGATCGAGTTCGATCCTTGCGCCGCCGCGCCGGTCGACGAAGGTCAGCGCGCCGTTCTCGATGAACAATTCGTCGACGATCAGGCTCTGGATCCCACCGCCGTCTCCACCGCCGTCTCCGCCTTCGGCCCCGGCGAACTCCCAGTTCGCCTCCCCGGCCTCGTTGACTTCGAGAGAGACGACGGGATCTTCGAGGCGCACTTCGCGGATGCGGATCTCGCCGCGGATGAGCGGCGCGAGGTCGATCCCGATCCGCACGCCCGAGGCGGCGATCAACGCCGGCGCCTCGCCCCATTCAGCGTTGCCGAGGGCGACCGCGCCGGTCTCGACGCCGAGAACCGGAAAGAAGCTCGGCGAAAGCCCGCCGGTCAGCGTCAGGCTCCGGCCGGTCGCGGCTTTCACCTGATCGCCCGCGATCTTCGCGATCCTCTCGGTCGGCAGGAACGCGACGAAAGCGACCGCCGCGACGACGCCGAGCGAGAGGAGGGCGACGATGATTTTCAGGGCGCGGCGCATGAGCGACTCCGGGTCGGCGAATCGGCGGTTCTGACCATAAGCGCCCTTGCGGTGAAAATCAGGTGTGGCGCAGGGCCCCGCGCGCGCCGCGCGTGCGAGCTCCCGATATCGGGCGGCGCCGGGAACCGCGTGACCGCAGTCGTCGGCGCAGGCTCCGCCGCGTTGACCGGTCGGACGTTGAGGGCTAGGAACGGCGCGCCGCCGCGCCCGAGGATTACCGATGTCAGATCAGCCGAAAAGCTTTCAGGAGATCATCCTCCGGCTTCAGACCTATTGGGCGGAGCGCGGCTGCGCGCTGCTTCAGCCCTATGACATGGAGGTGGGCGCCGGCACCTTCCATCCGGCGACGACGCTGCGCGCGCTCGGCCCCCGCCCGTGGGCGGCGGCCTATGTGCAGCCGTCGCGCCGCCCGACGGATGGGCGCTATGGCGACAACCCCAACAGGCTGCAACATTATTACCAGTTCCAGGTGGTCATCAAGCCGAGCCCGCCGGATCTGCAGGATCTCTATCTCGGCAGCCTGGCGGCGATCGGCGTCGACATGGCGCTGCATGACGTCCGCTTTGTCGAGGACGATTGGGAGAGCCCGACCCTCGGCGCGTCCGGGCTCGGCTGGGAGGTCTGGTGCGATGGCATGGAGGTGAGCCAGTTCACCTATTTCCAGCAGGTCGCGGGCCATGACTGCCGGCCGGTCACGGGTGAACTGACCTATGGGCTGGAGCGGCTGGCGATGCATGTGCTGGGCGTCGAACATGTGATGGAGCTTCCGTTCAACGCGCCGGATGCGCCGATCCCGCTCAGCTATGGCGATGTCTTCCGTCAGACGGAGCGCGAATACAGCCGCTGGAATTTCGATGTCGCGGACACGGCGACGCTGCTGCGGCATTTCGAGGACGCGGAGGCCGAGTGCCGCCGCATCGTCTCGGCGGCGGAGACCGATCCGAAGACCGGGCGCGAAATTCCGATGGCGCACCCCGCCTATGACCAATGCATCAAGGCGAGCCACATCTTCAACCTGCTGGATGCGCGCGGCGTGATCTCGGTGACCGAGCGGCAGGCCTATATCGGCCGGGTGCGGGCGCTCTCGAAACTCTGCGCGGACGCGTTCCTGCTGACCGAAGCCGGGCGCGCGGCATGACGAAAGGGCGGCTCATCATCGTCGCGCTCGCGGTTTTCGCCGTGATCTTCGGCGCTGTGCTCTGGTGGTATCAGACGCGCGGTTATTACGTCGAGGTGACGGGCGTCGATACGGTGCGGATCGCCGGCGTGGACGTGCCGGTGGAGGAGTACCTGGGGCTGGACGCGCCGACCTCGCCGTTGAAGATGCGGGGCTGTTTCAAGGCCCCGCCGTTCGAGGCGCCCCCGGCGCCGGACGCCGCGCCTCTGGTCGCGCCGGGCTGGTTCTCCTGTTTCGACGCGGGCGTCATCGAGGCGGATCTGGCGACCGGCGCGGCGAAAGCGTTCCTCGCGGAAGCCAACACCCCTTACGGGTTCGACCGGATCGTCGCGGCCTATCCTGACGGGCGCGCCTTTCAATGGCGCCAGATCAACAGCTGCGGCGCCGCCTTTTTCGCGGGGAGGGAGACGCCCGCCGATTGTCCAATTCCGGAAAGCGAATAATGGCGGACCTTCTTCTTGAACTCTTTTCCGAGGAAATCCCGGCCGGGTTGCAGGCGCGGGCGGCGGAGGATCTGCAGCGGCTCGTCAGTCAGGCGCTGACGGACCGGGGCCTGTCCTTCAAGGCGGCGGCGGCGTTCGCGACGCCGCGCCGGCTCGCGCTCTCGATCACCGGGATGCCGAGGGCGACGCGCGCGCGGCGCGAAGAGCGCAAGGGCCCCCGCGTCGACGCGCCGGAGAAGGCGCTCGAAGGGTTTCTCCGCTCGACCGGTCTGACCAGGGAGCAGCTGGTGCGGCGGGCGGACAAGAAGGGCGAGGTCTGGTTCGCGGAGATCCGGCGGCCGGGCCGCCCCGCCCCCGACGTGATCGCGGAGGCGATCCCGGAAGTCATTCGCGCCTTCCCCTGGCCGCGCTCGATGCGCTGGGGGGCGGGCGAGCTGAGCTGGATCCGCCCGCTTCGCTCGATCCTGTGCATCCTCACCGGCGACGGCGGGGAGGGGGTGGTTCCGTTCAGCGTCGGCCATCTGACGTCGGGCGCGGAGACGCGCGGCCATCGCTTCATGGCGCCGGAGGTGATCCGCCCGAAGGATTTCGAGGATTACGCGGCCCGCCTTCTGAAGGCGAAGGTCGTGCTCGACCCGGCCGCGCGGCGCGCGCGGATTTCGGCGGACATGAGCAACATGGCCTTCGCGGCGGGCATGGAGATCGTGGAGGACGAAGGGCTTCTGGCGGAGGTCGCGGGCCTCGTCGAGTGGCCGGTCGTCCTGATGGGGGAGATCGAGGAGCGGTTCCTGACCCTCCCGCCCGAAGTGCTCCAGACCTCGATGAAGGAGCATCAGAAATTCTTCTCGCTCCGGAACCCGAAAACCGGCCGGATCGAGCGCTTCGTCACCGTCGCCAATATCGAGACGGCGGATCAGGGCGCGACCATCCTCGCCGGCAATCAGCGGGTGCTGGCGGCGCGGCTCTCGGACGCGCTCTTCTTCTGGGAGAACGACCTCCGCACGATCCGGACTGGCGGGATGGAGGCGATGGGCGCGCCGCTGAAGGACGTCACCTTCCACAACAAGCTCGGCAGCCAGGCCGACCGCATCGCCCGCATCGCCGCTCTGGCGCGCGAGATCGCGCCGCTGGTCGGGGCGGATGCGGACAAGGCCGAGCGGGCGGCGAAAATCGCCAAGGCGGACCTCTGCTCCGAGATGGTCAATGAATTCCCGGAATTGCAGGGGGTTATGGGCCGGTATTACGCTGAGGCCGCGGGCGAAGCGCCGGACGTCGCCGCCGCCTGTCAGGCGCACTACGCGCCGCTTGGGCCTTCGGATGCGGTTCCGACGGAGCCGGTTTCTGTGGCGGTGGCGCTGGCGGACAAGATCGACGTGCTGACCGGGTTCTGGGCGATTGACGAGAGGCCGACCGGGAGCAAGGATCCGTTTGCGCTGAGGCGGGCGGCGTTGGGGGTTATTCGGATTATCCTAGAGAATAGGCTTCGTATCCGGCTGGATGATAGTGGTGGGCCTCTCAACGTTGCGACGATCATGCTCACTACGGCACTCCATCTTAGTTTGGATGGAATGGTGGGGAAACGGCGCGACCTCCTCACCTTCTTCGCCGACCGCCTGAAAGTCCACCTCCGCGCCGAGGGCGTCCGCCACGATGTGATCGACGCCTGCTTCCAGCTTGGCGGGCAAGACGATCTGGTGTTGCTGGTCAACCGCGTGAAGGCGTTACAGGCGTTTGTTGATACCGAAGACGGCGCCAATCTCCTCGCCGGCTACAAGCGCGCCGCGAATATCCTCGCGGCCGAGCAGAAGAAGGACGGCGTCGAATACACGCTCGACCCGGACCCGAAATTCGCCGAAGGCGATGAGGAACGGGCGCTTTTCGCGGCGCTCGACGCGGCCGACGCGACGATCCGGCCGGCGCTGGCGGCGGAGGATTTTGCGGCGGCGATGGCGGCGATGGCCGGGCTGCGCGGCCCGATCGACGCCTTTTTCGACAAGACCCAGGTGAACGCCGAAAATCAGATCGTCCGCCGCAACCGGCTTTGCCTGCTCAATCGCGTGAAGGTGGTGATGGAGCGCGTGGCGGTGTTTTCCGCCATCGAGGGATGACGGCCGGATGAGAAGACGCTTTCGCACCTGCGAAGGCTGCGTTAGACCGGCGACAAGATGAGCGCGTCGATCCTCTCCCTCGCGGATGCCTCCGCCGCTGAGCGCCATGGCGCGAAGGCGGCGCGCCTCGCGCGCCTGATCGCGGCGGGGGCCCCGGTTCCGCCCGGCTTCACCTTTCCGGACGATGTCGCGCCGGACGCGCTCCGGCCGGCGCTGGCGGCGCTTGAGGCCGCGACCGGGTTCGGCTTCGGCGATCCGGCGGCGCCGCTCCTGCTCGCGCTCCGCTCCAGCCCGGCGGTCCACGGGGCGCCGTCCTCCCCCGCCATTCTGAACATCGGCCTGACCGCGGCGGCGCAAGCGGGGCTCGCGGCGCGGGTCGGAAAACGGGCGGCGGCCGACCTTCGCCGGCGGTTGATCCAGTCCTTCGCGGTCGAGGCCATGGGCGCGGACCCGGAGGCGTTCGAGATCGCGCTCTATGATCGGATGAAGCAATCCGGCGTCGATAGCGAGGATGCGCTCACCCATGCCGCGCTCAAGGCGCTTGAAGCGGATTATCTGGCGGTGGTGGAGGATGAGGCGGGCGAGCCTTTTCCCGAAGACGCAGGCGAGCAGCTGGCGCGGGCGATCGCGGCGATGCGCCGGGCCTGGGCCGCGCCGACCGCGAAGATCCTCCGCCAGGCGCGGGGGGTCGCGCCCGAGGCGGCGCAGACCCTGATCGCGCAGGCGATGGCGCTCGGCGTCGGCCCGCACCCGTCCGGCGCCGGGGTCGCCATGACGCGTTCGGAGGAGGATGGCGTTCCGGGGTTTCAGGGGCGGTTCCTTGCTCAGGCTCAGGGCGAGGATGCGTTGATGGGGCTGCGGACTCCGCGTCTCCTCACTGAGGCGACGCGGCGCGCCGCGGCGCAATCGGCCCCCTCGCTGGAGGCGGAGGCGCCGGAGGCCGCCGCGGCGCTGGAGGCGCTGGGCGACGTGGCCGAGCGCGCCCTCGGCGACGCCTGCCGTCTGGAGTTCACGCTGGAGGCGGGCGAGCTGAAGCTGCTCGACGCGCAGCCTTTGAAGCCGACGGCGCGCGGCGCGGTCCGGATCGCGGTCGATCTGGCGGAGGCGGGCGTGATCAGCCGCGACGCGGCGCTCCTGCGGGTCGATCCCTCGACGCTGACCGCGCATCTTCATCCGACGGTCGCGGCCCGCACGCCGCGCGACGTGATCGGGTCCGGCTTGCCGGCCTCTCCCGGCGCGGCGGCGGGCGCCATCGTCTTCTCGTCGGAGGCGGCGGAGACATTGGCGGCGCGCGAGCAGCGCGCGATCCTGGTGCGGGTCGAGACCAGCCCCGAGGACATACGCGGCATGCACGTCGCCGCCGGCGTGCTGACGGCGCGGGGTGGGATGACCAGCCACGCCGCGGTGATCGCGCGCGGCCTCGGCGCGCCCTGCGTCGTCGGCGCCGGCGACATCACGCTCGATCTCGAAGGGCGAACCCTGACGGCGGCGGATGGCCGGGTGTTTCACGAAGGCGACGTGATCACGATCGACGGCTCGGCCGGGCAGGCGCTGGCCGGCGCGCCGCAACTGGTCCAGCCGGAGGTCTCCGGCGCCTTCGCGACATTGATGGAGTGGGCCGACGCGGTGCGGCGGCTGAAAGTGCGCGCGAACGCCGATACCGGGCAGGACGCGCGAGTGGCGATCGGATTTAATGTCGATGGAATAGGGCTTTGCCGAACTGAGCATATGTTCTTTGAGAAGAACAGGATCACGCCGATGCGGCGGATGATCCTGGCGTCGGACGAGACTGTCCGTCGGGAGGCGCTGGCCGAGCTGCTGCCGATGCAACGCTCGGATTTCATCGAACTGTTCGAGATCATGGCGGGGTTGCCGGTGACGATCCGGTTGCTCGATCCGCCTCTGCATGAATTTCTGCCGCATGGCGAGCAGGAGATGGCGGAGCTCGCGGCCGCGATGGGGCTGCCGCTGAAAAGCGTGATCCGGCGGGCGGATGAGATGCGGGAGTTCAACCCGATGCTCGGCAACCGCGGCTGCCGGGTCGGCGTCACCTTCCCCGAAATCTACGAGATGCAGGCGCGCGCCGCGTTCGAGGCGGCTGTGGCGGCGGGCATCAGCACCGGCGAGCCGGTGACGCCGGAGATCATGATCCCGCTCGTCTCCGCCAACCGGGAGCTGGAGCTGCTGGCGAAGATGGTCGAGACCGTCGCCGAGCAGGTCAGAAACGAGACCGGCGCGCCGCTCCGCTATCGGATCGGCGCCATGGTGGAGACGCCGCGCGCCGCGCTTCGGGCCGGAGATCTGGCGGAGACGGCCGAGTTCCTGTCATTCGGGACCAACGACCTCACCCAGATGACCTATGGGCTCAGCCGCGACGACGCTGGGCGCTTCATGCGCGACTATATCGCCAAGGGGGTCTTCCCCGAGGACCCGTTCCATTCCCTCGATCTCGAAGGCGTGGGCGAGTTGCTGCTCATGGCGACGGAGCGCGGGCGGCGTCGGAACCCCGGCCTCACGCTTGGCCTCTGTGGCGAGCATGGCGGGGATCCGGCCTCGATCCGGTTCTGCGAACTGGCCGGATTCGACTACATATCCTGCTCCCCGTTTCGCCTCCCCATCGCCCGTCTGGCGGCGGCGCAGGCGCGGCTCCTGGCGTCCGATTCGTCGTGAGATCCTGAAACCTTCTGAAATTGTTTCGGAATAACAAGGCGTTGGGGCTGAAAATGTGATGAAAACCTCCCAAATTGCGGTGGATTCCGATTGACGGGCGGGGCGCTTATCGCGTTCACAACGTGTTAACGAAGATTGCGCCGCAGAAGGCGACGCGCAACTTCGATTGCTGGAGATGGATGCGGGCCGCAGCCCCGCGACGGCGCGCGCCGGACAGAAGCCGGCGCCGCGACAAGACCGAGGGTGAAACATGCGCGACTTATCCGGATTTTCCCGCACGGGACGGGCCGGCGTTATGGCGTTCGGGATTGCGGCGGCGATAGCTTTCTCCTCTTCAACCGGGGCGGCGACGGAAGGCTCCGGCGGCGAGGCGGCGGTGGATGCCGCGCAGTCGCGGCAGATCCTCTCTGTGTTGAGGGCGGAGCGCACGGCGTTTCGCGCGCTTGAATCGGACCGGATGTTCGCACGCACCGGCCGTATGCCATCCACGCCCGACCGCCTCATGACCGCGACGATCGACGACCCGGACCTCGCGTCGCTGAACGACGAGGACGCGCTGGCCTCCGCGCTGGGCGGGGCGACGAAGGAAATGCATGTCTCGGAGTTGCTGTCGGCGTCCAATGTGAGCCTTGAGAGCATCGGCGAAGGGGTCGACGGACGGTCGCTCCAGTGTCTCGCGGAGGCGATCTATTTCGAATCGCGCGGCGAGACGACCCGTGGGCAGTTCGCCGTCGCGGAAGTGATCCTGAACCGGGTCGATAGCGGGGCATACCCCGGGTCGGTCTGCGAGGTGGTGACGCAGGGCGCCCAGAAGCGCCACGCCTGCCAGTTCTCCTACGCCTGCGACGGCAAGAAGGAGCGGATCGGCAATCGCGCGGCCTTTGTGAAGGCGGCGAAGATCGCGAAGGTCATGCTCTCGGGCCGGCCGCGGGTGCTGACCGACGGCGCGACGCATTTTCACACGACCAGCGTCCGGCCAAGCTGGTCGAAGAGATTGTCGAAGACGGTGCGGATCGGCAGCCATGTCTTTTATCGCATCCCGACACGGGTCACTGAAAACAAGAGCTGATCCCCGGCGCGGCTCGCGGCGCCGCGCCGTTTCCTTGCGCGCCGGACGGGAGTAATGCTTCAGTTCCCGACGCAATTGCGTGATTGAGACAAGGCGACGCCGGATGAACGATGAGACGACCGGAATGCTGATCGGGCGCGCGGTCGAAGGCGCGCCATGCGACCGGGTCTTTCTGCGCGACCATATCGCCGACATCGAAATCGGGGCGTATGCGGAGGAGTATGGCGTCACGCAGCGGCTGCGCTTCTCGGTCGAGCTGGATGTGCGGAGATTTTCCGCGGATTACGCCGATGAAGTGGAGAGCGTGGTCTCCTACGATCTGATTTTCGAGGCGATCCGGGACCTTGCCGCAGGCCCGCGGATGAAACTTCTCGAGACGTTCGCCGAGCGGCTGGCGGCGCGGCTTCTGGCCGAGCCGCGCGTCGCGCGGGCGCGAATCCGGATCGAAAAGCTGGATCGGGTCTCCGGCGCGCTCGGCGTCGAGATCGAGCGTCGGGCGGCGCGCTGAGCGCCCTTCAGATCGAGATCATGCCGCGCCGGGCGTGGGCGGGCGTTTCGGTTGAGTGCAGAAGCTCCTGGATCGGTCCGGCCAGCGCTCTGGCCGCATCCTCGTGCATTTCGGGCGAGGGATAGTACCGATTCTCGCTGACCGGCATGCCGAACGGCGTCTGAAGCACGGGCGCGCCGTTTTTCATCAGCGACTGCGGAATTCCGGCGGAGGTGACGCATGTCACCACCCGGTCCGCCAGCGGCGCGACGGCGTCGATCATGTCCTGATCGACGAATTGCGGGTATTTGAGCATCGGCTGCCGAGCGTCGGCCGGGGCGTCCTCATCCGGCCTTCGTTCGGAGAACCAGAACAGGATTCGCTTCGTCTGGATCGTCTCCAGAAGCACGCGGGTGCGCGCGACCCACGCCGCCTTCATCTCCGCCTCGACGGCGATGAAACTCTCCGGATCGTCTTCCGCAAGCTGGTTCAGCATGTTGTGGGCGTAGGTGAATGTTTCAAAGTCGACATGCGGAAACAGCGATTCCAGCGCCCTCGTCACCGCTTCGATTTCTTCGTTGCGGCTGAGCTCGACCTTGAAGAGACGGTTTGAGAGAGAGCGCGCGCTCATCACCTGGACAACGCAGATTTCCGCCTGCGACGCCGCCTCCGTCACCTGCGAGTCGCGAAGAAAGAATCCGGGCCCCGCGCTGGCGGTCCCGAAATTGGCGACCTGCAGGTTCAGAGCCTCCGAGAGGAGTTGTGGAAACGGCCGCTCCACATACCGCCCGAACGTCTGCGCGCCGCCGAGGCAGGCGATATAGGGCTGCGCGAGGTCGGGTTGCGGCCCGCGATAGATCTGGTTCAGGCGGCCCCAGTGATAGCCCTGATAGTCTATGAACGGTCGGTCCGGTTTTTGGTACATTGCGCTCTCGCCCCGCTCCAGCCGGCATCGTCGGCTTTGGCGCAATGTCGGCGCAAAGGGGTGAAATCCGCGTTAACGGGCGTCTTGCTCCAGATCGCGAGCCGGCCCGCGCCGCTATCCCATGAGCGCGAGCGGCGCAGGGCGAATCGCTTCCCCCTCCAGGGTCAGTTCGCCTTCGAGCCACGCCTTGAGCGCGGCCGGATAAAGCCGATGCTCCAGCCTAAGGACGCGCGCGGCGAGGGTGTCCGGGTCGTCTCCCGGGGCGACCGCGAGCGCCGCCTGGCCGAGAATCGGCCCGTCGTCCATCTCCGCCCGGACCAGATGCGTGGTGCAGCCGTGAAAGGCGACGCCGGCGTGGAGCGCCCGGGCGTGCGTCTCCAGCCCCTTGAACGCGGGAAGAAGCGAGGGATGGATGTTCACCATCCTGTCGCGCCATTGATCGACGAATCCGCCAGTGAGAATCCGCATGAATCCGGCGAGGCAGATCAGGTCGACGCCCGCGGCGGCGAGCACGCGCGACAGCTCCGCCTCGAAAGCGGCGCGATCGCCTTTGAACGGCCGGTGGTCGATCACCGCGGTCGCCACGCCGCGCTCAGCGGCGTGCGCCAGCCCGGCGGCGCCGGGATTGTTGGAGAGGACCAGCGCGGCCTCGGCGGGGTAGGCGGGGTCGGCCATCGCTTCGAGAAGCGCGGTCATGTTGCTGCCGCGCCCGGAAATGAAGATCGCCGCCCTCGGCCGCGCCGCCGCAGTCACGCCAACGCGCCGCGATAGGCGACGCCGGCGCCGGACACGAGCGCCCCGATGCGGAACGGCGCCTCGCCGGCGGCGCGAAGCGCGGTCTCGACCGCGTCCGCCTCCGCGGCGGGCGCGACCACGATCATGCCGACGCCGCAATTGAATGTCTTGAGCATTTCAGCGCCATCGATCTCCGCCGTCTCCATCAGCCAGCGGAAGATCGGGGGCAGCGGCCAGGCGGCGAGGTCGATCTCGGCGCCAAGCCCGTCGGGGAGGATTCGCGGCAGGTTCTCCGTCAACCCGCCGCCGGTGATATGGGCGAGACCGGCGGCTCCGGCGGAAATCGCGGCCAGCGCGGCCGGGACGTAGATTCGGGTCGGAGCGAGAAGCGCGTCGCCAAGCGGCATATCGGCGAAGGGGGCGGGAGCGGACCAGGCGAGCCCGGACCGCTCGACGACTTTCCGGACCAGCGAATACCCGTTCGAGTGGACGCCGGAGGAGGCGAGTCCGATCAGCCGGTCTCCGGCGGCCATGTCGCGGGGAAGCGCGCCGCCTCGCTCCATCGCGCCGATGGCGAACCCGGCGAGGTCGAAATCGCCCTTGGCGTAGAGGCCGGGCATCTCCGCCGTCTCGCCGCCGATCAGCGCGCAGCCTGCGGCGCGGCAGCCTTCGGCGACGCCGGCCACCAACGCGGCGCCTTCGGCGACATCGAGTTTCCCGGTTGCGAAATAGTCGAGAAAGAAAAGCGGCTCCGCCCCCTGACACACCAGATCGTTCACGCACATCGCGACGAGATCGACGCCGACCGTGTCGACGCGCCCGGTTTCGATCGCGACCTTCAGCTTGGTGCCGACCCCGTCGGTCGCGGCGACGAGGATCGGATCCTGAAAGCCGGCGGCGCGAAGGTCGAACATCGCTCCGAATCCGCCGAGCCCATCCATCACGCCGGGGCGGGTGGTCGCGGCCGCGGCGGGCTTGATCGCCTCGACCAGCGCCGCGCCCGCATCGATATCGACGCCGGCGTCGCGATAAGTGAGGCCATTCGGGCGGTCGGTCATCTTTCGCTCCCTCAATCTCGGCGTCCTCCTAGCGCATGCGGGCGCAAAGCGGAAGAATGATTGACCACGCCGCGCCGCGCGCCTATCCAATGCAGCGCCTTGGGGCCCGTAGCTCAATGGTTAGAGCAGAGCGCTCATAACGCTTAGGTTGGGGGTTCGAGTCCCTCCGGGCCTACCACCCCATCCATAAACTGCCGATGTTGTTGATTTTCTTTACGCGCAGGGCCCCATTTAAGGGGCCGTGGCGCGCTCCCGATCCATGCGCCGACGGGAATCCATCGCGCTCGGAGCCAGTCTCCGCCGCCGACGACGAAGGCGAGCGCATGAGGCGGCGCTATTCCGCCCGGGAGGAGGATGTTCGGGCGGCCCCGGGCGTATCGATCGCGTGGAGCGGCCGGCGCTCGCTCCCGATGGCTGCGCGAAGGGCTCGTCTCTCCGATATCCGCCTCGGGAACGCGGAATCAGCCGCGAAGCTCCGCAGCCTCTCCGGTTGACGGCGCGGATCGGACGGGCGAGGCGCTAATAGGCGCCGCGCCGCAGGAACACGACTCCGGATGTGCGCAGGATAATGCGAATATCCTGAAGGAAGGACCACTTGCGGATATAGGATTGATCGATCCTCACCCGCTCCTCGAACGAGAGGTTGTTGCGTCCCGAGACCTGCCAGAGACCGGTCATCCCCGGGCGGGATCTATAGTAGTCCTCGGCCGCGTCCCTGTATCTGTTGATTTCCTCTTCGGTCACCGGCCGCGGTCCAACGATGCTCATGTGCCCCAGGAGCACGTTAATGAGCTGGGGCAATTCATCGAGGCTCGAGGTTCGCAGAAAGGCGCCGATCCCGGGAATGATGCGCGGGTCATGTCTCAACTTGCGGTGCAGTTCGAATTCTCGCCTCGCCTCCGCATCGGTCTCCAGCAGCTTTTTGAGCCGCTCGTCAGCGTCGGTCACCATTGTCCGAAATTTCAGACAAGGGAATGTCCGCCCGCCAAACCCGACGCGGCGATGCATGTAGATCGCCGGCCCTTTCGACGTGAGGCGGATCATCACGATGATCGCGATGAACAGCAAGGACACGCTGAGAAGCGCGGCGGCGGCGAATCCGACGTCGAAAACACGTTTCACCCATCCTCCTACTGGAGGAACTCGAGAACCACCGCTTGCGACGCTCGAAGCGCCGTCGAACGGTAAATCGTGGATCTCTGACATCATCACCCCGCGCTCATGCTGAAATACCGGCCACAAGGTCCAGACCAACCAACACGGCCCAGACCGACGCGCTTAATTGACGTGCTTAAAAGGACTAAAAATGTACCCGAATCTGCGGAAATTTACAACTCCTTAGGCATGCGCCTCGCGGTTCTTTCTGTGTGCGGAAAGGTGGAGGCGGCGAAGCGCCACAAAAGGCGCAACCTGAGGGCGGAATTCAACGATTCAAGATAGTGTGGAAAGGTTGGCCGGCGGATCACCGCGTCGCGGGCGCGGAATCCGGCGGCGGCAGTGTGACTTCCAGCACATCCCCCGGCGCCATGATCATGGCGGGCGTCGCCTCCTCGCCTTCCGCCATATCGGTCAGATGGCTGCGGAAGAGCGTCATTCGGACGGCGGCCGCCTGTTCCACGGCGGGGGTCGCGCCGCGGAACGCGAGCCAGCTGTTGAGGGCGTTGAGTTGCCGTTGCAGGTCGCGCAGCTGGGCCGTGCCGTTCGAGACTTCATCGAGAAGCCGCACCTCTTCGCGAGTCACGTCCGCTTTCGCCTCCTCGGCGAAGCGCGTCAGTTCGAGACGCATGCGGAGGACTTCGCCAGAGGTCTCAAGCGCCCGGGTCGAGGATTGCAGCAGCCCGCCCCGCGCCTCGGCGACGGACGAGGCCGGGACCACGCCGCGCTCGGCCAGCTTCATGACCCGCGCGAGCGCCTCCTCCTCGAAACTGAGGCTCTGCTTGCTCGCCGCCTCAAGCTCCTTGAGGACGTCGAGCCGGTTCTCCATCTGGTCGAGCACCAGTTCGTTGCCCTTGTCCGTCAGTTCGCGGAGGTTCTCCCGCGCCACGAGCCAGCGCCGCGCAAGCTCCTTGAGTTCCGGCGATGCGTCGCTGTCGATCGTGGCGTCCGCGGTTCCCTCTCCGGCGGGGTCGTCGGCGTTCCGCATTGAGAGCAGCGCGTCGAGATCGGCCTTCAGCCGCTCGAGATTGATGATCTGGGTCTCGATCCGGCCAAGGAGCAGGCTGCGCTCCGTCAGCAATTTCAGTATTTCGTCTTCGGAGGTCTCTTCGAGCGGGCGGCCGACGCCGCCCGCATTGGCCAGCGCCTGGCGCACGGACATGCCCGGCCGGTAGGTCACCTCGCCCGGATTGCGGACGTCGCCGGTGACGTAGACCGGGCGATACTCGGATATGTCGAGATAGATCTCATCCTCCTGAGGGCGCCGCCAGACATCTTCCCCATCAGAGCCGCTGACCCTGTAGGCGCGGTCGCGCAGCGCCGCGTAGACCGCCTCCCGGAGCTCATCGAGCGTCAGGCCGGATGCGACGACCTTTCCCGCGAGGGGCAGGTAGATCGCGCCGTCGACGCCGATCATGGCCCGCCGGTCAAGATTGGGCGCGCCGAGAACCGAGAAGGCGACGGTGTCGCCAGGGGCGAGCCGGACCTCGCCCTCGGCGGCGGCCGGAAGGTGCGTCGCCAGGAGGATCGAGAGGGAAAGAAGAAGGCGACGGAGCGCGTATGACGTCCGAAACATAGCCACCTCAAAATCAAATGAGGGCCGAACCGACGGACCCGCCCCCATCCACGTAAAATAAAGAAGTTCCACCATACCACAATGGTGTTTGGAAAAAGAGCGCGCCGGAACGGCCGCCGCTCCGACCGATCGTGGCGATGACCGCGTATCCGCGAATCCCGCTGAGCCGCCCGCGCCCCTTGAGCCATCCGGGCCTCGTTCGAGGCCGCGCCCCGGCGCAGGCGGTTAAAGCCGCTCTGGCTTGAGGGTGACGAGCAGGTTGCGCGTGGTCGCGATCTGCGGCCGGCAGACCAGGAGCGACATGACCACGTAGATCGCCACCCCCAGACCGATCTCCACCGCCAGAAGCGCGAGATCGTCGATCCTGCCGATGAGCGTTTCGCCCACGAGCAGAATGACGGCGGCCATCGCCACGGCGGCGAACACGGGTCTGCAGACGGCCTCGACCATCTCGCGCGCCGAGACGCCCGTATGGGCGCGGAGCGCCCTCAGCATGAACGGCGCCGCGACATAGCCCAGCAGGCTGTAGCCGAGGGCGGTGGCCGTCGCGGACCAGAGCACGGTCGCCGCGCCGATCGCCATGTTGAGGACGAACAGGCCGACCGACCACCGGAGGGCCACGTCGGCCCGCTCGATCGCCGTGAACGCCAATACGAAGACCGGAAAAAATCCGACATGAGCGCCGACGAGAAGCAGCGCCTGCAGCACCGGAACCGAGGGCGGGCCGTTCGCCTCTCCGACGGCGAGCGGAACCAGAACCGGCGCGACGGCGAGCAGCCCGAAGTAGATCGGCGCCGAAACGAAGCTGATGAGCCCCGCGGTCTTGACCACGGTGCGCCGCAGGCGGTCGGCGTCGTCGCGCACCCGGACAAAGACCGGCAGGGTGGCGAATCTGAGCGGTGTCAGCGTCGCCGTCGCGGCGAGGGACGCGAGCCGCTGCGCGATCTGAAAAGCCCCCGCCGCGGCGGGGCCGAGCCCGGCTCCCACCATCAATTGCAGCAGCGGCATCGCGGCCTGATTCGCCAGGCTCCGCCCCGAGATCGCCGCGACGACGGGAAGCGCCTTGCGCGCGTCCTCGAGGCGCGGCCCTCCGGCCGGCGTCCAGCGGACCAGCATCATGACGAGCACCGACGACACCGCGGCGTTGACGATCGCAAAGGCTGTGAGAGCCCAGCCGCCATAGCCGGCATAGCCCAGCCAGATCGCGACCAGGCCGGCGATCGTGAGGCTCGCCGTGGTTCTGATCGCGAGGGTTCGAATCTCCATTCGCCGCCGCAACAGGCCCTCGGGCACCGCCGCGGCGCCGATCAGCGCCGGGATCACCGCCATCGCCGCGAGGTACGTCTCCGACTCCGCCGATTCCATGATCGGCGCGATCGCGAAGGAAAAGCCGAAGACGCAAACCGACATGACGAGCCCGAAGCCCGTCGACATCCAGAAGATCGTGTCAGTGGAGCTTCCCGGCGCTTCTGGCCCCTGGACCACCGTCTCCGAGACGCCGGCGCGCTGAACGAGTTGGAGAAGGTTGACCGGCGCGAAGGCGACGGCGAATGCGCCGATCTCGGCGAGGCTGAGCCACCGCGCCAGGATCAGGAAGACGACGGTGTTGAGCCCGAACCGCGACCATTGCAGGATGATCGACCACATCCCTGATTGGGCCGCTAGGCGCCTGTCGTTCAAGCTGTTCTCCTTCGCGAGACACTGAAAACCTGCGCCGGCGGGGCCAGCCGAAACCGCGAAGCCCCGCTCTCTTCGAGCGGCGCAATTCTATCTATCTGTCGTCCGCCGCTTCAAGCGTCATCATTCGCGGCCGCGGCCCCCGTCGCGCCGAAGCCGACGCCCTCGACGATCTCGTTCCGCACCGCCGTCCAGGGCCGGACGATGTCGGCCGGCGCTTCGGGCGGGGCGCACCGAAGGGCCCGCCCGATCGCCGCGCGGGCGCCGTCCTCGGTCCTTGGCTCGATGGGGAAGAAGGGCATGCGCCGCAGCGGCTCCCTGAGCGGGTGGGGGCCGATGATGGGTTTGCGCAGAAACGCGTACTGGGAGATCTTGTTGCTGGTCTCGGCGAGATATTCGGCGCCCTTTTCAGGGCGGTAGAAGGCCGCGGCGATGTCGCAGGCGGCGGCCATCCTCAGCGCCTCCTCGAACGGTCGCTCGCCGCACCAGACGATGTTCGGCAGGTCGATGCGGCGGCTCAGCCGCAGCGCGCCGACGATATAGAACCACATGTCGGGCCGCGCCCTTGCGCAGAGCGCGACGAGATCCGGGTCGAAAAGCGTGGTGCCGAGCGCGACGCAGTTCGGCCGCCTGAGCTCGGGCGGCGGCGCGTCCCGCGCCGCCTCGAGCCGAGCGATGTCGAGGCCGTGGGGGTGAAACCGCGCCGTGGCGAGGCGCCCGAACCGCTGCTTGAGCAGCACGCGGCTCGGCACGCTGATCAGGTCGAAATGGTCCACGGCTTTCTCCTCCGCGGCGAGAATGGACGGCGCCATTCCGACGACCCGAACATCGTCCGAGACGCGATAGACGCGGCGGGCGTGAGGCGCCAGCTTCCCGACCATGTCGAAGAGAAGGAGCGCCGCGCTGCTCTCGAAGATGATGAGATCGCTCGACGCGAGGCCATGCCGGAGATTCGCCGGCAGGCCGCTCCGGTAGAGATGCGCGAAGAGGCGGTCGGTGATCGGGTTTGTCCCGCTGAAGCGGGCGAAGGGGTGCGCCGGCGGGCAATAGACATATGCCTCGACCCCGTCGTCGGCGGTGATCCAGCGGTTGCGCTCCGCGCGTTTCATGCCGCCAAGCCGTGGGTCCGTCTTCAGGAAGGAGAGCCGGCTGAGGCCGGTGGTGACAAATCGGACTTTCCAGCCGCCGTCCTGGAACGCCTGCGCCAATCCATGGAACCCGGCTCGGCGCGCGCTCTTCCAGTAGTGGTTTGACAGAAAGGCGACTTCTCCCACCGGTTCATGCGGCATCGGCGAAACCTCCAGAACTTGCTCCGTCAGCCATGTTCGTCATCAGCGCCTTCAAGTCGATCCCGAATCCGGATCAGGCGCCCGGCGCTTGCATTTCGGATGCCGCCCAGTCAATCTCACGTAGTGGGCTCAATGATACGCGCCGTGAGCCCAATGGTGTGCGTTGCGGGCCCAGTGTCGCTTGGCTTGAGCAAGTTGAACCAATTGCTTCTGACCGAACCGATTACACGATTTCACGAAGTTATCGGGTGACCAGTATGGATTTGACGCAGCGGAGTGGGCCGGGCGCCGGCGAGGGGAGGCGCAGACGAGAGGGCTGCGGATCATGACGACGCGTGACAGGGCGCGCGCCGCGTTCCGTCTGGCGAGGTTCGTCAAGCCGGCCGGCGGAGGCGCCGGCGGGCATCGCAGCGGCTGGCCGTGGGTGGTCGATCGCCTGCGGGAGCGGCAGAGCATGAACGGAATGCTCGTCGACCAGTTCGTCGAGGCGACTTTCGCCCCGGGCCGCTCGATCCGCGTCATCAAGCGCCTGCTCGGCATGCATGTCTGGAGCCGCCCTTGGGTCGGGGTGTTCCATCTGCCGCCGAATATGCCCGAATGGTTCACCCCGAAGACCCTTGAGGCGGTGCTCCGCGAGCCGCGCTTCATCCGGAGCCTGCCGCACCTGAGGGGCGCGGTGGCGTTCTCGCGTCATACCGGCGATTGGCTCCGCGACCGTCTGGGCGTGCCGGTGCTCGTCACGAAGCATCCGACCGAGATGGTGCCCGACACATTCTCCTGGGACGCGTTCGAGGCGAACCCGGACAAGCGGCTTGTCCAGATCGGCTGGTATCTCAGAAACTATCGTGCGATCAATCAGGTTGCGGCGCCATCCTGGATCAGGAAGGTCCATCTCGCGCAGTCGAAACCGTTCATAGACGAGGCGCGGCGGCGCACCGACCTTCATTCGCCGTTTCGGGGCCGCCCGGACGTTGGCGAGACCGAGGTGGTCTCCTGGCTCGATAACGAAGCTTACGATGACATGTTGACGCGAAATCTGATTTTTCTCGAGCTCTTCGAAGCGTCGGCCAACAACGCGATCATCGAGGCGATCGCCCGCGACACGCCGGTCGTGGTGAACCGCCACCCGGCGGTCGCCGAATATCTGGGCGCGGACTACCCGCTCTTCTATGACGATCTGAGCGAGGTCGAGGGGCTCCTCGAGGCGCCCCGGATCCGGGCCGCGCACGAGCAGATCCGGGCGCTCGACAAGGGCGAGTTTGCGGTCGAGGCGTTCATCGACCGTCTCGACCTGTTCGTCCGCGACCTTCGCTGAGGCGGCGCTCATGACCATGCCAAACTATCTCATCATCGGCGCGGCGAAAGCCGGCACGACGTCCTTGCGCACCTATCTCGACCAGCATCCCGAGGTTTTCGTGACCGCGCGGGGCGAGCCGTCCTTCTTCGCCCACGAGGGCGAGACGCTGACATTCTCGGGGCCGGGCGATGAGGACTGGGCCGATTCTTTCATCACCGATCTCGGCGCCTACCAGAGCCTCTTCGACGGGGCCGAAGGCTACAAGGCGGTGGGAGAGATCTCCCCCCGCTATCTCTATTTCGAGAGAGCGCCGGAGCGGATCGCCCATCACGCGCCCGATGCGCGGCTGATCGCGATCCTGCGCCACCCGGTCGACCGGGCCTATTCGCACTTCCTGATGAACCGCAGCCGGGGCTGCGAGCCGGCCGAGACCCTGTCCGAGGCGATCGACAAGGAGGCCGAGCGGGCGGTGCAAGGCTGGGGCTGGGACTGGCGCTATGTCGGCGCCGGCCTCTACCATGGCCAGTTGGAGCGCTATTACGCGCGCTTCCCCGGGGAGCGGATCAAGGTCTTCCTCTATGAGGACCTGAAGCGACCGGACGCGTTCTTCTCCGAGCTCTTCACGTTTCTCGGGGTGGATCCGGACTTTCGTCCGGACACCAGCGTCCGCCACCGCACCGCAAGCCATCCGAAGAATTACGCGCTCCAGCACCTCGTGAAGCAGGAGAGCGCCGCCAAGGCGATCTTCAAGCGCCTTGTTCCGAAGGACGCCCGGGCCAGAGCCAGGAAATGGGTGGCCTCATGGAACGCCACTACGCCCGAGCGGCTGGCGCCGGAGGTCCGCCATGACCTCTTCGAGCGCTATTTCGCCGAGGATTGCCGCCGTCTGGAGCCCATGATCGGAAGGAGCCTCGCCACATGGTTTCGCTAGAGCGGCGCCGCGCCGATGTCGAAACGGCCTACCGTCCCGGCATGCCGGGCTACGTTCTGCGCGACTGGGAGGTCACCGATTACCAATGCTATGAACTCCCGGACACCGGCCTCTGGTTTCGCGGACCGGCTCCGAAGCCGGCGGAGAAGGGGCGCTACTTCACCGTGATCGGAGCGGCCCAGACCTTCGGCTGCTTTTGCGACAACCCCTATCCGGCTCTGCTCGAAAAGCGGCTCGGAACCCCGGCGCTCAACCTCGGCTATTCCGGCGCCGGCCCCGGCTTCTACCTGCGCCACGAGGCGCTCCTCCGTACGATCAACGACAGCGCCTTCTGCATCGTGCAGGTGATGTCGGGGCGCAGCACCTCGAACTCGCTCTTCGAAAATCGCGAGGGGCTGGCCTATGGGCGGCGCCGCTCGGACAATACGCCCGCGACCGCCGAGCAGGTTTTCGACGACGCCATCACCCGCGAGCTCGCGCGCGTTCCGCTGGCGCCGCGCCGGCTCAAGAACCTGGTTCTCAAGGCGACCGGCCTGCCGCTTCCCGCCATTCGGCGCCTCGTCGAGGAATCGCGGCGGGATTGGGTGGAGAGTTATCATGAGCTTCTCGGCGCGATCACGGCGCCGAAGATCCTGTTCTGGTTCTCGGCGCGAACCCCGGACTACCGGCCGCGCTATCACCGGCAGGGGCCGCTCCTCGGCAAGTATCCTCAGCTCATCGACGCCGCGACTCTCGGGCGGGTCAAGCCGCTCGCCGACGCCTATGTCGAATGCGTCTCGGAGCGCGGCAGCCCGCAGCCTCTCATCAGCCGCTTCACCGGCGAGCCCGTGACCGTCTCGCTCGAAGCCGACAAGAAGCCGGTCGCCGGCGGCGAGGCCGCGTCGCTCTACAAGGGCGTCTGGAGCGAGAACAAGTACTACCCTTCGCCCGAGATGCACGAAGATGCGGCCCTCGCCCTCGAGGCGCCCTGTCGAAGACTTCTGGACCGCGCCGAGAAAACACCGGCCTAGATGCGTGATCCGAGGATTCGGCGGGGTGATGCATTCCCTGGAATGAAGGGGCGTCGCGGGCCGGGCGCGCGCCGGCCGCCAACTCGAACGCTCGGCCATTTCCCGACTGACGGCGGCGCCATGAAGCTGCTATATCCGGTTCTCAATCATGTGGCGCAGGAATGGAGACGCCCGCCCCGCACATGGGCCGGGACATTCGTGTCCGACGCCGATGCGGCCGAAAGCGGGCAGGGCTTGGCGAGGTGCTCCATCATGAAAAGTCTGGCGGTTTGACGCTTTGGACTTAAACTGCGAGTTCGGCCCGAGGCCCGCCAGCCGATGACCGGAAACGCCTCGCATACAGAGTTCCCGGTAGTCCCAGATCAGGGGTGCAAATGTCCAGAATTTATGACAGCCGCAAACGTATACTCGTAACCGGCGGGGCCGGATTTGTAGGATCTCATCTTATTGATCGACTTCTGGGTCAGGGCCATGAGGTGATTTGCGTCGACAACCTGTTCACGGGCTCAAAGCGCAATATCGAACATCTGCACACCAACCCGCGCTTCGAGTTCATTCGTCACGACGTCACCTTTCCGCTCTATGTCGAGGTGGACGAAATCTACAACCTCGCGTGTCCTGCTTCGCCGGTGCATTACCAACACGATCCGGTCCAGACGACAAAGACCTCGGTGCATGGCGCCATCAATATGTTGGGATTGGCGAAACGCCTGAACTGCAAGATCTTTCAGGCGTCGACGAGCGAAGTCTACGGAGATCCGAGCGTTCACCCGCAACCGGAAGAGTATTTTGGAAATGTAAATCCGATCGGGATCCGCTCTTGCTATGATGAAGGCAAGCGCTGCGCGGAAACGCTCTTTTTCGACTACCACAGACAACACGGGCTTCGGATCAAGGTCGCTCGTATCTTCAATACGTATGGGCCGAGGATGCATCACGCGGACGGGCGGGTTGTGTCCAACTTCATCGTTCAGGCGTTGCAGGGAGAAGCCATCACCGTTTTTGGCGAGGGCGCCCAGACCCGGTCCTTCTGTTATGTCAGCGATCTCGTCGAAGGGGTTCTCAGGCTGATGGACACGGAGGACGCGGTCACGGGGCCGGTTAATCTCGGGAACGCCAACGAGTTCACCATTCTTCAACTCGCCCAGAAGGTGATCGAAATGACGGGGTCCAGTTCCGAGATCATCTACAAGGACATGCCGCAGGACGATCCGAAGCAGAGGCGGCCGGATACGTCGAAGGCGAAGGCTCTTCTCGACTGGGAGCCGGAGGTTCAATTGGAAAACGGGCTCGAGAAAACGATCGATTATTTTCGAAAGCTTCTCCCGGAATTGGTTGTCTCTTGAGTCTGTGTCCGTGGATTGCGCCTGCATGACCTTCATGTGTCAGGTGGCGCTTCGGTCAATGTTCCCAAGGGTTTCGGGGGCTCGCGCGTCTGTCGATATCGGAGCGGAACGAGGCCCGTGAAGGCCTGAGCCCGCCCGGCGGGATCAATCAGGTCGAACCGCTCGCCGGCGGCGGCGCAGTGTTTGAGGCCGCTTGCGGCGCGCCGGCGGATCTGAAGAATTCCTCCTCGATCTTGCCGAGCGCCTCCAGTCTGCGCGTCTCGAGTGGCCGGGGAGGGGGCTTCGCAGGCGAGGCGGGATCGCAGGCGAAGAAATCCGCGCCCGTGCGCGCGCCGCGAGAGGAGGCGCGACCAAGGGCCGATCGGACGCGGCCGCGAACGCGCGCCGCCAGATCGACCGCCGCGATCTCAAGCGCGCAGAGCGGGGCCAGGCGACACGCCCGAGCGAGCTCCGCCAATCCCTGACCGATCATGTTCCGGCGAAACGCCTGAGTGGCCAGCACGGCCCGGAGCCGGCCTTCGGCCAGGGAAAGAACCGCCGCGGGCGTCTCGGGAAATCGTTCGGACACATGGCGCAGAACGGCGAAACGGCGGCGCGCCATGCGGCTGAAATCAGAAGACAGCGAGTTCTCGGTCACGCGGTAGCCGGTGAGGTGGAGCGGCGCCACGCAGACGCGCCAGGTTCGGTTCATCATGATCTGGGCGAGGTTGTCTTCCGCGCCGTGAACGTCGGGATCGGCTTCAAAGCCGCCGATACCCTCCAGGGCGCTCCGCCGGGCCAGAATGACGCTGCCATTGCCCACAGGGTTGAAGACGATCGAGCGCAGATAGATGCGGCCCTGCATCGGATGCGACTTCACATCGCCGAGGACGCGGTCCTGCTCGTCGATCCGGCGCGAAAGGTTATAGACATAGCCCACGTCCTCGCCGCCCTCCAACAGTGCGCGCATCTGGAGGGCGATCTTGTCGGGGTGCCACAGGTCGTCGGAATCTATCGTGGCGATATACGGCCCCTTCGTCGCGGCGATGCCGGTGTTCCGGGCGTTGGCGACGCCGCCGTTGGGGATCGAGATCACCCGAATCCGTTCGTCCTCGGCCGCATGTCGCCGGGCGAGATCGGCGGTGCCGTCGCGCGAGCCGTCATCCACGACGACGATTTCGAGGCGCCGATGGGTCTGGCGCCTGACGCTGCTCAAGGTCGCATCGAGGGTGCGCTCTGCGTTGAACGCGGGCAGAACGACCGATACCAGTTCTTCCTGCACCTGTTCCTCGACTTCGCCGCCGCACGGGGTGTCAGGATACGGGGTGCGTCGATCAGCGCAAGCCGCTTGAACGGGCGCCCGCGGGGAGGAACAGCGCGGCGGCGCCGATTCGACCTCGGATCCGCGGCCCGGTCGTCAGAAAGGACATCGTTCGTTGAAGGGGGGCGAAGCCATCGCAGCTCGGCTGGCGGTCTCGGCGTCGGCGAAAGCGCTGTCGTGGAGCTCATGGCGCGCAGTCAGGCCAGTCCCAGGGCGTCAAATCGGCTGAGCGAGGCGAATGTCCGGAGCGGCCCGTGGAATGCTCCACCGTGCGAATCCCGACGCCGGGGCCAGACTCGCGACGCGGGGCCTCACAAGGAGACGCCCGATTACATGAGCTTTTGAAACAGGTTTTGATCTGTCCGGCGTCTGGTCAACAGGCCAGCCCATATCGCGTATCGAATGAGCGCGATCGCGAGCGCAGTGGCCGATCCCATTAGAAAAAAGGACAGCACCGTCACCCAAATCGACATTCCCGAAAGAGACGCCAGAACCGTGACCGAAATCGCCGTTAGTGTTGGAAGGAATATGTATTTCGCCAAGTCGCCACCCGTACGTTTCCCTATCGACTCAAGTAGTCAGCAGATATTAATATATGGTTAAACGTCAAGTCACGGGCGTGACACACTTTTTTGAGGTTTGCTGAATCCAGGGCCGGCCCACTCCGATGAAGTTTGCCTTGTTAATGAAATACATCGACGCCGAAGGTGACAGCGCGTTTGTGGACTTCCACCCTAGATTGAGTCTTCTCTGCCGTGAAGCGAAAATCCGGACGAGAGGCGAACAATGAAATTCGTTTAACCGGCGCCGGCCTCAATGGCCTGATCGGAATCATCGAGACTGACGCAGGCGTCACGTGCAGGCCATCCGCATCCGAAGTTGACGCTGGCGCGAAAGCCGCCGGCGGCTTTGGCGCCGAGGGCCGCAAAGCTGCGTCTGCTCCCTGCATCGAAATACAGTGAAGAAGGAACGCACAGCAATGGCAACCGTGATCACTCCATCGCCGATCTGGTCACTCGGAAATATCGACGTCGATGGGCTTGGCGACGCCCGCGTGGTCTCCCACAAGGCCGGCTATGAGCTGGCGAATGGCGCGTTGACGTTCACCGTGACCGCCGACAGCGCCGGAGGACGGCAGGGGCTGTTCTCCAAGGACCATGAATATTTTGGCGACGGCGGCCATTTCACCGTCTGGATCGACAACGGCAAGATCCTGGCCCGGCTGCAATCCGAGGACAGCTCCTATGAACTGCGGGGCGGCGATGTAAACGCGGGCGAGCCGGTCGCGGTCGCGGTCGCCTTCGGGGCGCGGGGTTTCGAGCTCTGGGTCGATGGCGAGATGGTCGACCGGAACGATTATACGGGCGGCCTGCAGGGCAATCAGGAGCCGATCGTCGTCGGCGCCTCGCAATGGGCCGCCGAGGCGGGACCGTCGCCCGAGCTGACCCAAAAGTTCGAGGGCCAGATCACCGATATGGACCTCTATGACGAAGCGCTGTCGCGCGCCGAGATCCGCGCCCTGGCCGAAACCGGCGTCGTGGCTCCGGAGCCGGAGCCGTCCGAGCCCGCCGCGCCGGCCGAGCCCGAGAACGCCGCGCCGTCCGAATCCGAGGGTTCCCCTTCGCAGATCTGGTCGCTCGGGAACATCGATGTCGACGGTCTGAGCGATGCGCGTGAGATCCCCCACAAGGCCGGCTACGAGCTGGCGAATGGCGCGTTGACGTTCACCGTGACCGCCGACAGCGCCGGAGGACGGCAGGGGCTGTTCTCCAAGGACTATGAATATTTTGGCGACGGCGGCCATTTCACCGTCTGGATCGACAACGGCAAGATCCTGGCCCGGCTGCAATCCGAGGACAGCTCCTATGAGTTGCGGGGCGGCGATGTAAACGCAGGCGAGCCGGTCGCGGTCGCGGTCACCTTCGGTGCGGGCGGCTTCGAGCTCTATGTCGATGGCGAGATGGTCGACCGGAACGATTATACGGGCGGCCTGCAGGGCAATCAGGAGCCGATCGTCGTCGGCGCCTCGCAATGGGCCGCCGAGGCGGGGCCGTCGCCGGAGCTGACCCACAGGTTCAAGGGCCAGATCACCGATATGGGCCTTTATGACGAAGCCCTGTCGGGCGCCGAGATCCGCGCCCTGGCCGAAACCGGCGTCGTGGCTCCGGAGCCGGAGCCGACCGAGCCCGCCGCGCCGACCGAGCCCGAGGATTCTCCTTCGCAGATCTGGTCGCTCGGGAACATCGATGTCGACGGTCTGAGCGATGCGCGTGAGATCCCCCACAAGGCCGGCTACGAGCTGGCGAATGGCGCGTTGACGTTCACCGTGACCGCCGACAGCGCCGGAGGACGGCAGGGGCTGTTCTCCAAGGACCATGAATATTTTGGCGACGGCGGCCATTTCACCGTCTGGATCGACAACGGCAAGATCCTGGCCCGGCTGCAATCCGAGGACAGCTCCTATGAGTTGCGGGGCGGCGATGTAAACGCGGGCGAGCCGGTCTCGGTCGCGGTCACTTTCGGTGCGGGCGGCTTCGAGCTCTATGTCGATGGCGAGATGGTCGACCGGAATGATTATACGGGCGGTCTGCAGGGCAATCAGGAGCCGATCGTCGTCGGCGCCTCGCAATGGGCCGCCGAGGCGGGGCCGTCGCCGGAGCTGACCCACAGGTTCAAGGGCCAGATCACCGATATGGGCCTTTATGACGAAGCCCTGTCGGGCGCCGAGATCCGCGCCCTGGCCGAAACCGGCGTCGTGGCTCCGGAGCCGGAGCCGGAGCCGACCGAGCCCGCCGCGCCGACCGAGCCGGAGAACGCCGCGCCGGAAGTGACCGGCGATCTCGACACGTTGTCGGTGGATGAGGGTGAGACCGGGGTCGTGGATCTGGCGGACCTGTTCGCCGATCCCGACGGCGACGCGCTGGTGTTCAGCCTGAAGGGGGCGCCAGGTTTCGTGTCGATCGACGCCGACGGGCGGCTGATCGCCGCGCCGGCGGACGGGAATGACGGGACGTACAACTTCACGATCCTCGCATCGGACGGCGACGCCACGAGCAAGGGGCTGGACGCGACTCTGGTCGTCGATGACAGCATCACATCCGGCGGCGACGGCGCAGCTCCGGAACCCGAACCGTCCGAACCCGAAAACGCCGCGCCGAAAGTCACCGGCGACCTCGACACGCTGTCGGTGGACGAGGGCGAGACCGGGCGCGTGGATCTGGCGGACCTGTTCACCGATCCCGACGGCGACGCGCTGACGTTCAAGCTGAAGAATGCGCCGGATTTCGTGTCGATCGACGCCGACGGACGGCTGGTCGCCGCGCCGGCTGACGGGAACGACGGGACGTATGACTTCACGGTCCTCGCATCGGATGGCGACGCCACGAGCAAGGGGCTGGGCGTGACCCTGGTTGTCGATGACAGCATCACGTCGGGCGGCGACTCCTCCGGCGGGGGCGGCTTCAGCGCCGATCCCGTCACGCTGACCGCGGGGCGCGGCATTCTCAAGAATGGCACGGTCGGCCCGCAGGAATGGGGCGACGGCGTGGTTCTCAGCGCCTACGACCTCAATGGCGGGAAGGCCGAGGTCGGCTATTCGGAGCAGTTCGACGACCACGGCTTCGGCGTGAAAGGGTCGGGCAGCCGCTGGGACGGGCAGATCGACTATTACGCTTCAGGCGGCGGTCGCAGTGAAAAGATGGTCATCGATTTCAACGGCGACGTGACGGACGTCGTCCTGCGCGTCGGCATGGTCGGCGACAAGGAAGGCCCGAACGGCACACCGGAATCCGGCGTCTGGAAGGCCTACGACGCCTCCGGAAAGCTGGTGGACAAGGATCTGATCGGACCGGATCAGAGCACGCTCGGCGCCGGCGTGAAAGAGAAGGGGAGCTACGGCATCTACCCGATCGAGATCGACACCGACGCGCCGATCGCGCGGATCGAACTCGAGGCCACCCAGTTCGATTACGGCCGGGGGTCGTCTGTGGGCATGAGCTACGGTGAGAACAGCTCCGACTACAACGTCATGGGGATCGAGTTCCAGCGGCTCGAGCCTGTCGGCGATTTCCTGTTGTAGCGAACGCTCCGCGTCGATCCGGCGCGAGCGCCGCGCCCTGACATGCAAAGGATCCCCCGTCGCACATCCATGCGACGGGGGATCGCGTCAGCGCGCTGTTACTGCGTGTGGTCGATCTTGACGATTCCACTCACGCCGTCGGTCTCGTAGGTCAGCCCGCCGTCGCCAAAGCTGTTGGCCACACGAACGAAATCGCCGTTGGCGTACTGGTCGTCGCCATAGCTGTAGCCGACACAGTTCGCGAAAGCGACATCAAGGCACCGGTATTGCGTGGTGGAGAGCAGCGCCGCGAACGACCCGGAGTTGGGGTGGTTGGCCTGCATCCGCCCGCAGCGCCACGCCTGACAATCCTGAACCTTGATCCGCGCCGTGTCGTTGAGAGAGTGCGCCTTGGTCGGCCCGAAACGATAGCCCGCCAGGGTGATGTCTTCGACGACGTTTCTGCGATAGAGAATGTCCTGACCGGAGACGACGGTCAGGCCGCGCGCCCGGCCGCCCTTGACCAGATTTTCCTCGATCAGGATGTTGCTGGGAATGGCCCCGCCCGGAGAGTCGACATACTGCACGACCGAGATCGCATCGTCGCCGGCGTTGTAGATGCGGTTCCGGCGGGCGGTGCAATTGCTGGCGCCCTTGAAGAAGTGGAAGCTGTCGGAATGGGTCCGAACCGCGCTGCAATTCTCCACGATGACGTTTGAGGAGTCGCAGCGCAGTGCCCCCGATAGCGATCCGGTGGTCGCCACATCGAACATGATGCAGTTCGTCTTCAAGAACATCGTGACCCACGCCGCGTCATTGCTGTCGTCGGCGGCGATCGCGATCGAGCCGTCCTTCGCCCCCTCGACGGTGTTGTTTGCTTCGAACCGCTCCGGCCACCGGGACATCGCCCCGTAAAGCGAATGCATCGTGAGGCCGATGATGCCGGAATCATTGTTCACGTCGAATTTCGTCTCGTCGACGGCCAGCGGCTTCACCTTGGCGCCGTAGCCGACGAGATAGGTGTTCTCACTCAGTTCGAGGTGGTTGCTATAACGATAGTAATCCTCCGCCGGCGGCAGAACGAGCAATGTAGGCTCGCCATTCCGCGATGCGCTGACAGCGTCCTCCAGCGCGGACTGGTTGTTGGTCGATCCATCGGCGCTGACCCCGGAAATCCCGGTGACGCGATAGTTCTGGCCTGCGATGGTGTACTTGCTCGGCAGGCTGCCGCCCTTCATCAGAAGGCGCGCCAGGTCGCGCCCCGCATAGGAGATGCCATAGGCCCGATCTTCGAGGGCATCGGTGCAGCCATAGGTTACGCCGCCGTCGTTAACGCTCATGATGTTTTCTCCAGGATGAGAGCCGCCGCATATTTTTCATTGGTGGATGAGGATGTTGCGAAGGTGAAACTGACGCTGGCGGACGCGCCGGCGTTCTTCCAGTAGCCACGCAGGCCGTCGCCCACGCTCTCGTCGATCACCGTGCCTGAGGGTGAGTGCGAGAGCAGGTCGTAGCGCTTCCCGTGAAGCAGGACGGCGCCATTCGCCGGGACCGTGACGGTGAGCGTGGTCGTGTTCGCGTTGCCGCCCGCCTGGCGCTTGGTGACCCAAGGGTCTCCGCTCGCGGGCTGGTAGCCGACGACCTTGAACGCCGCCGTGTGCTCGGTGTCGGCCGCCCCCGCGAGGGCGATGTCCGCGGTCGCGCCGGTCAGGCCGGTGGCGCGATAGACCTGCGCCGAGCGCTTGGTGTAGCTATCGGCCGCGACAAGCGTCAGACCCGACGCGCCGCCGTTGACGGTCAAGCCAGCGTCCTCCACGCCTCCGGCGAGAACGGAGAAATAGACCTCGCGCCCCGCCTCCTCGTCGCCGATGCCGATCGTTGCGCTGGCGACGTCGATCGCCAGACCGGTCGACTCCACGGAAGCCGTCTCCGTCGGGGCCGGATCGTCGCCGCCGCCGGATTCTTCTCCGACGGAAATCGCGAAGGTCGCATGCGCGGCGCCGCCAGGATTGCGGGCCATGACCGTCACCGGGCCGGAGGAGACGCCGTTCGGCGTTCCTGAAATCAATCCGGTGATGCTGTCGATGGACAGTCTGGACGGGAGACCCGTTGCGAAATACCGGATCTCGGCGCCGGTGAAGTGGGCCGACAGATCGACCGGCGTCATCGCCACATCCGGCGCCAGGTCGAGATCGGGGGCGGCGCCATCATAGGTCGGCGCCGCCGGCGCGGACTGTTCGGACCCAGCCACAAGCATCTCGAACGATCCGCTGGCCTCGCCGGCGGAGTTCTTCGCCGTGATCGTGGTCGCATAGGCGCCTTCGGCGGTGGGCGCGCCTACGATCCGCCCGGTGGCCGCATCGATGGTCAGTCCGGGCGCGAGGTCCTGCGCCGAGAAGATCAACTCGTCGCCGGCGAACGCGCTTCCCGCGTTCAGGAGGAATGTCACTCCGACCGTCGACTCGGCGGCCTGGAGCGAGCCGTCATAGGTCGGCGCCGCCAGGGGCGCTTCCGTGACCGTGAGCGCAAACGTCCCGCGCGCCTCGCCGCCGGGATTCGTCGCCGTGATCGTGACCGCGAACTCGCCGGCGCTCGCGAGCGTCCCGCTGACGCCGCCGCTTTTCGCGTCGATGTCGAGATCCGGCGGGAGGCCGGTTGCGGCGAAGGTCAGGCTCTCGCCGGTGAAGGCGTCCCCGGCGGAAAGCTCGAACGCGCTGTCGAGAATGGCCGTCCGCGGCTGAAGCGAACCATCATAGGTCGGGGCGGGGGGCGCGGCGCTCACCGCGGATGCGGTGAATATTCCGGAGCTCGAGCCGCCGGAATTGGCGTAGCCCACGCGGATGGAGGTGGAGCCGGACAGCGTCCCCGGGCCGAGAGTCAGGCGCCCGGTCTCGTCGATTTCGAGGTGCAGGGCGTCCGCTCCGGCCGCGCTCGCCGCAGTCCATTGGCCTCCCAGGGTTCCGACGAAGAGCGATCCCGCATCGACAACCACCGCGCCGTCCCCGGCGCCGATCGAGATATCCTCCGGCGCGCTCAATGCGCGCGGCGCCGGGTACGCCGCCAGGAAGCGCGAGGACGACACGGTCGTCTCGCCCGCGCTATTGGAGGCGACGTCGGTTACGACGATTTCCTTTCCATCGTCCTCTGGCCCGAGAAGGCAGGGAGAGCGTCGGGCGGCGCCGCCTACGAACAGCGTCGTCCGGACCTCGGGAGCGGGACGGCCGGCCCAGATTCCCGGCCGCGACGAGACGGTCGCGCCGATTTCGGCTTTCCCGACGAGCTCAGGCGCCGCCATATTGCTTGGCGGCAAGAAGTCGGGGCCGGGCGCCGAGCTCTCCGCGCCCTCCTGAAGCAGGCCGAATCCTAGCGTGAGCAATTTGAATCTCCAATGCTGGAACGTGATCGATGCGCAAACGCAGGCGGGGTTCGCCTGCGCTGATTTCCAAAGCCGAGCCGGGATTATGGTTTAAGTTGGTAAAGGTTTCCTGATATGAGCGCGCGCATTGGCGCGCCGGGGCGCAACGCGGCGCGTCTAACTAGTTGAAATATAATGGGTGTATGCGAGGGTTATGGTGTTGCGGCAACCGTCGCGGCGGCGCCTCGGATGAGGCTCCTCACAAGTATTTCATCAACCTATGGTTGATCGTCAGAGTATATCGTGTTTTTATCACGCCCCAAATTTTAATAACTCCCAAAAATTGCAGAAAAACTGTATCATGTCAGGAGGTCTGATGTGGGAAGCCGTCGTGTTTCTGGCGCCAGTTTAATCGGGGAGTTTGGTTTATGGCTTTGCCCGTTCAGTCTGGGCTCGTGCTGCGGGTCGAAAGCGACAGAGGGCTTGCGACCGACGGGACGAGAGTCACCTCGTGGGACGATACGTCCGGCCTCGGCAACAACCTCGCCGCGCTCGGGGATCCGACCCTTGCCGCGGCTGCGACGCCCTCCGGGGCGCCGGCGATCGTGTTCGACGGGGTCGGCGACCTGCTGCAGCGCGTGAACGCGACCGACACGCTGAACGGGCTGCCGGCCGGCGCCGCGGACCGGACGATGTTCTTCGTGGTGAACTACATCGACGCCGAAGGGACGACATCGGGTCTGGTCTACGGCGACGGGGCGAAGAACGAGGCCTTTGGCCTGGCGACCAAGAACACCGACCAGGACCTGCTGCTGCAGGGCTGGGGGGGGAGCAAATTCGACTTCGACTCGAATGTCGACGGCCCGACCCAGGGGTGGATGGTGCAGTCGGTGGTGCTCAAGGCCGGGATGTTCAGCCACTATCTCGACGGCGCTGAGATCCAGAGCGGCGCGCACACCTTCGCCACAGATCTGAAGCAGTTGGTGATCGGCGGCGAGATCGCCGGTCTCGGCGAGAGCGCGCTCGAGGTCGGCGCGGCGCTGATCTACGACCGCGCCCTGACCGAGCCCGAACGGTTGCAGGTCGAGAGCTTCCTGCAATCGAAATACCTTGTCGACGATGGGCTGAACGACGCGCCGGTCGCCGTGGGCGAGACGGCGTTCGTCATTCCCGGCGGAACGGTCGCCATCGACATTCTCGACAATGATATCGACGACGGCCCGCTCGACGGCGCATCGGTCGAAATCCTCGACGAACCCGAGTTCGGCTCCATCGCCGGCGTCGATCCGACGACCGGC
Source organism: Paludibacillus litoralis (assembly GCF_037646705.1). Classification (NCBI taxonomy): domain Bacteria; kingdom Pseudomonadati; phylum Pseudomonadota; class Alphaproteobacteria; order Rhodobacterales; family Paracoccaceae; genus Paludibacillus; species Paludibacillus litoralis. The sequence goes on from NZ_JBBHER010000011.1 coordinate 109,423, forward strand.
GCCGTCACCTATGTCAGCACCGCGTCCGAGCCCACCTCGGACAGTTTCACGTATACGCTGACCGACGCCGACGGCGTGGTCTCGCAGCCGGCCACGGTGTCGATCTCGGTCGAGACGGCGCCTCTGTCGCTCGACGGCTTCGCCGACGATCAGGTGCTGACCCGCGCAGGGATGAACGCGGACTCGCCGTTCTTCCTGCCGATCTCGATGACCTTCCTGCCCGACAACCGGATGCTGCTCCTGTCGAAAGACGGCGAGATCCTGATCGTCGATCCCGAGAGCGGCGCATCGAGCAGCTTCATGCGGCTCAACAACATCGACACCGGGCAGGAACGCGGGCTGCTCGACATCACGCTTGACCCGGACTTCGCAGAGAACGGTTACTTCTACCTGTACTACACGCCGGACAATCCCGAGCACGCGCGGATCTCGCGTTTCACTTACGAGGAGAATTCCGGAGGCCTGACCGCCACCGGCGACGTCTCGAGCGAGGTCCTGGTCTGGGAGGACACCGACGGCTATCTGTCCTGCTGCCATTACGGCGGCGGTCTGGATTTCGGGCCGGACGACAAGCTCTGGCTGACGACCTCGGACAAGTTCCAGGCCTCGACCCCAGGCGAAGGCGCGGCCGGCGGCAGCGACCTGCCGCTTGTGGCCAGCTCGAGCTCCGGCAAGGTCATCCGCGTCAATCCCGATGGCACGGCGCCCGACGGAGCCGACGGCCAGCCGGCGAACCCGTGGGCCGATCCGAACGACGGCATCAACGACTATGTCTGGGGCTATGGTTTGAGAAACCCGTTCCGCGCGCGCTGGGACGAGGAATACGGCAACTTCTACATCGCCGAGGTCGGCGGCAACCAGCAGCTGATCGCGGAAGAAGATCTCCACATCGCTTCTCTCGACGCGCCCGGCGCGTTCTTCGGCTGGCCGTTCTACGAGGGCGTCGATGGCACCTATGTCAATGGCGGCAAAAGCGTTTTCAATCCGGACAACTACCCGGACCCGAATGGCGGCGACGGTCCCGCCTATCTCGGCGACTTCTACTCCGCTCCGATCTGGTCGCTGCCCCATGAGGGAGCGGTCTTCGACCCGAACCTGAACACCAGCGCCTCGCTGACCGGCGGCGAGGTCTATCGGGGGGACATGTTCCCCACGGAATGGGACGGCGTCTACTTCTACGGCGACTACACGCGGGACTATATCCGCTATCTGGTTCTCGACGAGACTGGGACCGAGATCCTGGGCGACCACGCCTTCAAGCCCTCTCCGGAGCTGCCCGGCACGACGAACGAAGTGGTCTCGATCGCCGTCGGCGAGGATGGCGCGCTCTACTATGCGATGATCGCCTCAGGCGAGATCCGTCGCGTGACCTACTCGGATGGGGCGATGAACGACGCGCCGGAGATCGTCGCGGCGGGCCTCACGCCCGCCGCGGGCGATCTGCCGCTGACGGTGACGTTCAGCGCCACTGTCGTCGACGACGAAAACGACCCGATGACCTACACCATCAACTTCGGCGACGGCAGCGCGCCGGCGACCGGCGTGGTTGCGGGAACCGGAATGATCTCGGTCGATCACACCTACGCCTCGGGAGGCAATTACGCCGTCTCGTTCGGCGTTTCGGACCCCGGTCACAAGACGTGGTTCGCGCCGCTTCAGGTCGCGGCGGGCGACGCCAACGCCCCCCCCGAGGTGATCGACGAGAGCGCCAGTCCGACCGTGGCCGAAGCGAACGTGACCGAGGTCACGTTCTCTGCGACGGCGTTCGATCCTGACGAAGACCAGCTGACCTACACCTGGTTCTTCGGCGACGGCGGCAGCGCTTCCGGAACCGCCGAGACGGGTGAAACGATCACCGCGACGCATGTCTACAGCTTCGACGGCGCCTATTCCGCCTATCTGCAGATCAACGACGGCGAGTTCACCGATCTGTCCGAGACGCTCAATGTCCAGGTCGGAGAGCCGACCGAGGTGCCGGTGACGGATGGCCTCAACCTGCTTTTGCAGTCCGACATCAAGATCGGCCTCGGGGTCGGCAACACCGTCGCCGCCTGGCTCGACGGCTCGGGCCAGGGCAACAACCTGTTCGCGCAGGGCGACCCGACGCTCGAGCAGAACAGGACCCCGACCGGACAACCGGCGATCGTGTTCGACGGCGTCGGCGACCTGCTGCAGCGGGTGAACGCGACCGACACGATCTTCAACTTGCCGACTGGCGCCGCCGACCGGACCATGTTCCTGGTGGTGAAGTACATTGACGCCGAAGGGGTGGCGTCCGGTCTGGTCTATGGCGACGGCGCTCAGAACGAGGCCTTCGGCCTGACGACGCGGTACAATGACAACGACCTGCTGCTGCAGGGGTGGGGCGCGAGCAACGATTTCGATTCGAACGTGGACGGCCCGACGCAAGGGTGGCTGGTGCAGTCGGTGGTGCTCAAGGCCGGGGCGTTCAGCCACTATCTCGACGGGGAGGAGATCCAGAGCGGCGCGCACACCTTCGCCACCGATCTGAAGCAGCTGGTGATCGGCGGCGAGATCGCCGGTCTCGGCGAGAGCGCGCTCGAGGTCGGCGCGGCGCTGATCTACGACCGCGCCCTGACCGAGCCCGAGCGGATGCAGGTCGAGAGCTTCCTGCAAACCAAGTACATCACCGGCTCGGGCGGGGCGAACACGCCGCCGGTGGCGCAGGACGACAGCTTCACCATGGCGGAGGACACGCAGCTTGCGGGCGACGTCCTGGCCGACAACGGCGCTGGGATCGACGCCGATGGCGACGGCGACGCGCTGCAGGCGACGCTGGTGTCGGGCCCGTCGAACGGCGATCTGACCCTGAACCCGAACGGGACGTTCACCTACACGCCGGACCTCAATTTCGACGCGAGCGACAGCTTCGTCTACCAGATTTCGGACGGCGCCGGCGGCGTCGATCAGGCGACGGCGACGATCGACATAACCCCGGTCGACGACCCTGCGGTGGCGAACGACGACGCGTACACGACGGCGCAGGGCGCGGCGCTGGTGGTCGGCCCCGGGTCCGGCGTACTGTTCAACGACAGCGATCCCGAGAACGACCCGTTCACAGTGACCGGGGTGACGGATTCGCCCGACAGCGGCGCGCTGTCCTGGACCCCCGACGGCGGCTTCACCTACACGCCGACCAG
>NZ_JBBHER010000012.1:0-66630 GCF_037646705.1 Paludibacillus litoralis
TTGAACTCGCCAAACTGCTTCGTGATCGCAGCCGTCAACGTCGTCTTGCCATGGTCGACATGGCCGATCGTCCCGATGTTGCAATGCGGCTTCGTCCGCTCAAATTTCGTTTTCGCCATGATGACCCTCCATCAGTATGCGGCAGGCGGAGCCTGACCGTCTATTTCACGATCAGGCGTATTTCGCCTGGATTTCCTGGCTGATCGCCTGCGGAACAGGCTCGTAGTGGTCGAACTGCATCGTAAACTGCGCCCGGCCCTGAGACATCGAGCGGAGCGTGTCCACATATTTGAACATGTTCGCGAGCGGCACGAAGGCGTCGACGACGATCGCGTTGCCGCCGCGCGTCTCCTGCCCCTGCACCTGACCGCGCCGGGAGGTGAGATCGCCGATGACGTTGCCGGTGAACTCCTCCGGCGTCACGACCTCGACCTTCATGATCGGCTCCAGCAGCTTCGCTCCGGCCTTTCTCAGGCCCTCGCGCATCGCCGCCCGGCCCGCGATCTCGAAGGCGAGAACGCTCGAGTCCACGTCGTGGAACGCGCCGTCGAGAAGCTCGACCTTGAAGTCGATCACCGGGAAGCCCGCGAGCGGCCCGGAATCCATCACCGACTTGATGCCCTTTTCGACGCCCGGGATATACTCCTTCGGGATCGCGCCGCCGACGATCTTCGACTCGAACGAGTATCCCTCGCCCGCCTCGGTCGGCTTGATCACCATCTTGACGCGCGCGAACTGGCCGGAGCCGCCGGACTGCTTCTTGTGGGTGTAGTCGATCTCGGCCTCGTGGCTCACCGTCTCGCGATACGCGACCTGCGGCGCGCCGACATTGGCCTCGACCTTGAACTCCCGCTTCAGCCGGTCGACGAGAATGTCGAGGTGAAGCTCGCCCATCCCCTTCATGATCGTCTGGCCGGATTCGAGATCGGTCGACACCTGGAAGGACGGATCCTCCGCGGCGAGCCGCTGAAGCCCCTGGCTCATCTTCTCCTGATCGGCCTTGGTCTTCGGCTCGATCGCGATCTCGATCACCGGGTCCGGGAAGGTCATCGTCTCGAGCACGACCGGCTGGGCGATGTCGCAGAGCGTGTCGCCCGTCGTCGTGTCCTTCAACCCGGCGAGCGCGAGAATGTCGCCGGCGAAGGCCTCTTCGATCTCGGAGCGGCTGTTGGAGTGCATCAGCATCATCCGGCCGACCCGCTCGCGCTTGCCCTTGGTCGCGTTCAGGATCTGCGCGCCCTTGGTGATGACGCCCGAATAGACCCGCGTGAACGTCAGCGTGCCGACGAACGGATCGTTCATGATCTTGAAGGCGAGGCCGGAGAACGGCTCGCTGTCGTCGGCGTGCCGCGGGAGGTTCCGCGTCTCGGTCTCGTCGCCCGGCGCGAAGCCCATGTAGGGCTTCACATCGAGCGGGCTCGGGAGATAATCGACCACCGCGTTAAGCAGCGGCTGCATCCCCTTGTTCTTGAATGCGGATCCGGCGAGCACCGGCACGAAGGTCATGTCCAGCGTGCCCTTGCGGATCAGCCGGCGGAGAGTCGCGACGTCCGGCTCCTGGCCTTCGAGATAGGCCTCCATCACCTCGTCCTCGAGCTCGACCGCGCGCTCGAGCATCTCGGCGCGCATCTCGGCGCACTTGTCCTTGAGCTCGTCGCGGATCGGCAGGCGGTCCCAGGACGCGCCGAGATCCTCGCCGCGCCAGACCCATTCCTCCATGGTCACCAGATCGACCACGCCCTCAAGCTCGGTCTCGGAGCCGATCGGGCACTGGATCGGCAGCGGCTGCGCGCCGGTCCGGTCCTTGATCATCCGCACGCAGTTGAAGAAATCGGCGCCGACCTTGTCCATCTTGTTGACGAAGACGATGCGCGGCACATGGTACCGGTCCGCCTGCCGCCAGACGGTCTCCGTCTGCGGTTCGACGCCGGCGTTGGCGTCCAGCACGCAGACCGCGCCGTCGAGCACGGCGAGCGAGCGCTCCACCTCGATGGTGAAGTCGACGTGGCCGGGCGTGTCGATGATGTTGAACCGGTGCTTCGGCGTCTCCGCCTCGGTTCCGGTCGAAGTCCGCTCCCAGAAGGTGGTCGTCGCGGCGGACGTGATCGTGATGCCGCGCTCCTGCTCCTGCGCCATCCAGTCCATCGTCGCGGCGCCGTCATGCGTCTCGCCGAGCTTGTGGGACTTGCCGGTGTAGAAAAGAATACGCTCCGTGCACGTCGTCTTCCCGGCGTCGATATGCGCCATGATTCCGAAGTTGCGGTAGCGCTCGAGAGGATAATCGCGGGCCATGATCTCTGTCCTGCTTTCCTGTTACCAGCGGTAGTGGCTGAACGCCTTGTTGGCGTCGGCCATCTTGTGGGTGTCTTCGCGCTTCTTCACCGCCGAACCCCGGCCGTTCACAGCGTCCATGAGCTCGCCCGCGAGCCGCTCTTCCATCGTATGCTCGTTCCGCGACCGGCTCGACGAGATGAGCCAGCGGATCGCCAGCGCCTCACGGCGCTCGGGGCGCACTTCGACCGGCACCTGGTAGGTCGCGCCGCCGACGCGGCGCGAGCGCACCTCGACCGAAGGCTTGATGTTGTCCAGCGCCTCGTGGAACACCTCGATCGGCGCCTTCTTCATCTTGTCTTCCACGCGGGTGAGCGCGCCATAAACGATCCCTTCCGCGACGGACTTCTTGCCGTCGAACATCAGGTTGTTCATGAACTTGGTCAGAATCCGATCGCCGTATTTGGCGTCGGGCAGAATTTCACGCTTTTCCGCGGAATGACGACGAGACATCGCGCGCTCTCCTTATTTCGGCCGCTTGGCGCCGTATTTCGACCGGCGCTGCCTACGGGACGGCACGCCCTGGGTGTCGAGCACGCCGCGGAGGATATGATAACGAACGCCCGGAAGGTCCTTCACGCGGCCGCCGCGGATCAACACCACGGAATGCTCCTGAAGGTTATGCCCCTCGCCCGGAATATACGAGATCACCTCGTAGCCGTTGGTCAGGCGCACCTTCGCGACCTTCCGAAGCGCCGAGTTCGGCTTCTTCGGCGTCGTCGTGTAGACGCGCGTGCAAACGCCGCGCTTCTGAGGACATCCCTCGAGATGCATCGCCTTCTTGCGCACCGGGCTCGGGCGCCGGGGCTTCCGGATCAGTTGCTGGATCGTGGGCATCGGGCCACACCCCATAGTTGCTTCGTGTCTTGCGCTCCAACTGATGTTGAAACGTGCGAAACGCCAAAGACCGGCCTTGCGGCCGTCCCTGGCGGAAATCAGAGGATCGAGGCCGAAACCCGGATCTTGGACGCCAAACTGGGCATTTTGCTCCACCCCGGCGACTTGGCCCGGGCGGGATGTGCGGCTTCTATGGGCGGGGGGGAATCATGTCAATAGCGGATCGGCGGGCCGCCGCGTGAATCGAAGGCGCGGAAGGCGCGCCTCGCTTGGGAATGTACGGCCCGCGCGGCCGCCGGAGCGCCGATATCGGGGCCTTTGATATCCGACATCGCCGCCCCAGCCCAGCCCGGACGCCGCATCCCGCCCGCGCGCGCCGCGCGGCCCCCCTTGCCTCCCCCGCCTCACGCTGCCAGCTTCGCGCAAAATCAAACCTGGAGCCCGCCCCATGTCCGCCATTCTTCGCCCCCGCGACCTCGCCTTTCTGCTCTATGACGTGATCGGGGTGGAGCGGTTCGCCGATCATCCGGCCCACGCCGGGCAGAGCCGGGACGATTACGATCAGATCCTCGCCCTCGCCGAAGAGATCGCCACGCGGGAGTGGGAGCCGCTCGCCGCGCGGCTGGACGCGGAGGAGCCTGAGTTCGATAATGGGCGCGTGCGCATCCTTCCCGAGGCGAAGGCCGCGCTCGACGCCTATTGGGCCGCCGGGTTCCAGACCGCGGGCTTCGCCGCGGAGCGAGGCGGCATGGGGCTGCCCTTCACCATCGCCCAGGCCATCGCCGCCTGGTTCAACGCCGCCAATGTCTCGCTCAACGGCTATGTCATGCTCTCGGCCGGCGTCGGCGCGATGCTCGCCGCGCATGGCTCGGAGGCGCAGATCGCCGAATATCTGCCGCCGCTCCTCGAAGGGCGCTGGACCGGCACCATGTGCCTGTCCGAGCCGCAGGCGGGCTCCGGCCTCGCCGATATCCGCACCCGTGCGGCGCCCCAGCCGGACGGGACCTACCGGCTCCACGGCTCGAAGATGTGGATCTCCGGCGGCGAGCACGAGCTCTCCGAGAACATCGTCCACATGGTCCTCGCCAAGATTCCCGGCGGCCCGGCGGGGGTGAAGGGGATCTCGCTCTTCATCGTGCCGAAGATCCTCCCCGACGGGCGCCGGAACGACATCCGCCTGATCGGCCTCAACCACAAGATGGGCTTTCGCGGCACGACGAACTGCGCGTTGAATTTCGGCGATGAGGACGGCGCCGTCGGCTGGCTGATGGGCGACGCGCACAAGGGCCTCTCCTACATGTTCCACATGATGAACGAGGCCCGGATCGGGGTCGGCCTCGGCGCCGCCTGCCTCGGCTACACCGGCTATCTGCACGCGCTCGCCTACGCGAAGGAGCGCCGGCAGGGCCGCGCGCCCGAAAACCGGGACCCTTTGAGCCCGCCCGTCCCGATCATCGAGCACGCCGACGTGAAGCGCATGCTTCTCCAGATGAAATCCTATGTCGAAGGCGCGCTGGCGCTCACGCTCTACGGCGCGTCGCTGGTGGACGAGGCCCGGCTCGGCGACGAGGGCGCGGCCGAGCTTCTCGACCTGCTCACCCCGATCGTGAAGTCATGGCCCTCCGAATATGGCCTGCGCGCCAACGAGATCGCGATTCAGGTGTTCGGCGGCGCCGGCTACACCCGCGACTATCCCGTCGAGCGGCTCTATCGCGACAACCGGCTGAACCACATTCACGAGGGGACGCGCGGCGTGCAGGCGCTCGATCTTCTGGGCCGGAAAATCCCGCAGGCGGGGGGCGCGGGGCTTCGCCGGCTCGCCGCCGAGATCGAGAAAACCGCGGCCGAGGCCGCCCGGCGCCCCGCGCTCGAGGAGCTCGCCGCGGATCTTCGGCGCGCCGCCGCGCAGGCGATGGAGACCACCGCGAGCATGGCCGCCGCGGCGCCGGCCGCCGGGCCCGCGGCCCATCTCGCCAACGCCACCATCTATCTCGACATGCTCGGCCATATCGTCGTCGCGTGGCTCTGGGTGAGGCAGGCGCTGGCGGCGGAGGCCGCGCTCGGCGGCGAGACGAACCCCGAGGCGCGCGCCTTTCTCGAAGGCAAGCTGACCGCCGCCCGCTATTTCCATCGCTACGAGCTGCCCGCCATCGGCCCGGCCTGCGCCCTTCTTCAGGCCATGGACCGGACCTGCCTCGACGCGGAGGCGGCGGGGTTCTGAGCGCTCAGAACAGGAAGTCGTCGGCGTCGATATCCGCCATGTCGACGTTCACCAGCCCGATCCGCCCGCCCATCCCGTCGAAGATGATCGTGTTGGCGCCCATCTGGCTGATCGACAGGTCGCCGATCCCCGAGACCCCGGAATGCCCGGTGAAATCCATAACCTCCAGCGGCAGGGAGACGTTGAAGTCCGCGATCACGTCTCCCCCGAAATTGTCGGTGAAGACGAACCGGTCGGAGCCGCGCCCGCCGATCAGGAAATCGTTCCCCGCGCCGCCCTCCAACACGTCCGTGCCATTGCCGCCGACCAGCCGGTCCGCGCCCTGGCCGCCGACGAGATTGTCGCGCCCGAAACCGCCGATCAGAAGATCGTGTCCCTTGGCGCCGACCAGGTTGTCGTCGCCCTTGGCGCCGACCAGCGTGTCGTCCCCCTTGCCGCCCGCGAGATCGTCGTGCCCGCGCTGACCGAGAATCAGGTCGTCGTCGGCGCCGCCTTTCAGGGTGTCGGCGCCGGCGTTGCCGCGCAGGGTGTCTTCGCCCGACCCGGCGACGATCAGGTCGGCCCCGTCCTCGCCGCTCAGGTCGTCGTTGCCTGCGAAGCCGTAGATCTCGTCCGGCCCGTCGCCGCCCTCGATCCGGTCGCGGCCGTCGGTGCCGAGGAATATCTCGCCTACGGGAGGCTCATCCAGCTCTTCCGGCTCTTCCGCCATTGCGAACGGCGCCGCCGCGAGAGGCGCCGCGCCTCCGTCGGCCTCCGCCGCGGAGGACACGTCGAAAGCTGCGGCGAACATGGTCTCGCCGCCATTCCCGTCCTCGACGAGGACGTTCAGATCGGCCCGGCCCGCCGTCTCCGGCGTGAAGAGAAAGCGCCCGTCCCCGGAGAGGCTGAATCCCTCCGGCGCGGCGCCGGCGATGGAGAACGTCAGATCGTCGCCCTCCGGGTCGGTCGCGCTGAACGCCCCGCTCAGCTCCGCGCCCGCCGCGGCGGCGAAGAGCGCGTCTTCGGCCTCCGGCGCGTCGTTGCCCCCGTCGACGACCAGCGGCGCGAGCGCCGCGACCCGCTCGCCCGCGTCCACAACGTCGAACGTGATGTCGAGCTGCTCGGCCTCGCCGGCGCCGAGATCGTCGAACTGCGAAAAGTCCACCGAGATCCGGGCCCCGCTCGCGTCGCCCGGCGCCATCGAGAACAGAACCTCCCGGTTCGGATTGTCGGAGACGATCGCGATGTTCTCCACCATCGGCGCCGCGCCTTCGCCGGCGGCGAAAAATCGCGAGAGATCCAGGTCGGCGATTCCGTCAGCGTCGGTCTGGTTGAAGCCGGTGCGGTCCAGGGTCGTGAGTGGCACGTTGCGAACTCCGGTTGTTTTCTCGTGTCGCGGGCAAAGAACGCCGCCCGCCGCGCTGTGTCAAACGCTATACGCCATGTCCGCAAAACGCCATGTCCGCAAATCGGCGCTCCGTGGATCCGGTTGGCCGGGCGCGCCCGCCCCGCCGGCGCGAATCCGGGGGTGGCGGAGCGATGGAGGCCGGGCCGCCGTTCCCGCCCTCCCACTGGCGGTTGATCCGCTTGCGTCCTAGAAAGGGTCCGATGAGCGACAAACCGATCAATCTTCGCGCCGCGCGAAAGGAGAAGGCCCGCGCGTCGGCGCGCGCCGACGCGGACGCCAACGCCGCGCGCCACGGCCGCTCCAAATCCGTGAAAGCGGCCGAGGACGCCGAGACGCGCCGTGAGAATCTGCGCCTCGACGGTCACCGGGTCGAAAAGACCGGGATGACCGTCTCCGACGCGCTCCGCTCCCGAATCGCCTGCCGGGCGTTCCTGCCTGACGCGCCGGATGAATCCACGATCCGGCGGATCCTGACGCTGGCGGCGCAAGCGCCTTCGGGCGGCAATCTTCAGCCGTGGCGCGTCTATGTTCTCACCGGCGCCCCCCTCTCGGCGCTCAGGGCCGAGGTCGCCGAGGCCGCGAAAACCCATCGGATGGGGCATCCCCCCGAATATTCCATATACCCCACGCCGCTGATCGAGCCGTACAACGCCCGCCGCCGGAAATGCGGCGAAGACATGTATGCGACCATCGGCGTGGCGCGCGAGGACCGGGCCGGCCGGATCGCGCAGTTTTCGCGGAATTTCCGATTCTTCGACGCGCCCGTCGGGCTTTTCCTCTATCTCGACCGCACCATGGGCCCGCCGCAATGGGCCGACGTCGGCATGTTCCTCCAGAGTCTGATGCTCGCCGCGCGCGAGGAAGGGCTCCACACCTGCCCGCAGGAAGCCTGGGCGATGTGGCGCGACCTGGTCGGCGCGCATACGAACGCCCCCGAAAATCTCATGCTCTTTTGCGGCGTCGCCATCGGCTGGATGGACGAGACCGCGCCGATCAACGCGCTCCGGACCGACCGCGCGCCGCTGGAGGCATTCGCCGACCTCATCGGCTTCGAGGAGTAACCGCGCGTCTCGCGCTTGACGGCGCCGCCAGCGCCGCCGAACATGCCCGACCACCAAGAGGGAGACTGCAGATGATCCGCACCACCGCCTTCATTGTCGCCACGCTTCTCGGCGCCGGCCCGGCCTTCGCCCATCATCCGCTGGGCGGCGCGCCGATGGCGACGTTCGCCGACGGATTGTTCTCCGGGGTCGCCCATCCGGTGCTCGGCTTCGATCACCTTTTCTTCATCGCCGCGGTCGGGCTGGCGGCGCGGCTTTCCGGCCGGGCGCTGACGGGGCCGCTGGCCTTCGTCCTTCCCATGGCCGCAGGCGTCCTTCTGGTCGCGCAGGGCGCGGAGCCGCCCTTCATCGAGCCGCTGATCGCGGTCACGCTTCTCGTCCTCGGCCTGCTGCTGGCGCGCGGGCGCGATTTCTCCGCGGCCCTCGCGCTCTCGCTCTTCGCCGTCGCCGGGCTCATTCACGGCGCCGCCTTCGGCGCGGCGCTCGGCGGGGTCGAAGCCGCCGCCGCGCTTCCGGTCACCCTCGGCTACCTCGCCGGGCTCGGCGCGCTGCAATGGGCGCTGGCGGCCGGATTCGGGATGCTCGCGGCCTGGTCGGCGGGCCGCGCGCGCCTCGCCGGCGCAGCGGTCGCGGGCGTCGGCGCGTTTCTCCTGCTGGAGCATGCGGAAGGCGCGGCGATGGCCGCCTTCGGCCTCGGCTGAGCGGCCGCGGCGCGATTCGCCGCTCTCCCGGCCGGGGCGCCTCCGCTCTCCGGTCGCCGCGCTCCCGGCGCGGAGCGCGGCCGCCTCTCGCCCGAGAGGGCCGTTTTCGCCGCGCGCCGACTTCCATTCGTCCGCAGTTTTCGCCAGAACCGGCGCAAGGCAGGATGATAGCGGCGCCTCGCGCCGGACGGAGGACTCGATATGGCCAGCTACACCTACAAGACCGTCGCCGCGCCCCGCCGGGTGCGCAAGGCGCGCGGCGTGAAGGGCCCGGATGCGGCGCTCGCCCGCGCCATGGATGAGATCATCGCAGCCGAGGCCGCGGCGGGGTGGGAGTATCTTCGGACCGACGCCCTGCCCGTCGAGGAAGGCGGCGGATTCTTCTCCCGCGCGACCACCACATGGCGCGCGGTGCTGGTGTTCCGCCGCGAAGCCGCCCCCCGGCGCGCTCCGGCCCCGGATCCGGCGCCGGAGTTCGAGCCCCGCGATCCCGACGCCCCGCGCGAGCCCTTCATGCGGGTCGCCACCACCACGCCGGCGTCGCCGAACTATCAGGCGCCGCCTGTCGGCGGCGCGAAGCGGGAATGAACCCGGCGGCGCGCCTCAGTCGTCGTCGCCGATCTCCCACACCACGCGCACCGACGCGGTGACGACGGTCTCCCCCGTCTCGACCGGCGCGCCCTCGCTCCTGTCGGCCATCGCCCGCATCGCGAACCGGGGCTGCGGCCCCGCCCCCTCTTCCTCGATGGTGCGGATCTCGCCGAGCCGGACCCCCGCCGCCTCGGCGTAGAGCGTCGCCTTCCGGACCGCGTCCGCCACCGCGCCGCGGCGGGCCGCGTCCGTCAGCGCCCGATCGTCGGCGAGGCCGAACTCGATCCCGTTCAGGCGATTCGCGCCGGCGCCGACCAGAGCGCCGAGCGTGGTCCCGACATCGCCGATGGCGCGGAGGCGGACGGTCACCTCATTGGCGGCCTGGAATCCGCTCAACCGCGGCGCGTCGCCGGTTCGCGGCCTTTGATCGTCATAAACCGGATGGAGGCTGAGCCCCGATGTCTGGATGTCGGCGTCCGCGACGCCGCGCGCCTTCGCCTCCGCGATCAGCGCCGCCGCCTCCCGGGAGTTGGCTTCGAGCGCCGCCTCCGCGTCCGGCGCGCGCGTCTCCACGCCGATTCGCACCACGGCGAGATCGGGCGCGGCGCTCGCCCGCCCTTCGCCGCGCACCGTGAGCGTCGCGTCGGCCAGCGTCGGCGGCGCGGCGAGAGCGATGAACAGAAGGGCGACGGCTATCCCTGGCGTCCGCATGATGATCGATCCTTTTCCGGTTCGTGGTTTTCGAAATCGCCTTATGCGATCTATTGTGTCAGATAGCTCCTGAGGACGATGTCGACAAAGGAAGTTGCCATGGATTTTCTGAGCGCCAACGTTTTCGTAATCGCGCTGGTCGTTTTCGCGCTGATCGCGATCAGCCGGAGCGTGCGCTCCGTGCCGCAGGGCGAGGAATGGACGGTGGAGCGCTTCGGCCGCTTCACCACCTCGATGAAACCCGGGCTTCACTTCATCATCCCTCTCGTCGATCAGGTGGGCCGCAAGGTGAACATGATGGAGACCGTGCTCGACGTGGACGGCCAGGAGGTCATCACCCGCGACAACGTCATGGTCCGCGCCGACGCCATCGCCTTCTATCAGGTGGTCGACGCCGCGAAAGCCTCCTACGAGGTCCGCGACCTCGAAAGCGCGCTCTCCAATCTCAGCCAGACCAATATCCGCACCGTGCTCGGCGCCATGGAGCTCGACGAGGTGCTCTCCAACCGCGACATGATCAACAGCAAGCTGCTCGACGTGATCGACCAGGCCTCCACGCCTTGGGGCGTCAAGGTGCTGCGGGTCGAGATCAAGGACCTTGCGCCTCCTGTCGACATCACCGAGGCGATGGCGAAGCAGATGAAGGCCGAGCGCGAGAAGCGGGCGGAGATTCTGGAGGCCGAAGGCCTGAAACAGGCCGCGATCCTGAAGGCCGAGGGCGTGCGCGAAAGCCAGGTCCGCGAAGCCGAGGGCCGGCGCGAAGCCGCTTTCCTCGACGCCGAAGCGCGCGAGCGCTCCGCGGAAGCCGAAGCGAAGGCGACCGAGATGGTCTCGAAAGCCATCGCGGAGGGCGACGTGCAGGCGATCAACTACTTCGTCGCGCAGAAATACACCGAAGCCCTTCGCGACATCGCGAGCGCGCCGAACGCCAAGACGGTGATGATCCCGCTGGAGGCGACCGGGCTGATCGGCTCGATCGCCGGCATCGCGGATCTCGCTCAATCCGTCAAGAAACCGGGCTGACGCATGGCGGAGCCGGATATCTTCGCGCTTCTGGACGGCGCGTCGCCGTGGTGGTGGGTCGCGCTCAGCGTCGCGATCGGCGTCGCGGAGATGCTGACCTTTTCCTATTTCCTGATCTGGCCGGCGCTCGCCGCGCTGGCTGTCGGCGGCGCGCTCTGGCTGGCGCCGGAGCTGGGCGGCGGGGTTCAGCTCGCCATTTTCGCGGTCCTGGCGGTGCTTTTCACCGTCGCGGGGCGAGTCATGCTGTCGCGGCGCCGGCCGGCGGGCGGGGGCGCCCGGCTGAACCGGCGCGCGGCGCAGATGATCGGGCGCACCGCGAAGGCGCTGAGCGCGTTCGAACACGGCGAGGGCGTCCTCTTGATAGACGGCGTCCGCTGGGCCGCGCGGCTGAGCGAAGGCGAGGCGAAGGCCGGCGACGCGTTGAGGGTCGTCGGCGCCGACGGCATGACGCTGATCTGCACGCCGGCGTGAAGCGCGGGCCGCCGGACGCCATCCCGGTCGGGCGAGGTCCGGCCGCTTTCCGGCGGCGCCATTTCATCCTCGCTGGATCGGGATTTCAAAGCTAGACTGACGCGACAGAACCTGCGCCAAGGAGCCGTCCGAATGATCCGACTGACACGCCGCACGCTGCTCGCAGCCGCCGCCGTCGCCGCGCTCGCCCCCGCCGCAACGGCGGAGACGGCGGCCGAAATCGAGGCCAATGTCGATACCGCGCTCGAAACCCTCTACGCCACCGTGCAAGGCTCGAAGGAGTTGGCGGCGCGCGCCCGGGGCGTCCTGATCATGCCTGACGTCATCAAGGGCGGATTGATCGTCGGCGGCTCTTATGGGGAGGGCGCGCTCCGCGTCGCCGGGGAGACGGTCGGGTATTACAGCGTCGCCTCGGCTTCGATCGGGTACCAGATCGGCGTGCAGAAAACCTCCCACGCGATCTTCTTCATGACCGAAAAGGCGCTTACCGGCTTTCAGAACGCCAGCGGCTGGGAGCTTGGCGCCGACGCGGAGTTCACCGTCCCCGGCGACGGCATTTCGCTCAATCTCGATTCGACGACGGCGAAGAAGCCTGTCATCGCCATCATATTCGCGCAGGACGGCCTCCTGGCGGGCGCCAGCCTCAAAGGCGCCAAATACACGAAGATCAAGCGCTGACGCGGCGATCGGGGCATGGGGCGCCGCGGCGGCGCCCCACGGGCCGCGGCGCCTAGAACCGCGTCAGCCTGCGCATCAGGCTGGACGTGTCCCAGCGTCCGCCGCCCATGTCCTGCACATCGCCATAGAACTGATCGACGAGCGCGGTGACCGGAAGCCGCGCGCCGTTCGATTTCGCCTCGTCGAGACAGATCCCGAGATCCTTGCGCATCCAGTCGACCGCGAAGCCGAAATCGAACTTGTCCTCGCTCATGGTGACGCCGCGGCTCTCCATCTGCCACGATCCCGCCGCGCCCTTGGAGATGACATCGACCACGTCCGGCACGGAGAGCCCGGCCTTGATGGCGAAATTCACCGCTTCGGCCAGCCCCTGAAGAAGCCCGGCGATGGCGATCTGGTTCACCATCTTCGTCAACTGTCCCGCGCCCGACGGCCCGAGCAGCCTGCGCGAGCGCGCATAGGCGTCCATCAGCGGCGCGACGCGGTCGAAATCCTCCTCCGCGCCGCCGCACATGATGGTGAGGACGCCATTCTCCGCCCCCGCCTGCCCGCCGGAGACCGGCGCGTCGATGAAACTGAACCCTCTCGCGCGCGCGGCTTCGTCAAGCTCCCGCGCGACGGTGGCCGAGGCTGTCGTGTGATCGACGAACACCGCGTTCTTCGCCATCGCGCCGAACGCGCCGTCCGGCCCGGTGGTGATTGCGCGCACATCGTCGTCATTCCCGACGCAAGCGAAAACGAACTCCGCGCCTTCGGCCGCCGCCGCCGGCGTCCTGGCGGCCGCGCCGCCATGGGCTTTCACCCAATTGTCCGCTTTTTCGCTGTTCCGGTTGTAGACCACCACATCATGCCCGGCCTTCGCCAGATGCCCCGCCATCGGGAAGCCCATCACTCCGAGGCCGATAAATGCGGTTTTGGCCATGTTTTCACTCTCCTGTTTCGCAGCTAAAGTGGCCGCACAGTCGCCGCCCGGCCTCCGCCGGTCAAGGGCGGTGGGATTCGGAGCGTGACGAAATGCGGACCCTGTTCAGAGTGTTGCTCTGGCTCGCTGGCGGGCTCGTCGCAGTCGCGTTGGTCGCGGCGGCGTTCGGCTACTACCTGATCTCCCGGTCGCAGCCGGTCTATGACGGCGCGCGAACCCTGGCCGGGATCGAGCGCGACGTGGAGATCGTCCGCGACGCGAACGCGGTTCCGCATATCTACGCCAAGACCGACGCGGACGCCTATTTCGCCATGGGGCTGATTCACGCGCAGGAGCGGCTCTGGCAGATGGAGCTGTCGCGGCGGGGCGCGCAGGGCCGGCTGGCGGAGCTTTTCGGCCCCGCCGCGCTCCCGCTCGACCGGCGGCTTCGCGCCCTCGATCTGCATAATCTCGCGCGCGCGTCGCTTCGCTTTCAGACGCCGGAGACGATCGCCGCGCTCGAGGCCTACGCCGCCGGCGTCAACGCCTGGATCGGCGTCGTCAACGAGGAGGCGCTGGGGCGGGGCGCGCCGGAGTTCTTTCTCTTCAACGAGTCGCTCGCGCCCTGGACCCCGGCGGACAGCCTTGCGATTCTGAAGGTGATGGCGCTGCGCCTGACCAACGCCGCCGAAATGGAGACCAAGCGCGCGAAGTTGCTCCGCCGACTCACGCCCGAACAGCTCGAAGATCTTTTCCCCCTCTATCCCGACCCCGGAATGCTGGCGCTCCCGGCCTTCGCCTCCGCGTTTCCCGGTCTGGACATGCCGACGACGAGCAGGCGCGCCGAGGTCGACGATACGGTCAGATCCCTGGAGCAGATCTTCTTTCCGCGCGCGCGCTTCGCCGGCGCCTCCAATGTCTGGGCGGTGGACGGGCGCCGGACCGCGTCAGGCGCGCCGCTCCTCGCCAACGATCCGCATCTCTGGCTCTCGGCGCCCAGCGTCTGGATGTTGATGCATGTCGAATTTCCGGGGCGGGGCGTGATCGGCGGCACGCTCGCCGGCGTGCCCGCCGTGTTCGTCGGGCGGAACCGTTCCCTCGCCTGGGGGCTGACGACGGCGGGCATCGACGACCAGGATGTGTATATCGAGAAGCTGAACCCGGACAATCCCGATGAATATCTCACCCCGAACGGGTGGGCGCGGTTCAACACCCGCGTCGAGACGATCAGGGTGAAGGGCGGCGAGCCGGTGGAGGCGACCCTCCGCTGGACCCGGCACGGCCCGGTGCCGCCCCCGGATCTTTACGATCTCGGCGCGGTCACGCCGCCGGGCCATGTCGCCGCGCTCGCCTGGACGGCGCTCAGCGCCGAGGACCGCTCTCTCGAAGCGGCGTTGGCGATGATGCGCGCGGACCGGATCGAGGACGCCACGGCCGCCGGCGAGAAGGTGCTCGCGCCCGGGCAGAACATCGCCGTCGCCGACAAGGACGGCGTCGGCATCTTCGTCGCCGGCCGGGCGCCGAAGCGCCGGGCCGACAGCCGGAGCCAGGGCCGCCTGCCGTCGCTCGGCTGGATCGAGGAGAACGACTGGCTCGGCCTCTCCGAGCCCGGCTCGGGGCCGCGCTCGATCCGGCCGCGCTCCGGCGTCGTCGCCAACGCCAACAATCGCTCCACCAACGCCGTCTTCCCCGACCATCTCTCGTTCGACTGGGAGGCCCCCTACCGGATCCGCCGGATCGAGCAGAAGCTCAACGCGCGCGAGTTTCACACCGCCGAAAGCTTCATCGAATTGCAGAACGACACCGTCTCCGAGATGGCGCGGGCGGTGCTGCCGCTGGTCGCGTCGGATCTCTGGTGGACGCGGGACGAAGGCGCGGGCGACGCGCGCGGCGACCGGCGCGAGGCGGCGCTGAAAATGCTCGGCGCCTGGAACGGCGAAATGAGCGAGCACGCCGCCGAGCCCCTGATCTTCGTCGCCTGGATGCGCGCGCTGACCCGGCGGATCGCCGGCGACGAGCTTGGCGAGAGCCTGCCGGAGATCGAGGGGGCGCGCCCGCTCTTCATCGAGCGGGTGTTCTATGACGTCGACGGCGCCGGGCGCTGGTGCGACGTCGACAAGACCGCGCGGGTCGAGACCTGCGCCGAGATCTCCAAGCTCGCGCTCGACGACGCGCTGGATGAACTGGCCGCCGCGTATGGAAGCGACATCAGCGCGTGGCGCTGGGGCGAAGCGCACCGCGCCCGCCACCTGGCCACGCCGCTCGGCCTTCGCTGGCCGTTCGGCCTTTTCGTGAATATCGAGCACGAAACCTCGGGCGGCGACTATACGCTGCAACGCGCCCAAACCCGCGGCCGCGGGCCGGAGCCGTATCAGAACGTGCACGCGGCCGGGTTTCGGGCGGTCTATGATTTCGCCGATCTGGACCGGTCGGTCTACATCATCTCGACAGGGGAATCCGGCCATCTTCTCTCGCGCCATTACGACGATCTGGCAGAGTTGTGGCGCGTCGGGGAATACATCCCGATGTCGATGGCTGAAGACGACATCCGCGCCGGCGCGCTCGGCGTGATGCGGCTGAGCCCGGCCGAGTAGCGCGCCTCAGCCCAGAATCTCGCGGCAAACGCCGAGCGCGTCGATCAGCGCATCCACCTCCTCGCGGGTGTTGTAGAGCGCGAAGCTGGCGCGGCAGGTCGCGGTGACGCCGAGCGCGTCCATCAGCGGCTGCGCGCAGTGATGGCCGGCGCGCACCGCGACGCCCCTCTGATCGATGATGGTGGCGATGTCATGCGGATGCCCCGGCCCCTCCATCGTGAACGAGAAGATCGCGCCCTTTTCCTTCTGGTCGCCATGCACGGTCAGCCAGTTGAGCGCGCCAAGCCGCTCCGCCGCGTAATCGCGCAGGTCCGCCTCATGCGCGGCGATCGCCTCCATTCCGAGCCCGGTCATGTAGTCGAGCGCGGCGCCGAGCCCGATCATCTGCACGATTCCGGGCGTTCCCGCCTCGAACTTGAAGGGCGGGTCGGCATAGCTCACGCATTCCTGCCGCACCTCCCGGATCATGTCCCCCCCGCCCAGGAAGGGCCGCATCTCCGCCATCCGCTCCGGCGCCACCCAAAGCGCGCCGGACGCGGAAGGGCCATAAAGCTTGTGGCCGGTGATCGCGTAGAAATCGACGCCGAGATCCTGCAGATCCACGGGCATGTGCACCGCCGCCTGGCTCCCGTCGACACAGACCGGGACGCCCTTCGCATGCGCCCCCGCCGCAACCGTCTTCACATCGATCACCGCGCCCGTGACGTTCGACATCTGCGTGATGGCGATCAGTTTCGTGCGGGGACCGATGGCGTCGATCACCTTTTGCGGATCGACGGAGCCGTCAGGCTCCAACCCGATCCATTTCAGCACCGCGCCCTGCCGCTCCCGAAGGAAATGCCAGGGGATGATGTTGGCGTGATGCTCCAGCACGGTCAGGATGATCTCATCCCCGGCCTCGATCCGGGGCGCGGCCCAGCTCGACGAGACCAGATTGAGCCCGAAGGTCGAGCCGGTCGTGAAAATCACCCCATGCTCATGCGGCGCGTTCAGAAAACGGGCGATCTTGCCGCGCACCGCTTCATAATTGTCGGTCGCGAGATTGGAGAGGAAATGCAATCCACGATGAACATTGGCGTATTCGTCGGTATAGGCGCGCGTCACCGCGTCGATCATCGCCTGCGGCTTTTGCGCCGAGGCGCCGTTGTCGAGGTAAACCAGCGGCCCGCCATGGACGGTCCGGGAGAGAATCGGAAAATCCTTGCGAATTTCAGCAACGTCATAAGGCTGTGTGGAATTGGTCATGCTGTCGTCATAAGCCCCGGAAGCAGGAGAGAAAGAACGAACCCGATCAGAAAAACGCCGCCGAACAGGCCGCCGGCGACTCGAAGAACGCTTTTGAACCGGTGCGCCTCGGCGATGAAATTCGCGAGAAGCCAGAGCACGACGCCAACCATCGCGAGCTGCGCCAACGCCAGCCCCGCCGCCGCGCCGGAGCTGAGATTCGGCAATGTGGCCACTGCGACGAGCGGCGAGAAGATCACCGTCACCAGGCTGTGCCACGCGACCACGGTGGCGATCTCGCGGAGCGAGCCTTTCCCGCCAAGCGCCCGTCCGACCCGATATATCAGCGCTACCGCAATGCTATAGGCGACGACGCTGAAAAGAAGGTCCGAGAAGACGAAGCTCACTCCGACGCCGCCGCGGCCCGCCAGAAGCGAAACCAGGATGACGAGAAACGTGTTCACCGAGAAGGCGAGGCCGAACAGAAGCGCGACGCCTTCATACCCATCCACGACATCAAGAACGCGGCGAACGGCTTTTCGCGGCGCGCGATAGCTCTGCATCACCGCGTCGATCAGAAATTCAAGCATCAGACACCTGCGTATTGATTGAGAGCCATGACGCCGAGCTTGTACCCAATGCGCGCCGAGTCCGCGACCCTGTCGCGGCGGAACCTGGAAACAGGCGCCAGCCCGGCGACCGGCCTTCCCGAGCCTGCGTCATTCACCTCATCCCACCGCCTGAAGAAGAAACGCGCCCGCCGCGAGCGCCAGAAAGACGCCAAACACCCGCGCCGGCCGAAATCCGTGCGCCGCCGCCAGCATCGGCGCGAGCAGCGCAACCCACATGAGCCCCGCCGCCATATGCGCGAGCCCGCCAAGGCCGGCCGCGGCCCCGACGACAAGGACGATCGCCGCGAAAGGCCCCGACGCGAGGCCGGACCAGAACAACGCCAGCCGGGTTTCGCGCCAGCCGCCGCGCCCTCCGGCGGCCCGCGCGACGATCCGCATCAGCGCCGCCGACGCATAGAGCGCGAGCGGGAAGAAGGACAGCCCCGCGAAAAACCGCGCCGCGAACCAGGCCTCGCGCATCTCTCCGATCGCCACGACCGGGCGGACCGCCTCCGCCGCCATCTCGCCGAGGGTGAGGAACGCGCAGGCGCCGAACGCATAGGCGAGAAGCCGCGGCTCTCCCGCGCCCTCCCGCCATTCCGAGCGCCAAGACGCGGCCGGCCGCGCCCATGTCGCGGCGATCCGGCCGGTCAGCCCCCGCGCCGCCGGCTCAGGTTGCGCGGACACGGTGGTCGAGCCAGCCGGCGATCCGCGCGCGGATCACATCGGCGACGGCTTCGTCTCCGATCTCCGCCACGGCTTCGTCGACGAACGCCAGAACCATCAGCGACTCCGCGGCGTCCTCCGGCACCCCGCGCGAGCGCAGATAGAACAGAACGTCCTCATCCACCGCGCCGCAGGTGGAGCCATGCGAACAGACGACGTCGTCGGCGTAGATCTCGAGCTCGGGCTTCGCGTTGAATTCCGCGCCATCGTCCAGAAGGAGGCCCTGGCTGATCTGATAGCCATCCGTCTTCTGCGCGCCGGCCTTCACGAGGATCTTGCCCTGAAAGACGCCCTTCGCGCCGGCTTTCAAGACCTGCTTGAACACCTGCCTGCTTTCGCAGTTCACGGCGTCATGCGTGATGAACACCGTATCGTCATGGCGAAAGCCCTCGGCGCCGATCGCGGCGCCGGCGATATGGCCGCAGGCGTCGTCGCCGGTGAAGGTGATCACGGACTCGTTCCGCGTGAGGCGGCCGTTCACCGTCAGCGTGAAGCTCTTGAAAAGGCTGCGCTCCGCCAGACGGGCGAAGAGATGCGTGGCGGCGATGCGGTCATGGTCGCGGCCCTGGGCGCGGACATGATGGCACACGGCGTCGGCGGCGACGTCGATCTCCATGGCCTGGTTGGCCCGGGCCCCCATCGCGCCGCTCTCGAGGATCGTCGCCTCGGCGCCAGCCTCGAAGCGCGCGAGATGGCGGATCATCGCCTCGGACGTCGCGCTTTCATGGAGATAGCGGAAATGGATCGGCCGCGCCGGCTTGCCCGTGACGCGGATCACGAATCCGGATTCCGCCCGCGCGGTGTTGAGCGCGGCGAGCGGGCGCGCCACAGGATCCTGGCCCGCCGCCTCCAGCGCTCCGAAAAGCCCTTTCGCCCAATGGATGTCCGCGGAGAGCGCGGCCTCGAGCGGCTGGATCTTCACCCCTTCGAGGGACGGCTCATCGGAGAGGTCCGGCCGGAACACGCCATCGACGAAGACCAGCCGCAACGCGTCGATCTCATCGAAAACCGGCGTCTTCTCCGGGGCCTCGGCCGCCGCATGGGGCGCGCCTTCGACCAGCGGCGCCGGATCGGTCCGGCGCCAGTATTCGTCGCGCCGGAACGGCCCGCCCATGGCGAGAAGCCGCGCGCTCGCGGCCTGCCGCGCGCTTTCGGCCCAGGCCGCGCCTTTCGCCGGCGCCGGGCGCCGGGCGAGAAGGCTGGCCGCCAGTTCGGCCTTCATCTCGGCCGTCTTTTTCCTTAACGCCGCCATTACGCCACCTTCGCCAGCAGATCGGCGTAGCCGTTCGACTCGACCTCGAGCGCCAGTTCCGGCCCGCCCCTCCGGATCATCCGGCCCTCGGCCATGATGTGGACGACATCCGGGCGGATATGGTTCAAAAGCCGTTGATAATGCGTGATGACGAGAAACGAACGCCCGGCGTCGCGAAGCGCGTTGACGCCATCCGCCACCAGCTTCATCGCATCGACGTCAAGGCCGGAATCGGTCTCGTCGAGGATGCACATCTTGGGCTCGAGCAGCGCCATCTGCATGACCTCGTTGCGCTTCTTCTCACCGCCGGAGAAGCCGACATTGACCGGACGCTTCAGCATCTCGGCGTCGATCTTGAGCTCCTTGGCCTTGGCGCGCACCAGCTTGAGGAACGCGCCGGCGTTCAGCTCCGGCTCGCCCCGCGCCTTGCGCTGCGCGTTCACCGCGGTTCTGAGGAAGGTCATGTTGCCGACGCCCGGGATCTCCACCGGATACTGGAACGCGAGGAACAGCCCCGCGGACGCCCGCTCTTCCGGCGCCAGCGACAGCAGATCCGCGCCCTGCAGCGTCGCGCTCCCCTCGGTCACGACATAGCCGTTCTTGCCCGCCAGCACATAGGCGAGCGTGGATTTTCCCGAGCCGTTCGGCCCCATGACCGCATGCACTTCGCCGGCGCCGACCTCCAGGTCGACGCCCTTGAGGATCGTCTTCTTCTCCTCGGCGAGATCCGCGTGCAGATTCTTTATTTCCAGCATATCCGTCCTTCCCGGGCGTCCTGCCGCCCATTCCCGAATTCCGCGCCCGCGCCGATGGGCGGAGCCCCGGGCGGCGCGGAGTCAGACATTCCTCACGTCATCACTTCATCAAAGAGTCCGGGCGACGAGGCCCGATCGTTCAGGCGCCGCGCCTCTTCCCGCCGGCCCAGATCCGTCAGCCGCGCGCGGCGACGGCCCGGCCTTCCGCCGCACCGGCTTCAGGACGCCGCCATCATCCCACGGATCCCTCCAGGCTGATCGCAACCAGCCTCTGCGCCTCCATCGCGAACTCCATCGGCAGCGCCTGCAAGACCTCCTTGCAGAAGCCATTGACGACGAGCGCGACGGCCTCCTCTTCGTCCATCCCACGCTGACGGCAGTAGAAAAGCTGATCGTCGTCGACCTTGGAGGTCGTCGCCTCATGCTCCACCCTGCTGGATTTGTTGCCACATTCGATATACGGCACCGTATGCGCGCCGCAGCGCCCGCCAATGAGAAGACTGTCGCACTGCGTGAAGTTGCGACTCGATTTCGCCTTCGGATGGATCGAGACGAGGCCGCGATAGGTGTTCTGCGCCCGTTTCGCGCTGATCCCCTTCGAGACGATGCGCGAGCGCGTGTTCTTGCCCAGATGCACCATCTTGGTGCCGGTGTCCGCCTGCTGGTAGTTGTTGGCGATGGCGACCGAGTAGAATTCGCCCTGGGACCCGTCGCCCCGAAGGATGCAGGACGGGTATTTCCATGTCACGGCGGCGCCGGTCTCCACCTGCGTCCACATGACCTTGGAGCGATCGCCCCTGCAATCCGCGCGTTTGGTCACGAAGTTGAAGATGCCGCCGCGGCCTTCCTCGTCGCCCGGAAACCAGTTCTGGACGGTCGAGTACTTGACGTCCGCATCCTCGAGCAGAACCAGCTCGACCACCGCCGCATGAAGCTGCGCCGTGTCGCGCTTCGGCGCGGTGCAGCCCTCAAGATAGCTGACCTTGGCGCCCTTGTCGGCGATGATCAGCGTCCGCTCGAACTGGCCGGTGTTCTCGGCGTTGATCCGGAAATAGGTCGAAAGCTCCATCGGGCATTGCACGCCCTCGGGCACATAGACGAACGAGCCGTCGGAGAAGACCGCCGAGTTCAGCGTGGCGTAGTAATTGTCCGTGGGAGGAACGACCGTCCCGAGATATTTCCTCACCAGTTCGGGATGCTCTCTGATCGCCTCGGAGATCGGGCAGAAGATCACGCCCGCCTTGGCCAGCTCCTCCTTGAACGTGGTGCCGAGCGAGACGCTGTCGAACACCGCGTCGACCGCGACCCGCCGCTCCTTGCCGACCTGCTCTTCGGCGCCCTCGACGCCGGCGAGGATCGCCTGCTCGGTCAGCGGGATGCCCAGCTTGGCGTATGTCGCCAGCAGCGCCGGATCGACGTCGTCCAGCGATTGCGGGCGCTTCTCGATCATGGAGGCCGGGCGCGCGTAATAGTACTGCGCCTGAAAATCGATCTTCGGATAGGAGACCATCGCCCAGTCGGGCTCCTCCATCTCCAGCCAGCGCCGATAGGCGGCGAGCCGCCATTCCGTCATCCACTCGGGCTCTTCATTCCGCTTGGAAATCAGCCGCACGATGTCCTCGGAAAGGCCCATCGGCGCGAATTCGGTCTCGATATCGGAGGAGAACCCGTATTTGTAACTCTCGCCAACGGTGCGGACAGCCTCCACCGTGTCGCCGTCGACGCCTTCTTTCACACGCATATCTTCAAGCGGCATGATACCTCCTTGCGGCCTTCAGGCCGCCTTCCTTTGTCCGGCGCCGCGCGAATGCGGCGATCCATGTATCCGCGAAGGCCATGACCTCCGCCTCTGTCGTGTTTGGGCCGATCGAGACGCGGATCGCGCAGGACGCCGTCACATCGTCATGTCCCATCGCCAGCAGCGCGCGGCTCGCCCGCGCGACCTTGCCGGAAGAACACGCCGATCCGGCGCTGACCGCGAAGCCCGCGAGATCCATCGCCATGACCTGCGTCTCGCCCCGCCAGCCGGGGCAGGCGATGCAACTGGTGTTCGGCAGGCGCGGCGCGCCCTTCCCGATGACGGCCAGGTTCGGCGCCGCCGCATCCAGGATTTCCTCCAGGCGATCCCGGAGCGTCTCCACCGCCGCCCACGCGCCGGATTCGTATTCCCGCTTCGCCGCCGCCGCCGCCGCGCCAAACCCGGCGACGCCGATGAGATTCTCGGTGCCGGCGCGGGAGCCGCGCTCCTGCCCGCCGCCCTTCAGAAGCGCCGCCGCCGGCGGCGTCGCCGCGATCAGCGCGCCGATCCCTTTCGGCCCGCCGATCTTGTGCGCCGATATGATCGCATAGCGCATCGCCGACGCATCGAAGCGCCAGCCGGTCCGGCCGACGGCCTGAACCGCGTCGACGAGCGCGCCCGCGCCCTTCTGGATCACGCCCGTTTCCGAATTCGCCGCCTGCAGGGCGAGAGGCCCGGGCCGCGCCATGTCGGCCAGCGCGCCGTTCGCGTCGACCGGAAGGATCGCCGAGAGATGCGCGGCGACGCAGTCATGCTCGATCCCGCCCCCGACCAGACCAGGCAGGTTCGCCGCCGCCAACGCCGCGGCCTCCGTCGCGCCGGACGTGAAGATCACCTGGTCGGCGTCGCAGCCGACCAGCGCCGCGACGTCGCGGCGCGCCGCCTCCATCACCCCGCGCGCGGCGCGCCCTTCGGCATGGACCGAGGACGGATTGCCGACGACGTCCATCGCCGCCGCCATCGCGGCGCGCGCCTCCGGGCGCAGCGGCGCCGACGCGTTCCAGTCGAGATAGGAGCGGGGGCGCCTCACGCCGTCGTCTCCTCCACATTCAGAGCCATGGAGAAGTTCGGAACCGCGGGGCATGGCTCGATCCGGTCGCCGACGACGTCGGCGAGCGTGGTCTGGTTCAGGAAGACATAGACATGCGAGGAAAGCTGCTCCCAAAGATTATGGGTCAGGCACGCGGCGTCGGCGGCGCCGCACCCGCGCCCGTCGGCGCCGCCGCACCCCCGCCCCGGCGTGCCTTCGCAGGCCATCGCGCTCAGGCGTTCGTCCACCGCCGCCATCACATCGGAGATCCGCGTCCCCTCCGCGCCTTTCGTCAACCGGTAGCCGCCGCCGGGTCCGCGCACGCTGTGAACGATTCCGGCCTTTCGGAGCTTGACGAAAAGCTGTTCGAGATAAGCCAGCGAGATATTCTGCCGGGCGGCGATATCGCCCAGGCTGACAAGCGCCTCCTCGCCTTGCAACGCGATATCCGCGAGCGCGGTGACCGCATAGCGACCTTTCGTGCTGAGCTTCATGTCCCGGCCTCCTTACCTGCGGCTAATGAGCGCAAATTATTGACCTTGCGCAGCCGAACCCCCTAATTCACCAAGCTCGCGTTCAAGGGGTCGCGTTGAGATTTGGAACAGTTCTAAATTGCCTGAGCGCATTAGTCAACGATTCCCCCGCCGCATTTGGACAGGATGGTAGATGCCCGAAATTATTTTCCCCGGCCCTGATGGACGCCTCGAAGGCCGCTACCACCCGCAAAAGGAGCGTAACGCGCCTATCGCCTTGATTTTGCATCCGCATCCGCAGTTTGGCGGAACGATGAACAACAAGGTGGTGTACAATCTCCACTATATTTTCCACCGGCAGGGCTATTCCGTGCTCCGGTTCAACTTTCGCGGCGTGGGCCGGTCCCAGGGCGAATTCGACCAGGGCATAGGCGAGCTTTCCGACGCGGCGGCGGCGCTCGATCATCTTCAGAGCCTGAAGCCCGACGCCAAGATCACCTTCATCGCCGGATTCTCTTTCGGCGCCTGGATCGGCATGCAGCTTCTGATGCGGCGGCCGGAGGCTTCAGGCTTCATCTCGGTCGCGCCGCCGGCGAACATGTATGATTTCACCTTCCTCGCGCCCTGCCCGTCTTCGGGGCTGGTCATCAACGGCGAGAACGACCGGATCGCGCCGCCCGAGGACACCATGAAACTGGTGGAGAAACTTCAGGCGCAGCGCGGCATCACCATCACGCACCGCACCATTCCGGGCGCCAACCATTTCTTTGAAACCGGAATGGACGAGATGGTCTCCGTCGTGGAGTCCTATGTCGCCCAGCGCACCGCGGAGCTGAAGGCGGCCCAGGAGGAATAACCGGCTCAGGGGCGCGCGAGCGCCCCGCCGACCACCGGAGCCTTCGCCCCCGTCGTGCCGGAGGCGGAGTTCGGCAGGCCCCGCAAGGCGCGCACCGCGAGATAGGCGAACGCCTGCGCCTCGAGCATGTCGCCATCCAGCCCGACCGCCTCCACCGGGTCCACCGGCTGATCCAGCGCCGTGGACAGCATCCGCATCATCACGGGATTCCGGCGCCCGCCGCCGCAGATCAGCCACCGGCCGGGCGGCGCGGGCATGTGCCGCACGCTCGCCGCGACGCAATCGACTGTGAGCGCCGTCAGCGTCGCCGCGCCGTCATTGACGGAAAGCCCCGCCATCGCCTCGAGCGCATCCTTGAATTGGTTCCGGTCCAGAGATTTCGGCGGCCTTCGCTCCAGAAACGCGCGGGTGGCGTCCGACCGGAGACGCGCCCGATCGGCGGCGCCGGCGGCCGCGGCGGCCCCGCCCCGATCCATCGACGCGCCCGTCTTTCGCGCCATCCAGTCGTTGACGAGCGCATTGCCCGGCCCGGTGTCGAAAGCCAGAAGCGCGCCGGGCGCGTCCGGCGCGCCCTTCGACGGATCGACCCAGGTGACGTTGGCGACGCCGCCGATATTCAGGAACGCGACCGGCGCGCCCCCCCCGAGGCGCCGGGCGAGCGCGAAATGGTAGAACGGCGCCAGCGGCGCGCCTTCGCCGCCCGCCGCGACATCCGCGCTGCGAAAGTCCCAGACCACGGAGCGGTTCAGGATTCGCGCCAGCGCCGCGCCGTCGCCGAGTTGCCAGGTCCAGCCCTCCTCCGGCGCATGGGCGATGGTCTGTCCGTGAAACCCGATCAGTTCGGGGGCGGGATGATCCGGCGCTCCGGCGAGAAGCTTCGCCGCCGCCGCCGCATGGAGGAAGAGAACCTCTCTTTCCGCCGCGGCGAGCGTCGCCGCCTCCGCCGCGCCGCCGGGCGGGCGATACGCGCGCCAATCGCGCATCACGGTCTCCAGCGCATCGACGTCCCCGCGCCGATAGCGCAGATAGTCGCTCGGGCCGAAGGCGGAGATCTCCTCGCCATCGGTCAGAAGAAGGGCGGCGTCGACACCGTCCATCGACGTGCCCGACATCAGCCCCAGCGTCCATATCGGCTTCGCCATGCCCTTCCCTTTCCAGCCCGCTTCGGTATAGAGCGGCGAGACCCGCCCCGCCAGCCGAGACCGCCCCAGCCGAGACCGCTCATGACCTTCACGCCCCGCTCCGACTTTCTTCATACGCTCATCGCGCGTGGATTCATTCAGGACTGCACCAACTATCAGGGGCTCGACGAGGCGCTGACGAAGGGCGTCCTTCCCGGTTACGTCGGTTACGACTGCACCGGGGCGTCGCTCCATGTCGGGCATCTCGTGAACATCATGATGCTGCGCTGGCTGCAGAAGACCGGCGGCAAGCCGGTGACGCTGATGGGCGGCGGCACCACCCGGATCGGAGACCCGTCCGGCAAGGATGAGACCCGCCAGATGCTGACCGACGCGAAGATCGCGGAGAACATGGCCGGCATCCGGAAGATCTTCTCGCATTATCTCGATTATGGCGACGGCGCGACCGACGCCATCATGCCGAACAACGCGGATTGGCTCGACAAGCTCAACTATGTCGAGTTCCTGCGCGATTACGGGCGGCACTTCACGATCAACCGGATGCTGACATTCGATTCCGTTCGCCTGCGCCTCGACCGGGAGCAGCCGCTGACCTTTCTCGAATTCAACTACATGTTGCTCCAGGCCTACGACTTCATGGAGATGAATCGGCGCATGGGCGTCCGGCTCCAGATGGGCGGCTCGGATCAATGGGGCAATATCGTCAACGGCGTCGAGCTTGCGCGGCGGATCAACGGGGAGGAGGTCTTCGGCCTCACCAGCCCGCTGCTGACCAAGGCGGACGGGACCAAGATGGGCAAGACCGCCGGCGGCGCGGTCTGGCTGAATGAAGAGATGCTGCCCGCCTATGATTTCTGGCAGTTCTGGCGCAACACGGCGGACGCCGACGTCGGCAGATTCCTGAAGCTGTTCACCGAGCTGCCGCTGGACGAGATCGCCCGGCTCGAAGCGCTCGAAGGCGCGGAGTTGAACGAGGCGAAGAAAATTCTGGCGGACCACGCCACCACGCTCGCCCACGGCGCGGATGCGGCGGCCAGCGCCGCCGCGACGGCGGCCGAGACATTTGAAGCCGGGGGCGCCGGCGCCGATCTGCCGCGCCTCGCCCTTGACGCGGCTGATCTCGCCGCCGGCGTCAGCGCGACCCAGCTTTTCGTCCGCGCCGGGCTCGCCGCCAGCGGCAAGGAGGCCAAGCGGCTGATCGCCGAGGGCGGCGCGCGCGTGAACGACGAGCCGTTGACCGACGCGGGCCGGCTCTTCGGCGCCGCCGATTTCGACAACGGGCCGCTGAAGCTCTCCGCCGGGAAGAAGCGCCACGCGCTCGCCGTGCGGGCCTGAGCCGGCTCAGCGCCGCGGATCCGGAGCCTCTTCCTGGGCGCCGCCCTCCACTTCCTTCGCGCCGTCGAAGATTCGCCGGAGAACGCCCGGCGCCAGCACGGACAGCGGATTGACGGAGACGCGCGGCGCCTCCACCGGGCCCCGCACCGAGAAGGTGAACGCGAAGACCCCTTGCCCATCGCCGCCCGTCAGTATCTTGCCGATCAGCGGGATTCGGCCCGCGGCGCTGTTCAGGCGGTAGAGCGGCGTGAAGACGCCGTTCATCCGCAGGCGGTCGGCGTCGATCTCGTACTCCCCGGATAGATTCACCCCGATCGACGGGCCTTTCGCCACCGCGTCCTTCAGCGTGACCACGCCGTCGGCGTATTCGAACGGCGCGAGGATGTCGTCGAACACGATCCCGTCGTCCCGCATCTTTTCCCTCAGTTCGGACAGCTCCGCCCCGTCGAGCAGTTGCTCCAGCTTGGCGTCCTTGTGGATGACGATGTCGCGGACGAGAATCTCGCCGTCGAGGCGAAAGCCATCGCCTGGGGCGATGTCGGCGCGGAGAATCAGAACGCCGCCCGATCCGTCGTCGAACACCTTCGCGTCGCGCAGGAACCGCCCGGCGTCGTCGATCCGAACCCGCATGCGGCCGCCGTCCGGGCCGCGTTTCAGGTTCGCCTGCACCGGCGCGCCCTCATCCAGCCGCGCGTCCGCCTCCGCGATCACCTCGCCCCGCCCGGTCCGCCGCAGGAACCCGGCGACGTCATTGAACGCGCGGTCCTCCATCACCTTCAGAACGCCGATCTTCATGTCGATCCGGAACGGCGGAGCGGCGGAGCCTTCATCCGCGGCGCCGTCATCGGCGATCATCCCGTCGACCAGATCGTCGAGCCCGGCGAGGTCGAGCAGCGGCCCCTCCACCGAGGCTTTCCAGAACGCGCCTTCGCGCGCCGCCTCAACCGCCAGATCGACCGCGCCGCGATACTGAAAATCGCTGAGCGACACCGAGTCCAACACCCCGTCCGCATCTGTCCGGGCGGCGCCGACCGCGACCAGCGCCCCTGTCCTCAGCGAGAACGAATCGAGCGTCAGCCGCCGCCCCGCCAGCGCCCCGGCGGCCGTCAGCGCGCCCTCCGCGCCCACCGTCTTCCGCCAGTCGATCTCCGGGATCGAGAACGCGCCGTCCTTCAGCCCGGCGCTGATGTTGAATCGGGTTCGGTCCGCGCCGGGCGACAGCGTCGCGTCGACCGACAGCCGACCGTCGGTGAACCAGCTCTGCTCGACGCCGAGCGCCCGCAGCTGCTCCGGCGTCATCACCGCCTGAGCGGTGATCGAGCGCTCCGACGGAGAGAATGTCTCCCGCCATTCGACGCGCGCCGGGATCGACGCCACCTCGGCGTCTCCCGCAAGTTCGAATCCCTGGGTGTCCGCCCTCAACGACAGCGCCGCCGCCGTCACCGGCTGTTCGAGCTGCGGCGCGAGCAGCCCGACATCGGACAGCGCCGCGCTCACCTCCACCTCCACCTGCTCGAGCAGAAGATCCTTCAGGAGCGGCAGCGTCGCGACCGCCTCGATCTTCGCGGTTCCGGCCACCTCGCCAAGCGGGACGCCCAGCGCGGAGGTCAGCGCCAGCGGCTCGCTGTCGATCAGCGCCAGCGCGTCGGCGATGGCGCCCGAGGCCCGGATGGTCGCCGCGCCCGGCGTCTGCGGATGATCGAGATCGGCGATCACGAAGGTGGACCCGGCGAGATCGAGAGGGCCGCCTCCCTCCGGCGTCACCCGCCCGGCGTCGAGCGACAGCGAGAACCGCTTCAGATCGACCTGCCCGGACCCGGAACCGCCGCGGATCGGCGGCATCGGCCGCAGATAGCTCCCGGCCGCCTCGTTGAAGGTGAAGTCGATCTTCAGCTCCTCTTCCGCGCCTCCCAGCCGGACCACCGCGTTGGCGTCGACCACATGCGCCGCGTCCATGTTCGCCCGCATCCAGTCGCGCGCCCCCGGCGCCGCCTGCCGGGGCCAGTGCGCCATCATCTCGTCCAGCGTGAAATCGCCGCCGTCGACCGCGACGTCCGCGCGCCATCCCTCCCCCGGCTCCGGCCAGAGCCGCCCGGTGAGCGCGAGCCGCATCCGCTCGCGGTCGAGCCGCAACTCGCCGATCTCGACCAGCAGCGGCTCAAGCGTGATCCGCCCGGTCAGCCGCCCCGCCCTGTAGGCGAGCGGCGCGTCCAGGAACTCCGGCGCGGTCACGCCGATATCGGTGAAATCGAGCTGCGCGACGACAGCCTCCGCCGCCCCGTCGGCGTCTCGATCGACCTGAACGAAACCGGCGCCGCGGAGGGAGGCGCGGTCTGCGTCGAGCGCGATCTCCCCGATCTGGAACCGGCCGGTTTCCGGCTCGTAATCGAAGCCGAGGCTGGCCGAGGTCATCGGCTCGACCGCGCCGCCGCCGAGCGCGACCCGCCCCGCCCCGGTCTCCATCCGCCCCGAGAGCGTGTGCAGCGTCCCCTCGCGGTCCATCGTCAGGTTGATCGCGCCGCCGACCGGCGCGTCCACCGCCGCCAGCCAGTCGAGCGCGGAGATCTGCCCGGCGATATCGACGGGCGCGGCGTTCTCGAATTCCGCTGAAAGCCGGATCTCGCCGGACCGGGCGAGCCGCCCGCGCAGAAGCGCCGAGACGCGGCCATGCCGGCCGCCGTCCAGCGTCGCCCTCATGCGCGCCGCGACCCCGCCACCAGCGCTCCGAAACGACAGATCCGCGCCGTCCGCGCGGTAGGTGTTCCCGCTGACGTGATCGATATAGAGGATCGACGCGTCGCGAAGCCGCAGCCGCCGGCGCCCTGGCGTGTCGAGAAGCTCGAGATCCAGCGCGTCGGCGCCCTCCGCCCCCGGCTCATCCGTGGCCGCCGCCTCCAGCAGGCGGCGGAACGCGTCCGCGCCATCGCCGGCGGCGGCGTCCGAGAGGCCGCCGAAGCCGAACCTGAACGCGCCCGAAGGCGCCCGCTCCAGACGCCCGGAGATCCCGGTGAGGATCAGGTCGTCGGGAAGGAAGCGGCCGGAAATCAGGTCGGACACCCGAAACTCCACCGAAATGTCCGGCACGCGGGCGAAAGGCCCGGTCTCATCGTCGATCAGAACCGCATCGGAGATCGTCAGCCCGGCCACGCTCCCGTCCCGGTCGGAGAGCGCGAGCCGCGCGCCGCCGACCGAAAGCCGGACCCCGGGCAGACGCTCCGAAGCCGCCCGCTCGATCATCGGCAGAAACACGCCGAGATCGACAGGCCCCGAGATCAGCCTGAGATACAGCCCGCCGGCCGCCAGAGCGGCCACGAGCAGCACCGCGCCAAGGAGCGCCGCCGCGCGCCGCGCGTAGCGCGCGCCCGCCCGACGCGGCCGCGGCGCGCCCTCACTCCCGCCGCTCATTCTCCGCGCCGCGCCATGCGCCCTCCCGTCGCCTCGCCCGCCCTTGACGCCGGGCGAGGGGTGAATTCCATATGGTCCCGGGCGGCGCGGCGCGCCGCCGTCTTTCCCGAACCGGGTCAGGCGCCACCATAGCCTTGAAACCGAGCCGCATGAAGGAGAGCGCGATGACAAATACCGAGAGGCCGGCGCCCGGCGACGCGGCGCCCGATTTCACCTTGACGGCCCCAGGAGGCGCGGTCTCGCTTTCGGCCCGGAACGGCAGGAAAACCGTGCTTTACTTCTATCCAAGGGACGACACGCCCGGCTGCACCGCCGAAGCGCTGGATTTCACCGCCGAAGCCGCCGCGTTCGGCGCCGCGGGCGCCGACGTCATCGGGATCTCGAAAGACAGCGTTCAGGCGCACGAAAAGTTTATCGCGAAACATGGCCTCGGCGTCACGCTCGCCTCCGATGAAGATGGGGGCGTGGCGGAGGCCTATGGCGTCTGGGTCGAAAAGAACATGTATGGGCGAACCTTCATGGGGATCGAGCGAACGACATTCCTGATCGACGGCGCGGGGATCGTCCGCCAGGTCTGGCCCAAGGTGAAGGTGAAGGGCCATGTCGCCGAGGTGCTGAACGCGGTCCGGGCGCTTGACTGACCGGGTTGAGCTGACCGCGCTCGCGCTCGACGCGCTCACGGAGCCCTCGGCCCGCGAGAAGGCGCGAAAGACCCGGGCCGCCGCGGCGCGCTGGCGGGAGGCGCGCGCCGCCGGCGGGGGCGATCCAGGCGAGGGCGCGCTCCCCGACCGCCCCGCACGCCCGGGCGCGCCCGTTCTTCTCGACCCGCGGGAGATGCCGAAACGCCGGCGCGGCGGCGAGGCGGGGCGAATCGCGCTTCTCCACGCGATCGCGCATATCGAGCTGAACGCCATCGACCTGCACTGGGACATGGCGGCGAGGTTCGCGAGCGAGGACCTCCCCCCCGGCTTCTTCGACGACTGGGTCTCCGCCGCCGACGATGAAGCGAGGCATTTCACTCTGCTCGCCGACCGGCTGGAGGCGATGGGATCGCATTACGGCGCGCTGCCCGCCCATGCCGGGATGTGGCGCGCGGCGGAACAGACCAGCCATGACATCATGGCGCGCCTCGCCATCGTGCCGATGGTGCTGGAGGCGCGCGGACTGGACGTGACCCCCGGCATGATCGAGGCGTTCGGCGCCGCCGGCGACGAGGAAAGCGTCGCCGCGCTCCGGACGATCTACGCCGAAGAGGTGGCGCATGTCGCCTATGGCGCGAAATGGTTCAATTTTCTCTGCGGCCGGCGCGGCGACGACCCGAAACCGGCCTTTCACGCGCTCGTGCGCCGCTACTTCCCCGCCGGACCGAAGCCGCCATTCAACGACGAAAAACGAGGCGAGGCCGGGTTGCCGCCCGACTTCTACTGGCCGCTGGTCGAGACCGCGCCGCGCCCTGCGGGAAAATCTTGAAGGCGATGCGCCGATCGCGTAGTGACTGTTGTGAAGCGGGCTGAGACCCGCGCTCAGAACCTGGCGAAAGAGTGGCGGAGGCAGAATGCTTCAGAGGCTCAGTGAAGGCGTTAACCGGCGCCTGACTCCTCTCTTTCCCGAAAGGCGGCTGATTCTCCGGTCAGAAGTGTCCACACGCTATCTGCGCGCGTCGCCGCTCATGCAGGCGAGCGCGGCGGCGCTTGTCGCCGGCTTCATCGGATGGACCGGATTCGCCAGCGTGAAGCTCGCGGAAACGGCGCTTCGCGCATCCGCGGCGACGGAGATGCTCGCCGTCTCGGAAGCGGTGTACGAATCCCGCATCGCCGGACTGACCGAGGAGGCCGCCCGCGCCGCCGAGGCGCAGGCCGCCGCCGAGAGCGCCGCGCGCCTGTCGATCGCCCGCCTCTCGCAGCAGCATGCGGCGCTGACGGACGCGATGGTGAGCGAGCGGGAGATCGCCTCGCGCCTTGAAGCCGAAGAGAGCCGATTCGCCGATCTCGCCGAGGAGCATGACGCGGCGCTGACGCTCTGCGAGGCGACCGGCGACCGTGTCGCCGCGCTCGAGACGGCGCTGGCCGAAAAGAGCGCGGAATCCGACGCCCGCGGCGACATGCTCGCCGCGCTCAACGCGACGCTCGGCGATGTCGCCGACGCCCGCGACGACGCGGATCAGACGAAGCAGTCGCTCGCCCTCCAGATCGATGAGTTGAGCGCCGAGATCTCCGACCGCGCGGCCCAGCAGGACCGGCTCCTCTCGCAACTGGAGGACGCCGCCACGCTCAGCCTCGGCTCGCTTCAAGGCGTGTTCGAGAAGAGCGGCGTGGAGCTGGACGCGATTCTGAACGCCGTCCGGCGCGAACAGGGCGGCGCCGGCGGCCCGTTCATCCCGATGGAGGAGATCGAGGCGCTGAGCGTGAGCGAGGCCGACGCGCCGCGCCTCGCCGCGCTGATGGAGGATCTCGAACGGGTCAATCTGATGCGGATCGCCGCCGAGAAGATGCCTTTCGGCCGGCCGGTCGGCGCCGCGCGCCTCACCTCCACCTTCGGCTATCGCCGCGACCCGCTGAACCGGCGCGGCGCGCGCCACACCGGCCTCGACCTCGCCGGGCGCCGGGGGCAACCGATCATGGCGACGGCGCCGGGGCGGGTCACGTTCGCCGGCTGGCGGCGCGGGTACGGAAAGGTCGTCGAAATTGAACATGCGTTCGGCTACGAAACCGTGTACGCTCACCTCAGCAAGACCCGAGTGAAGGTCGGCGCTCACGTCGAGCGCGGCGATCGGGTCGGCGATATGGGCAGCACCGGACGCAGCACCGGGAACCATGTCCACTACGAAGTCCGCATCGACGGCGCCCCCGTCAACCCCGCGAAGTATATCGAGGCCGCAAGAAATGTTCTCTAAGAGCAAGACCACCGAACCCGCACCGAAGCCCGCTCCTCTGGCGGATTCTCCGAAACCGGCCTCCGCCGCCACCCCGTCGGCCGGGAGCGCCGCCTCGGCGCCGACGCCCGCAGCGGCGCCGAAGCCGAAGGCGTCGCCCTCGGTGATCTCCACCGATCTCAAGCTCACCGGCAATCTCACCACCGACGGCGACATTCAGGTCGAGGGCCAGATCCAGGGCGACATCCGCGCCCATCTCGTCACCGTGGGCGAGACGGCGGTGATATCCGGTGAGATCATGGCCGACGACATCGTCGTCCACGGCCATGTGAAGGGCCGGGTGCGCGGCATCAAGGTGCGCCTCACCTCGTCCGCCAGGGTCGAGGGCGACATCATCCACAAGACCATCGCGATCGAGAGCGGCGCTCATTTCGAGGGCTCGGTGCAACGCGCCGAAGACCCGCTGAAAAGCGAAGGCCGCGAGCCGAAACCGGTCGCGCGTTCCGAATCCTGACCTGAGCGGAGCGCCGCCGCCTCGCGGCTGACCAGCGCTTTCGCCAGAAGATCCCCTTCCCTGCGCCGAAGGCCGGCGCGCGGCGTTTCGCGCCGCTTGAAGAGCAGTGGCGAGGCGGCCGGGTGCGCGGCGGGCCGCCTCGCCCGGCCCATGTCACCCGGCTTCATGGCACCGGGCTTTCAGACGAGAGGCGCGCTCAACGCGGCTCGGGAGCGCCGCCAAGCGGGATGCTCCTCGCTCGGCTTTTTCGGACGCGCCCCGCCGCCGGAGCGGCGGGCGGGGCGGGGCGGTCAGAGACAGCCGGCGATCCGGGTCATCGCCTCCTCGATGTTCTCCACCGAATTGGCGTAGCTGAAGCGGATGTAATCGTCCGCGTGGACGCCGAAGCTCGGCCCCGCCACCGTGGCGACGCCGGCCTCCTCCAGGAACCGCTTCTGCAGGGTTCTGGCGTCCAGCCCGGTCCCGCTCACATTGGGGAATGCGTAGAACGCCCCCGCCGGGTCGAGGCAGGTGAAGCCCGGGATCGCGTTCAGCCGCGCGACGATCACCTGGCGGCGCTGATCGAAGGCGCGCATCATTTCGTCGACCGCGTCCTGCGGGCCCTGAAGCGCGGCGATTCCGGCGAACTGGGTCGGCGCGTTCACGCAGGAGTGCGAATTGACGCAAAGCCGCACCGCCTTCTCCACAAGCGCGTCCGGCCAATAGGACCAGCCGAGCCGCCAGCCGGTCATCGCATAGGTCTTCGACCAGCCATCGAGAACGATCAGCCGGTCACGGATCTCCGGCCAGGCGAGAAAGCTGACATGCTCGCGCCCGCCATAGAGCATCCGGGCGTAAATCTCGTCAGACATCAGCGCGACCTCGGGGTGGTCGGCCAGCCCCTTCACCAGCTTCTCCATCTCCGCGCGCGGGGTCGCGCCCCCGGTCGGGTTGCCGGGGGAGTTGACGATGATGAGCCGGGTCCGGTCCGTGATCCCGGCCAGCACCTCCTCGGCGGAAAACGCGAACCCGTTCTCCTCGCGGAGGACGATCGGGACCGCTT
The DNA here is from genome assembly GCF_037646705.1 of Paludibacillus litoralis. NCBI lineage: Bacteria > Pseudomonadati > Pseudomonadota > Alphaproteobacteria > Rhodobacterales > Paracoccaceae > Paludibacillus > Paludibacillus litoralis. Next base: position 34,543 of record NZ_JBBHER010000012.1, read on the forward strand.
TCGCGCCGGTGTATTCGATCATCGACCGATAGATCGGGAATCCGGGATCCGGATACATGATTTCCGCGCCCGGCTGGCCGAAGAGCAGGACCGCGAAGAACATCGTGGGCTTTCCGCCCGGCATGATGACGATGTTGTCCGGGTTGATCTCGACGCCGCGCCGCGCGGCGACATCCGCCGCCACCGCCTCCCGGAGCGGCAGAATCCCGTTCGCCGGCGTGTAGCCGTGATGGCCGTCGCGAAGCGCCTTCACCGCCGCCTCCACCACATGCTCCGGCGTTTTGAAGTCCGGCTGGCCGATGCCCAGATTGATGATGCTCCGCCCCCGCCGCTCCAGTTCGGCGGCGCGGGCCAGCACCTCGAAGGCGCTTTCGGTCTGAAGGCGGGCGATACTGTCGGCGAGGATCATGAAGGCGCTCCGTTCAAGATGAGAGAAATTCCGCCGGGGGGCGCCGCGGGCTTCGGCGCCCCCCGGGATCGTGAATGGCGGGCGACGGCGTAAAAGTCTAGACTGCGCGGCGCGGGGAGGCCTGAGCCGCCGCCCGCCCCACCGCGAAAACGGCCCGCGAGGGCCGCCCCACGGCGGCGCCCAAGGAGGCCTGAGATGAAAGTACGCGAAGTTCTTCTCTCGAAAGGCGACAAGGTCATGACCGTGAGCCCGCGGGAGACGGTCGACATTCTCGCGCATCGCCTTCGACTCGCCGATGTCGGCGCGCTGATCGTCAGCGACGACGGCGAGAAAATGCTCGGCATCGTTTCGGAAAGGGATATCGTCGCCTGTCTCGCGCAAGACGGCGCGGAGGCGCATCGCGCGAAGGTGAGCGACATCATGTCGTCGGACGTCGTCACCTGCTCACCCGACGACCAGCTCTCGGCCATCGCCCGGAAGATGACGGCGCGGCGGATCCGGCATATTCCGGTCGTCGACCGGGGCCGACTGGCCGGCATGATCAGCATCGGCGACATCGTCAAGCATCGGCTGACGGAGATCGAGCTGGAGGCCGGAGTTCTGAGGGATGTGGCGATGGCCGCGCGCTAGATCGCGCGTCGTCTCCGGCTGGCGCATGAGAGAAACCTCGCGGCCGCGCCCTACTCCGCGCCCGCCTCCGCGCGGGTCTTGCCGGTCACGTCCTGCGCCAGCGCCGCCGCCATGAACGCGTCGAGATCGCCGTCGAGCACGCCCTGGCTGTCCGATGTCTCGACCCCGGTCCGCAGATCCTTCACCATCTGATAGGGCTGAAGCACATAGGAGCGGATCTGATGCCCCCACCCCGCGGCGTCCTTGGCGTCGTGCGCGTCGTGGATCGCCTGATTGCGCCGCTTCATCTCCAGATCATAGAGCCGGGACTTCAGCGCCTTCATCGCGATGTCGCGGTTTTGATGCTGCGATTTCTCGGAGCTGGTGACGACGATTCCGGTCGGCATGTGCGTGATCCGGACCGCTGAATCGGTGGTGTTGACGTGCTGCCCGCCAGCGCCGGACGACCGATAGGTGTCGATCCGGATATCGTTCGGCGCCACTTCGATCTCGATCGAATCGTCCACCACCGGATAGATCCAGACCGATGAAAACGAGGTGTGCCGCCGCGCCGCGCTGTCGAACGGTGAAATCCGCACCAGCCGGTGAACGCCGCTTTCCGCCTTCAGCCAGCCATAGGCGTTCTGGCCCTTGATGAGATAGAGCGCGGATTTGATCCCGGCCTCTTCGCCCGGGGTGGTCGACATCAACTCCACCTTGTAGCCGCGCCGCTCCGCCCAGCGCACATACATGCGCGCCAGCATCGCCGCCCAGTCGCAGCTTTCGGTTCCGCCGGCGCCGGAGTTGATCTCGAGATAGGTGTCGTTGCCGTCCGCCTCGCCGTCGAGAAGCGCCTCCAGCTCCTTGTCCGCCGCCGTTTTCCGCAGTTTCGAAAGCGCGGCCTCGGCCTCCGCGACGACCTCTTCGTCCCCCTCGGCTTCGCCCAGCTCGATCAACTCGACATTCTCCGCCAGCTCGCGCGCGAGCATGCGGCAGGATTCGATCTTGTCCGAAAGCGCCTGACGCTCGCGCATCAGCGTCTGCGCCTTGGCCGGGTCGCTCCAGAGGTCCGGATCTTCGGCGCGGGCGTTCAGCTCGTCCAGCCGCCGCTCCGCCGTGTCCCAGCCGATGCGCTGCTGGAGGAGAGCCAGCGATTTTTCAATGGATTCGACAGTGGATTGCGTTTCCGCGCGCATATTCTGGCCCTGACGATACGAAATGGATCAGCGCCGTTCTTACGCGTCCGGCGAACTCGGGTAAAGGCGAGCCGCCCGCCCCGCCCCTGCGAACAGGATCGGCGCGGCGCGTTCGCGCCTCTCGCTAATAGACGCCGCCGCTCTCCAGATCCCGGTCCAGGTTGCGCGGCGGACGCGGGCCGCCGCCGCCGCCGGCTCCGGCCCCGGCGCCGTATTCCGCATCTCCCGCGGCGTCGCTCTCGCCATCGCCGATCTCCGCCGCATTCCCCCCGAGCGTCATCGGCAGGTCGCCGCCGCCAAAGAAGGATGACGACAGATCGCCCACGATCGGCGCGGTCTCGTACATGGCCGGCGTCCGCCCCTCGCGGAACACTTCGCGGATGACGCTGCCGCCGGCGCCCTCCGGCACTCGCTCGCCGGTGTAGCGGTCCACATACGCGAACTCGACGCCTTCAGGCGTCTCGAACCGGCCGGCGGGACGAATCTTCAGCGCTTCCGTCATGAACGCCTGAAAGACCGGCGCGCACATGCCGCCGCCGGTGCCGCCCCTGCCCATCGGGCGCGGATCGTCATAGCCGATGAAACAGCCGGCCACGAGGTCGGGCGTGAAGCCGACGAACCAGGCGTCCTTCGCCTCATTGGTGGTTCCGGTCTTGCCCGCCACCGGCACGCCGAGCGCGGAAAGCCGCGCCGCCGTGCCGCGCGAGGCGACGCCCTCCATCATCGAGACCAGCTGATAGGCGGTGATCCGGTCCATGATCCGCTTCGCGGTCGGCTTCGGCCACGGCTCGATCCCGTCCGCGCCCGGATCCGGCGCGGCGCAGGCGTCGCAGATGCGCGAGTCATGACGGTAGATCGTCTCGCCCCGCCGGTTCTGCACCCGGTCCACCAGCGTCGGCTCCACCCGCCGGCCGCCATTGGCGAACATCCCGTAAGCCGCGACCATCCGCCAGAGCGTCGTCTCGCCCGCCCCGAGCGCATAGCTCAGATGCGCCGGCATCTGATCATAGACGCCGAAGCGCTCGGCGTAATCGGCGACGATGTCCATGCCGACATCCTGCGCCAGACGCACGGTCATCAGGTTGCGCGACATCTCCAGCCCGAGCCGGAGCGGCGACGGCCCGTAGAACTTGTTGGAGTAGTTCTTCGGCTTCCAGTCGCCGCCGGCCAGCCGGACGACGACCGGAGCGTCGAGCACGATCGTCGCCGGCGAATAGCCGTTGTCGAGCGCGGCGGCGTAGACGAACGGCTTGAAGGCCGAACCGGGTTGGCGCTCCGCCTGCGTCGCGCGGTCGAACACGCTCGCTTCATAGGAAAATCCGCCCTGCAGCGCCAACACCCGACCGGTATGCGGGTCCATCGCCATGAACGCCCCCTGGATCTCGGGGATCTGCCGCAGCGACCAGCGTTGCAGCGCGCCATCATCCTTTCGGATCGCCTTGACGAGGATCACGTCGCCGACCGCGAAAACGTCGGACGGGCGTTTCGGCGCCGCGCCGCGCCCGCCGCCCGTCAGCCGCGGCCGCGCCCAGTCCTTCACATCGTCGAACGGGATGTAATGACCGTCCGAATCCTCGTCGACGCCATCAATGCCGATTCGGGCGCTCTTCTCGCCGACCTCCAGCACCACCGCCTTGCGCCAGCCCTCGATATCGGAGGGCGCGGGCGTCGCCGCCAGTTTCGCGCGCCAATCCGCCTCATCGGCGGCGCTCACCTCATCCAGCGTCGCGAGCGGGCCGCGCCAGCCGTCCTTCTCCCTGTCCCAGCTCTCCAGCTTGGCGCGAAGCGCGCGCGCCGCCATCGCCTGCAACTCCGGGTCGAGCGTCGCGCGCACCGTCAGACCGCCGCCGAAAAGCTCCTCCCGGCCCAACCGCGCGGACAGCTGGCGGCGGATCTCGTCGGTGAAATACGTGTAGTTCGGGATGGGCGGCAGATGGCTTTCGATCTCGCCGCCGATCACCGTTTCGAGCGGAGTGGCTTTCGCCGCCTCGGCTTCGCTGCGGGTGAGATAGCCGTTCTGCGCCATCTCCTCGAGCACGTAATTGCGCCGCTGCACCGCGCCCTCGCGCTGGCGGACCGGATGGTAGCTCGACGGCGCCTTCGGCAACGCCGCGAGATAGGCCGCCTCCTCCGGTTTCAGCTCCTCCGGCGTCTTGCCGAAATACCGGCGCGCCGCGGCGGTGACGCCGTAGGCGTTCTGACCGAGGAAGATGTCGTTCAGATAGAGTTCGAGAATCTGTTCCTTGCCAAGCGCGCTTTCGATCCGGGAGGAGAGAATGAATTCCTTGATCTTCCGCTCGACCGGGCTTTCGGAGGACAGCAGGAAATTCTTGATCACCTGCTGGGTGATGGTCGAGGCGCCGCGCAGCCGCTCGCCCGTCTGAATGCGGCGGAGATTGTCGAGCATCGCCTTCACGATCCCCAGCCCGTCGACGCCGGAATGGACGTAGAAGTTCTTGTCCTCGGCGGAGATGAACGCGTTCTTCACCAGCGGCGGAATCTCGTCGATCGGCGTGAAGATGCGCCGCTCCGCGGCGAATTCGGCGATCACCTCGCCTTCACCGGAATAGACGCGGCTCAGCGTCGCCGGCTGATAGGTCTTGAGTTCGTCGTAATCGGGCAGATCCCGATCATAGATCCAGAGCACCGCGCCGACGATCGCGACGCCGGCGATGGCGGCGATCGAGCCTGCGCTGAAGAGAAAACCGAGGAAACGGATCATGACGCCTGTCGCTGCTGTCGCGCCGGATTCGCACGGCGCCTGTCACGCGGCCTTATAAGGGCGCCGCCCGGATGATTTGAGGCCCTTTCATGGAGTTTTCGCATAAATCCGCACGGGCCTCAACGGCCCTCCGAAAGCCTCGGGATTGCTAAGATCCCGCGGCGGTGGTCTACTTTCCTCGCGTGGCGGAGGAACCGGCTAAGATTACCGTTGATCCGATATATCAGATGTGATGCAGTCGAGATCTGACAGGGAGGATGTCATGCTGGATCGGCGCGCGGCGAACACCGGCGAGAACGACGCGGCGCTCATGGCGCGCGCGAAACGGGTGGTTCCCGGCGGGCTCTGGGGGCACATGAGCGTCTCGCGCCTGCCGGAGGGCTATCCGCAGTTCTTCTCCCGCGGGGAAGGCTGCCGTATCTGGGATACGGACGGAAACGAGCTGATCGATTTCATGTGCGGATACGGGCCCATCGTGCTCGGCCATCGCGACCGGGATGTCGATGCGGCCGTCGCCCGGCAGATGGAGCGGGGCGAGCTTTTCAACGGCCCGGCGCCGGTGATGGTCGATCTCGCCGAGCTTGTGGTCGACCTGATTCCGCATGCGGACTGGGCGCTCTTCTGCAAGAATGGCGGCGATGCGACGACGACCGGCGTGACGCTGGCGCGCGCGGAGACCGGGCGGCGCAAGATCCTCGTCGCGCGCGGCTCGTATCACGGCTCCGCGCCATGGTGCACGCCGTCGCTCGCCGGGGTGACGGACGAGGACCGCGCGCATATCCTCCATTACGACTACAACGACCCCGCCTCGCTGACCGAGGCGGTCGAGGCGGCGGGAGACGACCTCGCAGCGATTCTCTGCACCGCGCTCCGGCATGACGCGCGGCGGGATCAGGAGCTTGCGACACGGGAGTTCGCGGAGGCGGCGCGCGCGCTCTGCGACCGGACCGGCGCGGCGCTGATGATCGACGATGTGCGGGCGGGCTTCCGCCTCGCGATGGGCGGAAGCTGGGAGCCGTTGGGCGTGCGCCCCGACATCTCCACCTTCGGCAAGGCGATGGGCAACGGGCATCCGATCTCGATGCTCACCGCGACGGAGCGGTTCCGCGACGCCGCGCAGCGCATGTTCGTCACCGGCTCCTACTGGTGCGGAGCCGGCGCGATGGCGGCGAGCCTCGCGACCCTCACGAAACTTCGGGAGACCGACGGACTCGCGCATATGGAGCGGATCGGCCAGCTTTTCCGCGACGGCCTGAACGAGCAGGCGGCGCGCCATGGCGTCCGGATCCGCCAGACCGGGCCGGCGCAGATGCCGCTGATCCTTTTCGACGCGGATGTGAATTTCGCGAAGGGCGATCTTTTCTGCCTGGAAGCGCTGCGGCGCGGCGTCTTCCTCCATCCCTGGCACAACATGTTCCTCTCGACGGCCCATCGCGAGACCGACATCGCCGAGGCGCTGACCGCGACGGACGCCGCATTCGGCGCGGTCGCGAACGCGTTCGGCTGACGGGGCGCGCCGCGGCGCGGCCTGGCCCGCTCCCGGCGTTCACTTTGGAAACCCGCCGGAGGGCCACGGAGAGCGGGGCCGGAGGCGGACATTCTGGTCGGCGGCGTCAGGAGCGCGCCGGCCGACGGCGCGGAGAGAGCCGCGCGATCACATTGGCGCCGAGTCTGGCGACTCGCGCCGCCGGCAGCTTGGAAAGGAGTCGGATCATGGTCGAACTGAACGAGGCGTACAGCAGCGGCGCCGCATTCGTGGATGGGGAGTTCGTTCCGATCTCGGAGGCCAAGATCTCCCTTCTGGACTGGGGGTTCAGCAAATCGGACGTGACCTATGACGTGGTCCATGTCTGGGACGGCGCCTTCTTCCGGCTGAAAGATCATCTCGCGCGGTTCGCGAGCTCCGTCGAGAGGTTGGGAATGACCCTGCCCCATGACAGCGCCGCCATCGGAGACATCCTCGACGGGTGCGTCGCGCGCGCCGGGCTGGAGCGCGCCTATGTCGCGATGCTCGCGACCCGCGGCGTCCCCGGGCCCGGCATGCCGCGAAGCCGCCCGAGCCTGCTGAAGAACCGGTTCTTCGCCTATGCGTTGCCCTGGGTCTCGGTGTTTCCGGAGGAGAAACAGGATACCGGGCTGAAATTCCTGATCTCCGAGACGCTGCGGATTCCGCCGGCGTCGTTCGACCCGACGATCAAGAACTACATGTGGGGCGATTTCATCGCCGCGCTCCGCGCCGCGGAGGCTGCGGGCGTCGACAGCGCGATCCTGCTCGACGGCGACGGCGTGGTGACCGAGGGGCCGGGCTTCAACCTCTTCATCTGGAAGGATGGCGAGTTGTTGACCCCTGACCGCGGCGCGCTCGAAGGGGTGACGCGCAAGACGGTTCTGGAGATCGGAGCGGAGATGGGCGTGCCGGCGCGCCTCGCGCGGCTGACCCGCGCCGATCTGGAGGCCGCGGACGAGGTCTTCACCGCCACGACGGCGGGCGGCGTCTCGCCCGTGGTCGAGCTTGGCGGGCGGATCTACGCGAACGGGCGCCCCGGTCCGATGTTCCGGAAAATCGAAGAAACCTACTGGGCCTGGCACAAGCGGCCCGAGCTGTCCACGCCGGTGCGCTACGCCGAGGCCGCGCGGCGAAGCGCATGACCAGCAGGGAGAAAACGATGAACGAGTCCCCCGCCGTCAGCCGGAGCCGGTCCAAGCACAACATCACCAAAGAGAGACTGGCCGAGCGCGCCAGGTTCATCCGCAAGGAGACGGTGCGCCTCGCCCGGATCGCCGGGGCGGGGCATTATTCCAGCACTTTCTCCGCGGCGGAGCTGTTCTCCTCGCTCTACTACGGCCATCTCCGCATCGATCCCGCCCGGCCCGACTGGCCCGACCGGGACCGGTTCGTGCTCAGCAAGGGGCACGCCGCGATCGGGCTCTACCCGGTTCTGGCCGATCTCGGCTTCTTTGATCCGAAGCTTCTGGACGACTACACCCGCCTTGGCAGCCCCTTTGGCGATCACCCGGACATGAAGAAGATCGCCGGCGTCGATTTCAGCTCCGGCTCGCTCGGGCATGGGCTGTCGATCGCGGTCGGCATGGCGCTGGCCGCGCGCGTGAACGGGCGCGCCTACCGCGTCTACTGCATGATGGGCGACGCCGAACAGAACGAAGGGCAAATCTGGGAGGCGGCCATGGCCGCCGGCCATTTCAAGCTTCAGGGTCTTGTCGGCATCGTCGATCGCAACCGGCTCGGCATCGACGGCGACACCGAGGAGACCATGTCGATCGAACCCCTCGAAGATCGGTATCGCAGCTTCGGCTGGGAGGTCTCGCGCTTCGACGGGCATGATCTCGACGCCATCATGGCCCATCTCGACGCCCTCGCCCCGGCCGGGGTCGGCAAGCCGCAGATGCTGATCTGCGACACGGTGAAAGGGCGCGGCGTGAAGGCGATGGAGGGCAGCCTCAACTGGCATGTCGGCAATCTCGTCGGCAAGGATTACGACGCCGTGATGGAGGAGCTGGAGGCCGGCATCCAGCCGCAGGAGAGCGAAGGAGGCGCGCCGTGAGCGACCAGAGCGAAACTCAGGACCAGAGCGACATCTTCCGCGGCGTCTCGGACGACATCGCGCTCTCGGACTCCAGATCGGTCAAGGGAACGCCCGCCTCGCGCGCGCCGGCCTTCATCCTCGGAGAGGAACTGGCCGCGCTGGCGGACGTGGATCCGCGCATCACCGTCCTCACCGCCGATCTCGCCAGCGCGAACCGCGCCGTCGAGTTTCAGGCGCGCCATCCTGACCGGTTCTTCAATTTCGGCATCGCCGAGAAGAACATGCTGACCGCAGCCGCGGGCATGGCCTCCTGCGGGTTGATCCCCTTCGCCGCGACCTTCGCCTCCTTCTGCTCCATCCTCGGGGCGGAGCAGATACGGACCGATTGCGCCTATCCGAACATGCCGGTCCGCGCGATCGGCACCCATTCCGGCATCTCGATGGGGTTCTACGGCACCAGCCATCACGCGACCGAAGACCTCGCCATGATGCGGAGCATCTCCGGGCTCACGACGGTTTGCGCCACCGACGCCAATCTCCTCCGGGCGATCCTGCGAGCCTCTCTCGATCACCCCGGCGCGATGTATATCCGCCTCGGGCGCGGGCGCGACCCCGAGGTCTACCCGGAGGTCCCGACGGATTTCGCCTTTGGGAAGGCGATCCGCCTCCGCGAAGGCGCGGACCTCACCATCATCGCGACCGGAAGCCAGGTGAAACCCTCGCTCGACGCCGCGGAGGCGCTCGCCGAGAAGGGCCGCTCGGTTCGCGTCGTCGATATGCACACGGTGAAACCGCTGGACGAGGACGAGGTCCGCGCCGCCGCGGCCGAGACGGGCGCGATCCTGACCGTGGAGGAGCATAACGTGATCGGCGGCCTCGGCTCCGCCGTCGCCGAGGTGCTGGTCGATCAGCCGCGTCTGCCGTTCCGGCGGCTTGGTCTGCGCGATGAGTTCTCGCTCATCGGCCCGCCGGCCGCGCTCTACGCGCATTACGGGCTGGATGCGGATGGAATCGCGAAATCGGCCGGCGGGCTGATCGCAGAGGCTGCGAAAACCTGACCTTGAAGACAGGAAAACCAATGGGGAGATGCAAGATGACAAGAACCAACCGGATCGCGTCAAAGGCGACGACAAGCCGCGCCGCGCTCGCCGCGGCGCTTTTGGGCGCTCTCGCCGCGCCGGTCTTCGCCCCGGCGCCGGCTCTCGCCGCGGGCGAGGACACCATCGTCATCGCGCGGGACACCGACTTCAATTCGCTGGATCCGGCGCGGGCCTGGTGCGATTCCTGCCAGATCTACATGTCGTCGGTCTATGAGACGATGATCTCGGTGAACCCGAAGACCGGAGCCATCGAGCCGCGCCTCGCGACAAGCTGGGAGGTGAACGACGACCAGACGGAATTCACCTTCCATCTCGATCCGGACGCCGTCTTCAGCGACGGCAGCCCGGTCGAGGCGAAGGACCTGAAATGGACCATCGAGCGGCTCCGCGACCTGAAGGAGGGGCCGTCCTTCTTCGTCGGCGGGGTCGAGACGATCGAGACGCCGGACGCGCACACGCTGGTGATCCGGCTCAACGCGCCGGATTCGGAGTTCATGGCGAAAGCCAGCGCGCCCTATGTCGTCGCGATCAACAGCGATGTCGCGATCAAGGCGGGCGCGAGCGGCGACCCCACGACCGACCGGGCGGAGCCATGGTTCCTCCAGAACTCCGCCGGAAGCGGGCCTTATGTTCTCGAAAGCTACCGCCCCGACGACGAGTTGCGCCTCGCCCTCAACCCGCATCACAAGAGCGACAAGTCGCCGCTCCCCGTGGTCATCCGCGACGTCAAGGACGCGGTCGGCCAGGCGCAGATGCTGGAGAATGGCGGCGCCGACATCGCCATGCAGGTCGACACGATCACCGCGCAATCGGTGCGAAGCCCCGATGTCGTCTTCGATCTCGTGCCGTCCTACAACATGATCTATGTCGCGCTTTCACCGGGGGCGAAGGACAACGAGGTGCCGCTCACCCCGAAGATCCGCGAAGCCTTCGGCTATGCGCTGGATTACGAGGGAATCCTGGAATACGCGGTCGGCGGCGACGGCGACCTGCAGGCGTCCCCGATCCCGAACGGCTTCCCCGGAAGCAAGGATCTGCCCCTGCCCCATGAAGACCTCGACAAGGCGCGGGCGCTCCTCGCGGAGGCGGGCGTGCCGGACGGGTTCCCGCTCAAGGCCATCTACCCGGACTTCAATCTCTACGGCGTCGATCTCAACACGATGATGCAGAAGGTCCAGCAGGATCTCGCGCGGGTCGGCATCGAGGTCAGCCTGCAGCCCGTGACGTTCGCGGTCTGGGGCGAGGAGGTCAACGCCTCGGGCATTCCGCTCACCGCGCTCTTCTACGCGCCGGACTATTTCGGCTCCGGCCAGTATTTCAGCTACTTCACCATGACGCCGGACGCGCGCTGGTATCAGCGCGCCGGCGGCGACAAGGCCGAGGGGCTGAAAAACGAGCGCGAGCTGGAGCTGATGGCCGAATACGGCGCCGCCGGCCCGGACGACGTGACGCGCCTCGCGCATGAGCTCGGCCTCGAGATGATCAAGGACCGGATCATCTTTCCGCTGGTCAACCCGCGCCTGGTGCTCGGCTACCGCAAGGGCGTGACCGGCGTCGCCTATAGCGTCTGCTGCCAGATCGTGCTCGAGGATCTCGGGCGCGAGTGATGACCGGACTCTCTCCCAACACCGCATCCGGCCCCCGCTCGGGGCCGGGTGGCGACGGGTGAGCCCATGCTCCGCTATCTGATCCGGCGCCTTGCGATGATGCCCGTGCTCCTGCTTGGAGTCGCGACCATCGCCTTCATCCTGACGAACTTCACCAAGGGCGACCCGCTGCTCTCGCTGGTCAACGAACGCCAGCTCGGCAACCCCGAGGTGGTGGCGGCGGTGAAGGCGCGCTGGGGCTTGGACAAGAGCCTGCCGGAGCGCTACGGCATCTATATCTCCAATCTGGCGCAGGGCGATTTCGGCGTCTCGTTCCGCACCAAGCGGTCGGTCGGGCTCGACATCGCCGAGCGCCTGCCGGCGACGCTGGAGCTGGTGATCGCGGCGATGATTGTCGGAACCGGATTCGGCCTCCTTTTCGGCGTGCTGGCGGCGCATTACCGCAATCGGCCGCAGGATCACGCCGCGCGGCTCTTCGCGCTGATCGGCTCGTCGACGCCGGTGTTCTGGTCCGGGCTGATCCTGCTCTACCTCTTCTCGGTCAAGTTCGGCGTGCTGCCGGGGGCGGGCCGGCTCGGCGCGCGGGAGGCGGCGCCGCCGTTCGTCACCGGCATGTTCACGATCGACGCGCTGCTGGCGGGGAACTGGGCGCAGTTCCGCGAGGCGCTCTCGCACCTGATCCTGCCCGCCCTGGTGCTCGGCTGGGCGGTCACGGGCATCATCTCCCGGCTGGTCCGGGCCAGCATGCTCGACGTGCTGGCGCAGGATTATATCCTCACCGCCCGCTCCAAGGGGGCGAGCGAGACGCGGGTCCTGGTCAACCACGCGCTCCGCAACGCGATGATTCCGGCGTTGACGATCATCGGCTTCTCCTTCGCCTATCTCATCACCGGCGCGGTGCTGACGGAGACCGTGTTCTCGTGGCCGGGGATCGGCTCCTACGCCGTCGAATCCGCGCGCGCGCTGGATCACCCGGCGATCGTCGGCGTCACCCTGATCGGCGCCATCGCCTTTCTCCTGTCCAATCTTCTGACCGACATCGCCTATGCCTTCGCCAATCCGCGCATCCGCATCGCCTGAGATGAGGGAAGGATGACCGCGCCCGACGCCACGCTCCGCCTGCCGCGCCGCCCGGCCTGGATGACCGCGCCGGTGATCATCGGCGCCGTCATCGTTCTCGCCTGGTTCGCCATCGCCGCGACGGCGCCGCTCTGGGCGCCTTACGAGCCGCTCGCCATGGTCGGGCCGCGCCTCCGGCCGCCGAGCGCGGCGCATCTTCTCGGCACCGACACGCTCGGCCGCGACGTGCTGACCCGGACCCTTCATGGCGCGCGCTATTCGATCCCGATCGCGGTCGGCGTCGTCGCCTTCGCCGTCGCGATCGGCTCCACGCTCGGCGCGCTCGCCGGATTCTTCGGCGGGCTCGTCGACAGCGTCATCATGCGGACGGTGGACGTCACGCTCTCCTTCCCGCCGATCCTGCTGGCGATGGCGGTGGTCGCGTCGCTCGGGCCGGGGCTCGGCAACGCGGCGATCGCGATGGTCATCGTCTGGTGGCCGATCTATGCGCGGCTGATGCGCGCGCAGGTTCTGGAGGTGAAGGAGCGCGAACATGTCGAGGCCGCCGTCGCCGGCGGGGCCGGCCCGCTCCGGGTGCTCGGGCTGCATGTGCTTCCGCTCTGCTGGACGCCGATCCTGATCAACGCGACGATGGATTTCGGGCAGGTCGTGCTTCTGGCGGCGGGGCTCAGCTTCATCGGTCTCGGCGCGCTGCCGCCCACGCCGGAATGGGGCGCGATGATCTCCGACGGCGCGGTCCATTTCTATCAGTGGTGGATCGCGCTCGGGCCGGGGCTCGCGATTCTGACGGTGGTTCTCGGGTTCAACTTCCTCGGCGACGGCTTGCGCGACGTGCTCGACCCGAGAAGCGCATGACGAGCGAGAAGAGCGAGCCGCCGCTTCTGGAGGTGCGCGACCTTCGCGTCGCCTTCCCCGGCCCCGACGCGCCGCTGGAGGCGGTGCGCGGCGTCGATTTCACCATCGCCAAGGGCGAGGTGCACGGCGTCGTCGGCGAATCCGGCTCCGGCAAGAGCCTCTCGATGCTGGCGGTGATGGGGCTTCTGCCCGCCTCCGCCCGGGTGACGGGGAGCGTCCGCCTCGCGGGACGGGAGATTCTCGGGCTTTCGGGGCGGGAGATGCGGGCGATTCGCGGCGGGCGGATCGCCATGATCTTTCAGGATCCGCTGACGGCGCTCAATCCGGTCCTGCGCGTCGGCGCCCAGATCGAGGAGATGCTCCGCCTTCACAATCCGGGGATCGGCGGCGACGGCGCGCGGCGACGGACCGAAGAATTGCTCGACCTCGTCTCGATTCCGCAAGCGAAGCAGCGCGTGCGGCAATTCCCGCATGAATTCTCGGGGGGCATGCGCCAGCGGGTGATGATCGCGATGGCGGTGGCGAACGATCCCGATCTCCTGATCGCGGACGAGCCGACCACGGCGCTCGACGTCACGGTTCAGGCGCAGGTGCTGGAGGTGCTGGCCGATCTTCGGCGCGAGCTTGGCGTCGGCCTCGCGCTCATCACCCATGATCTCGGCGTCGTCGCCGGCGTCGCCGACACCGTATCGGTGATGTATTCGGGCCGGGTTGTGGAGCGCGGCCCGGTCGGCGCGCTCTTCGCCTCCTGCCGCCATCCCTATACGCGCGGCCTGCTCTCCTCCGTGCCGAAGCCGCTCGCCGGCGAAAGCCGGCTCCAATCCATCGAAGGGGCGCCGCCCTCGCTCCTCCGCCGGCCCGAGGGCTGCGCCTTCCGGCCACGCTGCCCGCTCGCGATGGAGGTCTGCGCGCGCATCGACCCCGACCTCGCGCCGGAGGGGGCGCTCGACACCGCTTGCCACGCCGTCGCTCAGGGGACGGGCGGCTCGGGCGTGATCGTCGACGGCGCCGCGCCCGATGCGCCCGAGGCCGCGCCAGGCGCCGGGACGCAGGCTGCGCCCATTCTCACGGTTCACAATCTCGTGAAGGATTTTCCGGTCCAGCGAAGCCTGGTGACCAGCCGCCCGACGGCCTTCGTCCGCGCCGTCTCCGACGTCTCCTTCGAAATCATGCCGGGGGAGACGCTTGGCCTCGTCGGCGAATCCGGCTGCGGAAAATCCACGCTCGGGCGCTGCGTGATGCGGCTGATCGAGCCGACCTCCGGCGACATCGCCTTCGAAGGGGCGGATCTTCTGGCCGCGCCGCGGAGCGAGCTGCGGGCGCTCCGCGCGCGGCTTCAGATCGTGTTTCAGGACCCTTTCGCCTCGCTTCATCCGCGGATGCGCGTCGGGCGCATCCTCCGCGAGCCGCTGATCCTCGCCGGCTGGCCGGAGGCGAAGCGCGCGCGGCGGGTGGCCGAGCTTCTGGATCTCGTGCGGCTGGATCCCGAACATGCCGAGCGCTATCCGCACGAACTCTCTGGCGGCCAGCGCCAGCGCGTCGGCATCGCCCGCGCGCTCGCGCTCGATCCGCGCCTGATCGTGCTGGACGAGCCGGTCTCCGCGCTGGACGTGTCCGTGCAGGCGGGGGTGCTGAACCTTCTGAAGGAGCTTCAGGCCCGGCTCGGCGTCGCCTTCCTCTTCGTCGCGCATGATCTTTCGGTGGTGCGGCATGTCTCCGACAGGGTGGCGGTGATGTATCTCGGAAAAATCGTCGAGATCGCCGACGCCGCGGCGCTCTACGCCGATCCGCTCCACCCCTATACGCAGGCGCTTCTCTCGGCGGCGCCGGTTCCCGAGCCGGAGAGGGAGCGGGCGCGGAGGCGGATCGTCCTCACCGGCGATATCCCGAACCCGATGGCGCCCCCCTCCGGCTGCCGCTTCCGCACCCGCTGCTGGAAGGCGCAAGCGATCTGCGCCGAGGAGGAGCCCCCCCTCCGCTCCCATGGCGCCGGGCGCTTCGCCGCCTGCCATTTTCCGGGCCGGAACGCGGCGCAGGACGAGGCTTGAGCCAGCGCCCGCGCGCCCGTGCGCCTCGCCGTCCTTGTCCCCCCGAGACGCTGAAGCGCCCGTCTCTCTCGCCGGGCCGGCGGCCCGGCCTCAGCGCCGCTCGTCCGCGGCCCAGTCGACGATCGCCGCCGCGATCGCCGCGGTGACCGCGTCCCGTACGTCCGGCGACAGCAGCCGCGCGCGGTCGGCCGCGCTCGACATGAAGCCAAGCTCGATCAACGCGGATGGAATGTCGGGCGCCTGCAGGACGCGAAACCCCGCCGATTGCAGGGCGCGCCCCTCCAGCACCGGCGCCACGTCGCGAAGCCCCGCGACCAGCCGCGCCGCCAGCCGCCGGGAGCGGACGTCGGTCCGGCGCCGCGCGAAATCGATAAGCACCTGCGCGACGTCAGGCGCAGCCTCATCGAGCGCGACGCCCCCCAACGCCTCCATGCGGTCATGCGCCCCGGCGAGCGCCGCCGCCACCCTGTCGGAGGCCCGCTCGCTCAGGACGTAGACCGAGGCGCCTGTCGCCTCCCCTGTCGCCAGCGCGTCCGCATGGAGCGAGATGAACACGCCCGCGCCCGCCCGCCGCGCGAGCGTCACGCGCTCCTTCAGCGTGAGGTATTCATCGCCCCACCGCGTCAGCGCCGCGTCGAATCCGGGATGCGCCACAACCGCCGCGGCCAGGGCGCGCGCGTAATCCAGAACCAGATCCTTCTCCGCGACCCCGCGCGAGATCGCCCCGGGGTCGGCGCCGCCATGCCCCGGATCGACGACGACCAGAAGATCGCCGGGCGCGGCGGGCTTTGGAGAGATGAACGAGGCCACCGGGCGCGCGGCCTCCGGCCAGCCGGCGAGCGCGGCGAAGGCTGCCGCGCTGGTCGGCTCAAGCGTCAGAATGAATCGCGCCCCGTCTTCGCTATCCGCCCCGTCTTCGTCACCAGCGCCATCGTCGCTCGCCACGGTGAACGCGCGCGCGACCCGCGCCGGGCGGAGCAGATCGACGACCAGCCGCGCGCCGCGCCCGGCCGCCCGCGCGCCGGGCCGCACCGCCTTGATGAGCCGCGCCCCCGGCGCCGGGCGCGACGGGGCCGAAACCCTGTCCAGCGCCGGGAAGTCGACAACGACGCGCCGCGGATGCTCCAGGGTGAAGATGCTGAACGGCGCGCGCTCCGCCAACCCGATTTCGACACGCTCCACCCGTCCGGGACCGGGCGAGCCGACCACCGCGGGCCTCCCATCGGCGGCGGCGAAAAGCGGCGACGCGACCATGATCGCCATGAGAGCCAGCCGCCACGCCGCGCCCCATCCGGTGTCTCTCCGGCCCCGCATTTCATGCTCCGCTCAGCACCCGTCGACATGGGCAGGTGAATTTCCCTTTGGACTTTCACGAAAACGATGATTATTGTCCACTGCGACATTGAGTGGGCTGCGCGATACGCGGCGCCCGCTCCGCGTCGCCTCGCTGAATTTCAGCTGGGGGCGAATGGATCGGCCAAAACCGCAACCGGCGGTTGCGCTGACCAGGCACTCCCTCTGGCGCACCCTGCGCCGCCCGAACACACCCGCGGCTCTCATGTCGCGAACTGGTTGAAAACATGAAGAGACAAACATTTGTAAGTTGTGGACACGCCCAGCCGGTTTCGGCGGCGGCCACGATTTCGATCCTGTCGTCTCTCTCACTCACAGGAAAGTCGGCGCGGCCGGGCGCATACGCGCGCCGCGCGCCGCCGCAGAAAGCTCAATGGCGAAAAAAATGCTTATCGACGCCACGCACCCGGAGGAGACTCGGGTCGTGGTCATGGACGGCGCCCGCATTGACGAATTCGATTTCGAATCGATCAACAAGCGGCAGCTCGCCGGAAATATCTATCTAGCCAAGGTCACGCGGGTCGAACCCTCGTTGCAGGCGGCTTTCGTCGAATATGGCGGAAACCGGCACGGCTTCCTCGCGTTCTCCGAGATTCATCCGGATTACTACCAGATCCCGGTCGCCGACCGCGAGGCGATCATCGCGGCCGAGGCCGCGGCCGACGCCTCCTCCAACGACGAAGACGCCGGCGACGCGAAGGAGCCGAAAAAGGCCCGCTCGCGCCGGACGCCCCGGCCACGCTCACGCCGCAGAAAGACGGATGACGAGGCGGCGCCCGCCGCCGGCGCGCCCGACGACGCGGAGACGACCGCCGCCGCCGAACCCGCCGCCGAGGACGCGGCCAACGACGCGCAGCCCGACGCGGACCCCTCGGACTCTTCGCCGCCGGCGGAAACCGCGCAGGCGGACGCGGCCGGCGGCGCTCCCGCCGCCGACGCGGCGGAGCGCGAAGACCACGCCGCGGACGACGACGACGAGCCGACGTCGATCGCGGAGGACGCGGGCGCGGACGCCGGCGAAAGCACGTCCGAGACCGTGATCGAGCGCGAGGACGCCAAGACCGGCGCCGCCGACAACGACGATAATGGCGACGACAATCGCGACGGCCGCCGCGCCAAGGCGGAGGTGGAATCGGTCGGCGCCGAGAAGATCGAGGATGAAATCCGGCCCCGCCGCCTCTCCGCGCATCGCTACAAGATTCAGGAGGTGGTCAAGGTCCGGCAGATCATGCTGGTCCAGGTCGTGAAGGAGGAGCGCGGCAACAAGGGCGCCGCGCTGACCACATATCTCTCGCTGGCCGGGCGGTATTGCGTCCTGATGCCCAACACCGCGCGAGGCGGCGGCATTTCGCGGAAGATCACCCAGGCGGCCGACCGCCAGAAGCTGAAGCAGATCGCCTCCGAAATGGAGGTGCCGAAAGGCATGGGCCTGATCATCCGCACGGCGGGCGCCAAGCGCACCAAGACCGAGATCAAGCGCGACTACGAATTCCTGCTCCGGCAATGGGATCAGATCCGCGAGTTCACCATGAACTCGATCGCGCCCGCGCTGATCTATGAGGAAGGCAGCCTGATCAAACGCTCGATCCGCGACCTCTACGGGCGCGACATCGACACGATCCTCGTCGAAGGCGAAGTCGCCTATCGCGAGGCCAAGGACTATATGAAAATGCTGCTGCCGAGCCACGCCAAGAACGTGCAGGCGCATCGCGAGCCGACGCCGCTCTTCTCCAAATTCCAGGTGGAGAGCCATCTCTCGGCGATGTTCAACCCGGTCGTGCAGTTGAAATCCGGCGGCTATCTCGTCATCGGCGTGACGGAGGCGCTCGTCGCCATCGACGTCAACTCCGGCCGCTCGACCCGCGAACATTCGATCGAAGAGACCGCGCTCAAGACCAATCTCGAGGCCGCCGACGAAGTTGCGCGCCAGCTTCGGCTGCGGGACCTCGCCGGCCTGATCGTCATCGACTTCATCGACATGGATGAAAACCGGAACAACCGGGCGGTCGAGAAGCGGATGAAGGAGCAACTGAAGGACGATCGGGCCCGGATCCAGATCGGCCGGATCAGCGCCTTCGGGCTGATGGAGATGTCGCGCCAGCGGCTTCACCCCGGCATGATCGAAGCGACGACCGCGCCCTGCTCCCACTGTCATGGCACCGGGATCGTCCGGTCGGCCGACAATGTGGCGCTCGCCATCCTGCGCGAAGCCGAGGAGGAGGGCGTCCACTCCAAGGTTCGGGAGATCAAGATCACGGCCCCGGTCGAGATCGCCAATTTCCTGATCAATCAGAAACGCGCCCATATCGCGCAGATCGAGGCGCGATATTCGATCGACCTCCTGATCGAGAGCGATCCGACCATGATCAGCCCCGATTACCGGCTGGACAAGGTGAAAGGGGTCAAGCCGACGCAGGATCAGGCGGAGACCTCACGCGCGATCACCGCCGAGACGGCCTTCAACGGCGCACAGCCGGCGACGGAGGACGAAGGAGAGCCTGCTGCGGGCGACGCGCCGCAGAAGGACGCGAACGGCCGCAACGCCAGCGATACGGAAGGCGAAGGCGAGAGCAAACGCCGTCGGCGCGGAAAGCGCGGCGGGCGGAAGAGGCGGCGGAACGGCGACGAGGCGTCGCACGCCGCCCCCGCCGGCGACGCGCGGCGGGAGACCGCCGCCGAGACGGACGGCGCCGGCGCCGAGGCGGAAAGCGCGCCAGCCGCAGAGCCGGCCGCGGAGGCTGAACCCGCGCGCGCCGAGAACGCCGCGCTTGGCGAGGTGATCGACACCCGCGCGCCATCGGACGCGGAGGAGACTCTCGTCGAGACGCCGGAGGAGCCCGCGCAGAAGCCGAAACGCAAGCGACCCGTCCCGCGCAAACGGAAGCCGGTGGAGGAGACGACCGCCGCCGAACCTGAAAAGGAAGAAAAGGAAGAAAAGGAACCCGTCGCGGCGGCGGAGCCCGCAGCGGAACCGGTGGAGAAGAAGAAGAAGCCGAAGCCGCGCACCCGAAAGCCGAAGGTCGCGGCGCCGGCGCCCGAGCCGACCGCGGCCGCGGACGCGGACGAGGGAGACGCGCCGGCGGCGACGCCCGCCGCGCCGGAGCCGACCCCCGTCGCGGCGCCGGAGCCCGCTCTGGCCGACACTGCGCCGGTGGAGGCCGCAGCCCCCGAGGCCGCAGCTCCCGAGGCCGACGCGCCAGCGGAGACCGAAAAGCCGAAACGGCGCGGCTGGTGGTCCTGAAGATCGCCAACGCCGGAATGGCTCGGCGCCGCCACGCGGCGTGAAATCTCACCAGAAAGGGCGGCGCGACGCGTCGCCCTTTCGCGCATTCGGCCCGCCCCGATCTTGCCGCCCGGCGGCTCCCGGCCTACACCCCGAGCATGCAGGCGGCTCTCGAACTTCTCAAATCCACATTCGGTTTCGACGCGTTCCGGCCCGGTCAGGCGGAAATCATCGAGGCGATCCTCGCCGGCGAGGATACGCTCGCGATCATGCCCACGGGCGGCGGCAAATCGCTCTGTTATCAGCTGCCGGCGCTCCGACGCGCGGGGCTGACGCTCGTCGTCTCGCCGCTCATCGCGCTGATGCGCGATCAGGTTCAGGCGCTCCGCCAGCTCGGCGTCGAGGCCGGCGCGCTCACCTCCGCGAACGATCAGGAGGAAACCGCGCGCGTTCTCGACTCCATCGACCGCGGCGCGTTGAAGCTGCTCTATCTCGCGCCGGAGCGGCTTTCCGCCTCCACGCCGCTTCTTCGCCGCGCGGGCGTCGCGCTTCTCGCGGTGGACGAGGCGCATTGCGTCAGCCAGTGGGGGCATGATTTCCGCCCGGATTATCTGAAGATCGGCGCGCTCCGCGCCGCGCTCGGCGAGCCGCAGGTCGCGGCCTTCACCGCGACCGCCGACGAGGAGACCCGGAGCGAGATCGCCGCGAAACTCTTCGCCGCGCCGCCGCGCATCTTTCTTCGCGGCTTCGACCGCCCGAACATCCACCTCGCCTTCGCGGCGAAGGATGGGCCGCGCCGGCAGATGATGGAGTTCGTGACCGCGCGGAAGGGCCGCTCCGGCATCGTCTACGCCGCCTCGCGCAACAAGACGGAGGTGCTGGCCGAGGCCCTCCGCGCGGCGGGGGTGCCCGCCCTGCCCTATCACGCCGGGCTCGCCCCCGAGGTCCGGATGGACCATCAGGATCGATTTCAGCGCGAAGACGGCGTCGTCATGTGCGCAACCATCGCCTTCGGCATGGGCGTCGACAAACCCGATATCCGCTTCGTCGTTCACGCCGATCTGCCGAAATCCATGGAAAGCTATTATCAGGAGATCGGCCGCGCCGGCCGCGACGGCGCGCCGGCGGAGACGCTGACCCTTTACGGGCTCGACGATATCCGCCTTCAGCGCCAGCGAATCGACGAGAGCCCGGCCCCCGACGAGCGCAAGCGCGCCGATCACGCCCGCCTCGGCGCGCTTCTCGCGCTGGCGGAGGCGCCGCGCTGCCGCCGGCAGATCCTGCTCTCCTATTTCGGCGAGGAGTCGGGGCCCTGCGGCAATTGCGACCTCTGCGCCAAGCCGCCCGCGCTTTTCGACGGCACCGAAGCCGCGCAAATGGCGCTTTCGGCCATCTACCGGACTGATGAGCGCTATGGGCAGGATCACATCATCGATGTGCTTAGAGGCGACGTCACCGAGAAAGCGGCCCGCGCCGGCCATGATCAACTCGCGGTCTTCGGCAAGGGCGCGGCATGGTCGAAGAACTGGTGGCGCGGGACGATGCGGCAGATCTACGCGCTCGGCCTCGTCAGGATCGACCCCGAACGCCATGGCGCCTGGCGGCTGACGGAGGCGGCGCGCCCGGTTCTTCGCGGCGAGCAACGGATCGAGATTCGCGAGGACGGCCTTCGCCCGCGAGGCAAGCGCTCCGACCGGCCCGCCCCGGCGACATTGGTCGCGCCTTCGGACGAGCCGCTTTTCTCGCGCCTTCGGACGCTCCGCGCGAAACTGGCGCATGAGCAGGGCGGCCCCGCCTATATCGTCTTCTCCGACAGGTCGCTGATCGACATGGCCACCCGAAAGCCCCGCAACCTCGATGAATTCGCCGCCTGCCACGGCGTCGGCGCGCAGAAGCTGGCGCGCTACGGCGCGATGTTTCTCGCCGCGATCAATCAGGAGGAGGAGGAGGCGCCGGCCCACCCCGCGCGCCTCCGGGCCGCGCTGAATGGCGACGGCGCGCTCTTCGAGGCGCTGCACGAGGCGCAGGTCGCGCTGGCGCGCGGGCCGGAGGGGCGGGACAAGCCGCTGAGCTGCGCGCGGCCGGTTCTGGCGCGGATCATCGAGGCGCGCCCCAAATCGCTTGACGCGCTCGCACGGATCAAGGGCGTCGGCCCGCAGAAGGCGGAGCGGTTCGGCGCCGTCTTTCTCTCGCTCATCGGCGGCGCGGAAGACTGATCCGCCGCGCCGGCCCGAAGCGGGACGCCCGGACACGTCCTCCACCAGGCCGCGAGATCGCGGCGGGTGCGCGGCTCGGGTCCAGCGCGTGAAGCCCCTCCCCTCCCGGTCGGCGCCGGCGGCGGCCCATCTTCCCATCTCCTCGGGAAATTCCGCCGACGGCCTTCACACCCCGCTTGCCGCCCCTCGCGCGGCGACCTAGTGTCCCCCCATGCGGATCGCGACATTCAACATAAACGGCGTCAAGGCGCGGCTTCCGGCGCTTCTCGAGTGGCTGGCGGACGCCGCGCCCGATGTCGCCCTGCTGCAGGAGATCAAGAGCGTCGACGACGCCTTCCCGCGCGAGCCGATCGAGGATCTCGGCTACAATGTCGAGACCCACGGACAGAAGGGTTTCAACGGCGTCGCCATCCTCTCCAAGCGGCCGATCGAGGATGTCGCGCGCGGCCTGCCCGGCGACGAGAGCGACGAGCAGGCGCGCTGGATCGAGGCGACGATATCGGGCGAGAGCGGCGCGGTCCGCGCCTGCTGTCTCTACCTGCCGAACGGCAATCCGGCGCCGGGGCCGAAATACGACTACAAGCTCGCCTGGATGGAACGCCTTCGGGCCCGGGCCGCGGAACTCGTCGCGGACGAGGAGACTGCGGTCATCGCCGGTGATTTCAACGTCATCCCGCAAGCGGAGGACGCGCATAACCCCGAGGCGTGGGCGGACGACGCGCTCTTCCTGCCGGAGACCCGCGCCGCCTGGCGCCGGCTGCTCGCGCTCGGCCTGACCGACGCGTTTCGCGCGCTGAACGCCGCGCCGCTGAACTACACGTTCTGGGATTATCAGGCCGGGGCCTGGCGCAAGAACAACGGCGTTCGCATCGATCACATTCTGCTCACGCCGCAGGCGGCGGATCGGTTGAGCGCCTGCGAGATCGACCGGAAGCCGCGCGGCGGGGAAAAACCCTCGGATCACACCCCGATCTGGGCGGATATCGACATATGAGCGCCGCCGCGCGCCAGGCCGAAAAATGAATGTCTCCGGACCCGCCGGCGGCGCGGGCGCGCCCGGCGGGCCTCAGACGTTGCCGGCGTGAAGCGCCGCGACGGCTTCGGCGAGGCGGGCGCGCATCGCCGACGGTTCATGCTCCTCGTCCCGCCGGCTGATCAACGTCATGACGACCATCCGTCCCTGGATCTCGGTGAAGGTTCGGCAAATGAGATCTCCCGCGAAGGCGGGGCCGAATTCGCTCCGGTCCTCGACGACGACGTAAAGCGCGCGCGGCCCGACCTCCATCTCCACCATCGACACATCGGCCGCATCGCCGCCATAGCCGAGCCCGACCAGCCCCGCCTGCGTGCGAAAGAACCGCTGCAACGTCGCAAAGTCGCTGGAGAGCGGCGTCTTCGAAACCGAAACGCTCAAGACGCCGCCAAGATCCGCCGGCGTCGCGCCCGGGCAGCGGGAGAAGATCAGAAACGCCATCTCCGGGCTCGTCTGCACCGAATCGCGCGGGATGCAGAGCCCGTCCGGCGGCGTCGCCCGCACCAGCCGCCCCGCGGCGTCGATCTCGACCAGATCCGGCGCGACGGAGACAACCTGAAGATAGTCGTCCGAAAGCGGCCGCGCGAGGCGGGAGGCGTCCGGGACGCCAGGCCCGGAGCCAGGCGCGCACGCCGCGAGCGCCAGAATCAAGGCCGCCTGCGCCGCCCGCCACATTGCCCTCGTCATCAGCCTCGCGCCTTTTTTCCTCGCCGGAAGATACAGACGGAGATGCGCGGCGCAAGCAATCCCCCCGCGACATGAATGCGGCGTTCGACTCGTTCGTCGCGCCGGCGCGGCCCCGCTCCGCGCTCTGGCGCCTGCTGGCCGGGCTGGCTCTGATTGCGGCGCTGCTTCTCGGAAGCGCCCTTCTGCTCTCCCTGGCCGCAAGGCGGCTGACCCCGCTCTCCTCCGCCGCCGGCGCCGCGACATTGAACACGCAGGCGGGCGCGCTTTTCGGGCTCGCGACCTTCATTCTCTGGTGGGTGGCGCTGGCGGCGGCGCTCCGGCTCCTGCACCGGCGGGGCCTCGGTTCGGTCCTCGGGCCGCGGCGCGCGGGGCGGCGCCGGAGGTTCCTTCTCGGCGTCGGGGCGGCCGGGGTCTTTTCCGGCCTCGGATTGCTTCTCGGCGCGGCGGTGTTCGCCGCGCCGGGCCCGAGCGGGCTCACGCCCGGCGCCTGGGCCTGGAGCGCGGCGGCGGCGGCGCCGCTGATCCTGATCCAGACCGGGGCGGAGGAGGCGCTCTTTCGCGGCTACGTCATGCAGCAACTCGCGGCGCGGTTCCGCTCGCCGCTGATCTGGGGCGCGGCGCCTTCGCTCGTCTTCGGGCTGCTGCACTGGAGCCCGGCCGAGGGGGCGGCGCTGGTGGCGGCGACCACCGCCTGTCTCGGCGGGGTGCTCGCCGCCGTCACCGTCCGAACCGGCGATCTTTTCGCCGCCTGGGGGCTCCATTTCGGCGTCAACATCGGCGCGATCCTGCTGGTCTCGCCTGCGGATTACTTCGCCGGGCTCGCGCTTTTCCACTGGCCCGACGGGGCGGACCTCGCCCGGCTGGCGTGGATCGACCTTGGCCTGGTGATCGCTCTCGCGCTGATCGTCCTCGGCCTCACCCGATCTCGGCGAGCCGAGTGAGCGCGGCGGAGAGTTTCGCCGCCGCGGCCTCCGCCGCCGCCAGCCGCTCCTTCTGCTCCTCGATCACGTCGTCCGGCGCCTTGGCGAGGAATTTCGGATTCGAGAGCTTCGCCTTGACCCCGCCGACCTCCTTCGCCGCCTTCTCCACCGCTTTTTGCAGCCGGGCGCGCTCCGCCGCGACGTCGATCACCCCCGCCAGCGGCAGCGCCAACACAGCGCCCGCGAGAGCCAGCGTCACCGCGCCCTTGCCCGCCGCGCCCGGCGCGATGCTCTCGACCCGCGCGAGGCGCCGGATCAGGGAGCCGTTCCGCTCGATCCAGAGGCGCGCATCCGCATCCGCCTCGACCAGGATCAGCGGCGGCTTCGCGCCCGGGTTCACGTTCAGCTCCGAACGGACCGAGCGGATCCGCTCGATCACGCTGATCACCCAGTCGATCTCGGCCGCCGCCGGCGCGTCGATCAGCTCCGCGCCGTAAACCGGCCAGTCGCCATGGACGAGCGGCTTGTCGCGCGCCGCCGTCGCCGCCCAGAGCGCCTCGGTCGCGAACGGCGCGATCGGGTGCAGCATCAACAGGATCTGATCGAGCGCCCACGCCATCGTCGCGCGGGTCTCGGCCGCGATTTCATCGTCGCCCTGAAGCAGCGGCTTGGAAAACTCGACATACCAGTCGCAGAACACCCGCCATGTATGGGTGTAGAGCGCGTTCGCGGCGTCGTTGAAGTGATACTCCTCCAGCGCCTTGTCCACCGCGAGCCGGGTCTTCGCCGTTTCGCCGACGATCCAGCGATTGAGCGGCTCGCTCGCGCCGGCCGGATCGAACCCGGGCGTCGGCGCGCAGCCGTTCATCTCCGCGAAGCGGGCCGCGTTCCAGAGCTTGGTGATGAAATTCCGCCCGCCCTCGACCGTGGATTCCGCGAGCCGGATCTGCCGGCGGCCCTGCGCCTCCTGGCTGGTCAGCGTGAAGCGCACGGCGTCGGCGCCGTAACGGTCGATCAGGTCCAGCGGGTCGATGACGTTGCCGACCGACTTGGACATCTTCTTGCCCTTGGCGTCGGTGACGATGGAGTTGATGTAGACGGTGTGGAACGGCACCTCGTCCAGAAACTCAAGCCCCATCATCATCATCCGGGCGACCCAGAAGAAGATGATGTCATTGCCGGTGATGAGGACGTCGGTCTTGTAATAGCGGGCGAGCTCCGGCGTTTCCTCGGGCCAGCCAAGGGTCGAGAAGGGCCAGAGCGCGGAGGAGAACCAGGTGTCGAGCACGTCGGGGTCGCGCGTCAGAGCCTTGCCCCCCGCGGCCGCGCGCGCCTCTTCTTCGGTCATCGCGCAATACTGCGCGCCCTCATCGTCATACCAGACCGGGATCTGGTGCCCCCACCAGAGCTGGCGGGAGATGCACCACGGCTCGATATTCTCCATCCAGTGGAAATAGGTCTTTTCCCAGTTCTCCGGCGCAAACCGCGTCCGCCCGTCCTTCACCGCCTCCAGCGCCGGAGCGGCCAGTTTTTCGGCGTCCACGAACCACTGATCGGTCAGCATCGGCTCGATCACCACCTTCGAGCGGTCGCCGAACGGTTGCATTATCTTCTTCGCCTCGACGAGGGGGATCGCGTTTCCATCCTCATCCTCGACCGTGACCGCCAGCCCTTCGGCGGTGATGTCGGCGATGACGCGCTTGCGCGCCTCGAACCTGTCGAGCCCGCGATACTCGTCGGGAACGAGGTTGATCGCGTCGATCTCCGCTTCGGAAAGCTGAGCGCCGGCGACGATCCCCTGCGCCTTCGCGGCCTCCTCGGCGTATGGCGCGCCGTCGGCGCGAAGCGCGCCCTTCGTGTCCATCAGCCGATAACAGGGAATGCCGTTCCGTTTCGCGACGCCGTAATCGTTGAAATCATGCGCGCCGGTGATCTTCACCGCGCCGGAGCCGAATTCCGGATCCGGATATTCGTCGGTGATGATCGGGATCAGACGGCGATGCGCCTTCGGCCCGACCGGGATCTCGCACAGCTTGCCGACGATGGGCGCGTAGCGCTCATCGGAGGGATGCACCGCGACGGCGCCGTCGCCCAGCATCGTCTCCGGCCGGGTGGTGGCGATGGAGATGTAATCGCGGATCTCGCGAAGCGTGACGGCGCCGTTCTCGTCCTTCTCGACATATTCGTAGGACTGGCCGTCCGCGAGCGGGTATTTGAAGTGCCACATGTGGCCGTCGACTTCGATATTCTCGACCTCGAGGTCGGAGATCGCCGTCTCGAAATGCGGATCCCAGTTCACCAGCCGCTTGCCGCGATAGATCAGGCCCTTGTCATAGAGCGTGACGAAGACCTTCAGCACCGCCTCGGACAGCCCCTCGTCCATCGTGAACCGGTTCCGGGACCAGTCGCAGGAGGCGCCGAGGCGTTTCAGCTGCTCGATGATCGCGCCGCCTGAGCGCTCCTTCCACTCCCAGACCCTCTCGATGAAGCGCGCGCGCCCCATGTCGCGGCGGCTCTCGGCGCCATCGGCGGCGAGCTGGCGCTCCACCACCATCTGCGTCGCGATGCCGGCGTGGTCCTGCCCCGGCTGCCAGAGCACGTCGAACCCCTGCATGCGCTTCCAGCGGATCAGGATATCCTGCAGCGTGTTGTTCAGCGCATGACCGATATGGAGCGAGCCGGTGACGTTGGGCGGCGGAATCACGATGCAGAAACTGTCGGCGCCCGGCTTCGCGTTGGCGCCGGCGGCGAACGCGTCGATGGCGGCCCACTCGGCGCTGATGCGGGGTTCGGCCGAGGCCGGGTCGAAGGTCTTTTCAAGAGGCATGGCGGTTTCCGCGATCGGATGATGTTTCGGCTCGCACGGTGCATAGCGCGCCGGCGCGCCCGAGGAAAGCGCCCCGCCCGCCGCCCCGCGCCTGCGGTCCCGCTCAGATCAGAGGTTCGTTTTCCGCCAGAGCGCGGCGCACTTCCTCCCGGATCACCGCCTTCACCTTGCGGCTGATCTCGACGCCGACCGGCCCCTTCAGCTCCTCGCGGATCACACGGCGGACGATGGCCTCCACCTCCGCGACCTCCATCTCCCCGACGCCGGAGCCGGGGAAGCCGCCCGCCCGGCGCATCGCGTCTGCGCCAAGCATCAGCGGCGCCAGATTGGAGGCCTCGCCGTGTCGTTCGCCATTATGTCGTTCGCCGTTCGCGCCCGTCCGGTCTTCCGGTCCGGCGCGCATCTTTTCGGTCAGCTCCAGCACGTCGACGGCGCTCTCCGCGCTCTCGCGCTCCGACTGGCGGCGCGCGCCCTCCTCGTCGGTCACGATCTTCCGGATTGAAGCGAGGATCTCGCTCATCGAACGTTCATCCTTCCCGCCGTCGTCGCTCATGGTTCCGCCTTCCGCCGTCGCGTCCATCAGGGGGAGATCGGGCGCTTCCATTCCGTCAGCTCATCGCGATTGAAGCCGAAGAGCTTGTGGCTCACCGTCTGGTAGTTCTCGTTGGGATCGTAAGGCGTGACGTCGACGCCCAGCCCCTTGGCCGTCAATCGGCCAATCGCCGCCAGAACCGCATAGGCCGCGACATATTCGTCCCGTTCCGACGCGACGACGATGGTGCGCGCGTTCAACAGCTCCTGCTCCGCATCGAGCACGTCAAGCGTGGTCCGCGCCCCGAGCTTCGCTTCCTCGGTGACGCCCTCAAAGGCGAGCCGGGACGCCTCGACCTGCTCGCGCGCCGCGCGGAGGGTGATGTGGGCGGTCTCCAGTTGGGTCCAGGCGTTCTCCACCCCCTCGCGGATTCCCCTCGAGGTCTCGTGGATCTGAGACATGCGCTGGCTTTGCACCGCCTGCGCGCGGCGAATGCCCGCATAGGCCGCGCCGCCCTGATAAAGCGGGATCGAGGCCTGCAGCTGAACCTGCGCCTCGGTCGTCCCGTTGGACCTCACCGAGTTCAGATCCTCGCCATAGCTGAGCGAACCGGAGAGCGCGACAGTCGGCAGGAGCGCGCCCTGCGCCGTCGCGATATCGCTTCGGGACTGCTCCTCATCGTAGCGCGCCGCGATGACCGCGGGATGATTGTCCAGCGCCTCGCGCACGGCCTCCGCCAGCGTCCGCGGCAGCGGCGGCACGGGCGGCGGCGGCGCCAGATCGCCCGGCGGCGCGCCGACGACACGCCCGTAGGCCTGGTATGACCGCGCGAGGTCCCCCTCGCGCACCGCCAGCGCCGAGCGCGACTGCGCAAGCCGCGCGCTGGCCTGGCTGACGTCGGTGCGCGTGACCTCGCCGACCGCGAACCGGTCTTCGGCGGCGCGAAGCTGCTCCGAGATCACCTTGACGTTGTTCTTGGCCAGCGTCACGAATTGCTGGTCCCGGCGCACGTCCATATAGCTGGTCACGACCTGCAGAAGCACGTTCTGCTCCGTGTCCGTCAGCCGGGAGCGCGCCGCGTCGACGCCGGACACCGCCGCATCGACCGAATTCCAGGTGCGGCCGCCGTCATAAAGCACCTGCGTCGCGTTCAGCCCGACCGAGCGCGGCTCCGTGCTCGAGCCCGAAGGCGCGCCGTTAATCGAGGTCCGGTCGACGCCGACCGTCGCGACGGCCGAGACATCCGGCAACATGCCTGCGCGCGCGATCGGCACGCTCTCGTCCACCGCGCGCACGCCCGCGCGCGCCGAGATCAGCGTCGGATTGGAAGCGTAAGCTGTTGCGAATGCTTGCTCCAGCGTGTCCGCCATCGCGCCGGCCGCCATCAGCGCGCCGAACGCCACAATCGCTATTCCGGTTGAATGTCGGCCCATAAGCCCATCGCCTCCAACGGCTTCTTGCCGCCACAAATTAGACGAATCAGGGCCAAACGCAACCCGTTTCGGCTCAGAGCGCGAATTCCTCCTCGGCTTCAAAGCCGGGAATGATCGCCGCCGCGGCGTCGAAAAGCCGCCGCGCCTGGAAACGGTCGCCGTCGCGGATATAGGCCATCGCCCGTCCGCTGGCGCCCTTCATCTCGATCGCGACGACGCGGCCGCCCTCTTTCACCTGCGTCAGCAGGGACATCGGCGGGCCGGAGACGCCGCCATTGATGAAGATCGCGTCGTAGGGGCCGTGCGCGGCGTCGCCCTCGGCCGGCTCCCCATGGCTGAGAATGGCGTTCTCCACCTCCTCCGCCGCGAGGATGTCGGCGGCCGCCGCGGCCAGCGCCTCGTCCGGTTCGATCGCGATCACGGCGGCGGCGATATCCGCGATGACGGCGGTTGAATAGCCAAGGCCGGGCGCCAGATCGAGCACCAGATGATCGGGCCCGATATGGGCCCCGTCGAGCAGCTTGGCGAAAACCCGCGGATCGAGCATCGCCCGCCCCGGCGCGAGCGGCAAAGCCGCTTCCGCATAGGCGGCGGCGCGGAGCGCAGGCGGCGCGTAGCGCTCGCGCGGGATCCGCAGCATCGCGCTGATGATCGGATAGCTGGTGACGTCCGACGGTCGGACCTGGCGGTCGACCATCGCGACCCGTAACTGCGCGAAATCGGTCATCGCGTACGCTCGCCTCTCTGGAGCCGCCCTTGCGTCGTGCGGCGCGGTTTCATCCACGGGGTCTATTGCCACAGGGCGCTCCAGCCCGCAACGGTGCGCGCTCCGGCCCGGTCGGGCGCGAATTCATCACGTGCGGTGATGGTCGCCATCATCACATCCGGGCTTCTCCGCGCCGGCAGCCGTGCTAAAGCACATCATATCCCTGTTCTGGAGTCTCCCATGCCTCTCGCCAATGGACGTCATTTCCTCGCCATCCCCGGCCCCTCCGTCATGCCGGACGAGGTTCTCCGGGCCATGCATCGGCCATCGGCGAACATTTACGAGGGCGCGCTGGTCGACATGACCTTCTCGATGATCCCGGATCTGCAACGGATCGCGCGGACGACGAACCGCGCGATGATCTTCATCGGCAACGGCCACGCCGGATGGGAGGCGGTGGTCACCAACACGCTCGATCCGGGGGAGAAGGCGCTGGTCCTCGAATCCGGCCGCTTCGCCGTCGGCTGGGGCGACATCGCCGCCGCGCATGGCGTCGAGATCGAGGTTCTGCATGCGCCCGAACGGCGCGGCGTCGACCCGCAAATGGTCGAGGAGCGCCTCCGCGCGGATCCGAACCATGAGATCAAGGCGATCCTGGTGGTGCAGATCGACACCGCTTCAGGCGTCTGGAACGACATCGCGGCGATACGGCGCGCCATCGACGCCGCCGGGCACCCGGCGCTCTTCATGGTCGACTGCATGGCCTCGCTCGGCTGCGTCCCCTACGAGATGGACGAATGGGGCGCCGACATCACCCTCGCCGGCTCGCAAAAGGGGTTGATGACCCCGCCCGGCCTCGCCTTCGTCTGGGCGTCGGAGAAAGCCTGGGCGAAAACCGGGACGCTGACCCGCGGCCGCGGCCATCTGGCGTGGGAGCCGCGCGCCGAGCCGGAGCGCTTCTATCAGCTCTTTCATGGCACCGCCCCGGTGCAGCATCTCTACGCGCTCCGGCAGGCGCTCGACATGCTCCTCGCCGAAGGGCTGGAGGCGGTCTGGGCGCGCCACGCCGCCCTCGCGAACGGCGTCCGCGCCGCGGTCAAGCACTGGGGCGAGGCCGGCCCGCTCGAATTGAACATCCTCGATGAGAACGCGCGCGCGAATTCGGTCACGACCATCCGCTCCGGCGCGCTCGACGCGAGCGCGCTTCGCCGGATCACCGAACAGAATCTCGGCGTGACGCTCGGCATCGGCCTTGGCGAGCTGGAGGGCTCGACCTTCCGGATCGGCCACATGGGCCACGTCAACGCGCCGATGATCCTCGGCACGCTCGGCTCGATCGAACTGGCGCTCGCCCATATGGGCGCGCCCTACGCCCCGGGCGGCGTGGAGGCGGCGATCGCCGCGATGAAGGACGGGGTGGCGTAGCGCGGCCATATCGTCCATCCGGAGGTGCGGCCCGCGGAGCGTAGAGCGCCGCCGCCGCTCCGACTCGTCAGGCCGCCTTTTCAAGGAGAAATGCAATGACCGCCCCGAAGCTGGAAGACTGGAGCCCCGAGCGGGTGAAAGCCGCGCTCGACAAGCGCGAAATCGTTCTGATCGACGTCCGCACGCCGCAGGAATATCTGCTGGAGCGCATCGAAGGCGCCCTCCTCGCGCCAATGTCCAGCTTCGAGGAGACGAGCTTGCCGACTCAGACCGACAAGCGGATCGTGCTTCACTGCGGCTCCGGCGTGCGGTCGCGGAAGGTCGGGGACGCCTGCCTCGCGGCGGGCGCGACGCGGATGGCCCACATGGAGGGCGGCTTCCGCGCATGGAAGGAAAAGAAGCTTCCCTATCTCGGGATCGACATGGTCACCGGCGCGCCAAAGAGGATGACGTCCTGACCGGCGCCCGTCCGGCGGGCTGACGCGTCGGGGCCGCGCCTGAACGGAGGCGCGGCCCCGACGCCGCGCGGCCGAACGTCAGCCGCCCAGTTCAAGCCCGGAGA
>NZ_JBBHER010000013.1:0-63241 GCF_037646705.1 Paludibacillus litoralis
CGCCGTCCCCCGCCAGCGCCGCGTCCACCGCGAGGCGCGCCCAGCGCCGCGACCACGCCCCCATCAGAAAAAGACGCCACGCCTTCCAGAGCGCAAGAGCCGCCGTCGCGACCGAAAGAGCCCCGATCGCCCAGATCGCGGGGCCGCCAAGATGGAGAAAATCCACCGTCCGCGTGAGAAGATCGCCGCCCTGGGCGACGATCGACGGATCCGCGCCAAGCGGATCCGGCATCCGCCCCGGCGGCGAAGTGTCGATTGTTTCATCCATCGGCGGATCTCCGGCGCTTCAGGCTCACGCGCCCGGCACGGCTTCGAAACCTTCGAATTTCGGATGCCCGCGACAGAGAGAGCCGGCGTCGCCCGCCTTCGCATGCGCGAGGCGGAATTGCTCGGAGTCCCGCCACGCGATGAAGTCCGCCTCGTTCGCCCACACCGTGTGCGACGCGTAGAGCGTTTCATCCTCGGTCTCGGCGCCGCGGAGAAGATGAAAGGTCCTGAAGCCGGGCATTTCATTCAGCCGGCCCTTGCGGTTCCGCCAGACCTCCTCGAACGCGGCCTCGCGGCCCTTGACGACGCGGAAGCGATTCATCGCGATATACATGAGCAGTCTCCTTCTTTTCCTGCATGGAGCGGGGTGATTGAAAGCGCGCCCATGACGGGCGCGACGTGAACGGGAAGGCCGTAAACCGCGGAAAGCCGCTCCGCGGTCAGCGTCTCGGCGGTCGGCCCGATGAAGAGAAGGCGCCCCTGGACCATCAGGGCCACCCTGTCGGCGAGGGCGGCGGCGAGGTTGAGGTCGTGAAGAACCGCGAGCACGCCGGCGCCGCCGCGCGCCGCCGCGCGGGCGGCCCTGAGGACCGCGCCCTGATGCGCGAGATCGAGGCTCGCCGTCGGCTCGTCGAGGAGGAGCCAGCCGCCGGCGCCGAGGGCGCGCCCGGCGTGATGCTGCGCGAGCGCCCGCGCCATGTGGCCGCGATGGCGCTCGCCGCCGGAAAGCCGGTCGAGAGGCCGGGAGCCGAGCGCGGCGAGCCCGACCGCGCCGAGCGCCTCCTCGACGATCCTGCGCTTCGCCGCCTCGTCGATCTCCGGCGGGATGGCCAGCGCCACGAGATCCGCGAGCGGGAATGGCGCGGCGCTTTCCGGCGCCTGCTCCAGAACCGCGCGGCGCCGGGCGAGCGCGCCCGGGGTCAGGCGGGCGGGATCGACGCCATCGATCTCGACAAAGCCGGAGGTCGGGCGGAGCGCGCCGGACAGGCAGGCGAGAAGGCTGGACTTTCCGGCCCCGTTCGGCCCGATCAGCGCCAGGACCTCCCCCGGCCTGACCGAGAGATCGACAGCGTCAAGCGCCTGCGCGCCGCCGAGGGTCAATGAGAGAGACCGCGCTTCAAGCAAGGATCCGTCTCCGCGCCCTGAGCAACAGCCAGAGGAAAAACGGCCCGCCGATCAGGCTGGTCGCAAGGCCGATCGGCGGCTCCGCCGGCGGCGCGACGAGGCGAACGCCAAGATCGGCGACAAGCACCAGCGCCACGCCGTAAAGCGCCGCCACAGGAAGCATCGCGCGATGCGACGGGCCGACGGTGAGCCGCGCGAGATGCGGCGCGACAAGACCGACGAACCCGATCGGGCCGGCCGCCGCCGTCGCCGCGCCGACGCCGAGCGCGGTGGCGAGCGCGGCGCGGCGCTTCAGCCGCTCGACATCCACGCCGACATGGAACGCGGCGCGCTCCCCGAGCTGCATCAGGTCGAGAGAGCGCGCCATCTGAAAGAACAGGGGCGCGGCGGCGAGCGCGAGAATGAGCGTCACTCCGGCGACGGTCCAGTCCGCGGCGCCCAACCCGCCCATGCTCCAGAACGTCAGCTCGCGCAATTGGCGGTCGTCGGAGACATAGATCAGGAGCCCGATCACGGCGCCGGCGATCGCGTTGATCGCGACGCCGGCGAGGATCAACGTCGCGACGGAGGTCTCGCCCGCGCGCCGGGCCAGCGCGAAGAGCAGCGCGATGACCAGACCCGCGCCAAGGAAAGCCGCCGCCGGCAGGAGATAGGGGCGAAGCGCCTCGGGCGTCTGCAGGGAAAGCGCGCCGCCAAGCACGATGACCGACACCGCGCCGACGGCGCCGCCCGCCGTGACGCCGATCAGCCCCGGATCGGCGAGCGGATTCCGCAATATTCCCTGCAACGCGGCGCCGGAAAGCGCCAACGCCCCGCCGACCACGACGCCAAGCGCGAGACGGGGCGCCCGGATCTGCTGAACGATCGCCGCATCCATCGGCGCGCCGCCGCCAAAAGCCGCCGCGACCACCCGGTCGGGCGCGATCGTCACCGGGCCGAGCGCGAGCGCCGCCAGAGCCAGCGCGCCGACCAGCGCGATCAGCAACGCCGTCGCGGACGGGCGCGCGACGCATGTGCGAAAAAGGACGCCGGCGGACATGCCTCAAAGCCCTCCGAGGGCCGCGCCGGGATGCAGCGCGCGCGCCAGCGCCGCGATCGCCGCCGGGGTGCGGGGGCCGAAGCCGAGCAGCAGCATGTCGTCCATCTCGACGCCGCGTCCCGCGCGGCCGGCGGGGGTGAGGGCGAGATCCGGCCGCGCCAGCACCGCATCGAGCCCGCCTGACGCCTCCGCCCGCCCGGCCATCATCAGAACCACATCCGGCGCGGCTGCGATCAGCGCCTCCCGGCTCATCGGCTTGTAACCGCTGAAGGCGGCGGCGGCGTTGCGCCCCCCCGCGAGACGGATCATCTCGTCCGCGCTGGTCTCCGCGCCGCCGACAAGGGGCGCGCCGCCCTGAAGCTGCAGGATGAAAAGCACGCGCGGGCGCGCGCTCAGCCCGGCGATCTCGGCCGCGACGGCCGCGATCTTCGCCTCCACCTCGGCGGCGAGCGCCTCGGCCCGGGCGCTCTGGCCGAGCGCCCGGCCCATGAACCGGATCTTCTCCGGGACGCCAGGGGCGCCTGGCGTGTCGGGCGCATGGGCGATGTCGACGCCCGCCGCCTCGATCTGCTTCAGCGCGACGGCCGGGCCCGCATCGGCGGCGACAAGAAGGAGATCGGGCGAAAGCGACAGCACCCCTTCCGCCGAAAGGCTGCGGAGATAGCCGATCTGGGGCAGGTCGGTCGCCGCCTCCGGATAGGTGGATGTCGTGTCGACGCCGACGATGCGGTCGCCCGCGCCGAGCGTGAAGGCGATCTCGGTCAGATCGCCGCCGGCGACGACCACGCGGCTCTCCGCCGCGGCTGACGACGCAAGAAGCGCCAGCGCAAGAGCGAGCGCGCGCCTCACGCCCGCCCCTCCGCGGCCCGGTGCGCGAGGGCGCGCCACTCCTCCCGCTCGGTCGCCCCCGGCGCGCGGGCGCCGAAGAACTGGCAAACCATCTCGCCGTCGGCGTCGAACAGCTCAAGCGAGGTGATCGGCCCGCGGAGCTTCGTCGGCTTCGTCACCAGCCAGGTGGAGGCGACCCGATCGCGCCGCAGATGCAGGTTGAAATCAGGGTCCAACACATTGAGCCACGGCCCCATCTCGACGATGCGGCGGACCGGACCGGAAAAGATCTGGACGCAGCCCCGGTTGCCGACGAAGCACATGATCGCGAGCTCCGCCGCCGCCGCCTCTTCCAGCATCGTCTGCGCCGCGCCCTCATCGGCGCGGCGCGCGAATTCCGGGCCGGCGAGACGGAGCGCCTGTTCCCGCGCCGCGCCCGTCTTCGACAGCAGTTTGTGAAAATCATGGGAATGTTCGAGCGCGGACCATCCCGCGCGGAGCGCGGCGAGGTCGATCTCGTCATCCGCGCGCGCCTTGGCAGGAGCGCGGGAGGAAAAGACGGCGGGCGGCGCGGCGCGGCCGGCGCCCATCTCCGCCGCGAGCCGCGCCCAGGCCGACATGTCGGTCTCGTCCATCGCATAGATTTTCAGGACGGCGCCGCCCGCGTCATCGAAGATCTGGAAGGACCGGCGCAGACCCGAGCGGGTCTCCTCCTCAAGGAGGTAGCCGGCGCGCCAATTGCGATAGAACAGCCGGAGATCCAGCGGCCCCGTGACTTGCCCGATCGCGCCCGCGCCCGCGACTTCCCCCGCGGTCCCCTTGGTCTCGTGCACCGCGGCGTCATTCCGCGTCAGGGTCATCACCCGCCCCAGATCGGGGAGCGCCGCCATCAGGCGCGCGAAGTCCGGGCCCGATGGGGCGAGCCGATGGACGCCGGCCCCGACACGCGCGTCGACCAGCGCCCCTTCGGAGACGCCGAGCTCTTCGGCCACATCGCGCGCGCGCGCGGCCGGGTTTTCGGATTTTATGGCCCGCCACGTTTCCGCGAGCGTTGAGTGGGCGTCGGTTCGGGTCATGATGCTCCCTCTCAGAATCGCAGGGTCGCGGACAGTTTCGCGGCGATCCCGAGGCTGTTCAGGCCGGAGGGATGCACGCGATACTTCTTGTCGGTGACGTTATCGACGCCGGCGTGGAACACCGCTCCCTTGAACGGGCCTTCGGCCGGCGCGTAGGTCGCGAAGACGTCGAACACCGCCGCGCCGTCCACCGGCGCCACGCCGACGGGAAGATCGCCGGGACCGAGCTTTCGCAGGAGGGTCGCGCGGGCGCCGATCTCGAGCCCGTCCATCGGCCGGAATCCGCCGGTCGCCACCAGCCGGTCCTGCGGCAGGGAGGCGAGCTCGCCGCCATTCCGGTCGGACCCGCGCGGAAGGGTCAGGCCGAGGCCGAGGAACCAGTCGCCCGCGTCATAGGCGGCTTGCGCCTCGAGCCCGAAAAGCTCCGCATCCACATTTCGGCTCGTCGTCGTCCCGCCGACCTCGAACTGGCCGGAGACCGGATTGAAGACGCCGGCGCCGAAATCCATGAAGGTGACGGTCTGCTCGATGAAGTCGTCAACCCGCGCGTAATACGCGTTCGCGGAAAACGTCAGCCGGTCGGAAGGTTGAGCGACGCCGAATGTCTCGTAGCGGCCGCCAAATTCGAAGGCGAGAGACTTTTCCGGCTTCAGGTCCGGGTTCGCCACGAACTGGTTGACCCCGGTGAATGTCGCCCCCGGCCCGAGGGGGAAACCCGGCTGCGAAAAATGAACGCCCTGCGGATAGAGCTCCGTGAGCGAGGGCGACCGGAATGAGCGGGAGGCCGAGGCGAAAAATTGCATTCCCTCCGCCGGCCGCCACGAGAGCGCCAGCTTCGGCGAAGCCTGAAGATCGCTGGAGCCGGACTGAGGGCCGTCCGGGTCGGTCCGCACATGATCGAGCCGCATCCCCGGAATCAGCGTCAACTCCGGCGTGAGCCCGATTTCCGCCTGAGCGAAGGCCGCGAGGAAGGTCTGATCCGCGTCCGGCGTCTGCGCCCGCGTCGCCCCGTCCCGCGTCGCCTCCTGCCGATCCCTGTAGGCTTCGACGCCATAGGAGAGCGAAACCGGAAGGCCAAGGTCGAACCGGCTGATATTGGTCGCCTCGAACCCGATCGTCTCGAAATCCGACTCGTCGAACCGGCCGTCGAAAAGCCGGTCCTCCTCGACATCTGTCTTGTTATAATAAAACAGGGTCTTGAGATTGATCATCCCGTCGCCCGCGTCCCAGTCCCAGCCGAGCCGGAACGTCTGGTTCGTGAGATCGCGGTCCACCGTGGAGGTGGGGGAGCCCTGAACATTGGTGTTCGGCGGCGTGTCGCCGCGATCCTGATAGCGCTGATACGCGGCCTCGATCCGATGGCCCGGCGCCAGGTTCCAGCCGAGTTTCAGGAGCCCGCTGAAGGAATCGATATCGCTGTCGATGATCGCATCGCCGGCGCCGTCTTTCTGGTCGGAAAAACGTGGGCGCGCCGAGATGAAGCCGAGAATGTCGAGATCGCCCTCGCGCGCCGCCACCGTCGTCGCGCCGAGAAGCTCGTCCCCTTGAGAATTGTATCCGAGCGTGAACTCGCCGGCGCGCGTCTCGTCGGGGCCGAGCACGTCGTCCGCGTCCTTCGTATCGAGAAAGATGACGCCGCCGAGCGCGCCCGAACCGAACAGTGTCGAGGCGCCGCCCTTCAGCACCTCCACATTTTTCAGAATCAGCGGATCCGTGAAAAAGCGCCCGCGATGCGCGAGGTTGAACGTCTGGCGCGCCCCGTCGACCCTGAGCACGACCTGCTCATCCTGAAACCCCCGTATGTTCGGCTCCTGGCTCGCCCCGCGGGGGCCGCCGTCGATGGTGACGCCGGGCAGATCGCCGATCAGCTCCTCGTAGGTCGACGCCTGACGGCGCTCGATCTCGTCTACGCCGAGCACGCTCACGGCGTTCGGCGTGTCGAGCAGCGCCCGCTCGTCCCGCGCGCCGCCAAAGACGGTGATTTCCGGCATCACGATCGCGCCGGCCTCATCCGCTTGCTGCGCGGCGGCCGGAATGGGGGCGCCGGGAATCGACCCCGCCGCCAACACGCATCCAGCCAAACCCATTCTCGTGAAAGACATTTCGCCCACCCTCCAGAATCCAGACTTCATCGCGACTGGAAGGCTTCCTGGCGCCGAACGGCGAGCCGTCGGGCTTGGTGGCGTCGTGCGATGACGGGCGATCGCTATTAAAGTTTACTAAATCAGTCAAGTTAAATGATGGGAGATTTCCGGCTTCAGAACCGCCGTCGCTCCCGGCCGTGGAGAGGCGCGCGCCAAGGGTCGGTTCCGGGGCCGGCGGCCCGCCAAAGAGCCCCTTTCGGCGACGCCAGGACGACCACGGCCTCGTCGGACCGCCGCACGCATCGCGGCGATGACGCGGAGACCGGCGCGCGAACGCCGGCGCTTCAAGACCTGCGCCCGGGCGCGGCGAATCCGACCGCGGACCGGCCCGACGCGCCGGAGCCTTCAAGGGGGCGCAAGCGCGTCAGGCCCGTCTC
Organism: Paludibacillus litoralis; assembly: GCF_037646705.1. Classification (NCBI taxonomy): domain Bacteria; kingdom Pseudomonadati; phylum Pseudomonadota; class Alphaproteobacteria; order Rhodobacterales; family Paracoccaceae; genus Paludibacillus; species Paludibacillus litoralis. Next base: position 6,857 of record NZ_JBBHER010000013.1, read on the forward strand.
GCCCCGCCGTCAGAGCGGACCCTTTCCCACGCCGATACCCCCAAAAAGCGCAATTGACGCGTGGCGTCACACCTGGCTGTGATGCCAAGCATCAATTGAACATTTGATCTCACAAAAACCCTTGTTTTTAAGGCGATAAGCTTGCGGTCGGCGGCCGACTTGCACTTTTTGCGGCCAAAATATGCACGTTGAATCTTATGCTGATCGGCGATCGTTGGCGGGCAAAGAAAAAGGCCGCCCGAATGGACGGCCTTTGTGAAGGTTGTCGAATGTGACGGGAGCTACATTTATGCCGCCATCGCGGATGATTTTGGCGCGAACTTCGGCGGCAGACGATCCGGCAGATAGAGATCGACTCCTATCGTCGCGGCGGGAAACGTCGGAACGACACGGGCGCGTTTTAATGATTTGCTGACTGACGCGATATCGACTTCCATGGCGTTGGCTATTCGCCGGGCGGTCACATAGGTCGCGCGAAAGCGCTCAGCCGCTTCCGGCGCGATCCGCCGGAATTCATGTCGGCCATTCACACCCTGAACGCGCGTCGACGGCAAGGCGGCGCGATATTCGTCGTCGTCGAGGATCGCCCAGACGGTGCGCGCCGGAAGGCGCATCATTGATGCGGCGGCCGATGGCGACAGTCCGATCATGACCCGCCCGATCTTCCGGCCGACCTCCCTTGCATCGACCCGCAATGCCGCGATCCCGCTTTCGGATCGCAGCATGAAGATGTGCGACAGATACCCGCCAAGGATCAGATGGAGGATGTCCACGCATGGGGCCTTCACCTTTTCCGCCGCCTTGCCGATCGGGACCATTCCGGGTGGAGTCTCGTTCACCGGGCGCGCCGTCGCCGCGAGATCGGAGAGGAGCTTCTCCACGTTTTCGGCGGCGACCGCCTTATGCCTATGCCCGGGAGCGCCAGGCCGCGCCGCGATCGGCGTCAGAATGCGCTCGCCGAGCAACCCGTCGGCTTGCGGCCGGGAGCAATTCAGCGCCTTCGGCAGGGCGATCACGTGCACGATGTTGCGCGCCGAGGCCGCCACTTCCCGCCCGCGCCCGGCGTCGAACACCTGGTGGGGGCTCTCGAGGGAGATCATGTTCCGTGCGACCAGTATGTGGCGCAACGTCTTCGGATGGAGACCGCTTTCCTTCGCGAGCGACGCCACGCTGTGCAGGCGTCGCGCGGGCAGCTTCCCGCCGAGGAGAGCGGCGCCATCGGCCAGCTCGATGGTGTCGAACATGTGCTCGCGAAGGATCCGCCGGATGTCTCCGGCGTCTGTCGCCGTTTCCGGCGACGCCAGCCATTCGTAAAGCCGCCCGAACACATTCCGATACTGCGGCAGGCGGCCGGTCCCGCGGAACGCTGATTGAATCTCGTGAAGAGCGTCCCGAACACCGGATTCGCCGCGTGACGAAAACCCGAAACCGGTCCGACCGGCTCGATCCCATTCATCCGCCGTCAGGTCGCTCACACCCCGCGACGCGCCGAACTCCACCAGGACGCCGAGCAACTCGGAGACCCGCACCGTCTGTTCGAGGGTCTGGCTGTCGAGCCATTCCGGGCCGGCCGCGCCCTCAAGGCGGGAGACAGCGTAGGCCTGCATGGGAGAGACGGGGCGGGGAGACGCCTGATCGGCCAGCTTCCGCAGTTCCGCCCCGGTTTCCGGAACCCGGACGGCCAGCTCGTGAAACTGGTCGTCCCAGCATTCCCGCCGCCTGACGATCAGGGGAAGCCCATGCTTCGGGCATGTCCGCGCCACCCGCAGGGTCCATTCCAGGGGCATGTGGCGCGCGAGCGCGGGGTCGCCATTCCCAGCGTCATCCGCGAGAAGACAGGCCGGGTAAAAACACGTGTGGGGGTTCGCGAGAAAGTCGGCGGTGATGCTCTCCTTGCGGAGCGTGTAGCGCGCCTTGTCCACGGAGATCGGCGTGTTTCGGACGACTTGATCGAGATCGACGCCCGTGCGCGCGCAGAACGCCGTGATCGCGTCCAGCTTCCCGGCCGCGAATTCATGCGCCGGCACGCCCAGATACGCGAGGAACGGTTTGACCCGCCCCTTGGTATGAAACGCGGCGAGGCGCGCGGCGATGGAAAGGTGGGTTTCCTCGGGATTGAACGGCAGGTGCGGAAACAGGGTCATTGGGTTTGCTCCTATGCTGTGGAGAGAGGTCTCAGGCGGGCGTCGCCGCGGTGAGATCGATCTGAGACCAGTTCGGCGCCAGGAAGACATTCTCGTGAAAGCCGCGCTCTTCCTGCATGATCCAGGCTTCCGCGAAATGCTGGAGGTCCAGCTGGTCGGCGTCGTCCTTCAACGCGAGTTCGATCGCATGGATGATGTTCTCGATTCAGCGGCCGAACCGTTCGCGACTGGCGAAGATCAGGCGCGGGATCGGATCGGGTTCGGTCGGCGGGGCCAGGCCGGTGCGGGCGCAGAAGGTCGCGATCTGCTTGGCCAGCGCCTTGCCGTCCTTCACGTTCGAGATCGGCGGGAGTTCGATCTTGCTGTAGCGGCGCTTCACCTGGTCGTCATAGGACGCGATCCGCCACAAGGCGTCGACGCCGGTCAGGATGACGATCACGGCGCCGTCGCCCTGCATGAGCGACTTCAGCATCCGCAGCATGTCTTCGACTTCGGAGGCCGAGCGTTTTCGAAACAGATCGTGAGCCTCGTCGATCCAGAGCACCACGGCGCCGCAGCATTGGAGCCGGACCCGGACCAGTCTCCAGAGCTCCCAGGCCGATGTCCGGGAGGAGGGCGCCGGGAACCCGGTCTCGCGGATGATCTCGAGAGCGAGACTCTTCAGTGTCGCCGGGCTCGGAACCGAGGCGGCGACGATCGGCGCCGTGTTCGCACGCGGGCTGGCGAAGGCGGGGTGATGTCGCAGGTTGTGCTTCACCAGCGAGGTCTTTCCGCCTCCCGGCCCGTCGACCAGTGCGATCCCGCGGGTCTCGCCCGTTTCGGTGAAGGTGACGGGGCGGGGCAGGAGGGCGCCATGCTCATCGCATTTGAGCAGGCGGTCGAGGTGGCTGAGGAACAACTGATCCCTCGGCGTTCCCACATAGGTGTTGCGCAGATCATCCAGGATGGTCTGGATCTCGAATTTGGTTTTTCGCGGCCTGGTCATTGTTCCGGTCTCGTTTGCTCTCGTATCGGCCCCGTCATCACTCGGCTCATCCGCAGTTCTGATCGGCGCCCAAGAGAGACGTGCTGCTGTCCCGCCGGCGACGGAAATATTATTCTCGAAGTTTCTTTCGGCGGGACCCGAGGCCGAAGGCGCGGCCTGAGCGCCGGTGACGAACTCGGCCCCGCATCCGGCGCTCGGACTGATCGCTTCGGTGGGATCAGCGGCGCGCATGGCGAGGCGGATCTTCAGACAATCTTTCATTCTGCGGAGAACCTGTTTCGACCAGTGCTGCGCGATCGAACCCTGGCGCTTCATCGCCTCGCCGACGCCGTTCCCAGCGCCGCGGCGGTCCGAAAACCGTCCCATGCTTCTGGGTGAGATCCGACGCGCCGCGTTTGGTGCGAAAGGCGACGTGACGCCCTCGGTCATGTCTCTTTGCATCGCCGATCCGTCCTTCTGGTCAGGCCTGTCGGTTGTCGGGCGGCTCTCCGTGTCGTCCGCCCATGACCCCGAGGCTCTGGCTCCTCGCGGACCGCATCAAATCCGCTTGATCAGGAGGTTGGCCCTTTTCGGAAAGGACGAAGGGAAGTGTTCAGAAATATTTTTATGGCGCTATTTTGCCTGAGAGATCTGAAAAGGCTGGTCGCCATCGGGTCAATTCAAAATGCTGATGTGAACGCTCTGCGTTGCTGGCGCGCTGCCGCCGGCAGGCTGCCCGACGACTTCCAAACAGCGGCGGATGCATGATTAACGCGAGCGGATGTTCTTGGAGCCTTGGTGCAAATGCCTTTTTCAGATCGCGCTATCACCAATCATGATCCTGACGACATCTGATGGTTCGGATGCGGGCGAGACCCTGCTGGAAGGGCTGGTGGTGGCGGAGGGGCTCCACCCTCGTTTTGCATGAGAGTCTCTGGCGGCATGGAAGGGTGGGCTGGTGGCCGAGACGGAGGCCGCCAGATTCCTATCAGTTCAGATTGTCGGGCTGATCCGAAACAACGATGTCACCTTGCCCTTCGATCCCATGCCCACATTTGGCATGATTGAGATCGACACCGCATGCGCTCGTCGTCTTTGGGTCGCCGACCCGCAACTGGGAGCGGCGCTCACGAGATCCGCAATCCGAAGGTCGCGCGGTCACCGGTCGTTTTTGCGACGAAGGCGAGCTGCGCGCCATCCCAGTAGTATCGGAAATGATCGCCCTGGATCGGCGGCGTCACCCCGAGACACCATGTCGGTGATGTCGTCGGTAGATCGTCCACTCAGTCTTGATCATCCGTGCTTCCTTCAACCGGTGCAGGGTCGCGAACTCGGACGGCGGCCCCCGTCCGTCCAGTGGCGCGACCTGATCGAACGAGTTGATCTTCCTTTCGATCAGCGGAAGGCACTGGAAGGGATCGAAGATCATGTCCTCGCGCTCGTAGCTGCGCGGATGACGGGTAATGACCTCGCTACCGCAGCCGATGGTCACCGAGTCTGAGTCCATGAGCCGCAGTACGACGACAATCGCCAAGCAGGTCCGCGGAAAACATGGCGACAAAGCCGTCGGCCTCCGCCTTCAGCGCCGCCATCCGTATGCGCCGAGCTCCGGCGCGGGTGATCTTGGTCAGCGGGTCGATGATGGAACCACGCTGGCGGAATGTGGTGACCGTCGTATCGTCTGAAACAGGCGGATTGCCCTGGCGGTGGTCAACCTTGCTTGCATTCCTACAGGTGCGAATGAGATTGAGGCTTGACCTTGTCGCTTGGGCGATGACGCAGGAATAACCATTCAAAGGCAAAGACGACCGCCATCATTCCGAGCGAGACAAGCACAATGAGTGGGTCGCTTTGCCATTTCAACCCGGCAAAGACCGACAGCACGACGACATCCAACGCGATCGCACTGAGTATTATCCATCCAGTCGCTTTGATATCTTGCCTCAGATGGCGAAACACCCCCCATTGGATGATGATATCCATCACCAGATAGAAGAACGCGCCGAGCGAGGCGATCCGGCTGAGATCGAAAAACACCGTCAGAAAGCTGGCGATCACCACGGTGTAGACCAGCGTATGATCGCGGATCATCCCCGGCATGCCGAAATGGCTGTGGGGGATCAGCTTCATATCGGTCAGCATGGCGAGCATGCGGGAAACCGCAAAGATGCTCGCGATCAGGCCCGAGGAGGTGGCGACGATGGCTAACAGGACAGTCAGATAGAAGCCGGTCTGGCCGAGGGTCGGACCCGCAGCTTCCGCCAGGGCATAGTCCTTGGCGGCGATGATCTGCTCCAGTGTCAGATTGGATCCCACGGCGAATGCAACCAGCAGATAGACGATGACGCAGAGACCGATGGATACGATGATCGCCCGTCCGACATTGCGATGCGGCTCGGTGACTTCGGCGCCGCTGTTGGTGATCGTCGTGAATCCCTTGAACGCGAGGATTGACAGCGCTACGGACGCAATGAAGCCGGTGATTTGCGTTGATTGTTGGTCGGAAGCAGCCTCGAACGAGATGTCGCCGGCCCAGAGCGCCGCCGCCCCGAACAGCGCGATGCCGCCGACCTTGATGATGGCCATGATGATCGAAAACAGCCCGACGGATTTGTTGCCTGCGGCATTGACGAGATAGGCAAAGACGATGAGGCCCACGCCGAGTGCGGGAACCAACCAGCCGGATTGGTCAATGCCCAGACCGCGTAAGAGATACGTGGCAAAGGTTCTCGCGACGAGGCTTTCGTTGATGACCATCGAAAGCGCCATGAGGAGCGCGGCCGCCGCGGCGATGGTTGTCGGTCCATAGGCCTTTTGCAGGATCATCGCGATCCCGCCCGCCGATGGATAGGCATTGGACATCTTGATGTAGGTATAGGCGCTGAAGGCGGTCACGATCGCGCCGACTACGAAAGACAGCGGAAAGAGCGGCCCGGCGAGCTGTGCGATCTGCCCTGTCAGGGCGAAGATACCGGCGCCGATCATCACCCCGGTGCCCATTGCGATGGCGCCAGACAATGTAATGCTGTTCGCCTTATATTCGGAAGCCATCAAGCTTGATCCCTCGCCGGATCGGCATTTGTCGCTGTTTCAATCGCCTGCCCGGTCGAGCGCGCGACCCAACACATGTTACAAACCGGATCTCCCGCGGAAAGCATGTGCGGTCGGCGATAGTATCCACGATCGTCGTTCGCAGGCGTGATGTCTGCGCCGCGCCAATCCTGCCGATACCCAGTCTGCTGAAACACCGCCGGCGATTCAGGCGCATGACGGTATATGGGCGGCAAAACGACGGCGACAGAAGCACCAGCCGTTTCGCCAGAACGTCCGATGGTGTGCTTTGCGACCCAAGAACGGCCGCATCCGGGCGCGCGCCGTTCAATCATGTTGCCCACGTTTTTTACGCCAGTCGACGACTGCCACGATGACAAGAGGCGTCAATGTCAGAACGCCCAGCCCGACGGCCGCCCAGATGGCGCGCGTCGGCTCCCTGCTGACAGCTTCATTGCCGAAATGCGCCAGAACAAAACTTGCCGGAATGACGCCAGCAAGCGTCGCCACGGAAAATCTCCAGAAATGCAGACAACTCAGCCCGGCTGCATAGCTGACGATATCGAAAGAGATGAAAGGCATCAACCGACTGGCAAGAACCGTGACCGTCAGCGCGTTCTGTGATCCAAGCCAGCCTGTGTCCACCTTGTCACCCAACCACCGGGTCAGGACGTCGCGACCCAAAAACCTTGCCAGGCCGAAGGCGACAAGAGCGCCAAGCTCTGCTCCGATGACGATATAGATGGTTCCAAGTGTATGTCCGTATGCTGCGCCGGCAGCCAGCGCGATCGGCGCACTTGGAATCGGCGTGGCGACGATCGCGATCGTCATCAACGCAATGATGATGAGTGGACCCCATACTCCGGCCGCCTCGACCCAACCGGATATTCTGTCCCCGGTGAGATTTTCCAGAAACTCGGAAAGAGGACCGAAAAACCACATCGCCAGGATGATGATCAGAAGCATGCCCACGGCGATTTTCACCACCAGGCCTTTTGAAACGCCACGCGGAAAGGACAAGGTGTCAGACGACATACAGGTTGCTGAAATATGCTGGCGCGAGTCTATCGACACCAGCAAGCGCTGCGCTCGTGAACAAGCGTCCGCCCAAGACGTTCGGCCTCATTGGCATACCGTAATGCATGTGCCGGTCCTTATTCCTGGCGCAAGGCGTAATTTCATTGAGAGGCAAGGTTCACCATGACGTCATTTGCAATGTGGCGATTCCCTCAAATGGGAAGTCCAAACCCTCCTCTTCCCTGCCTGCTCAAGTCACGGCAAACTGGCCCATCATGCCGCCATCCTCGTGTTCGAGTATGTGGCGATGGAACATGAACGGCGTGTCCGTGGTTGCCGACTGATCAAACCGCACCGCGATCTCGACGCGTCCGTCCACCAGCACCGTGTCTTTCCAGACCCGATTTCGGGGCGATACCGGGCCACCATTCTCGCTCAAAACCTGGAACATCACACCATGGATGTGCAGCGGATGCGCCATCATCTGACCTTCGATTTTCCAGATTTCGGTGGCGCCCTTTCGCACGCTGAAATTCAGTCTGTCCATATCGAACGGCTGACCGTTGATGGAATGCCGGTTGCCGCTCCGTCGCATCATCCCGCCCATGCCGGTCTGGAGTGTAATGTCGCGCCGGGGCGCGTTCCGTGTATCCAAATCGGGCATTGCGCCGCCAAGATTCTCGGGCAGGCGATCGACCCGGGTGGCGCGTGTGCTGTCCACCTCGGTTGGCAGGATATCGAAGCCGGCCTCCTCCGCGCGGCCCATCATGCCACGCCCCCGCATCATGCCGCCCATCATTCCACGCTGCCCCATCATCCCACCCATCATGCCGCCATTGGGGTTCGGGCCGCTAACCAGGACATCATCGGCGCCATCGGTGAAATCAATCAGCACCTCCGCCCGCTCTCCGGGCGCCAAACGCAGTGTTTTCAGAGCCGTGGGTCGATCCAGAAAGCCCGTGTCTGTGGCGATAAGGTGCAATGACCGCCCCGCGCGTGAAGCAAGATCGTAGATTCGCGCGTTCGAGCCGTTGGGCAGCCGCAGGCGCACGATACCCCGCGGCGCCACGGCCCGTGCGTTCACCTGGCCGTTGACCAGGATCATATCGCCGGTAAGGCCCATCATCTCGTCGCGCATGCCGGGGTCGTAGATCATTCGTCCACGCCCGTCGAAACGCCGGTCCTGGATCACCAGGGTCAGGTCATCGATCCCGTATTCCGCTGGCAAACCACGCTCGTCGTCGCGTCCATCCGTCAGCTGGATGACACCGGCAAGACCCTTCTGAACATGATCCGCGGTGCGCGAGTGGGTGTGCGAATGATACCAGATTGTTGCTGGCGGCTGATTGATATCCAGTTCGATCGACCATTTCCCGTCAGGTGTGATCGGCAGGTGCGGTCCGCCATCCGCATGGCCGGGCGCCAGAAGGCCATGCCAATGCAGGGCGAATGGCTCAGTCAAAAGGTTGGTGACAGAGGCCGCAACAGCCCCGTCCGCGGCAAGTCTCAGTGTCGGTCCCAGAAACGTCTGGTCGTTAAAGCCCCAGGTTGACGAAGCGGCGCGCCCCATGAAGGCCGTCTCTCCAGCCCGCGCGATAAGGTCGAAGGCGCTGGAATAGGTCACGTCGAGCAAAGGCGGCATCTGCAGGACGCCGCCTCCGGCCCGAGCCTGGATCGGTCGCGGCAGCCCGGCGGCGAAACCGGCCGCGCTGACAGCCATCATGAGATCGCGCCGCGTCATTGTCATCGGTCGGGTCTTTTCCTCGCCGCAGCACATGTCGACTCGCCTCAGGCGGCGTCGACAGCCGCACGCATCATGTCCCGCACCTCGCCCGCGATCTTGTGCAGTTGGTCGTTGTCGATGGCCTGCATGGACGCCACCGGATCGATGGCGCTGATTTCTGTGCCGCCGTCCACCTGGCGTAAGATGACATTGCAGGGCAGCATCGCGCCAACCCGCGGCTCGATCCCGATGGCTTTGTGGGCCATCTCCGGGTTGCAGGCCCCGAGGATGCGGTAGGGCTCCATCTCAGCGTCAAGCTTCTTTTTCATCGTCGCCTTGACGTCGATCTCGGTCAGGATGCCGAAGCCCCTTTTCGCCAGCGCGTCGCGGACGCGCAATTCGGCGTCGTCGATGCCGACGTCTTTCAGGGTGCGGTCATAGGTGTAGCTCATTTCGATCTCCTTTTCGGTCACTTGGACAGATATTTGACCAGCGCCAGGATCCCGAGGACGACGAATATGATGGCGAGCAGCATCCAGACGCCGCCCATGCCGAAACCCATCATGACAACCTCCATTCACGCCCGGCGGTTCCGGCGTCGGCGTTTCGCCGACGCCGAAGGCCTCACTTATCTTTCATCCTGGCGCCGTCGCCCATTCCCGGACCACCGCCGGGCTGACCCTGCATCCGCTCCTGACTGGCGCGCATCTTCTGCATGCGTTCCATCTTGTCCGCCGGCGCGGTCAGTTCTTCGGCGGTGACGGAGCCGTCGCCGTCGGTATCGAGATGCTGGAACCGGCGCACCATCATTTTACGGATCATCGCGCTATGCAGCGGCTCGAACTCGGCGATGGAGAGAGACCCGTCGCCGTCGGTGTCGTATTCGATCAGTTTGGCCTGCAATCCTGCGCGCAGTTCTTCGGGCGTTACGACGCCGTCGCCATCGGCGTCGAACATCATCATCATTCCGCCCATCGGACCCATTCCGCCCCCCATCATGCCATCGCCCATCATGTCGCCATGCATGCGCTGCATCATGGCCATCATGCCGGACATCCCAGCCATGCCGTCCATCATGCCGGGGCCGCCATCATCCATCGCCATGCCGGCGCTGGCGTTCGGCCCGGGTTGACCTTTATGACCGTGATGGGAATCCGCGAAAGCGGTCCCGCCGACGGCGGTTGCCGCCAGCACAGTCGCCGCCAGAAGAGTTCTGCGGTTCATGATGATTGCCTCGTGAGTTGGTTGCGATGGATCACATATGGCGATGTCAGGCCGTAATATAACGCCCGGCGAGCAGCGGATTTGTATCGCTCGGTCGCAATCGCCGTCTCTGTTACATTCCGTGACAAATCTCTTCGGGAAAGCGGCTCTGTATCCCCTAAAAGAGACATCATGACTGAACTGCCCCATATCCTTGTCGTGGACGACCACCGCGAGATCCGCGACTCGGTCACGCGCTACTTGGAAAGAAACGGAATGCGCGCGACGGCGGCGCGCGACGCCGCCGATATGGACGCGAAACTCGCGACCGGGCGGTTCGACCTGATCGTGCTGGATGTCATGATGCCGGGCGAGGACGGGCTTTCGGTCTGCCGGCGGCTTTCGGCGAAAGGTTCGGCCCCTATCCTGATGCTGACCGCTCTTGGCGAAGACACCGACCGGATCGTCGGGCTCGAGATCGGCGCCGATGACTACCTCGGCAAGCCCTTCAACCCGCGCGAACTGCTGGCCCGGATCAAGGCCATCCTGCGCCGCGCCGCTCAGCCCGAACCCTATGCGGGCGAGCTTTCGGGTCGACGCATCGCATTTGCGCATTGGATCCTGGATGCTGACAGTCGGTTACTCACGGGGGAAGACGGTGAGAAGGTCGATCTGACCGGAGCCGAATTCAGGCTGCTCACGGTGATGCTGGAGCGTCCTCGGCTCGTGCTCACCCGCGATCAGCTGCTCGACCTCACGGCGGGCCGGTCGGCCTCGATCTTCGATCGGACCATCGACAATCAGATCAGCCGGTTGCGCCGCAAGATCGAGCCCGATCCGGCGCGGCCGCGTCTTATCACCACGGTGCGCGGCGGCGGCTATTGTCTGGTCGCCGATGTCGAAGAGGCGCGCTGATGCCCCGGCTGCTCGACAGCTTGCGTATGCAGTTGATCCTGCTGATCATTGCGGCCCTGGCCGTGGCCCAGGCGGTCAGCCTGTGGCTTTTCGTGGACGAACGCAGCCTCGCCGTGCGCGCCGCGCTCGGTTTCGAGGCGGCGGGTCGCGCCGCCAATGTGGCGCGTCTGATCGAAGAAGCGCCCGAAGGCTTGCGCCCGGCCATTCTGCGCGCCGCGAATTCGCCGCTGGTGCGCTTCGATCTGTCGGATGCGCCGATTGTCGATCATGATGACCATGCGGACGACGGCGCCGTCGAGGCCCGGATCCGCGGCCTTCTCGGCGGCGGGGATAAGCGCGAGATCCGGGTCGAGTTGCACGAGGTCGACCATGGTATAATGCCGATGATGCATCTCGCGCCGGAAATGGCGAAGATGCATCTCGCGATGATGCGCGGAGAGTTGTCTGCGGTCGAGATGCAGGTCTCGATCGCGCTGACGGATGGCGGATGGCTGAATGTCGGCACCCGCTTTGAGCGGCCGCCGCTGCAATGGCCGTGGGTGTCCTTCGTAAGCTTCGGGATGACGGCCGCCATCATTCTGGTGACGGCTTTCTGGTTTCTGCTCGCGCGCCTGACCGGGCCGCTGCTTCGCGTCTCGCGCGCCGCCGACCACCTCGGGCGCGGCGAGGATTTGAAACCATTGCCGCTGATCGGCCCTGGGGAAGTGCGCGACCTGACCCGCGCGTTCAACCGGATGCAGGACAGGCTGACCCGCTTCATCGCGGATCGCACGCAGCTCCTGGCGGCTCTGGGCCACGACCTGCGGTCACCCCTGACTGCTCTGCGGGTGCGCGCCGAAATGGTCGAGGAAGATGAAACGCGCGACAGCCTGATCGTCTCGATCGAAGAAATGCAGGAGATGGTCGATGCGACGCTGGCCTTCGCGCGAGGGATGGCCAGCGCGGAAAGCTATGAGACGGTGGACCTCGGCGCATATCTTGCGCGCCTCCGGTCGGACATGATGGACAGCTTCACTCTGGAGGAGAACGGCGCAGTTCCTCTGCGCCTGCGGCCGCAGGCGCTGCGCCGGGCCCTGCGCAACATCATCGAGAACGCGCAGCGTTACGGCGGCGCGGCTCATGTCGCCTTCGGGCGCGATTCCGATCACGCGTTCATCACGATTTCCGACGACGGCCCCGGTATTCCGGAAACCGATCTGGAACAGGTGTTCGAGCCGTTCGTCAGACTTGAAAAATCTCGATCGCGCGAAACGGGAGGCACCGGCCTCGGCCTGTCGATCGCCCGGACGATCGTTCGGGCGCATGGCGGCGAGGTCAGCCTGGCGAACCGGAGTGAAAATGGCCTCGTCGCGACGGTGACGCTGCCACTCGAATCGAGCCCCCAAACAAAAGAAAGGCGACTATATACTTGAGAAAGCAGATCCTACCGAAAATGATTAATTTCCGCCAGCATCACGATTCTCTCGACCTCCTTGAAAAGCCAGTGGACCGTCTTGCCGATATTTTTGCCAGCGGCGGGGGATTCATTGGAGAAGACTACAGAAAGACTGCACTTTGTGTGGACTTCTGTTGGAGATGGCGCCCTGAAGGATGCAGTGTAGTCAAGTATTGTGTCGCCGTCGCCTATGCTATCGAGGGAAACGCGGACCGGCTCAGTCGTGCGAGAAAGATCAACCGCCCCATAGAACCCTTGGTCAGCGTCGATGGTAAGATTGGTGCTCACGCATATTGGCGCGAGCACTTGGTGTTTATCGAGAATGTCGAGGTGGTGGAGAGTGTGGATTGCCTCGTTCCCTCCGCCATATGGGTGCAAACCTGCCACGAAAGACCGGAAAACATCTGGACACTTCCTGAGTTTGTCGGCGCTGGCGGACGGGAAGCTGGCCTCGTTTGGGGCAACGGGGAAATAGACGCCTTTCGTCGATCTTCCGTTTCTGGTCGCCGCGACTCCGGCGAGGTGATCCAGGGCGGATCGAAGATTGTGCAGGGCGTCGCCGACAACGAGTCCGGCTTCGGCGGGAATGGGAGAGTGGATTCTGAAGACGAGGCGCTTTGGTCTTCCCTCTGCATTACATTCAGTCTCGACAGACCAAGGCTGTGTTTTGATCCATCTTTCGAAGATGAGGTCGAGGTCTTGTATGTGATGCCACGCCCGGTGCATCTTTGCGAACACGCCAGTCAAATAGGGGTTTTGGGGATTGAAACCTGAAGATGAGGCATTTGAGGACACCGTAAAAAACCTCCTGCGGATGAAGCCGAAGCCCCACAAGGAGGCTTCGGCATCTGAGAAGGATCAATCGGAATCTGACGGTGAGTCCAGCAAGGAGCGCAGCAAGCGCTGAAACCCCTTTCGACTCCAGCGCTGTTTAGGCGCTCGGCCGCGGGTCAGGCCGTCGATAGGTGAGCCGCTTGCCTTCAGCGCCCTTGAGGATGAGAGCGGCGCGTTCCGTGTCGGTGACATGGTGAGCGGTGCGGTTGTTGTAGCGGAACTCGAACTCAGCGGCGTAGCGATGCAGATGCTGGCGTCCGCAGTGCTGGTAGGTGCCTTTCATCCCGCGCTTGAAGATGGAGAAGTAGCCTTCAATCGTGTTCGTGTGGACTCCGCCGCGAACGTATTCGCCGCGCCCGTGAGTGGTGAAGTCATGCGTTGCGAAATCGCGCTTCAGGTTCACATATTGCTTGGCCTCGTCGGTGTAGACGACGGCCTCCTTGGCGATGTTCTCGCGCAGGATGGGCAGAAGCGTGGTCTGTTTGAGATCGTCCACGACGACTGACTTCACCTTGCCGGTGGAGCGGTCAACGAGAGACAGGATTTTGTATTTGTGGTGATGACCGCGGCCCTTCTTCATGCCGAGGGGTTTCTTGGACTTGTCGCGCCCGATGAAGGTTTCATCGACCTCCACGACGCCGCCGCCCCCGCCGAACATGCTCACATCATCGTCTGAACGCATGGCCTCGCGGATGCGGTGGAACATGAACCACGCGGTCTTGTAAGTGACGCCGATGGAGCGGTGAAGCTGGTGGGCGCTGATGCCCTTCTTGCTGGACGCCATCAGGTGCGCCGCGAGAAGCCACTTGTTGAGCGGAACCTTGGAGCGCTCGAAGACGGTGCCGACAGTCACGGTGAACTGTTTGCGGCAGTCTCCGCACTGGTAGAGGCCGGGGCGATGCTTCGCGCCTTCCATCTTTGTGCATTTCTCGGTGCCGCCGCAGTGCGGGCAGGTAACGCCATGGGGCCAGCGCTGCGCCTCAAGATACGCGCGAGCGTCGTCAGGGTCGGTGAAGATAGGATCGGAGAGTTTCATGGCGGAATGCCTTGCTGAATATGCGAGAGAACTTGACCTTAGTTGTCTTCGAAGTGGGGAATTTGTTCGTCTATTGCGCGTCGCAGAGTCCGAAGGGCGACTAGCTGCAATTCTGCAAGCGGCGGGGATCCAACTCGTCCAGAGTCAACATCAAGACGGAACTGAAAATAGCGTTCCGGACTATCTTCCGTCGCGTCGTCTGGATGCGCAAAGGACATCTCCACGCGATATCCCGTAGGAACGTCCGTGATCGTGGTTTTCAATAGTTTCATATCGTATCTCCCTGATATCTGTATGCGAATCAAGGACTGCTTTGTCAAGTATATAATCGCCAAAAGAAAGGAGATGATCATGATGAAACGCATGGTTATCGCCGGCGCCTTCTCCGTGATTTCCCTCGCCAGTCCTGCATTGGCCGCTCCCGCAGATAGTTGGCCGGACGGCTTCGGTCACATGTGGGGAGGTGGTCACTGGATATTTGGCGGCCTGATGATGGTGGTGTTCTGGGGGCTGATCATCGGCCTGATCGTATTGGCCGTCCGGAGATTTTCGAGTCGGTCCGACAGCGCGGGCCCGCCCAACCCGCTCGATATTCTGCGGGAGCGTTACGCCCGGGGCGAGATCGACGACGACGAATATGAGCGGCGCAAGGCGAAACTGGAACGCTGACATCGGATGCCGTCCTGACAGGAATGGTCCAACGCGGCCGCATGCGCCTGATAAGCATCAACTGTAAGAACAAGCCTGAAAATGCCCGCGCCCGGCTGGAAGGCCCGGGCGGCGCGCGGGAGCGGATCGGGCCGGTCGCGCCCATTCCAGGCGCCGCAGTCGAATCTCCGATCCAGCGAGCGATCGTCGCAGCGGGAATCTCATTTCAACCGCACAGCAAGACAGGTTGGGAATTATCCTCAACGAGAAATGTGGCGAGACGCTCCCGGACATCGCCCCGCCCGCCCGGACGCCAGGCCGCTTTTGGAGCGGTCAACGGGTCATCGTTTCGCCACCATCCGCGTTTTCGCTGCGTTCCGCAGGGTGTCCATCACCCCCTCTGTCGTCAGCAGCTCGGGCAGGACGACGCCTTCGGGCGCGCCCGGGCCATAGACGACGTTGAATGGTATCCCGTAACGACCGAAGCTCTCCAGGTAGCGCGATACGGACTCGTCCGGCCGCGTCCAGTCCGCCTGCATCGCAACCACACCGGGAGCGCGCAGCGCCGAGGCGACAGGTTCGCGGTCCAGCACCAGCGCCTTGTTGGCCTTGCAGGTGAGACACCAGTCGGCGGTTATGTCGACGAACACGACCTCGCCGCGCGAGACGCGCCCGGCGATGAGAGACCGGTCGAAGGAAGTCCAGTCGGCGGCGACGCGGTTCGCTGGAATATCGCCTTCAGAAAGCCAGCCGGAAAGCGCCAGAGCGGTTCCGGCGATGACGACCGCCGCGACGCCGCGCCAAACCGCGGGCCCGCGACGCGACAACAGGACTGCGACAAGCAGCGCGCTCGCCACCGCGACCGACAGGGCCGCCCATGCGCCGCCGACGCCGATCAGGACCCAAAAAAGCCACGCCGCGGTCGCGGCGAGGGCGAGCCCGAGGCCGGCCTTCAGCCAAAGCATCCATCGCCCCGGCTTCGGCAGCCGCCGGATCACGCCGGGGAACGCCGCCACAACAAGATACGGCAGGGCCAGCCCAAGTCCGAGCGCTGTGAAGATCACCGCGATATCGACAGGCCGCCCGGCGAGCGCAAAGGCCACCGCCGTGCCGAGAAACGGTGCAGAACAGGGCGTGGCGAGAACAGCGGCGAAAGCCCCCGTGGCCAGGTCTCCGCCGTAGCTGCGGCTCCCGCTCGCCCGGGCGAGGCGGGTCTGCATCGATGACGGCAGCGCAATCCCGAATGCGCCGAAGAGGTTCGCCGCAAACACAATGAGGATGATCAGCATCAGCGCGAGAAAGACGGGGTTCTGGAATTGGAGGCCCCAGCCAACCGTCATGCCCAACCCGCGCGCAGTGAGCGTTCCGGCCGCGAGCACCCACATGAAAGCCAGCACGCCAAGCGCCGAGACCGCAAAGCCGGCGCGGATCCGGCCGGGCGAGTAATCGCGCGCCGCCACCGCCGACGAAAGCTTGATCGACAGCACCGGCAGGACGCACGGCATGGCGTTCAGGATGACGCCGCCAAAGAACGCGATGACGGCGATCCAGGCCAGATCGCTCAATCCCGTCAGCACCCGGTCCAACGCATAGGGCGGCGCGGCGGCGGCGGTCCATTCCGGCGTCAGCGTCGCCGCGCGGGCGCCATCGGTCACGGTGATCCGCACCGCTGGCGGATCCTCGGGCGCGGCAAGCATCGGCAGACGCGCCCAGAGCAGGCGCCCGCCCTCTCCCAGCCGGATATCGGGCCGTCCAAAGGCTGCGCCGTCCCCGAGTTCGACAAAAACATCCGGATCGGTGAAGGGGCGTTCGCTGCGGGCGGTCATTGTCAGCGCGGTTCCGGCGCTGTCCATGTGGGCTGTTTCGATCGAGATGTCGCTCGCGCTCCCCTCGTCGGGCGCCCTGGCGGCATAGGCGGAGATCAGCGCCGCGGCGTCCGCGTCGATCCCACTGGCCCGCGGCAGATCGAGCGTCAGTTCGAAATCTTGCGGAACGCAGATGGTGGAGCAGACGAGCAGTTTGACGCGCGCCATGAGCCGCACCGGCTCTCCCCACTCCGAAAGCGAGACGCGGAGTGGAAACACGACCTGGTCATGATAGCCGAAGTTCTCGATCCCGAATGCGGTGAAACGCTCCGGCGCGGGCCAGAGAAAATCAACCTCGGCCACGTTTTCCGATCCGGCCCAGTCGATCGACGGCGGAAAGCCGACCTCGCCTGGCGAGCGCCAGTAGGTCTTCCAATCCTCGCCCAACCGGAGGTGCAACCCGGCCGACAAGGTCGCCGCATCCGGCTCAACGCCGTTTTCGACGGAAATCAGCCGGGCCTCGATCGCGGGGTTTGCAAAACTCTTCGATGAGGCGGCGCTCACCGCTTCCGCCGTGCCGACCACGGCGGCGGCGATCATGATGAGCGGAGCGATACAGGCGCCCGCCGTTTTCAGGATCCTGGCGATCAAACCCTGGCGCATCCGATGTTTCACCCTCGCTCCTTCTCCAAAGCAACGATCTTCATCAGCGTTTTGTCGTCGACCAGGCCCTGAATAACGGTATGGCCGATCACGATCGCCGGCGTTCCGATGAACGCGAGAATGCGTGCGATGGCCGCGCTGCTTTCCAGTTCCCTGGCGATTTCTGTGCTTTGCATGTCCGAAACCAGTCGGGCGTGATCCACCCCGATGCTCTCGGCCAACATCTCGATATATCCCGGCGTCACCTGAAAAGACGACTTCATGAGGCGCTCGTGAAAGGCGGCGTAGGCGCCCTGACGTTTCGCCGCCAGGGCCGCCTTGGCCGCCAGGATGGACGGCTCGCCCAGTTCCGGCAACTCGCGCCAAACGATCTTCAGATTGTCTGGATGCCGCGCTTCGAGAGCGGTCAAGGTTCTGGTCTGAATGCGACAGGGCGCGCAATAATAGTCTGAAAAGAATGCGATGGGGACAATGTCGCTCGAAGTGGCCGGGTCGCCGTAAAGCGCGTGGCGGAAATCTGCGCGGACCTCAGCTTCCGCATCCGCGAGATGGGCGACGTCGCGTTTCTCCAGGCCGACGAACAGGTCAAACCCGGCGGTGCTTTCGCCCGCTGCAAGCCTGCGAAAGCCCGGCGGGTCGTCCATGGGCTCGAATGACAGATCCCCGTCGCCCCAGCCCCAGTCAGGAAGATAGCTCCATCCTGAGTAGGCCACCGCCAGACCGGACAGGGCCAGCAATGTTCTTCGCCGTGGATTCATGTCTGATGACCCCCTTCAACGGCGCCTCGTGCGCCCGGCGCCGTACTGATCATGAGACCCTCGCGTCCGATTTGGCGTTAAAGGAAGATCAGGCGGCTCTCTCCCTTGCGCCCCTCGCGCGGCAACGCAAGAGTTGGCGATCCAGTGGTCGAAATCACCAGATGAACACCGGCGGAGACAAGCAATGGCGCGGACAGGATGGCGCTGTCGACCACGTCACCGGAATCACCACCCATCGCGAAACAGGCGGCGACTGAACTCAGCATCGCACCGCACCAGGCCCACATGCCGTATCTCATCACCTCTTCAGATATTCGAGCGTTCTTCGAACTCTCGACTTCATCCATCTTTTCAAGTCTTTGTCACGTTGACCTGAGGATAGAGGCTTCCTGCGCAGGAAGGTCAACGTTACAAACTGATACAGAGTTCACTATATTGTCAGCCCCTCACGCTTGACCCTCCAGCGCGGGAAGGTTGTTTACGTCCTGCCGACAGACGAGGCGAATGCAGGAGGCGGCCTATGGGGGAACAAATTCTCAACAGGACCGACCGCAGGCTCTCGAACGGCTGCGTAAGCATTCGCAAAGAAACAGATCCTGAAGATAAGTCAGGCGAACGCCTGTCGGAACGCAAGTAAAAACGATCTGATACAGAGAGTATATGAACAAAGTTGTTCTGGCGATCATCGCCTTCCTCATTCTGGGCGGAATTGGCGTCTATTGGATCATGGCGAAACAGGCCCCGCAACGCACAAACCATTCCATGACGCCGCCGGGCAACGGCGATCTTGCCGAGCGCGCGCCCATTGTGGCGGTTTCGTTGCCTGCGGACCTGTCGCCTGACGCGCAGACCGGCAAGCGGGTGTTCGACGCGAAATGCGCTGTATGTCACGGGACCGACGCGGCTGGCCAGAACGGTGTCGCGCCGCCGCTTGTCCATAAGATCTACGAGCCGAACCATCACTCCGACATGGCCTTTATAGCGGCCGCCAGGAACGGCGTCAGAGCGCATCACTGGAATTTCGGCGACATGCCGCCCGTCAAAGGACTGACCAACGCCAACATGAAATCGATCGCGCGCTACGTCCGCGAACTTCAGCGAGAGAACGGCATCTTTTGACCGGCGGACGATGCGCCAGCCGTCGCCGCCAATGAGCTGGACCAGAAAGTGACTGACCGGACGGTGATTTGCCGCCCTGCTTCCTACAGGAGCCAACAACAATGACGACACGCGGAACAATCCTGACGCAGGGCGCGGCCACAGTTCTCGGATCGCCCTGAATGCCCATGGCCGCAACACCGCATTCGCCCTGGCCGAGAGTGAATGAGGCGAATGTTCGGTTGGCGCCGACCCCTTACCCCGAAACTGAGATCTGGGGCGACGGTGGAACGACGCCCGACCCCGAACTGCGACTCCGCCAAGGCGCCCGGATGCGGCGCGCGTCCCTGACCGGATTGTCGCTGGCAAGCTTCATCCACTGGCGCGAAGTTCGGACAGACAATGTGACGGGCGGCGTGGCCGGACTGGCGCAACCGGCCGTGGAGTCGGACCGTAGCTTCGACGACGATTTCGTCTTGTCGAACGCCGAGACCTGCTGGTCTCAGGCGCATGATCGGTCCGCCGGAAGGGTGGCGCAGAGTCTCTGTGGCGCGGCTCCCGGGATGGCGACCTGGTTGATGACGACATGACGCGAAAGTCCGTGATCCTCCCCGCGGCGCTGTTCGCGGCGGCCGGCATCGGCGTCTGGGTGGTGGCGCAAGATCCGGCCCGGACCACCGCGGCGCCGCAAGCTGTCGATCTCGCCGGAGGTGAACGACTGTATGGAGAGTATTGCGCGTCCTGTCATGGGGCGAACCTCGAAGGTCAGCCTGATTGGCGCTCGCCTGGCCCGGATGGCGTCTTGCCGGCGCCGCCACACGACGAGACCGGGCATACCTGGCATCATCCGGATGGCACGCTGTTCGACTACACCAAACTGGGCGGCGAGGCCGCCCTCACTCAGCTTGGTGTAGAGTTCCAAAGCGGCATGCCCGGCTTCGGCGATCAGCTGACCGACGCGCAGATCTGGGACATCCTCGCCTACATCAAATCCACATGGCCCGACCGGCAGCGTGAAGGTCAGGCCGCCCGCAGCGACGCCGCGCGCCAACACCAGGGAAACTGACCATGCGATAGTTTCGTCCGACCGTGCTCATGCTCGGCATTCTTCTCGCCCCTCCGCCCGCAATCGCTCAGGAACTGGGATAAAAGCGTATCAAGGAACTGGCGCTCGAGGCTATCCGGGAGAACCCGCGTATCGTCATGGAGGCGGTGCAGCTCCTCGAGCAAGAGCAGGCGGCCATGCAGGCCGAGGCGCAAGCAGATGTGCTCGAGAACCAGCGTCAGTTGCTGGAGCAAAACCCGAATGCGCCGGTGCTGGGCAACCCCGATGGCGATGTCACCGTGGTGGAAGTCTTCGACTACAACTGCCCCTATTGTCGACGCGCGATGTCGGAGGTGCAGGGACTGCTCAAAGCGGATCCGGATGTCCGGCTCGTTTATCGGGAATGGCCAATTCTCAACGAAGGGTCGGTCTTCGTCGCCAAGGCGGCGCTGGCCGGGCGCGAACAGGGTAAGTACGAAGACTTCCATTGGGCCCTGATGAGGTTGGAGGAGCCCGCCATCGAGGCGTCCGTTCTGCGGGTGGCCATGGAGATCGGGCTCGACCTCGACAAGCTTCGCGCCGACATGGATGCGCCGGAAGTGCAGCGACATATTGATCAATCGATGAGGCTGACGCAGGCGCTCGGGTTCAATGGCACACCGTCATTCGTGATCGGGGACAACCTTGTTCCCGGTTGCGTCGAACAGAAACAGCTGGAAGGGCATCATGGATGAAGCTCGGCGGAGCGACTGAACGGATCCAGCGCGTCAGATCCGCGACGGGCGCCGCAATGCGCCGGCGCCCGTCTTCCTGTCAGATCGTTGCGGCTGTCTTGACGTCATAGCCCGCGCTGCGGATCGCCTCCGCAAGCGCCCGCTCACTCAGGAAGCTCTCAACCTGCACACTGCTTGACGCCAGGTCGCAAGCCACCTTCGCGGTCGGGTCGATCGACTTGATCGCTTTCTCGATTGCGGCGGTGCAATGTCCGCAAACCATCTCGGGAACACAGAATCTGATCATGGGTTTCTCCTTTGATCTGCTGACAGGTGGGACGTTCCCCCGCGGGAAGGTCAAGGGACTGAAAAGCTCTCCCTGTTATCCACCAAACGAAGCTTAGGCCGAACGCTACGTATAGCTGCGGCGCGTAGCCGACCCGCCATCGGGCGGCGATCAGCGTTCATGGCTGATCCGGCTGATGTTGAGTTTGATTTTCATTCGCGGAACCAATTATTTACAGCTATCTCCCGAGTCGCTTTTCTGATGTGGTAGGCGACAAGAAGGACCGCCATGACGACCACCATCAAGCTTGCGATCGGCAGCATTTTCGTCGGCTTCGTTGTCATGGGCTTGAAAGCTCTCGCCTATTGGATGACGGGCTCGGTCGCACTTTTATCGGACGCGCTCGAAAGCACGGTCAATGTAGCGACTGCGTTCGCCGCTCTCATCGCCATTCACATCGCGGCCAAGCCCGCCGACGCCGGCCATCCTTACGGCCACCATAAGGCTGAATTTTTCAGTGCGGTCCTTGAAGGCGTGATGATCATCATGGCCGCGCTTCTGATCCTTCGGGAGGCCTATTTCGGGTTCATGCTGCCTGTCGCGCTCGACGCGCCGTTCGAAGGGCTCGCCGTGAATCTCGGCGCCACAGCAATCAACGGGTTTTGGGCTTGGATTCTGGTCACTCATGGAAGAAAACGAAGGTCTCCGGCCTTGGTGGCTGACGGAAAACATCTGTTTACGGATGTTCTGACCTCCGTCGGCGTGGCCGCTGGCATTCTTCTCGCAATTGCAACCGGGTGGTGGATCCTTGACCCGGCTCTGGCCGCCCTCGTGGCTGTCCACATCCTCTGGTCGGGCTCGAAGATTGTCAAAGAATCTCTGAGCGGCCTCATGGATGAGGCTGTGTCAGAAGAAATGCTTATCAGCATCCGTGAAATCATCGCGTCGAAGGCGGATGGCGCGGTCGAGGCTCACGATCTTCGGACTCGCCATGCAGGATCGGCGATCTTTATAGATTTTCATCTCGTCATGCTCGGAGAGACGACGGTTTTCGAAGCGCATGAAATCTGCGATCGGATCGAGAGCGCCTTGAAGGCCGCATTGGAGGATGCTCGGATTACAATCCATGTCGAACCTGAGCACGAATCCAAACAGGTCGGAATCATAGTTATTGATTGAAGAAGGGAGCTATTCGTTGCGGCGCCATGCGAATTCCATTTGGGTTCGAAACGAGCAACCGCGAAGGAGTCCGAGCAGACTCAGCACCTTGCTATCTCTTGCGGCCAGCGCTGACCCCTTCCGGCGTTCGGCGCATCTCGCGGCTGATCGCGCTGCGTAACAAACCCCGCATCTGTTCAACCACGAGAATCGGATTCCAGATGGTCGTTGTTTCGCTCGACGAGGGACGACCGGGGAGCAGATCACTATGCATGAGTTTCCGGTCGAAAGGGGGGCCAGTTCAAAATTCTATTTCGGTGCCTCGGAAACATCGAGCTTGATTTAGATCGGCTCGCTGCATATTTGCAAAAACTTGGACAGCCAATTGGGTCTCTCAGAGCAGCCTTATGACATGGCATTGGCGTCGAATATTCGCGGACAGAAGCCATGGCGCCGCCTCTTGGCGGCGGCGCTACGGGGCGCCTTACTGTTTGCCGTTGTTCTGGCGCTTGGCGGCCTGGTTGTTGGTGGTATTGCAGCAACCGCGCCAGGATCGGCGAATGAGCAGCAAGCTGCGGCGGTGACGGGGCATCCGGAAATCAAGCCGCTCTGGTGTCCCATTTCATATGACGACGGACATGCCAAGAACCCAATGTATCCGGTCGCCATCGGTCTGGTCACCCGTCGCGCCTGTGGGCGGCTGAAACGCGAGGGATGACCAATCGTTCCTGACTGCGCGCTTCAAACTGCCTCGCGCCGCGCAAGGCGGCCGCCCGGCGCCAACATTTTTCGTGCAGATCGCCGGCGAAAGCACTCATTGATTTGACTCCGCGCCGAGGATGCTCACATACCCTCGACATGCTCAGGCTGGTCCTCGCCCTCGCGCTCTGCATTGCAACGATGGGGTCTCCCGTCGCGGCGCACGGCGTCGGCGCGGGGATGGATCAGGAGCGATTGATCGCTTCGAACGCGAGCCACGCCATTCACGCGCACACGCACGTTGGCGCCGATATGGCGATGGCGCCCGATACCGGCGCGCCGGGGGAATCCGCTCAACCTTGCCATTGCGCGACGGCGATTTGCGCGCCGGCGATCGCTCCGGCGGATTGCGCGCCCGGGTTCACCGAACTGGATTACACGACGGTGCGCCAACTCGGCGCGCCGGATGTGACCGCCGGCGGCCGCGACTTCGCGGCGGACCCGCCCCCGCCCCGACTCTGAAAATCACGCAGGACTGACCTTTCGTCGGGCGAATTGCGCCTGACGCAATGCGATTGATTCTCGGATTCAGGACATCGAACCAACATGAATACGTTCAAGATTCTCGCGGCGATCGCCGTGACCCTCTCCCCGTTCGCACTCACCGGCGCGGCGTTCGCCGCCGGTGGTCATCCCGGAGGGCATGGCGCAGCCGCCTATGGCGAGCCCGGCTCGAAAGCAAAAGTGACGCGCACCGTCGAAGTCGTGATGCGCGACAATCGCTACGAGCCGGAAACGATTTCCGTGAAGGCGGGCGAGACCGTCCGCTTCGTGGTGAAGAACGAAGGCGGGCTCGTGCATGAGTTCCAGATCGGCACGCCCGACTCCATCGAGGAACATGCGTCGATGATGCTGATGATGGTCGAACACGGTGTCCTGGAGGCGGACCGGATCAACTACGATGTCGGGAAATCCATGCAGGAATCGATGGGCCACGGCACGCATGACGAGCCAAATTCGGTCCTGCTGGAGCCGGGGAAGAGTGGGGAGGTTGTTTGGACCTTTCCCGAGCAGGGCGAGATCGAATTCGCCTGCACGGTGCCCGGCCACTACGAGAGCGGCATGGTCGGCGAATTCAACCTCAACCGCTGAGCGGCGCGGCGCGGCGCGCGCCA
Source organism: Paludibacillus litoralis (assembly GCF_037646705.1). Taxonomy (NCBI): domain Bacteria; kingdom Pseudomonadati; phylum Pseudomonadota; class Alphaproteobacteria; order Rhodobacterales; family Paracoccaceae; genus Paludibacillus; species Paludibacillus litoralis. Next base: position 31,227 of record NZ_JBBHER010000013.1, read on the forward strand.
GAGTGCGCGCGTCCATCCTCAAATGACAGGAGACTGGACATGACGTCTGGACCCATGCGTCGAGCGGTTGCTTTTGGCATCGCCACAGGCCTCGCTTTCACGGGCGCAGCCTCGGCCGGAACCTACGACATCACCGTCGACCGCGTGACGATCGACACCGGCGACTTCACCAAAACCGGCATCGGCTACAACGGCTCGGCCGAGCCGAAAGTCCTCCGCTTCAAGGAGGGTGAGGACGTGGTGATCAACGTCACCAACAACCTCTCGGAATCGACATCGATCCACTGGCACGGGATCATCCTGCCGTTCGAGCAGGATGGCGTGCCGGGCATTTCCTTCAACGGAATCGCGCCGGGCGAGACCTTCACCTATCGCATTCCGATCAGGCAGAGCGGCACCTACTGGTTCCACAGCCACACCGGGCTTCAGGAGCCGGACGGCGCCTACGGCGCCCTCATCCTGGAGCCGAGCGCCCGCGAGCCGTACCGCTACGATCGAGAATACGTGGTGCAGTTGACCGATACCCACCCGCATTCGGGCGAGCGGGTTATGCGCAACCTGAAGCAGATGCCCGATTACTACAATCGCAAGCAGCGCACCCTGATCGACTTCTTCGCCGACGCTGGGGAGAACGGCGTCGCGGAAACGCTGGCGGATCGCGCGCAATGGGGCGAGATGCGGATGATGCCGACCGATATCGAGGATGTGCAGGGCGTCTCTCCGCTGATCAACGGGCGGGGCGCGTCGACCCCCTGGACCGGCCGGTTCGATCCCGGCGAGCGCATCCGGCTGCGTTTCATCAACTCCTCCGCGATGACCTATTTCGACATCCGGATTCCGGGAATGGACATGACCGTGGTTCAGGCCGACGGCAACGACGTGGCTCCGGTGAAGGTGGAGGAGTTCCGCATCGCGGTGGCGGAGACTTATGACGTCATCGTTCGCCCGCGCGAGGAAGGCGCGTTCAACATCATCGCCGAAAGCATGGGGAGGACGACGATGGCGCGGGGCGTTCTCGCCTCCGCCGCCGGATTGACCCCGCCCGCTCCGCCTCCGCTCCGCGCGGACCCGTTGCTGACGATGGCCGACATGGCGTTGGATCCGATGATGGCCGGGATGCATGACGGCATGGAGATGCCCGGCGAGACGCCCGCCGAAATGTCCGACGGAGGAATGGCCGGAATGGACCATTCCGCCATGGGCGCGATGAAGGACGATGAATTGCCGCCCGGCGCCCACCGGATGCCGGACGGCTCGATCATGGGCGGGCCGAGCGACGACCCGTTCTACGCCAATGGAAGCGGTCTCACGCCGACGGCGGCGGAGGGCGGGAAATTCCTCTCCTACATGGACCTCAAGGCGCAGTCTCCGCTCTTTCCGGACCGGGAGGCGACGCGCGAGATCGAAATTCGGCTCACCGGAAACATGGAGCGCTATATCTGGTCGATCAACGGCGTGAAATACGAGGACGCGGACCCGATCGTGCTCCAGTACGGCGAGCGGGTCCGGTTCAAGTTCGTCAACGAGACGATGATGGCGCACCCGATGCACCTTCACGGCATGTGGTCGATCGTCGACACCGGCTCCGGCGTCCGCGACCCGATCAAGCACACGATCAGCGTCGCCCCGGGGACCATCGTCTATACCGAAACGGAGGTGGACGCGCCGGGCCAGTGGGCCTTCCATTGCCACCTCTCCTATCACATGGCCGGCGGCATGTTCCGCAAGGTGATCGTCGAGGGCGGGCCCGAAGCGAAACCGGCGCCCGCGCCCGCCGCTCTGCGAGGATGATCCGATGAGAAACGCAATCCTTCTCTTCGCCGGGGCCTTGGCTCCGGCGTTCATCGGCTCAGCCGCCGAAGCGGTGGAGCCGGTCTCGGCGGTCTACTGGGGGTTCCGGGCGGAACGCGCGGAGGTCCGGCTCGACGATGGCGTGAAGCTGCTGGCCCTGGACGCGGACGCCTATGTCGGCACGGACGAATTGAAGCTCTTCCTGCGCAACGAGTCGGAATACGATCTCGACGAAAACGCGTTCGAAACCTTCGAAAACCAGCTGAGACTCCAGACGCCGATCACCCCGTTCTTCGACTTGGCGGCCGGCGTGCGGATCGACGCGCCGAAAGGCCCGAACCGCATCGACGGCGTGATCGGGCTTCATGGCCTCGCGCCGCAATGGTTCGAGGTCGATCTTGATCTCTTCGTCTCCGACGATCCCGTGGTCCGCCTCGAAGTCGACTACGAAGGACTGATCACCAACCGGCTGATCCTGACTCCGAGCATCACGGTCAACCTGCCGCTGACCGACGACGCCCGGCACGATTTCGGCGCGTTCGCGCCCACGGTCGAGATTGGCGCAAGGCTCAGCTATGACGTGATCGACCGGCTCTTCTCGCCCTATGTCGGCGTGCATTACGAAGCGGCCTTCGGCGAGACCGCCGATCTGATCCAGGCTGGCGGCGGCAAGCGCGACGAGCTGTTCCTCGTCGCGGGCGCGAAAGTTCTGTTCTGAGAATGCGGCCCGGCGTGCGGGAGCGCGCCGGGCTCGAACCGCGAGGATGCCGCCGACGAAGGCGTAGAACGCCCCCATGGCGTAAAACGGCATGTGTTGTCGCCGGCCTTGTGCGAACGAGGCCACGATGTAGCGCGTCAACCATGATGTCCGCTTGCGACAGCCAAGTTGGCCGGTTTTGGCCGCTTTGTCCGATGAATAAGTGAGGGGTTTCCCTGTGAGCCGCCGGTAGGTGAAAAGCTGTTCGTATTCCGTCCTGCCACAGAATGCATTCGTGGGATCGCCCCAGCACGGCAATGATTCTGTATCAGCTATGCCTCCTCGAGGAAGGCCGATCCAGAACACCACCGCTCCTCAGTATTGGAGCCGAACCCGGACCAGTCTCCAGAGCTCCCAGGCTGACGTCCGGGAGGAGGGCGCCGGAAAACCGACCGCCGAATTGAGGATGGATGGCGGCGTCTCGAGCATGTCGTTGGCGACGCGCCCACGCGCCGATTCTTGAAATTCTTCGCCGTCGCGACCCGCAACCGCAATACACGCGCCGCTCATGCCGGGACGATGGCCACGAGTTACGAGACGCTGACGGTGAAGCAGCAGCGCAAGCACCGGGCAAAGCAGGGAAACGTCATGGTCGACGTACTCGATCAGACGATGAAGGCGCCCCCGAAACACCCAGTCCCTCAAGGTTTCACTTGGGCGCCCCGGGGGTCGCCCCGGATCGCCTCAGTTTCGAATTCGGTTTTTATCCGCCGCGCCATTCACTTGGTCTCGTTCGTCCACGCATCGTCTTCGTCATCGTCCGGCTCATGGGGGCCACTGATCGACGCCCAACCGGTGCGTGCGGCCTCCCGGCCGCGGGCGGTGATATCGATTTCGCCATCGGCCGCCGCGGATTCCGAGGCCGGGCAGGCGGCCTGACCGCCGGTGGCGTACTCGGTCCCCCAGCCAGCTCTCGGACCGATCTCGTCGATGGAATCGGCGGCGGACATGTCAAAGCCGATCATCAGCCGTTCCTCCATTCTCTGGAGGTTCGCCTCCGACCAATCCTGGACCACCAGGCCCTGGCGCCGCATGGCCTCGCCATTTCTCGCCTCGATGTCGCGGATCGCCTGGAGGACGATCGGCCGCGAGAACTCGGCCTCGCGGCGGAAAGACGCCCGCAGCAGCTTGACCGCGCCATACCACACCTCCGCCCGGACCTCCTTCAATTCACCGACCACCGCCGGAACTTCGACCCATTCACCATCCAGAAAGACCTCGATCGCGCCGATATCCTCGCGGTGCCACCGGAGCGCGAGGTCGCGCTCGGTGTTGCGGAGCATCCAGCCCGCGAGCGCGTCGCTGTGATAGTAGACGCCGAAGACGCGGAGCCCCTTCTTGCCGAGCGTGCGGATGGTGCGGATCCCGAACACGAGCCGGCGCCGCCGCATGTCCGGGGCGGGCTGGACGCCGTAGATGTCGACAAGGCGGCTCCAGCAGTTCGCCGGGGTCTCGCCGTTCAGCCCCTCATGCGGGCGGTTGTGGTAGACGTCCACGATCCAGCGCACCAAAGCCTCGGAGAGATCCTCGGGCGTCAGGGCGGCGCGCGCCTCGGGATCGCTATCGCCCTTGGAGACGACGTCGGAAAAGGTGCGCCCCGTGAGCAAGGGCAGCAGGCCCACCGAAATCGTGCGGAACAGCCGCTCGATCCGCGCCCGCATCTCGGGAAGACCGGCCGGAGCGCGCTCGGCGCGAATGCCGAGATCCTGCATCGCCGCCCGCGTCTCGAAGGAGACGAAGGCGCTGCCGCAATCGGTCACGATCAGCTCCGGCACGCCACACATGTTCCACGGGGAGATCGCGCCGAAGAGGTCTCCCCAGACGCCCTTGTCCTGGGTGATCATCTCGATCGCCTGCATCGCGCTGTTGGCGGAGGGGGCGTGCGAGAGGCGCATGGCGACGATGCATCTCGTGGCGGCGCAGATCGCGACCGTCACCGACCAGCGGATCTTCTTTCTGTTGAGACCGAGCTTGTCCTTCTCCTCCTCGGTGAGATGATCGAGAATGCCGGTCTGGGCCATGAGGGCCTGCAGATCGATGGTCCATTCGTCCATCTCGACGCGCTCCAGCGGCCGGGTGACCTGCAAGCCGCGCCCGACAGGCGCGAACTTCTTTCGCGCCTCGTCCGCGTGCGACCTCCATGAAGGGAGTGTCGGCCCCGGGCCGGCGCCCGTCCGAGCGCCCATCCAGAGAGCTCCGCTTCAAGAGCTCCTCCAGGCTCTCTGCGAGTAGGCAAAGGTGATGGACCTCCGGCGAGTAGGGATCGAGGTCCATGAACAACGCGGTCTCGATCCGATCCGGATCTCCGACATGCTCGAGCGTCAGCAGCTTGTGCAGATCGACAAGCTGACGACGATGCGGGCGAGTGAGGCGACGCGCGTCGCGCAGCGCCTCGATCAGCGAAAGCACGCGGCTACTCGCTGCTTGGCCTCCAAGTCTGCGCGCGGCCTCGGTCAGGGCGGAGCCCCGCTCGGCGAGATAGACGCGCACAGTGCGCAGATCCGCGTCGGACGCTCGCATCGCGGCGACGGGTGTGGTCTGCAGATTGGTCATGAGGGAAAATCCTTCATATTTTGCCGACGACGGAATTGACGGCGGTCAAGAGCCCCCTCCTTCCTTTGATCTCGGGGCGATGCTGGAGTGCTGTCGGCGGCGATGTCCGGTCATCCCGCGGCGCCTTCTCTTCTTCTCCTCCTTTCTTCTCTTCAAAGAGCGGCTCGTCCTTTCGAGCGCGCCTCCACACGGAGAGGCGCGCACGAAAGGACGACCGCTGACCTCAGCTCTAAAATTTGGAGAACACTGTGCGTGCGGAAAACGAGCGTCCCGATAGGCGGATCATCCGCGCGACGCAGGGCGGTGGGAGCAGTCCGGAGAAGCTCACTACGGTGCAGACCGCCTGCGCGGCGGAGGTTGCCGATCTCGGGATCTTCACGAGGCTGCCTACGCCGAACGACGTTGGCTCGGCACCCTATCGTCGAGAAAGATTACGGAGAGAAATGGTTGGTCCGGCCAGTCGCGATACTGCCATACTGGCGAGGGACCGTTCGATGCGGGTTGCGTGATGGATTGCGCGTTGATCCTGGAGGGAAGGAGAGAGGTCTCCAGGCACCCGATCGCCAATGGCTTCAACGCTGATCTGATGCCTGCTTTCATCTCCTAAGTCGTAGACATAGCGGATCGGGGCTATCCCGGCGGCGTCTAATGGCGTCAGCGAGGCTGTCGGTCTCGCTGAGCACCTGGATCCGTATAGATTGGCGTAATTCTGACCAATGGGTGCCTTATCCTTGCAAAAATGGGCGAAATGAACGGCCAATGGGTGAGTTATGCTTGCGGGTTCAACAACTGGCCGATCTCCATGGCTACTGGCATTTCGAATGGCCGCAGGCGGGGCAGGTCATGCAGCCCTCGATCATCCGCATCCCCCGTTGCCCGCAAGCTGGGCAGGCCGGGCCGGTGGGCGGCTCGCCGACCGCGAGGCGCTCCGCCTTCGGGTCGGATTTCAGGCCCAGTCCCTCGCCGGCGATGAAGTCGGTCTCGATCAGGTGCCGCTCGATCACCTCGCCGATGGCGGCGAGGATCGACGGGACGTAGCGGCCTTGCATCCATGCCCCGCCGCGCGGGTCGAACACCGCCTTCAGCTCCTCGACGACGAAACTGACGTCGCCGCCGCGCCGGAAGACGGCGGAAATCATCCGCGTCAGCGCCACGGTCCAGGCGAAATGCTCCATGTTCTTCGAGTTGATGAAGACTTCGAAGGGTCGGCGGCGCCCGCCGATCACCACGTCGTTGATGGTGATGTAGATGGCGTGCTCGCTCTCCGGCCATTTCAGCTTGTAGGTCTCCCCGTCGAGACTCTCCGGACGGTCGAGCGGCTTCGACATGTAGACGACCTCGCCGCCGGCGACGGCGCCGCGCGCCTCGTCCTCCGGCGCGGTCTCCACCCGCGCGGCGGTCGGCGTCTCCACGCTCAGCACCGACCCGGTCACCTCGTTCGGCCGATAGGTCGTGCAGCCCTTGCAGCCGGTCTCGTAGGCCAGCTCGTAGACCTGCTTGAACCGCTCGAACGAGATGTCGGCCGGGCAGTTGATGGTTTTCGAGATCGAGCTTTCGACATGGGCCTGCGCCGCCGCCTGCATCCGCACATGGTCCTCAGGCGCGAGGTCCTGCGCGGTGACGAACCAGTCGGGGAGGGGGGCGCCGCCCCGTTTTTCGCGCCAGAGGCGGACGGCGTAATCCTCCACCTCCTCCTCGGTGTGGCCGCCGTCGCGCTGAAGGACCTTGCGGGTGTAGGAATGCGCGAAAACCGGCTCTATGCCGGACGAGACATTGCCGGCGAGAAGCGAGATGGTGCCGGTCGGGGCGATCGAGGTGAGAAGCGCGTTCCTGACGCCATGCGCGGCGATCTCGGCGCGCACGTCCTCGTCCAGCGCGGCGACGGTTTCGGTGGCGAGATAGGCGTCGCGGTCGAAAAGCGGGAATGGAGCTTTCTCCGCCGCCAGCCGGGTCGAGGCGAGATAGGCTTCGCGTTGCACCAGCTTCAGCCAGCGCCCGGTCGTCTCCGCCGCCTCCGTCGAGCCATAGCGCAGGCCGGTCATCGCCAGCGCGTCGGCGAGCCCGGTGACGCCGAGCCCGATGCGCCGTTTCGCCTGCGCCTCGCGCGCCTGCGCGGCGAGCGGAAAGCGGGAGACGTCGACGACATTGTCCATCATCCGCACCGCGGTCTCGACCAGCCGGGCCAGCGCCGCCTCGTCGAGCGCGGCGCCGCCTTCGAACGGGCGCGCGACCAGCGACGCGAGATTGATCGAGCCGAGAAGACAGGCGCCGTAGGGCGGCAGCGGTTGCTCTCCGCAAGGATTGGTGGCGGCGATGGTCTCGACGTAATTCAGTGGGTTCAGGCGGTTGATGCGGTCGATGAAGATCACCCCCGGCTCGGCCACGTCATAGGTGGCGCGCATGATCCGGTCCCAGAGCGCGCGGGCGGAGATCGTCTTGCTGATCTCGCCGTCGAAAACGAGATCCCACCCGGCGTCCGCCTTCACCGCCTCCATGAACGGGTCTGTCGCCAGCACCGAAAGATTGAACATTCGAAGCCGGGCGGCGTCGCGCTTGGCGTCGACGAAGGCTTCGATATCCGGATGATCGCAGCGCATCACCGCCATCATCGCCCCGCGCCGCGAGCCGGCGGACATGATCGTCCGGCACATCGAATCCCACACATCCATGAAGGAGAGCGGGCCGGACGCGTCCGCGCCCACGCCTTTCACCGGCGCGCCCTTCGGCCGGATGGTGGAGAAATCATAGCCGATGCCGCCGCCCTGCTGCATCGTCAGCGCCGCTTCCTTCAGCGCCTCGAAGATGCCCTCCATGGTGTCGGGGATGGCGCCCATCACGAAGCAGTTGAAGAGCGTGACCTCCCGCGCCGCGCCCGCCCCGGCGAGGATCCGGCCGGCGGGCAGAAACCGGAACCCCTCCAGCGCCTCGTAAAACGGCTGCTCCCATGCGGCCGGGTCGGCCTCCGCCGCGGCGAGCGCCCGCGCGACCCGGCGCCAGGTTTCCTCGATGGTCCCGTCCACTGGCGTTCCATCGGGGGATTTGAGGCGGTATTTCATATCCCAGATTTGTTCGGCGATGGGGGCGGCGAAGGCGCTCATCCGTGGTATCTCCTGTCGCGGGGTCGGCTGGACTCGGATTGAACATTATATGAACACGAGCGGAGGCGGACAAGCGCGGGCATGACATTGCATCTTCTGAAACTCTGCGTCGGCGCCGAAGGGCCGGAGGATCTCGCCGGCTGGCAGGCGGGGCGGCCGGACCGGTGGGGCGGCGTCATCCATGTCACGCGGATGCGCCCGAGGCGGGAGGCGGAGCTTCTGGCGGGCGGATCGCTCTACTGGGTGATGAAGGGAGCGATCGTCTGCCGGCAGAAGCTCATTTCATTGCAGGAGGTGATCGGCGACGACGGAATCCGCCGCTGCGCGATCGTCATGAACCGGGAGATCATCCGCACCCGCCCGTCGCCCCGCCGCCCATTCCAGGGCTGGCGGTATCTGGAGCCGGCGGACGCGCCGGCCGATGAAGGTCCGCTCGGGGCCGACGCGGAAGATCTGCCGGAGGAGCTCCGCCGCGCGCTGGCGGAGATCGGCGTGCTCTGACGCCGCGGTGCCTCAGCTGAGCCGGAAGGAGACCTCGCCGACGCCGTCGACGCGCATCCGGAACCGCCCCGGATGCTCCACCGGATAAAGCGGCATATGCGCGCCGCAGAGCAGAACCTCGCCGGCCTTGGGCGTGACGCCGTGCGCGTTGAAGTGATTGGCGAGGAAGGCGACCGCGTCCAGCGGGTGCTGCGGCGCGGCCCCGGTCTTGCGCAGGATCTCCTGCTCGTCATGCTCGACGACGGTGACGAGGCTCGACGGGTCGAGGTCGCGCGGCTTCACGCCGTTCTCGGTGTCGTAGCAGAGCCCGGCGTTGAAGATGTTGTTCGCGATGAGCGAGGCGGCGTGATTGCTGCTGGCCTCGCGCCGGTCCAGCAGCTCGAAGGCGACGGTGATGTGGGAGACCGCGTCGGCCGCGCTTTCCCGGTCCCAGCCGCCGGCCCGCGGCGCCAGATCGACCGCGAGCACCGCGGCCAGTTCCGGCTCCATCATGAAATCGCTGTAATCGTCCAGCCTGAGATTGGCGTCGCCGCGGCAGAGATCGTCGCTGAAGACATGGCCGGCGGCGGGCGTCTTGACGCCGAATTTCTCCATCGCCTCCGCGGTGTTCCAGGCGATCTTCCGACCGGCGACGCCGCCCTTGGCCGTTGCGAGAATCGCCGCGACGTCGAATTGCGCGGCGTAGCCGATTTCGGGCCGCGCATCGGGATCGTCGAGCGGGCGAAACGGTCGGCCCTCGATTATGTCGGTGGCGATCAGTTCAGCGATCGAAGCCATGTCGCAGCTCCCCTGTTTCCCTCGGAATGTTCGCCGATAACACGTCGCGGCGGGAGGGGGAAGCCGGGGCGCGCCGCGCGGCCGGAGAGTGCGCGAAACCGCCGGTCCGACAGGGCGCGCCCGAGGGGCGGGGCGGGGGGTTAGCCGCGCGCTTCCGCCGCCAGCATCTCCGCCATCTCAACCGCGAAATAGGTGAGCACTCCGTCGCAGCCCGCGCGCTTGAACGCCATCAGGCTCTCCCGGACGACGCGCTTGCGGTCGAGCCAGCCCTGCTCGCAGGCCCCGGCCAGCATCGCGTATTCGCCCGAGACCTGGTAGGCGTAGGTCGGCGCGCCGAAGCGGTCCTTCACCCGCCGGCAGATATCGAGATACGGCATGCCGGGCTTCACCATCACCATGTCGGCGCCTTCGGAGAGGTCGGCCGCGACCTCGCGCAGCGCCTCGTCGGAATTGGCCGGGTCCATCTGATAGGTTTTCTTGTCGCCGTTCAGTTGCCCGGCCGCGCCGACCGCGTCGCGGAACGGGCCGTAGAAGGCCGAGGCGTATTTCGCCGCGTAGGACATGATGATCGTGTTCGGAAAATCATGCGCCTCGAGCGCCCGGCGGATCACGCCGATGCGCCCGTCCATCATGTCCGAGGGGCCGAGAATGTCCGCCCCGGCCTCCGCTTGCGCCAGCGCCTGTTTTTCAAGCGCGATCAGCGTCTCGTCGTTCACGATCTCCTCGCCGCGCAGGATGCCGTCATGGCCGTGGCTGGAGTAGGGATCGAGCGCCACATCGAGCATGATTCCGATCTCCGGCGCCGCCTGCTTGATCGCCCGTGTCGCCGTCATGACCTGATTTTCGGGGTTCCACGCCTCTTCGCAGGTCTCGGTCCTCTTCTCCGCCGGGGTGTTGGGGAAGAGCGCGATGCAGGGAATCCCGAGATCGGCGGCGCGCTCCGCCGCCGCCACCGCCCGATCGACCGAGAGCCGGTTCACGCCCGGCATCGAGGCGATCGGCTCCTCCACATCCACGCCGTCGCGCACGAAGATCGGCCAGATCAGATCGCCCACGGTCAGCGTCGTCTCCCGCGCCAGATCGCGGATCCAGGGCGCTTGCCGCGTCCGGCGCGGACGGGAGAGCGGGAAGGGGGCGAGGATGCTCTCGGTCATGTCTGTTTCCTGGGTTATGATCCTGGGGCGTGGTTTCCGGATACGCCATCGCATGACGGAATGGGCCGGGCAAGTCGCGGAATTGTCGCCGTCCTGGCGCCGGAGGCTTGAGGCGCGCGCCCCGGCGCGTTAGGGGACGGCGGTTGACGCCGATAATCCGGGCCCAAGGTCCGGGCGCCGTTTCACCTGCCGGAGCCATTTCCGATGAAAGACGCCGCGCTTTCCGTCACCGATCTCCGCGTCGGCGGCGCGCCGGAAGGCTTCGACGGCAAGATCGTCGCGGAGCTTGCGCGCGCTCATGGCGCGCCGGTCATCCATCTCGCGCGGGACGACAGGCGCGCGGCGGCGCTGGCGGACGCGCTCGGGTTTTTCGCGCCGGATCTGCCGCTGCTGCGGTTTCCGGCGTGGGATTGCACGCCCTATGACCGGATTTCCCCGAACGCCGAGATCACCGCGCAGCGCATGGCGACTCTGGCGGCGCTGGCGGACGGGCTGGAGGCGCCGGCGGTCATCCTCGCCACGGTGAACGCCGCGACCCTCCGCACGCCGCCGGCCGCCACGGTGAAGGATGGAAGCTGGACCGCCGTGATCGGCCAGAGCGTCGATCTGGACGGGCTGATCGCCCATCTCGGCCGGACCGGGTTCAACCGCGCCTCGACGGTGAGCGAGCCGGGCGATTTCGCGCTCAGGGGCGGGATCGTGGATATCTTCCCGCCGGGCGCGCCGACCCCGGTCCGGCTGGATTTCTTCGGCGACGTTCTGGACGGCGCCCGCCGCTTCGACGTGGAAAGCCAGCGAACGCTGGAGCGGATCACGCGCGTGGAGCTTGCGCCGGCGACGGAGACGCCGCTCGATCCGGAATCGATTTCCCGATTCCGGCGCAAATACCGCGAGATGTTCGGCGCCGCCGGGCTCGACGATCCGCTTTATGACGCGGTGAGCGCGGGGCGGAAGCATCAGGGCATGGAGCATTGGGCGGCGCTCTTCCATGAGGGCATGGAGACCCTGTTCGATTACCTGCCGGGCGCGCCGGTCACGCTCGATCATCTGGCGGAGGATGCGGCGGCGGCGCGCTGGACCCAGGTGAACGAGCATTACGAGGCCCGCGCCTCGGCGGCGAAAGATCGGGCGCTCAGGCAGGCGGTCTACAAGGCGCCGCCGCCGGCCGCGCTCTATCTTTCGCCGGATGAGCTTGAATCGCGGCTTGAGGGGCGGCCCGTGCGCCGGTTTTCGCCCCATGCGCAACCGCCCGGACCAGGCGTGGTCGACCTCGGCGCGCGGATGGGGCGAAATTTCGCGCCGGAGCGCCAGCGCGAGGATGCGCATCTTTTCGACGCTCTCGCCGATCATGTGCGCGACCGCCGCGCGAAGGGGCGCGTCGTCATCGCGGCCTATTCCGAAGGCGCGCGGGAGCGGATGGGCGTGATGCTGGCCGATCACGAACTGGAGGGCGCCGCCGTCGCCCATCGCTGGTCCGAGGTCGAATCGGCGGCCAAGGGCGCGCTGAGGCTGGTCGCCTGGCCGCTGGAGGCGGGGTTCGTCGCCGGCGATCTGACGGTGATCTCCGAGCAGGACATTCTCGGCGAGCGGCTGATCCGCAAGACCTCGAGGCGCAAGACCGCGAATTTCATCGCCGAGGCCGGCGCGCTGGCGCAGGGCGACCTGGTCGTGCATGTCGAGCACGGCGTCGGCCGGTACACGGGGATGAAGACCGTCACCGCGCTCGGCGCGCCGCATGAATGCCTGGAGCTGAAATACGCGGGCGGCGACCGGCTCTACCTGCCGGTCGAAAATATCGAGCTGCTCTCCCGCTATGGCCATGCCGAGGGGTTGCTGGACCGGCTCGGCGGCGGCGCCTGGCAGGCGAAGAAGGCCAAGCTGAAAGAGCGCATCCGCGACATGGCGGAGAAACTGATCCGCGTCGCGGCGGAGCGGGCGCTGCGCGAAGCGCCGCGGCTGACGCCCCCCGACATGCTCTGGGACGAATTCTGCGCGCGCTTTCCCTATACGGAGACCGACGACCAGCTTCACGCGATCGAGGATGTGCTCGAGGATCTGGCCTCCGGGCGGCCGATGGACCGGCTGATCTGCGGCGATGTCGGATTCGGCAAGACCGAGGTCGCGCTTCGCGCCGCTTTCGTCGCGGCGATGTCGGGCGCGCAGGTGGCGCTCATTTGCCCGACGACGCTCCTCGCGCGCCAGCATGCGAAAGGATTCCGCGAGCGGTTCGCGGGCGCGCCGCTGAAGGTGCGCCAGCTTTCCCGTTTCGTCTCCGCGAAGGAGGCGGAGGCGACGCGTGAAGGGCTCGCGGATGGCACGGTGGATATCGTCGTCGGCACGCATGCGTTGCTGGCCAAGAGCGTGAAGTTCCGCAATCTCGGCCTTCTGATCATCGACGAGGAGCAGCATTTCGGCGTTGGCCACAAAGAGCGGCTGAAACGGCTTCGCTCCGATGTTCATGTGCTGACCATGACGGCGACCCCGATCCCGCGGACGCTCCAGATGTCGATGTCGGGGGTGCGGGAGCTGTCGCTGATCGCGACCCCGCCGGTGGACCGGCTGGCGGTCCGGACCTATGTCGCGCCGTTCGATCCGGTGACGGTGCGCGAGGCGCTTCTTCGCGAACGCTATCGCGGCGGGCAGTCCTTCTTCGTGGTGCCGCGGATCTCCGACATCGCCGCGCAGGAGGAGTTCCTGCGGAGCGAAGTCCCCGAGATCAGCTTCGTCACCTGCCACGGTCAGATGGCGGGGGGCGATCTCGACAAGCGGATGAACGCTTTCTACGACGGCGAATACGATGTGCTCCTGTCCACCACCATCATCGAATCCGGGCTGGACATCCCGGCGGCGAACACGCTGATCGTGCACCGGGCCGACATGTTCGGCCTTGCGCAGCTCTATCAGATCCGGGGCAGGGTGGGGCGCTCCAAGGTCCGCGCCTACGCCTATTTCACGACCGAGCCGCGAAAGCCGCTGACCCCGGCGGCGGACAAGCGGCTGAAGGTGCTCTCCTCGCTCGACAGTCTCGGCGCCGGGTTCACTCTGGCGAGCCACGACATGGACATCCGCGGCGCGGGCAATCTTCTCGGCGAGGAGCAATCCGGCCATATCCGCGAGGTTGGCTACGAGCTTTACCAGGACATGCTGGAGGAGACGATCGCGAAGCTGCGCTCCGGCGCCGCCGAGGGGCTGACCGACCTCGACGAGACCTGGTCGCCGAAGATCAGCCTCGGCGTCGCGGTTCTGATCCCCGACGATTACATCGAGGATCTGGATCTCCGGCTCGGGCTGTATCGGCGCCTCTCCGGCCTTGAGACCCGGACCGATCTCGAAGGGTTCGCGGCGGAGCTGCATGACCGCTTCGGCAAGCCGCCGCCCGAGGTGGAGACGCTGCTGAGGATCGTCCGCATCAAGACCATGTGCCGCCGCGCCGGCGTGGAGAAACTGGACGCGGGCGAGCGCGGCTGCGTGATCCAGTTCCGCGGCGGCCGTTGCGATTACCCCGCCGGGCTGGTCGCGTTCATCGAAGGTGAGCGCGGCCGGGCGAAGATCCGCGACAACAAGCTTGTCGTTCGCCGCGACTGGCGGGACGAGGACGCAAGGGTCAAGGGCGCGTTTGCGGTCGCGCGCGATCTCGCGAAGGCCGCCGCCGACTCGAAAGCGGCCGCGAAAACCTGAGCTCCGCGGCGCCGGGCCGAACGGGCGGCGGCCCGGCGCGCGCGTCTCAGCGAAGGATGCCGGGCAGGTTCAGCTCATGGTCGCGGGCGCAGGCGAGCGCGGTCTCATAGCCCGCATCGGCGTGGCGCATGACGCCGGTCGCCGGGTCGTTCCAGAGCACCCGCGCGATGCGCCGGTCGGCCGCTTCGGTGCCGTCGCAGCAGATCACCATTCCGGAATGTTGCGAGAAGCCCATGCCGACGCCGCCGCCGTGATGCAGGCTGACCCAGGTCGCGCCGCTGGCGGTGTTGAGAAGCGCGTTGAGGAGCGGCCAGTCGCTCACCGCGTCGGAGCCGTCCTTCATCGCCTCGGTCTCGCGGTTGGGGCTGGCGACGCTCCCTGAATCGAGATGGTCGCGGCCGATCACGATCGGCGCCTTCAGCTCCCCGTTCCGGACCATCTCGTTGAAGGCGAGGCCGAGCTTGTCGCGCTGGCCGAGCCCGACCCAGCAGATCCGCGCCGGAAGCCCCTGAAAGGAGATCCGCTCCCGCGCCATGTCGAGCCAGTTGTGAAGATGCGGGTCGTCGATCAGCTCCTTCACCTTGGCGTCGGTCTTGTAGATGTCCTCCGGATCGCCTGAAAGCGCGCACCAGCGGAACGGCCCGACACCGCGGCAGAAAAGCGGGCGGATATAGGCCGGCACGAATCCGGGGAAGGCGAAGGCGTTCTCGAGCCCCTCTTCGAGCGCGACCTGGCGGATGTTGTTGCCGTAGTCGAGCGTGGGAACGCCCGCGTTCCAGAAATCCACCATCGCCGCCACATGGGCCTTCATCGACGCCCGCGCGGCGGTCTCCACCGCCTTTGGCGCGCTCTCCTGCTTCGCGCGCCACTCGCCGACGGTCCAGCCCTGCGGCAGATAGCCGTGGATCGGGTCATGCGCGCTGGTCTGGTCGGTGACGATGTCGGGGCGCGGGCCGCCGTTCTTCATGCGTTTGGCGAGTTCGGGGAAGATATCGGCGGCGTTGCCGATGAGCGCGACCGATTTCGCGTCGCCCGCCTTCGTCCAGCGCGCGATCATCGCCAGCGCCTCGTCGAGATCGCTTGTCTTCTCGTCGATGTAGCCGGTGCGGAGGCGGAAATCGGCGCGCGTCTCATCGCATTCGACGGCGAGGCAGCAGGCGCCGGCCATCACCGCGGCCAGCGGCTGCGCGCCGCCCATGCCGCCCAGGCCCGCGGTCAGGATCCACTTGCCGGCGAGATCGCCGTCATAATGCTGGCGCCCCGCCTCGACGAAGGTCTCGTAGGTGCCCTGCACGATGCCCTGGCTGCCGATATAGATCCACGAGCCCGCGGTCATCTGCCCGTACATCGCGAGCCCTTTTTTATCGAGCTCGTTGAAATGGTCCCAGGTCGCCCAGCGCGGCACGAGATTGGAGTTGGCGATCAGCACGCGGGGCGCGTCGGCGTGGGTGCGAAAGACGCCGACCGGCTTGCCGGACTGCACCAGCAGCGTCTCGTCGTCTTCGAGAGATTTCAGGCTGGCGACGATGCTGTCGAAATCGGCCCAGGTGCGGGCGGCGCGGCCGATGCCGCCATAGACGACCAGCTCATGCGGGTTTTCCGCCACATCCGGATGAAGATTGTTCATCAGCATCCGCATCGGCGCTTCGGTGAGCCAGCTTTTCGCGGTGATCTCCGGGCCGGTGGGGGGATAGACGTCGCGGGTGTTGTGGCGCGGATCGGTCATCTTTCGCCTCTGAGAGTGGGGGCCAGCGCGGCCAGGTTTCGCATGATGTCGCCGAGGTGGCGGCGAAGGCGCCCGACCTTGGCTTCGGAACAGGTCCAGGGCGGCGCCTCCGCCGCGAGATAGGTCGATTGCGCCAGCTCCATCTGGATCGCGTGCACACCCGTCTCCGGGCGGCCGTAATGGCGTGTGGTCCAGCCGCCCTTGAAGCGGCCGTTCGCCACCATCGTGTAGCCCTCGGCGGCGCCGCAGACGCTCACGACCGCCGCTTCGACTTCGGGCGCGCAGGATGCGCCGGAATTGGTTCCGATGTTGAAGTCGGGCAGCCGCCCCTCGAAGAGGAACGGGATCCATGAGCGGATCGAGTGGCAGTCATAGAGGATCGCGGCGCCGTGGCGGGCGCGCACGCGGTCAAGCTCGGCCTGGAGCGCGGCGTGATAGGGCGCGTGCCAGGTCTCGCGCCGGCGGGCGATCTCGGCCGCATCCGGCTCGGCGCCGTCCTGGTAGATCGGCTCGCCGTCGAAATCCGTGGTCGGGCAGAGCCCGGTGGTGTTCTGGCCGGGATAGAGGCTGGCCCCGCCGGGGTCGCGGTTGGCGTCGATCAGGTAGCGGTGGAACGTCGCGCGGACCGTGGTCAGGCCCGGCGCGAGGGCGGCGTAAAGCTCGTCGATGCGCCAGTCGGCGTCGGCGAGCGCCCGGCCCCTGTCGTTCAGCCGTTCGAGCGCGTCATCCGGCAGCCAGAGGCCGGTATGCGGCAGGCCGAGAACGATCGGCCCATCGCCCCGCGTGACCTCGACCGGGCTCATGACGCCGCCAGTTCGGGAAGCGGAAGCCCCCGGGTCAGGGTTTCGTTGGCGATCATCGCAGCGGCCGCGGCGATGTCGGGCGCGAGCAGACGATCCGCCTTGATGGTCGGGATCTCGGCCCTGAGGCGCGCGAGGACGTCCTGCAAGGCTTCGCTGGTCTTCAACGGCGCCCGAAACTCGATCCCCTGCGCGGCGCACATCGCCTCCACCCCGAGGATGACGTTGAGATTGGCGTTCATCCGCATGAGCCGGCGCGCGGCGTGCGCGGCCATGGAGACGTGATCCTCCTGATTGGCGGAGGTGGGAGTCGAATCCGTGGAGCAGGGATTGGCGAGATGCTTGTTTTCGCTCATCAGCGCCGCCGTCGTCACCTCGGCGATCATCAGCCCCGAATTCAACCCCGGATCCGGGGTGAGGAACGGCGGGAGATCGAAGCTCAGCGTCGGGTCGACCATCAGCGCGACGCGCCGTTGCGCGATGGCGCCGATCTCGCTGATGGCGATGGCGATCTGATCGGCGGCGAAGGCGACGGGTTCGGCGTGAAAATTGCCGCCCGAGACGATCAATCCCTCCTCGACCAGCACCAGCGGATTGTCGGTCACCGCGTTGGCCTCGACCTCGAGCGTGCTCCCCGCGAAGCGCAGGAGGTCGATGGCGGCGCCCGAGACCTGGGGCTGGCATCGGATGCAGTAGGGATCCTGCACGCGCGCGTCGCCGATCCGGTGGCTTTCCCGAATGGCGCTCCCCTCCATCAGCGCGGCCTGGGCGCGGGCGGCTTCAATCTGGCCTCGATGGCCGCGAAGCGTGTGAATCCTATCGACGAGAGGCGCGGTCGAGCCCATGATCGCGTCCGTCGAGAGCGCCGAGGTCACGATGCAGGCGCGCGCGCTCGCCCATGCGTTGAAAAGCCCGACAAGAGCGCAGGCGGTGGAGAACTGCGTCCCGTTGATGAGCGCCAGCCCCTCCTTCGGGCCAAGCACGATGGGGGCGAGCCCGGCGCGGGCCAGCGCCTCCCGCGCCGGCATCTCTTCTCCGTTGAGGCGCGCGCGCCCTTCGCCGATCATCGCCGCAGCCATATGCGCGAGCGGCGCGAGATCGCCCGAGGCGCCGACCGAACCCTGATCGGGGATCACCGGCGTCACGCCGGCCGTCAGCATGCCCTCGATCAGCGCCACCGTCTCCCACGCCACGCCGGAGGCGCCGCGGCCGAGCGAGAGGAGCTTCAGCGCCATCATCAGGCGGGTCGCCTCCGGCTCGAGCGGCGCGCCGACCCCGCAGCAATGGCTGAGGATCAGGTTGCGCTGCAGGGCCTCGGTGTCCTTCGCCGCGATCTTCACGCTGGCGAGTTTTCCGAATCCGGTGTTGACGCCATAGACCGCCGTGTCGCCCGCCGCCGCGTCGCGGACCAGCGCCGCCGCCGCTTCGACCCCGGCGCGCGCGCTCTCAACGAGCCGCACCGGGCCGTGGCTCCGCCATATCTTCTCCAGCGTCTTCAGCGTGGCGGCGCCGGGCGTGAGCGTGATGGTCATGGATCAGCCTCCGAAAATTCGGGAATGGAGTGGATTGAAGCCAAACCGATAGGCGAGCTCGGCCGGCGCGCGCACGTCCCAGATCGCGAGATCGGCGCGCCGGCCCGGCTCGATCACGCCGGCGTCGGCGAGGCCGAGCGCCTGCGCCGCGTTGCGGGTGACGCCCGCCAGCGCCTCCTCGGGCGTCATCCGGAAAAGGGAGCACCCCATGTTCATGGCCAGCAGCAGCGAGCTCATCGGCGAGGAGCCGGGGTTGCAATCGGTGGCCAGCGCCATCGGCACGCCGTGTTTGCGAAACGCGGAGACTGGCGGCGCCTGGGTCTCGCGGAGGGTGTAGAAAGCGCCGGGCAGCACCACCGCGACGACGCCTGCGGCGGCCATCTCCGCCGCGTCGGCCTCGGTCGCATATTCGAGATGATCGGCCGAGAGCGCGCCATAGCGCGCGGCGAGCCGGACGCCGCCCATATGCGACAGCTGCTCGGCGTGGAGCTTCACCGGCAGACCGAGCGCGCGGGCCCGGTCGAACACCCGCGCGATCTGCGCGGCGTCGAAGGCGATGCCCTCGCAGAACCCGTCCACGGCGTCGACCAGCCCCTCGGCGTGCGCGGCGTCTAGGGTGGGGACGACCACATCGTCGATATAGGCGTCCGCCCGGCCGGCGTATTCCGGCGGGATCGCGTGCGCGCCGAGAAAGCTGGTCTTCACCCGGATCGGGCGGCGCGCCGCCACCATCCGCGCGGCGCGCAGCATCTTGATCTCGGTGTCGCGGTCGAGGCCGTAGCCCGATTTGATCTCGATCGTCGCGACGCCCTCCGCGATCAGCGCGTCGACATGGCGGAGCGCCGCGGAAAGCAGCGCCTCTTCGCTGGAGCCCCGCGTCGCGGCCACGGTGGAGACGATGCCGCCGCCGGCGCGGGCGATCTCCTCATAGCTGGCGCCTTCGAGCCGCATCTCGAATTCCCGCGCGCGGTCGCCGCCGTGAACCACGTGCGTGTGGCAGTCGATCAGGGCGGGGGTGACGAGCCTGCCTTCGAGGTCGCGCCGGTCGGCTTTCGCCCGCGGGCCGGGCGCCTCGGCGGCGGCGCCGACCCAGGCGATCCGGCCGGAGTCGAGCGCGATCGCGCCATTTTCGATCAGGCCGTAACGGCCCGGCCCGGTCATCGTCGCGATCGTCGCATTGGTCAGCAGCATTGCGAAAACAGTTCTTGAATATGGTGCGGTTAAATGTTCTTATGTCTGGACATAATATCCTTGTCAAGGTGAAAAACATGACACGTATCTGGGCCGCGCGCGCGCTCCTGCCGACGGGATGGGCGGAGGATGTCTCGTTGAGGATCGGCGCGGACGGCCGGATCGCCGAGATTGGCGCGGGGCGGCCTGAGGGCGCCGTCAGGGCGGCTTTTCTCGCGCCCGCGCCGGCCAACAGCCACTCTCACGCCTTCCAGCGGGCGCTGGCGGGGCTGACCGAGCGCCGGGGGCCGAACCCGACCGACAGTTTCTGGACCTGGCGCGACCTGATGTTCAGATTTCTCGACCGGATCGACCCCGACCAGGTGGAGGCGATCGCGGCTTTCGTGCAGATGGAGATGCTGGAGGCCGGCTTCGGCGCCAGCGTCGAATTCCACTACCTGCATCATCAGCCGGGCGGGGCGCCCTACGCGCGGCTCGGCGAGATGGCGGAGCGGATCGCCGCCGCCGCCGCGACCAGCGGAATCGGCCTTACGCTGCTTCCGGTGCATTACCGTTTCGGCGGCTGCGACCGCCGGCCGCTCGGGCCGGGGCAGATCCGCTTCGGCAATGAACCCGAACAGTTCGCGCGGCTGATGGAGGAGGCGCGGCGCGCGCTGGCGGACCTTCCCGCCGACAGCGCGCTGGGCGTCGCGCCACACTCGCTGCGGGCCGTGGCCGCCGAAGACATCGCGGGGGCGGCGGCGCTGGCCCAGGGCGGCCCGATCCACATGCATCTCGCGGAGCAGATCGCGGAGGTTGACGAAGTCGTCGCGGCGTTGGGCGCGCGCCCGGTGGAGTGGATGCTGGAGAACGCTGATCTCGGTCCCGCGTGGTGCCTGATCCATTGCACGCAGATGCTGCCGCGCGAGACCGAGGCGCTGGCGCGGACCGGCGCGGTGGCCGGGCTCTGCCCTTTGACCGAGGCGAGCCTCGGCGACGGGATCTTCGACGGCGTGCGCTGGATGGGGGCGGGCGGCGCCGTCTCCATCGGCTCCGACAGCAATATCCGCATTTCGCTGGCGGAGGAGCTGCGCCAGCTCGACACCAGCCAGCGGCTCCGGGATCATTCGCGGGCGGCGCTGGCGACTCCGGACCTCTCCACCGGCCGCCGCCTTTTCGAATCCGTCGCCGCCGGCGGCGCATGCGCGGCGGCGAGAGGGCGGGGGGTGATCGCGGTCGGCGAATGGGCCGATCTTCTCGCGCTCGATGGGGAGCACCCCGACCTCGCCGGTTTGCAGGGCGACACGGCGCTGGACGCGTTCGTCTTCGCGGGCGGGTCCGACATGGTCTCCGACGTCTGGTCGGCCGGGCGCCATCTGGTGCGAAACGGGCGCCACCGAAGCCGGGATGCGATCGTCGCGGCCTATCGCGCGGCCGTCACGCCGCTGCGCGCGGGGCTTTGAGCCGCGCTCAGTAGCGCGTCGTCATCCGGTAGCCGCGCGCGTAGCTGAGCCGGACATGCGTGACCGCCTGTCCCTCCCACCAGGTCGAACGCTCGACCTGGAACAGCGGCTCGCCGGCGGCGCAGCCGAAATGCTCGGCCAGCGCCGGCCCGGCGGCGGCGGCGGAAAAGCTGATCTCGACATCCGAGAACGGAACCGTCTCCACCAGCCATTCGTTCGGCCCGCTTCGCGTGAAGTCGACGTCCCGCGCCTGCGGAAGAAGCGCGAGATTG
This sequence comes from Paludibacillus litoralis, assembly GCF_037646705.1. Taxonomy (NCBI): domain Bacteria; kingdom Pseudomonadati; phylum Pseudomonadota; class Alphaproteobacteria; order Rhodobacterales; family Paracoccaceae; genus Paludibacillus; species Paludibacillus litoralis. The sequence continues at coordinate 52,499 of NZ_JBBHER010000013.1, forward strand.
ATCCAGCGGTCCTCATACTGAAAGGGCGCCCCATCCGCGAAGTGGAGGCAGATCAGGTGCAGCGCCAGATCCTCCGGGGCGAGGTCCATGCGCGCCCGCAGCCAGTCCGGGGCGGTGACGGTCTCGCTCTGGATCAGCGCGTAACGGTAAACCGCGCCCTGATCTTCGATCTCCCGCCGGACGACAGGAATTTCGAACCGCGCAGAGCGCACCGGAGCCATGCGGACGCGGGTGCCGGCCTTGCGCTTCCGCTCGATGATCCCGTCCTCGGCCAGCTCGCGCATGGCGCGGTTCACCGTGGCGCGGGCGCACCCGTAACTCGCCGCCAGCTCGACTTCGTTGGGAAGGAGAGCGCCCGGTCTCCAGACGCCCGTCGTGATCTTGCGCAGGATGTCCGCCTTGATGCTGTAATAGGTCGCGCCCACGTCTCGATCCTCGGTTTCCCGGCCGCCGCGCCGGACAGGCGCCGCCATCCCATGCGGTCCCGTCAAATTTGCGGTTTATTATAAATAGACATATGTGATTAATGTCCAGTTTATTGGTGCGGCGGCGCGGGCGTATGCTTGGCGGTCCAAGCGCGGTTCACGTCCGCCCCGCGTCATTTCTTGCGTTTCTCGCGCTTGTTGCGATCCTTCAGCGCCTCGAATCCGGTGATCACGTCCAACAGTTCGGTGGTGATCTCGCTCTGACGGACCGACCGCGCCTCGGCCGTCAGTTCTTCAAGTTGATCATCGACGGATTGCTCGGCCTGCTGCATCCGCGCAAGCCGTGCGGCGTTCTCCGTCACCAGCGCCTCGGCGGCGGCGCGAAAAAGGTCGGCGAAGAGATAACTCCGGATCAACGCCGCGAGAATCTGCTCCGGCGGCTGCCTGAAAAGCGGCAGGCTGCGCGAGGTCCAGGGGCGCTTGGAAAGCGTCTCGATCATGGCCGGATCGAGCGGCAGCAGACATTTCGCCTCCGGCGTCTGCCGACCATGAGCGGCGCGCCGCATGAACACCAGAGTCACGATGATCCCGCCCGATCTGGCGGAGCGCCGGAACCCGTCGAGCCGGGTGATCAGCGCGCTCGCCAGACGCGCGAGCCCGTCCGCAGTGGCGGGCGGCAACAACGTCGCCTCGGGCGGGGCGCCGGCTCCGGTCAACGCGTCCTCCATCTGCGCGCCGACGCAGATCAACCGGGTGGTTTTCGGAGCATCCATGATCCGCAGGGCTTCGGCGGCGAGCATCTCGTTGTAATTGCCGCAAAGCCCATGGTCGGAGCCGAAGGCGATGACGACCGGCGTCGCGCCGGCCTCCGCCTCGACCGGCAGCGGGCCGTGGCGATGCAGGAACGCGTGAAACCCGTCGAGCACGGTTTCCCGATACGCCTCGATGGCGTGGGCGGCCTGTTCATAGGGGCGGGCGTTGATCGCCGACATGGTTTTCATCGTGCGCACGATGCCGCGGATGCTGCGCATCGTCTCGGTGCGATGGGTCAGAAGCTCAAGCGTCTGCGCCATTTGTCCCGGCCTCTTCCGCAATCGCCTGGCGCGCGGCGGCGATGATCCGCTCACGGTCCTCGTCGCTGATCTCCGCGTCTCCCGCGATCAACGCGGCGAGCCCGTGATCGTCGGCCCGGATCGCGGCGCGGATGGCCTCCATCGCTGCGCCGGCTCGCGCCTCGTCGAGATCGTCGAGCAGCCCCTCCATCGCGGCGACCAGAACCGCGAGTTGCTCCGCGCCCGGCATCGGATCGCGCTCGGGCTGGCGGAGAGCCGCGCGGACGGCGGCGCCGCGCGCCAATCTGGTTCGCGTCGCCTGGTCCAGCCGGGTGCCGAACCGGGCGAATTCCTCCAGCTCCTCGAATTGCGACAGCGTCACCCTCAGGTTCCCCGCGACCTCGCGGAAGGCCCGCGCCTGCGCCTTGCCGCCGACGCGGCTGACCGACACGCCGAGATCGACGGCGGGAAACTGGTTCCGCCGCACGAGGCGCGGAGAGAGATAGATCTGGCCGTCGGTGATCGAGATCAGGTTGGTCGGGATATAGGCGGAGAGATTCTCGGCCTGGGTCTCGACCACCGGCAGCGCCGTGATCGAGCCGCCGCCCGCGGCGGCGGTGAACTGGCCGGCGCGCTCCAGAAGCCGCGCGTGCACATAAAAGATGTCGCCCGGAAACGCCTCGCGCCCGGGCGGCCGGCGCAAGAGAAGCGAAAGCTCGCGATACGAGTGCGCATGATGGGTGAGATCGTCCATCACCACCAGCACATCGCGCCCCTTGGCGGCGAAGCTCTCGGCCACCGACATGGCGGCGTAGGGCGCGATATAGCAGAGGCCCGGCGCGTCCTCGTCGCCTGCGGCGATGATCACGCTCCGATCCGTCATGCCGCCGTCGCGGATTGCGCCGATCACCTTGGCCACCGCGTCGCCGCGCTGGCCGATGGCGCAATAGATGCAGATGACACCGGTCTCGCGCTGGTTGAGGATCGTATCGACCGCGATCGAGGTCTTGCCGGTCTGCCGGTCGCCGATGATCAACTCGCGCTGACCGAGGCCCACCGGCACCGCGGCGTCGATCGCCTTCAGCCCGGTCGCCAGCGGCCGCTTGATGGCGGAGCGGCGCAGGATGCCCGGCGCCTCGGCCTCGATCGGGCGCGGGGTGGCCGCGTTCACCGGTCCGCGCTCGTCAAGCGGCCGGCCCAGCGCATCGACGACCCGGCCGAGCAGCGCCGGGCCGACGGGGACGCTGACCACCTGGCCGGTTCGGCGCACATCCTCGCCCTGAGCGACCTTTTCCGAAGGGCCGAGCAGCACCACGCCCAACCGGTCCGGCTCCAGATCGAAGACGATTCCGCGGACCCCGGACGCGAACTCCAGAAGCTCGTCCGACAGCGCCCGCGCCAGACCGGTGACGATGGCGACGCCGTCGCCCACCTCGGCGACGCGGCCGATCTCGCTGACCTGCGGCGCGGGAGGCGGGCTGTCCAGCAACGCCTGCACCAGATCGCTTGTGGTGCGGGCCGCCTCGGCGTCATGCGGCATCGGTCAGTCCTTTCTTCGCCACGGGCCGCCCGGTCTGTTCCTCCAGCACCGCGTCGAGGCCGTCGAGATAACTGTCCACCGTCCAGGCGACCTGCGCGCCGCCGAGCCTGAGGGTGAGGCCGGGCGGAAGCGAGGGATCGGACTCGAAACGCAGGGTGAAGCCGGGAAGCGCCGCGGCGACCCCTTTCTCAAGGCGCGCGCATGCTTCGGCCGGCAGCGGAGCGCTGGTCAGGACGACCGCTTCGCGGCTGTCGCCGGCCGCGGCGCGGAGCTCTTCTGCGACCTCGCCGAGCCGGGCGATGGTGTGGGCGACGATCTGGCGCTCCAGCGTCTCGTCGGCAAGATCCGACAGCGCCTTGCGGGTGAGGGAGAGCAACGCCTTGGCGCCGCTCCGATGCAGATCGGCGGTGTATTTGCGCGCCTCCTCGGCGCGCTGCGCCTCGCGCTCGGCCTGTTCTCTGGCGAGACGCGCGCGCGCTTCCGCCAAAAGGGCGCTGCGTTCGGCCTCGGCCGCGGCGCGGGCCTCCTCCAGCGCCCCGGCGCGGCTGGCGCGGAGCGCGGCGATCTCGGCCTCATGCTTCGCCGCCGCGGCTTCGGCGGTCTCGCGGATCGTCGCGGCTTCGGCCATCCGCTCGGCGATCTCGCTCTCTCGCGCGTCGATCCCGTCGAGGATCGGGCGATAGAGGAACCGCTTCAGCAGCCAGATCAGCGCCAGAAAGTTGACGATCTGCGCGCCGACCGTGATCCAGTCGATCGACATCTCTAGCCGCCCGGGTTCTGCGCCACCGCTTCAAGCGCCGCGTTCCAGAACGGATTGGCGAAGAGCAGGATCATGGCGACGACGAAACAGTAGATCGCGGTGGATTCGATCATCGCGAGGCTGACGAAGAGCGTGCGCGACAGGGTGGGGGCCGCATCGGGCTGCTGCGCGATGGCGTTGAGCGCCGTCGCCGCCGCGCGGCCCTCGCCGAGCGCCGGGCCGAGCGCGCCGAAGGATACGGTGAGCCCCGCCGTGAAGATCGAGATGGCGGCGATGATGGAGAGATCAGTCATGTCCGGTCCTTTGCGGTTTCAGTGTCGTCAGACGGCGGCGGAGCCGTGGCCGACGAGATGTAGACGGTGGCGAGAATAGCGAAGATGTAGGCCTGAATGACGCCGGTCAGCAGGCCGAGCATGTCCATCGCCACCGGGAAGAAGAACGGCGCGACTCCGAGCAGGATCGCCGCGATGACCGCGCCGCTCATGATATTTCCGTAAAGCCGGATCGCCAGCGAGACGCCGCGCGAGAATTCGCTGATGATGTTGAAGGGCAGCATGAAGACCGTCGGCTCCATGTAGCTGTGGAGATGGCCGCGAAGGCCGCGACTGCCGACGCCGAACAGCGGAACCGCCACCAGAACCGCCAGCGCCAGCGCCGCCGTGGTCGAGAGCGATGCGGTCGGCGGATCGAAGCCCGGGACCACCGTCAGCAGATTCGAGGTCACGATGAACAGGAACAGCGTGCCGCTGAAGTACAGCAGCCGCCGGTCCGGGCGCTGCGTGATTTCGGCGATCTGGCTCTGGATCAGGCCGACGATGACTTCGAGCGTGGTGCGCCAGCGGTTGGGCGGCACATCCGGGCGCAGGTTGCGGGTGATCAGGGCCGACGCGCCGGTCAGCAGCGCCATGATGATCCAGGTGTTGAAGATCGTCTTGTTGACGGCGAAAGCGCCGATCGCGAAAACGATGCTGTCGTCCGGGGTCAGTTCCATCAGCGGCCCTCCGTTCCGGCGCTCGGGCGCGTGATCGCGGTCGCGGTGAAGCGCGCCGCGACGAAGGCCAGCGCGAAGCCGGCCAGCGCGGTCAGTCCTTGCCCGGCGATCAGCCAGCCGACGCCGAGCAGGACCCCGATCCGCAGCGCGGCGCTCATCAGCAGCACCGGCGCCGGGCGGGCCGCGCGCAGCGCGAGCCGTATTCCCCAGGCGAGCCCGGTGAAGAACAGCGCGCCCACGAGCGCCCCGACGATCAGCCCCAGCCCGAGGGAGGTCCAGTCGATGGCGATCATTTCTCGTCTCCTTCCTTGCCGATCCAGGCCCAGGCGACCAGCGCGCCGACGACCACGCCGCCGAGAATGAGCGCGACGGTCCAGGAGAACGCCTGCGGCGCCGCATGGTCGAGCCACAGCCCCAGCGCCGCTCCGCCCACGGTCGGCACGGCGATCGACCAGCCGATCACGCCGAAGGCGCCGATGCCGCGCAGCGGGCTCGGGCCGGGATTGTCGCGCGCTTCCTTCATCCGGCGGGCGTGGCCGCCGATATCCTCGCTCGACCTGTCGCGCTCCTCGGTCATGGGCGCGGCCTCCTGAGGGCGGCGAAACGATGCACCATATCCGCCTCGAGCCGGGAGAGGGCCGCCCGCGCCGCCCGCTCGTCATCCTCCAGTCCGGCGAAACTGTCGCCGACGGTCTCGCGCAAGCTCTCGAGATCGTCGCTCTCCACGCCGCGGCGCACCGCGATCCGCACGTCGTGGCCCTTCTTGACCAGGAGTCCCACGTCGACGCCGAAAACCCGCTCGCGCCCGTCCGGCTGCGTGACCAGCAGCACCGACGGCGCCAGCTCGGTGACGAAATCCGCATGATTGGGCAGGATGCCGAACGCGCCGTCCGGCGCCGACCCGTTCAGGCGGATCGCCGGCCCTTCGAAAAGGAGGCGGATGGGCAGCCGAAGGCTGACCCGCATTTCAGCGGCCATGCTCATGCCGACGCCTCGAGGTCGGAGAGGCCGCCGATCATGTAATAGGCGCTTTCCGGCAGGTCGAACCTGGTCTGTGCGAGGATGGCCTCGCACCCGTCCAGCGTCTCGGCGATCGGCACCAGCCTGCCGGTGGTTCCGGCCGAGGCGCTCACGGTGAAGAAGGGCTGGGTCAGGAAGCGCTCGAGCCGGCGGGCGCGCGCGACGATGGCGCGGTCATGGGCCGAGAGCTCCTCGATCCCGAGCATCGCGATGATGTCGCGCAGCTCCTCATATTCCGCGAGCGTCCGGCGCACGGCGCGGGCGATATCGTAATGGCGCTGCCCGACCACGGCCGGCGTCAGCATGACCGAGGCCGAGGCCAGCGGGTCGACCGCCGGATAAAGCCCCTCGCTCGCGCGCTTTCGCGACAGTACGACCGAAGCCGAGAGATGCGAAAAGATATGCGCCGCCGCCGGGTCGGTGAAATCGTCGGCGGGAACGTAGACCGCCTGGATCGAGGTGATCGAGCCCTTGCGGGTCGAGGAGATCCGCTCCTGCAGCGCCGCGAGCTCGGTCGCCAGCGTCGGCTGATAGCCGACGCGCGACGGCATCCGGCCGAGAAGCCCCGAAACCTCCGATCCCGCCTGGACGAACCGGAAGATGTTGTCGATCAGGAGCAGCACGTCCTGTTCGCGGTCGTCGCGGAAGTATTCGGCCATGGTCAGGGCCGAATTGCCGACCAGAAAGCGCACGCCCGGGGCTTCGTTCATCTGGCCGAACAGCATGACCATCTTGTCGCGGACGCCCGCCTCGCCCATCTCCCGCCAGAGCTCCTCCGCCTCGCGGGATCGCTCGCCGATGCCGCAGAACAGGCTGACGCCCTGATGGTGCGAGACGGTGTTGTGGATCAATTCGCTCAGGAGCACAGTCTTGCCGACCCCGGCGCCGCCGAACAGGCCGGTCTTGCCGCCGCGCTCGATCGGCGACAGAAGGTCGATCGCCTTGATCCCGGTCTCCAGCACCTCGGCGCGGAGGCTCCGCTCCGACAGCGGCGGCGGCGGCTGGTGGATCGGGCGACGCGCGGCCGCGACCGGCGGCGGCAGCCCGTCGAGCGGGGCGCCGAACATGTCCAGCATCCGCCCCAGCACCGCCTCGCCCACCGGGACCTCGATGCCGGCGCCGCTGGCCGAGACCGGAACGCCCAGCCCGAGCCCGCGCACCGGCCCGAGCGCGATGCAGCGCACGACGCCGTCGCCGATCAGCGACGCGACCTCCATGGCGACGTCGCTGGCGCGCACCAGCGCGTTGATCCGCGGAACGCCGCCGGTGAAAGCGACATCCACGACGCCGCCGCGAATGGCGACGACAGTTCCGGCTCCCTCGCCCGTTTCGGCCCGATCCTTCATGCGCCGCTCAGCCTCTCTTCGCCGCCGGCGCCGGAATTCGTGACCGGCGCCGGCTGATCGGCTCCGGTCTGGGCGGCCTTCGCGTCCCTCCCGGAGTCGGCGGCGGGGCGGCGCAGATCCGCCGTGAGGTCCCGCAGGGCGGCTTCGTCCAGGGTCTCGGCCTCCAGCAGGCGCTCGGCGGCGCGGTCGAGGAGATCGCGATTGTCGGTCAGGATCGCCAGCGCCTCGTCGAACACCTCATGCAGGATCTTCCGAACCGAGACGTCCAGCGCCTCGGCGGTGGCCTCGCTGTAGCTGCGCTCGATATAGCGATGGGTCTGCTCGCCCAGAAAGCCGGGCCTGTCGCTGTCGTAGCTGACATTGCCGAGCGCGGCGTCCATGCCGTAGCGCGCCACCATGGACCGGGCGATGTCGGTCGCGCGCACCAGATCGTCCGCCGCGCCTGTCGACAGATGATCGAACACCAGCTTTTCTGCCGCCCGCCCGCCAAGCAGGACCGCGATCTTGTTGCGAAGCTCGGTCTCCGTCATCAGAAACCGATCCTCGGTCGGCCGCTGGATCGTATAGCCGAGCGCGCCGACGCCGCGCGGGATGATCGACACCTTGTGCACCGCATCCATGCCCGGCAGCGCCATGCCGACCAGCGCATGCCCCATTTCGTGGAACGCCACGATCCGCCGCTCCTTCGGATTGATCAGCCGGTTGCGCTTCTCCAGCCCGGCCACGATCCGCTCGATGGCGCGGGTGAAATCCTCCATCCCGACCGCCGACGCGCGCCGCCTCGTGGCCAGAAGCGCCGACTCGTTGACGAGATTGGCGAGATCGGCGCCGGAGAATCCGGTGGTCATCTGCGCCACCTGTTCGAGATCCACATCCTTGGCGAGGGTGATCTTCCTGACGTGGACGTTCAGGATCTGCACGCGTCCGGGGCGGTCGGGCCTGTCAACCAGCACCTGCCGGTCGAAGCGCCCGGCGCGCAAGAGCGCGGGGTCGAGGATCTCCGGCCGGTTGGTCGCGGCCAGCAGCACCACGCCCTCGGTCGGGTCGAACCCGTCGAGCTCCGAGAGCAGCTGGTTCAGCGTCTGCTCACGCTCATCGTTGCCGCCCTGGATCGCGCCGGCGTTGCGGGCCCGGCCGAGCGCGTCAAGCTCGTCGATGAAGATGATCGCGGGCGCGGCCTTGCGGGCCTGCTCGAACAGGTCCCGGACCCGCGCGGCGCCGACGCCGACGAACATCTCGACGAATTCCGACCCTGAAATCGAATAGAACGGCGTCCCCGCCTGACCCGCCACCGCGCGCGCCAGAAGCGTCTTGCCGGTGCCGGGCGGCCCGACCAGCAGGATGCCCTTCGGCATCCGCGCGCCGAGGCTGCCATAGCCCTTCGGGTCCTTCAGGAAATCGATGACCTCCTGCAACTCGGCCTTGGCCTCGTCCACGCCCGCGACGTCGTCGAACGTCACCTTGGTGTCGCTCTCCACGTAGATCTTGGCCTTGCTCTTGCCGATGGACATGAAGCCGCCCATGCCCTGCTTGTTGGCGATCCCGCGGATCAGGAACATCCAGACGCCGAGGAACAGCAGCATCGGCAGAACCCAGGACAGCAGCGCCGCGACCCAGGTGTTCTCGACCGCGCCGGAATAGATGACGCCCGCCTTCTCCAGCCGGTCCGCAAGGTCGAGCGGAACCGGCGTGGTGACGAAACCGGTCTTGCCATCCTTCGGCGTCTTGAAAACGCCGCGGATGGAGTCGCCGCCGACCGTGACCTCGGAGACGGCGCCCTGATCGAGATAGGTCTCGAACTGGCTGTAGGGGATCGCCTCGATGGTCTGGTTCCGCTCCCAGAGGTCTTGCAGGAACAACACGCCGAGGATGGCGAGGAATATGTACCAGCCGTTGATCTGCGTCTTGCGGTTCATGGCTTTCCTCCGTTTCATGGGCGCCGGTCGGCCGGCGCCGCGAGGCGGCGGGCCATGGACGCGCGCTCGCAGATCTTGCGCCGGGCGGTCATATCGAAGCGGCCATGTCGATTGTGGCGCGGGCGATCACCGCCTCTTCATCGGTCGGGAGCACCAGCACATCGACCGCTGAGCGCGCCGAACTGATGCGGCGCGCGCCGGCGGCGTTGGCGGCGGCGTCCAGCTCCACGCCGAGCCAGCCCATCCGCTCGCAGATCAGCCGGCGGACCTCGGCCGAATTCTCGCCAATTCCGGCGGTGAAGACCAGCGCGTCGAGCCCGCCATTCTCGGCCGACAGCGCGCCGAGGACGCTCGCCGCGCGGTAGCAGAACAGCTCGATCGCCTCGCGGGCGTGGGGGTCGTCGCTCTCCTCCAGAACCCGCATGTTGTTGCTGATCCCGGACACGCCGAGAAGGCCGGACTGGTTGTAGAGCAGATCGCCGACCTCCGCCGCGCTCATCCCGTCGTTCTCGATCAGATGCAGCACGACGGCGGGGTCCAGCGATCCGCAGCGCCGCCCCATCATCAGCCCGTCGAGCGCGGCGAACCCCATGCTGGTCGCCACGCTTTTCCGCTCCTTCAGCGCGCACATGCTGGCCCCATTGCCGAGATGCGCGACGACGACGCGGCCATCGGCGCGCGCGCCGAGATGATCCGGCAGCGTCCCGGCGATGTATTCATAGGAAAGCCCGTGAAACCCGTAGCGGATGATCCCCTGGTCGGTCAGCGCGCGCGGCAGAGCGAATGTCCGGGCGAGCCGGCCCTGCGTGCGGTGAAAACTGGTGTCGAAACAGACGATCTGCGGCAAATCCGGCCTCCGCGCCGCGACCGCCCGGACCGCGGCGAGGTTCTGCGGCTGATGGAGCGGCGCCAGCGGCGTCAGCTTGTCGAGCGCGGCGAGAACCTCTTCATCGACCCTGGCCGGCTCATGAAACTCGCGGCCGCCATGGACGACCCTGTGCCCCACCGCGACCAGCGCGCCCCCGCCCTGATGCGCCTCCAGCCAGTCCAGCAGCAGCGCGACGAGGGCCTCGTGGCTGGCGTCGCCCGCAATCTCCGCCAGGCCCGCCTTCTCCAACGCGTCGCCGTCCGGCCCCTGCGCCGTGAAGACCGGCGCGCGCCCGATGCCGGCGATCTTGCCCCGGATCAGCGCCGTCGCTCCGGGGCGGCGGGGAAAGAGGCCGAACTTCAAGCTTGAAGAGCCGGCGTTGAGGGTCAGAACAAGATCGCTCATATGACGGTTTTCCGTATGTGATGGATATGAAGCCGCGCCATGACCCCGTCCGCGCGGCGGGTCGGAACGCTCGGCGCGCGCGCGATTCCGGTTCGCGCGAGATGAACCCGTCGTCTGGCGATCATGTCGCCCGCCTCCATGCCCTGGCCGCGACCATCCCGATGTCCCTGGCTTTCAGAATATGGATCGACCCGGCGCCGCCGCCGAATCCGTTCTCGTCGAATGTCCGGTTCTCGATCAACTTCAAGGCGCTGCCCTCTGATTTTCGGCGCTCTCTCCGGCGCCGCCCCTATGACGCCCCGGGCGCCTTATTTCTGGAGGACGTAGGTTCCCGGGGCTTTTGCGAGGGGTTTTTTCCCTTTTCGTCCGATCGGGGGCGGGTCGACGGGGGCGCCGGAGCGCGCGGCGAGCCATTCGGTC
>NZ_JBBHER010000014.1:0-17034 GCF_037646705.1 Paludibacillus litoralis
ATCGCCCCAAAGCAATTATCGGAAATGCCGTTAAGGGCATCTGACAATAACTTTTCTAAAGCAGACGTGGGCGCAAGCGCAGCGGATGGCAGCTCCGCCCGCGAGCCTCCTTCGCGGACCATTTTCACAGCTGCTTTTTCTCGTGGATAATAGGGAAAATTTTTGGTTTGAGAGTTAGCAGCAAAGCACGAGCCTTTCGGCGCGACATGGCTGGGGGCCGTCACTGTTCACATGCGCTCGAACCAGCAACGCCGGCGGATAGCAATGATCTGTATCACCGCCGCTCGTCTAAATCAGGTGGAGCCGCCCCGACGGTTCGAATGTGATGCCAAGCATAAATTGAACATTTGGTCTCACAAAAACCCCTATTTTTAAGGCGATAAGCTTGCGGTCGGCGGCCGACTTGCACTTTTTGCGGCCAAAATATGCACGTTGAATCTTATGCTGATCGGCGATCGTTGGCGGGCAAAGAAAAAGGCGATTATATACCTTGCAAACACGACTGTAATTCATATATAAGGCTCAAGGAGATAGGAGCCTAGCCATGTCGAACCTGAGCGCAAAATATCTGCACGACGAAGAAGCCGCCCATGAGTTTCTTGAGGGCGTTCTTTGGGGGGCGCAGGTGTCATGCCTTCACTGCGGCGGCGTGGATAAGATCACGAAGGTAAAGGCGAACCCTGAAAAGCGCATCCGCGTTGGCCTCTGGCGCTGTGGCGACTGCAAGAAGCAGTTCACGGTCAAGGTTGGAACGGTGTTCGAGGCGTCCAAGGTCAAGCTTCATATCTGGCTTCAGGCTGTGGTCCTCATGACGCAGAGCAAGAAGGGCATCAGCGCCCACCAGCTTCACCGGACTCTCGGCGTAACATACAAGACGGCGTGGTTCATGGGGCACCGCATCCGCGAGGCGATGCGATCCGGCGACCTCTCCCCGTTCGGCGCTGGCGGCGGCGTGGTGGAGGCTGACGAGACTTTCATCGGCAATGACCGCACCATCAAGCCGAAGCATACGAAGAAGGGGCGGGGCTACGCGCACAAGCACAAGGTTCTGAGCCTTGTTGACCGCGCTACGGGTCGCGCCCGATCCATGGTCGTTGATGATCTCAAGGTGAAAACGCTTGCGCCGATCCTGCGCGAGAACATCGCTGCGGAGGCACAGCTAATGACGGACGAGACTTCGCACTACAAGGCGATGGCGTCTGACTTCGCCGGTCATGATTTCGTGTCTCACGGCAAGGGGGAATATGGCCGTGGTGAAATTCACACGAACACGATTGAGGGCTATTTCTCCATCTTCAAGCGCGGCATGAAGGGCGTCTACCAGCATTGCGGCAAGAAGCACCTGCACCGCTATGTGGCTGAGTATGAGTTCCGGTATAACAACCGGATCGCGCTTGGGGTCGATGATCGCGACCGCGCGAAGGTCGCGTTGATGGGTGCGAAAGGGAAACGTCTGACCTATCAACAGCCTCACGAAAACGCTTGACGATAGGCGCCTGAAAGAGTAGGATTCTTTTAATCCAGCCTAATGCTGGAGGTAGAGGGCTTCCCTCGGCGGCTCCCTTCGGGGGGCCGCGATCATTATGGTCGCCATACTCTCCCAAAACGGTGCGGATCGTTGTTTTTGTCGCGGTGATATTTGTCACTCTCAAGTATATCGGCGATCTCGGCAGAAAATCCAATTGGACCGCGCCCCTCAGCATAAATACGCTGACAATGTGAAAAGCTTGTTGAAGCTAAAAGATCAGCCATTTGTAGCCCGCATATATCGTCGCTTTCTGGTTTTATTTTAATTTCATTAGACGAAAGGTGACGGTTTAGGTCTGAAGCTGAAATGAAACCGGTCCCTTTATCTAGTGTTTCACGATATCTTTCCTTAAGCTTGATATCTCGCTTCCCCCGCCGTTCAGCCAAAACGTCGCCAGTTGACTTTATGGATTGCAGGAAAAAGAAATACCTCTCTACGGCAGTTTGAACAAGCAGATGATAAATATCGTCTGTCCAACGTGGATATTTGTGATAATATGCTATTTTGTTTATGCTGCATGTTATAACTTTATACTCCGCTTTAGTGTATAAAGATCGAGAGTTTTCTTTCCATGCTTGCTCCCTTTCAGGGTCCTTCAGGCACGAGAAGGGGCCCTCTTTGCGAACAATGTTATGTCTGTGTAGGATAGGCGGACGATTCCGGGTGGTAAGGCCAAAATGACGCTCTCTCATCGCAATGAATCGAGGCTCGAACTCCCCTACGTAGTAGTCCTTCGCGAATATTACACCGGTGATGCTGGCAAAGCGCCTGCGGGGATCGTTGGTCGCTTCGTTGTCGACGTTCCGAGTGTCGTCTATGAACATGCGGTATTCTGACATGGGAGAAGAAAATGAGTAGCCAGAGGGAAAGTCAAGCAGAGCGCTTCGAGGAAGCCGCGCGTGAGCTAGGCGTGGACCTGGACGAAGAGAAGCTGAAAGAGGCGCTGCGCAAGATCGCGCCAGATAAACCTGAGAAGGAGAAGAGCGAATGATACGCGCTCTGCTTTTGTGTCGTGTCGCCGTATGGGTCGGAAACTTGGGAGTCAGGCTTCGTGCCGCACAGGTGCGCGCTATTTGGCCTTATGATGCTGAAGCCACGTCCACGCGCGACTGAACCCGACCCCGTTGGCTTTATCCCCAATCTCTACAACGAGAGATGCGTCGCCGTCGCGGAACCCGGTGCTATTCTCGATGGCGGCGCGAACTTCGTTAGCCTCGCGGCTGGATATTAGAAAAAACCCAAACAGGATTCCGTCTGAAGAACGGAAGAATGCCTCCCGCTCCCCTTTCGAGATGCGATCTATGGCATCGATGATAACGGGAACATCTTCTCGAAGCCGCTCCACAGCCGACCCGGCTTTGAGTTGAACAGTTGCCAAGTATCTCATACCCCCTCCCGGCGATTATGGGGGAAGCATTACCCGAACGGGTTGTGTTTGCAAGATATGCAATCGCCAAATTATGGGGGGTCAAAAGTGCATTTAACCCCCCAAAAAGTGCAATTGATGCTTGGCGTCATATCGAAGCGAGCCTATGAATATTTCTTCTCGAAGCGTTTCCGCCCACTTGGCGACGAACCGATCTCCTCTTCGTAACCGAACAAGGAGATCACAATGCACAGCGCCATCCCCACCGACAGGCTCATTGATATGTCGACCGTCACCAAAATGCTCCAGCGTTCGCGCGCCACCATTTACCGCGACATCGGGCGGAGCGAGTTTCCCGGCCCACTGAAACTGGGCAGGTCGTCCCGATGGAGGCTGTCCGAGGTGATGGCCTACATTGAAGCCCGGTCCGAATCCCGTTTCGGGGATTAGGACCGCCTCCACGCCGTCCACTTTGGCAGCGCCGCATTGATACGCAGATCTCATGTTTTGCCGCGAGACGCTACCGGCCCCATGCGGAACTTCGGCTGGGGCCCGATCAACGGCTGCTTGGCGCCAACTTCATCATCGACGCGCACGACCGGAAGATCATCGCCTGCCCTTGGCACGCAATGCGTGCTTGCGGGGTCTTGCCGTTAGGCCTGCGTCCGAACGCTAAAGCACGAACACCTCATCGAGCAGCGCGTCGACCATGTCCTGACCCTTGCGGCGCTGTGCCGCCGCCACGGCTTCTCCGTGATAATGGTTGGTGGTTCGCGGATCACGCTGAGCTCCGAGCGCCAAGGCCGTCTCCACGCCCTCGGGACCGAGCTGACCCAGTTCGGTGTGCACGCGGCTGCGTGAGATATGCGCGCCGGTCCCGAAATGCGTCCGCCAGACCGTTGAGGGGTAGCCGCGCGAAAGCATCCGACCATTTACGTGCTGAAAAAGTGGAGACTCCTCTTGCATGCTCCGCCGTCGCATCTCGTCGAGCCAGGCTGGGTTGAGCCCCCTCAGCACGAGCGCGTCGAGGAACGGGCGCAGCACCGAGTGCAGCGCCCCCCGCAGCGGTTCTTCCTCCTTGGCGGTTTCGATATCGACACGGTAGCGGTCGCCCTCGAAGCGGACGTCCCGGCCCCAGCGAAGCCGCCCGTCCCGCAGGCGCAGCGGCAGCAGAGTCCAAAGCGCCACCACGGCGGCCTCGTTGAGCAGGCGCAGCGCGGTTTGGCGCCGTGTCGCTCGCCTGCTCTCGTCAAGCAGGCGCGCCGCCGTTTCCCAGGTGGCCTTGAGGCCGGGCAGATTATCCAGCTTGGCGAACTTCAGCGGCACGACGGTCCCGAGCTGCCGGCGGAGCACGTTTTCATGGGCTCGCAGATCCGCGACCACCGCTGCGTCGAGTCCGAGCGCCGCACCGAACTGCCGCAAGCGCATCACGGCGGTATGGCGGGTCGCGGGCCGATTGCCCTGGTCGCGATACCTCGGCGCTTCGCGTTGCGCCGCATGGGCCGCGCGCGACGCCTCGAGCCGGCGCACGCCGTCGACAGTGATCTCGACCGGAGCGTCCGCGATCATCTGCACCTTCGCATATTCACGGAGCACGTCCTCCATGCTGTCGACGACGGAAGCCGACGGCGCAGCCACGTGTATCGGCAGAGCGCCGAGACGCATGTCTCGCAGCAGGTTTCGCCAGGTTTCAGGCAGTTCGGC
The DNA here is from genome assembly GCF_037646705.1 of Paludibacillus litoralis. Lineage (NCBI taxonomy): Bacteria > Pseudomonadati > Pseudomonadota > Alphaproteobacteria > Rhodobacterales > Paracoccaceae > Paludibacillus > Paludibacillus litoralis. Next base: position 4,599 of record NZ_JBBHER010000014.1, read on the forward strand.
GACACCGACCCGCCGCGCGGCGGCGGCGCGCGCCTTGCCTTCGTCCCTGGCGGGGCGCGCGGAAGTCTTCGCCGCAATCGCCGCGGCCAGCACCACATGCACGGCCGGATCGCCCGGCAGCAAACGGTCGAGCGCGCATTTGAGGCTCCGCAGCCGCCGGCTCGAGCCGATATCGGCGCTGAAGGCGAGATAGTCCGCTTGCTCCGGCGCCGTGATGCCGCGGGCCGCGGCAAAAGACAGAAACCGGGCGAGCACGCGGAGATCCTCGAGAGGAACATCTCTGAACGCGGGCAGGTCGCGGTAAGGCGCCATCAGAGGATCGTCGCGCAGCACGTCACGGCTGCGGCGGTCACAGCTCCGACCGCGCGGGCGCTTGGCCCTGATTGCTTCCCGGACGGTCTCCCGCACCGGTGCGCCGCCGGGAAGGAGCCGATCGAACGCCGTGCGCAGATCGTCGAGCCGCCGGGTCGAGCGGTGGGCGTCGACGAAGGCCAGGAAATCGGCCACCACGGGCGCGGCGACGCCCCGGGCCTCCGCGAACACGAAGAATCGGTCGAGCGTGCGGAGCTCGCGCAGGCCGACCTGCGCCATCGTCGGCTCTTCCCGGTACGCGGCGAAATGGGGCGCCGCGAGGATCTGCTCACGGTCTCTGGTGTCATATCCCATATCAGTCCTCCATCAGCGCCACGAGCAGGTCCTGGCCCCGCTCGACGAGCTTCATCGAATTCAGCCAGCCGTAGAACTGGCGCAGGGCGCCGGGCGTATCGTCGATCCGCTTGGCGATCACCTCGACCTCGTTGGGATATCTGTCGAGCAACAGCGATGTCTGTCCGTGCCGCATCTGATGCGGCGTCATCGGCAGGTGAACGACCGTCCGCATCAGTCCGGCGAACCCGGCGCCGAAGAAATCGGAATTGAGATGCGCGCCCGGGGTCTTCACCGCCGGGAAGAGATACGGGCCCGTCGCCGCCTGCGGAAACAGCGGCCGTATGACCCGCAGATACCAGCGGATCGTGTCATGGTAGCCGAACCTGTTCGAGTGGATCGGAAATTCGATCGTCGCGCCGTTCTTGGTCAGCTCCGCCGGGATGTGGAGCTTGATTGGCGCCTCACCCTTCGCGGAGATGCGGATCTGCGCGTCCTCGCCGTCGCAGGTCAGGCGCATCGCATTCTCGACACGGATCGGCGCGCCGCCAATTTCGATGGCGGCGAAGCAGGCGGCGGTCCCGAGCATGCGCACGCGGGCGATCTCGTGTTTCGTGAGCTTTCGGTCTTCGAGCGAAGCCAGCGACAGGATCGCCTCCGCCGCGTCGCGCAGCGTCTGAAAAGACGTCAGGAACCGCCGACGCTGCGAGGGTTGCTCCACCAGCCTTTCGCAGAACTTGCGGTTCTTCGGCGTCATGGACTTGTCGGCCTTTTTGCCTGCGCGGGCGATCGCGTTGTTCGAAAGCACGAGTCCGAGCAATTGCGTGTCGATGCCGAGATGCGCGCGCACCTGGTTCAGCGCCTTGAGATACTTGCGCGACGTGCGTGGCGCGAGGCGGCCGTCCTTCTTCGACAGCGTGCGGCGCGCGAACATCTCGCCAGCGATTGCGCAGAGGACCTCGTCGTCCGCAAAAACGGCGGCGAGATCGGCCTGATCGGCTCGAATCCGGCCGATCTCGACGCCAATCCGCAATGCGGTGCGGAAGGCCGACCGCATGACATGGGCATGTCCTGCGTGATTGTCCGCGAACTTCTGGTCCACCGGGTCCCAGTTGGCCTTCGTGACCGCTTCGATCCAAGCGATGAATTGCGTCTCCCAGTCGGGATTCATCGGCGCCAGCAGAGGGACGCGGCGTTCAGAGGTGAATCCGATGGGTTGAGGCGGCAGAAGAGGCAGAAGTGGCGAAAACTCTCTTAACTCGTCGAGCCGCCGGAGCGCGCGGCAATTCGCTTCTCGCTTGTTTGCGCGGAAGTCTGCGTCGATCCGCTGCGCCTTGGCGAGCGTCAGGTCACGCGGCCGCCAGCCGTAAGCTCGGGCGACGAGCGCGAAGGTCTTGAGCGCCACGAGCTTCATCGGGTGCCACTTGGCGCCTTTTCCGACCCGTCCTTCGGTGAGCGGCTTGACGGCGGAAAAGAGCTCGCTCCATTCGTCCTGCTGCGCCCTCAGCGCAGCCTGCGCCGCGTGCACGCCCAGGAACTCTCGCAGGGGCGCCTGGAGGCGGCGTCGAAAGAGGCGGTAGGCCTCGTCGGTCGGCCAGTGCGTCGGGTCGAACCCGTCGAGCGGAAACCGCTCCTCGACGAGCGCCAGTTCAGCCGTGATGCCGGCAAGGGGACGGTTGACAATCCGTCCCGCCACATCGATCGCGCCGAGATACCGCGACCTGACCGATCGGGTCAGATCGGTGCGGCCCGCGACATGGGTGCGGAGCTCCTCCACAGTCGGCGCGCGTTGCCGTGAGACGATGGTCGTCGAGCTGGCGGTGGCGAGGGCCAGAGAGGAGGTTCGAGGCCGGCTGGTCAAATCAAGCATGGGGGGTTCCTTCCTGTTGTGCTTGCGTCGAGATTGAGAAGGGGTCGGTGTCGCTTGCGCGCGCTTCCGGTCGCCTAAGCGCGCGCGGGACACACACGCCGCCGAGGTTGCCGCCAGTGAAACCTGCCGGGTGTCTGTATCCCCGTCGCTTGCGATAGGGTCCCGTCGTTTCGGAGAAATCACCGTGTCCGGCGCCGTCGGATATGCGCGGAGCAGGATCATTTCGGCGGCCGGATCGAGCCGAACACCGGCGCCGCCCTGGCGTAGACCGGGAGCCTCTGGCCCCTGTGCCATGCGATGATCTCCGCCTTCCGCCACCGCTTGGCTCTGGCGTTCTCGCGGCCGCCCGAGAGGTCGATCGATTTCGGGAATGGCTGCGCGCCCTCGGCCAACCGGCCCTTCTCCCAGCGATAGATGACCGATGATGACACGCCGATCAGGGCTGCGGCGCCCGCCGCGGTGAGCAGCGGTTCAGTGAGCTCCGCCTGACGCGCCGGATCCTGATCTTCGGCGAGCCCCAATGACGCGAGCACAACCGACCAGCGTGTCGTGCCGCCATTGAGGCGGATTCCGAGTCCCCGCAGGACGCATGTCAGCGCCCGGTGGGTGTTCTTCGTGTTGAAGAAGGCGGCGAGGTCGCCGCGTGTGAGAGGGTCTTTCAGCATCGCCCCGAGGAATTAGGCCCCGTGGCGGCGCTCTCAAAAGCGATCGGCCCGCATGTCTGGCGAACTGGGCGCGGCGTGAGCAGTGATCGGATCGGGAGACATGTGTCGACGACTGATCAGGCGAGATCCGGTCCAATGGAGCGCGGTCGCCAAGAGCAGGGTCCCGCCGGAACGGCTCACATCATTCTTCTCCCAGGCCGCAATCAGGAGAGATCGAAGCAAACGGCTCATTCAAGGCTCCGGGCGCCGGAGACCACTCAGACGCCATTTTGCGCTCCTCAGCTCTCTCACGAGTTCGGGGAAGTCGCCGCGGTTCACATCCATACGCCCCGATCCATCGACCAGAACGCACTTCTCCGTCGCGGGATGAAGCTTGGCGAGGACCGCCATCGACCAAAGGCTCCCCGGACCGCGCAGCCGAACCTCGATGGTGTCAATTCCGCGGAGCATGCCGCGGCGATGGAGGAGCACACACGCCGTCAGCCCGTAATGCCTGCAGGACAGCATGAGCGCCTTGATGACGCCGGCGCCGACGTCGGACCAGCGGATGGTCTCTTTATCGATCCATATCGCCGCATCCGGAACCGTGAACGTGAATGTGGGCTTGCGCATCCTCCGCACGATCGAGGTCAGGCAGAAGATCTGGTAATCGGTTGGGCGCTTCAGCCGACATAACGCGCTCGCATCCAGAAGACCGTAGACCGCATTGTCCAGAATGGCGGACAGCAGGTCGTCATGAAAGCGCCAGACCAGCCATTCATTGCCATGATCAAAGCCGATCGCCTGGAAAAACCCGAGATGACGGATCGCTTCGACGCCGGCGACAAGGTCGCGGTTCCCATTTGCGCCGCATAGGCCAAGCGATTTGCGAAGCACGACGCATCGCGCTCTGTATCCCTCTTCGGGTTGACGCGCGCGAGGCGACCAGTCCGGAAGGTCCCGGCATGTCCTGTGTAGCAGGCCATGAAGAACGCGATGGACGTTCACCGGCAGCGGCAACTGACACAGATGTTCGACGAAGAGCTTCGACATGCGATACATGTCGTCGGCTTCGATGCCGGTCTCGACCGCATCTTTCGGACTTGTCGTCGCGATGTCCGGATTCTCAAAAGTGTCTGACATCATGTACCTCCTCTATGGTCAGGGAGGATTTCGGATCGATGTCTCCAAAACGGAAATCGGAGCATGCGCCAATCTCGGCTGAACCTCAGCGCCGGATCGCTCCGCGCGATTGATTGCGGCTCAGCACCGTCATCGTCGGACCCGCACAGATATACGCCGATCCCGCACAGTGAGGCTTCGGTCCGCAAAACGTCGCCCCCGCGCCATGCAACCGGTTGATCCAGGAGGGTTTCCGCATGCGAGAATACTTCTGAACACTGGAAAACACAGAACACCCCGAAAAGACGTACCCAAAGCCCCTGGATGATCTGCGACCGGGCTGTCTGGACAGGATTTCCTTATCAGGGGGACGAGAGATTGCAGGAACAGAGCGGATGTCGCGGCCATGAGATCGGACATCATCGGACGGTCGACCGGATGGGAGCGGGGCCCGTCCGCGGTATCGCTCCAGTTCTGTCTGTCGTTCTCAGCAACACGTTCCCGTCGATGCGCCGCCTTCCGGCGCCCCGTCCGCACTGTTGCGCTCCGGCCGAAGCCGGAGCGCTGGCGACTCTTGCTGGCTTTCCTGCCGCTTCGCTGAGAGGCTGCGGCGTCGGCGGATCTCGTGCTCGGTGGTGATGAGATCCGCGATCTAATGAGAGCGCGCCGCGCCGGGCCCACCTGGCCGCCAGCGGCCGTCACGTCTGCGTCGCTCCCCTGCCTTCACCCATCGGAGCGGCGGCTGAAAGTCCGCGCTTCTCTCCGTAGCAGAATCAGGGCTTGTAGAAACTGGCGCGCCGACGGGAGCAGCAGAAGGATGAATGTCGGCGCGCCGGCCGCCGGATGATCCGGGCCGGCGGCGGGGCTTGTGAGCCCTCAAGGACGGCGCGCGCAGGACGCGCGCCGTCGAGTCACTCCATTTGAAGCAGATCGAGACTCTGCCGGATCGCCTCGGAGAACTCGTGGACCTCTCGGGCAGCCTTTTTGAGATGCTCCATCGGCGGCAAAGCAGCCCGGAGCGCGTCAGCGGCCGGCGTGTAGGACGTGCGCATATGAAACGCTTCGGAGCAGCCGATCAGCAACTCGCGCGGGATGGGGACCTTCTCGACGATCTTTCCGGCCGCGATGGCGTCCCGGACCTCCTTGATCGTGGCGTCGAGATGGACGAGCAGATCGGGATGGACGGCATCCTTTTCTTGCACGTGTTCGAGGAGGTCTCGAACGATGTCTCGCGCCCTCTCGTCGAGATGCGGCATCACCTGCACTGCAAGGCGCTCATCCATCGAGTGGCGCAACTTGATGAGGTAGCGCGTGAGGTCCACCTGCTTATCGAACAGGTTCCTGGGCGGGTGAATGGTCATGCGCGCACCTCCTTGCGACCGAGGAATGTGCGACGTGTCCGCCGCTGGTCCGTCCCGGTTGGCGAACTGCGCCGCCGCACTTGCCGTCGCTCCTTGGCGATATCGCGCATCGCGTGGATGCGGCCGCGCACAGCGTTCATCGCCTCGAACGCGTTGCCATCGAGGCGCCCCAGCACTGCCGAGCCAGTCGCCGCGCAAGCCGCGAATCCGCTATGGGTCAGCGGCACGAGCGCCCGGCGCGCGCCCACGAAGCGGGTCGGCTCATTCAGGCCGGCCGCGATGTAGTCGGCGCGGCGAAGGACATGCACCTCGTAGCCGGTGTTGGAACGCCGACGCGACGTGGTGCCGTAGGCGATCAGGGCGAAGCGCTGACCACCCTTCTCCTCGATGTCGAGGATGAGGCAGGGTCGCGCCTTGGGGCGCCCTTGCGCATCTTTCTCGGCGAGCGGAAACTGGAACGACACGATGTCGCCGTAGCTGACGTGATCGCGCCAGGCCTCGGTCATGGTGGGTATGCGGGGTGCACTGTCGAGCATCTCGACCTCCTTGCGATTGGTATCGCCGCACCTCCCGATCAATCCCCAGGGGTCTGGGTCCTCGTCTTCGTGCGCGACGCCCGGCGCGTGCACGAAGACGATGGATCCCGGCCCGCCAGCCTCAAGCTGATTTCTGTCTCACGCTCAGTATGCTCCTCCGATAAATCTTCTTCCCAAGTGCAGCGCCGTGGGGTGGGACATGTCCGCGCTCTCGAAGAGGCTCCATCCGCGCTTGCTTGCTCGCCCGACCCGAGCACACCGCCGGAGCGACGAAGTTTTCCCATCAACTTTTTTTATCTGGATCAAATGAACCAATCTTCCGATCGGCGACCCTCGCCCGCGACTTTGCCAAACCCCCTTTCGCAAACTCTTTGCGAAACGATCGGAAGGAACACTCGATGACTGCGGGATTCGCAAATTCCCGAACGCGCGTTTCGGTAGATCCCGAACAGGGATTCCGGTAATTTCCGGACAGCTCCGGGAGCCTTTGGCAAGGTTGGTCATCGCTTACGCCGTCGCGGCATTCTGAACCTCATATCCGCGGTTCGCGCGAGTGTTGGCGCTCGTCCCATATGCGAGAAGGGCGAAGCTGCTCCCGCGCAGGCGGGCGATAGCGAGCACGAGGCAAGGCCGTTTTTTCGGCGGCTGGTCTGAGCCCTCGACGGGGAAGCGGAAGCTGATGATGTCGCCCCATGAGAGCGTCTCCCGCCAGTCGGCGGGATTGGCGGCGGCGTCGGATGTGATTGGAGTTGCGTCAAGCATTGGCGCGGCCTTTCGCGTTGAGTGGATCAAAGCGACGCGCGCGAATCGGTGGGCCCCGGGGCGTTCCGTGTAGCAGTAAGGTGTGAACCCTGCCCCGGCGGCCTCTTTCTCCTCTTTCTCTCAGAGGCGAGCCGTTCCTCTCCCTCTGCTCCCCATGTTCCTCGGATCTCTCGGTAGAAACATGCGCCACGACCACGGACGCCCGGCGGCGACATCGGCAGACCGGGCGGCGGAACCCCGCGCCCGCTTGACTCGATTATTAGGAATTCCGCGTTTCCGTGGCGTTCGGCAGGAACGCCGCTCCTGTCCGTTTCAAGAAAACCTGATCAGAGCAATTTTCTCGCCGCCGCCCCGATCTCGTCGGTCGACGCGACGGGCCCCGACAAATACTATACCAAGTGGGATATCGCGCGCCGAGCCGAGGCGGGACCGCGATTGTGGGAACTACTTACGCACTCCAGCCGCAGATCAAGTTGGGCTTATCCTCGACCGCAGCAAGGAGGCGCTTCAGAAGCAACCGGTAATATGGCAGCGCAGCCTCCCAGTCCTCTGGTTCCTCATCGCAGAAGCCCTCGGGAAGACCCTGCTGTATCCCCTCGGTTTCGCAGAATTCCTCCTTCAACACGGGACACGCCATCCCGGCGCATCGCATCTGGCCCTCGACGTCGGCCAGGACGGCCGCGACCATATCAGGTGTAACATAGAAGTCGGAATAGGGCTCGAGGGTTACGAGAGGCTTTTCAAGAAATAGATCCAAGAAGTCATGATGTTTACGCAGTGTGAGGACCGTTTCTTCGTTATAAGTATAGAATCCGATATCGAGACCCATTTTCTTTTTCCTTTGCATGGATGGTTTGAAGGAGGCCGTTCCGCAGACGTGAGCACCTGTTTTTTTAGTTTCGAGTGTGACACTGCTGGTGTCCCAAACAAGAACTAGGATCCTTTCCGGCGATAAAAAACCGTGGGAGGCGATTCCGGCAAACGGGAGGCCGCTCAGACGCCATTTTGTTGATCGGCGTGGAATAAATGTTAATGAACATTCAAAACTGGCTCCGACTCACTCTTGATGCATTTCTGGCGCCAGATGTTGCGACTCTGATTGGAAGAGCAACAGCATGTCGAGAAGAGCAGTGCCGGGGCGGATAGCGCCCCCTGGCTTGGTGGTTCAGAGGCTTGACCAAGGTTCGGAGCTGCTCACGGTGATCGCGCGACCGCGTTCGACGTCGGCCGTCTGTCCGACCTGCGGCGCGCTCTCCCGCTCGGTGCACAGCCGCTATGAACGCGTCCTCGCAGATTTGCCAGCCCATGGTCGCGGCGTGACCCTGCGGGTTCAGGCGCGACGATTCCGATGCGTTTGGCCCGATTGTGTCCGGAAGATCTTCGCGGAACGGCTCGATCCGTCGCTCGCGAGTCCCTTCGGGCGGCGAACGGAGCGGTTGGAGGGCGTCGTCCACCATATTGGCGTCGTGCTTGGCGGCCGGCCGGGAGAACGAACGGCCGGACGGCGTAATTGCCCACCCCCTGCAGTTTCCGGTCGCGGCCATCAGACGCTGACGGTTTTGAGGATGGTCTGGAAAGTGTTGACGCCGGGGCGCAGCCTTGCCGTATCGACGACGGTGCGAATGTCGGCTTCGCCCTCGGCCGCCCACATCGCACGATAGCCGTTGGTCACTTTGCGCTGGATGACGGCGGGCCTGAGCGCCGAGTGAGCCGGCGGCTGTCGAAACGGCGCCGAACTCTGGCGACGCCTGACGGCGTTCGGTTTCGGCGGGTCGCTTCGCGTCGTCACGGAATGGGCGACCCGCCGCCGCCAGAGTTCGGCCGCGACGATGGCCGCCTGCGAACCCGCGCTCATCACGTAAGCGTTCGAATATCCGCTTGATCGTATGGCGCTGCTTCTTCGGGACATCCCGGTCCGTGATCAGGATCTGATCGACAAAATCCGCATGATCATCCATCCGGTTCCGGGGGCGTTGAACCTTCAAGCGATAGCCAGGTGGCTCCGAAAACGCCAACATCTTCGAGATCGTCCCACGGTCGACGCCAAAAGCAATCGCCGCCGCACGTTCGCTCATACCGTCGCGCAAAACTGCCCGACGAACACGGTGATAAATCTCCAAACTGTACATCCTCGCCTCAAACCAAACTTCGTCGGTTTGAAACTGCTACTGGAGTGCGCCCCTGAGAGTGGACAGTTTGGCCCCGAGATATTGACCGGGCTTGGGTTCTGATAAGGAGAACCCCATGACCAAGAGACACCGACGCCACAGCACCGCCAGGAAGCGCGAAATCGTCGAGGCCTATTTCAACGGCGAGTCGATGCGCGCGCTCAGCCAGAAATACGATGTATGTCGCACCCTGATCCCGATCTGGATCGAGAAGTACGAACGCGGAGAGTTTGACGACGACGCGGTCGAAGAGGAGCTGCTGCCGGAATACCAGGCGCGGATCGCGGCGCTTGAACGGCTTGTCGGTCGCCAGGCGCTCGAGATCGAGTTTTTAAAGGGGGCTCGTCGGCGCGAACGGTCGCAGAGAAGCGCGCCTGGATCCGTGATCACCAGCCCGCCGGAATCTCGGTCAGACGAAGGTGCGAGCTGATGGATCTGCCTCGTTCCAGCTTCTATGCATCTCCCGCTCCGGCGGAGGAAGACCCGGTGATCGGCGTGATCCGCTTGATCACGGAAACCTGCCGGAACTACGGCTATCGTCGCGTTACCGCCGAGCTTCGACACCGCGGGTTCATCGTGAACTCGAAGAAAGTGCGGCGGATCATGCGCGAGAACGATCTGAACCCAAAGCGGAAACGCCGCTACGTCGCGACGACCGACAGCGATCACGGCAGCCCGATTTACCCCAATGTCGTCGGGAAACTTGAGGTCCACGGGCCCAACCAGCTCTGGGTCGGCGACATCACCTATGTCGCCATAAGCGCCGGCTTCGTCTATCTGGCGGTCATCCTGGACGCCTGGTCGCGCAAGGTCATCGGTTACGGGCTTGGTCGCAACATTGATACCCGTCTCACCTTGGCGGCGCTGAATGCGGCGATCGGGGCCCGGCGTCCGCTGCCTGGCTGCATCTTTCACACCGACAGGGGAGCCCAGTACGCCGCATCTCGGCATCGGCGCATCCTGAAGCAGCATGGCTTCGTCGGGTCCATGAGCCGAAGAGGAAATCCGTATGACAACGCCCAGGCCGAGAGCTTCATGAAAACGCTGAAAGTCGAGGCGGTCTATGTCACCGAGGACCAGACCTTCGATGATGCCGCCGCGGACTTGCCCGCCTTCATCGACAACGTTTACAACGCCACCCGGCTGCATTCGGCGCTCGGATATCTGAGCCCAAATCAGTTCGAGGAGAGAAACACCCCGGAACGGTCAAAACAGGCCGCCTGACATGTCCAACTGGAAGGGCGCACTCCAATCGTCGCTCTAAATCCTTCATACAAGAAACAAAGCGCGGCAAGTAGGCGGGCGAGTTCAAGATGCCGTGGGATTGGTGGCGGAAGCGGCATACCGCGACACTGTCGCCGTGCGCGCTCCGTCAAATCAAATCCAGCGTTCTGAACGAGACATCCGTTTCTTTACCAACGATAATATGGTCGTGGACGATGATACCCACGGCGTCGCAAGCCGCTTCGATCCGGCGAGTCATCACAATATCGTCGTATGAAGGGGTCGGGTCTCCGGAAGGATGGTTGTGAACAAGGATGATGGCGGCGGCGTTTAACTCCAGCGCACGCTTCACCACCTCTCGAGGATAGACCGGAACATGGTCGATGGTGCCTTTGGCCTGCTCCTCGTCGGCGATCAAAACATATTTATTATTCAGGAACAGCAGACGAAACTGCTCCGTTTCCCGATGCGCCATCACCGTCTTGCAGTAAATCATCAGGTCAGGCCAAGAGGCGATCACTGGACGATTCATCACTTTCGCTCGCGCCATCCCTACTGCGACGGCTTGAGCCAGCCGAAACTGCACCACGCATTTCTTCGTCACGCCTCGGACCCGCATCAGACGAGACGCAGGTGCAACCAGTACGCCATTCAGGTCCCCAAACTCGGCGAGAAGTGTTCTCGCCAGCGGAGCCACGTCAATCCGCTGAATGGCGTTGAAAAGGATCAACTCCAGCATCTCGCATTCAGGCATGCCGACGCCGGAGCAGGCCGCGAACCTATGCCGCAGCTGTTCCCTGTGTCCCCAGTTATGCGGTTTGGTGCCATCGAGCTTCTCGCGTCCATCGTGCCGGATAGTCACATCGGCCTCAGGGCCTGGCTTCCTGGCTTTTTTCGCCCCCAGATCGCTTTCCGCGCGTTCACCGAATCCCTGCGAGTCCACTCGCAGCGGATCCACGGGCACGGCCCGTTTCTTCCAATCACACACTCTGACAGCCCCCATTCTGGTAGTTTATATTAAATTGATCGCATTTCTAATATTAACAGCAGGTTAAGATGTTTGATTCTGGGTTTTGAGAGCGCAATCTTTTCCACCGAATGGAAAGAGGCTGGGATGGCCCCCTTGAGATATGCGCTTCTCATTCTTCGCCGAGCGATAAGCTGTGTCGGCCCAGACCGATGAGGCTGTGTTCGACATATCCAGCAGGCCGCCCAGTTCGCGGCCATCATATCGCGCGGCGTCCGTCACGGCCCATTTGCGGATGAACCGGAAACGGCGATCAGCGCCGATATGGCTTTTGTAGCCATAGGCGGGCGTGGCGATCTCTATCATCAGTGATCCGTCCTGGCGCTTCTTGCGGCGGCCGCGTTTGAGGGTCCAGCGTCCGTCACGGTCTTTCTGGCGCAGTTTCGCTGGCTTTGCCGCCCATTCCGCAGGGATGCGGCCCTCTTTCAGATCGTCTTTCTCGGCGTCGGTGTTGCGCTGGCGCGGGGCCTCGATGATCGAAGCGTCGATCATCTGGCCTCCCATCGCGAGGTAGCCGCGCTCCTTCACATGGGCGTCGAACCGGGCGAAAAGCGCCTCCACCGCCTTGGCCTTGGTCAGATGCTCGCGGAACAGCCAGATCGTCCGCGCGTCCGGAACCCCGCCGTGCAATTCCAGACCGAGAAAGCGCATGAAACTCAACCGGCCCCTGATCTGAAACTCGGTCTGCTCGTCGGCCAGTCCGTAGAGGCTTTGCAAAACCAGAACCTTGAACATCAGAACTGGGTCCATCGGCGGGCGACCGCCCTTCGAGCGATCAGATCGGCGCAAGACGGCGTCCAGATCAGCGCGGAACATCTCAAAATCCACGACAGTGGAGAGCTGTTCAAGCGGATCGCCGGTTTTTGACAAAACCGCGTACCGCTCATCAAGATCAAACAAACCTGGAGAAGGAGCCATGCCGAACCTCAAATTCAAACTCCCGCAGGTGAATCAATTCGTAAGCGGTGCTTCGATCACACGGCCGGTGAAGCTTGATAGTTCCAGGGCAGAAGCGCTTGGATATTGCTTTGCCGGTGGCCGTTGACGAGCGCCTCAAGGGTTTGGGCGAGATAGGCG
>NZ_JBBHER010000015.1:0-14998 GCF_037646705.1 Paludibacillus litoralis
CCTGAAGCCGAACAAGCTGACCGACGCGGTCATGGACGAGATGATGAAGGTGATCCTCCGCTACCGCGACGCCATCGCCCCCGAACGCATCTTCCGCGGCGTCAAATGGAAAAAATGACCCCGAGACCCGATCCGGACAATATCAGGGCGCGGGCGCGTGGCTGAAGCCGGACGATCTTCGGGCGCGCGCGTCCATCCGGTCCGGGCGGGGGGCGTCTACGAGATCCGGGTCGCGCTTCAGGCGGGCGCCGACGATGCGAGCGGGGGCGCGGGCGCGCTCCGGCTCACGCCGGTTCCGATCGCGCGAAACCTCTTCTGAAAAGATCGCCGCCGCGTCGGCCGAACATTCCCGGACCCGCGCCGCGAAAGCGTTCGCGAAACGCCGGCCTGCCGCGCGATCGGCGCGGTTCATCCCGCTTCCGGGGATCGACATGGCGCGACAAATGTTCAAGATATATGATACGTCAGCTTCAGAAGGGACCCGGCGTGATATGGAGCCATAGCATGGGCGTCGGCGGGCCGCCGACGGAAATGAAGCGCGCCTTCGGGCGCTCGCGCCCCAGGGCGGCGCCGGACTCCGCGGGGCTCCATGGTCGGTAAGGTCATCAGAACGCTGTCCGCGGAGCTGAGGCGGATGGCCGGGCGGCCCCGGCCGGCCGGCGGCGCGGCGGCTCAGTCCCGGATGCGGCCGGAGCGGGCCCGCGGGCCGGTTTCCGAGGCGGACCCGCAAGGCGCGGCGCGGGACGGCCATGCGGCGCCGGCCGCCCTCGCTTCGGAGCGCGCGCGGCTCAAGGCGCGGATCGCGCATCTGAGGGAGAGACAGGCGCGGCTCACGGCCGAGATCGAGACGCTGAAGGCGGCGAAACAGGGCCAGACCGACCGGGTCGCGCGGTTGCAGGCCAAGCTGCGGGACCAGCGGGACCGGGTCGCGCGGTTGCAGGGCAAGCTGCAGGAGCAGCGGGACCGGGTCGCGCGGATGCAGGGCAAGCTGCAGGAGCAGCGGGACCGCGTCGCGCGGTTGCAGGCTCTGGCGCAGGACCGCCGGGCCAACGCCGAGCAGATGCGGGCCAGGCTGGAGATCCACCGGGCCAACGCGGCGCAGATCCGGACCAGGCTGCAGGACCAGCGGGCGCAGGCGGCGAAGGTGCAGGCGAGGCTCAGAGGCCGACTCGACCGGGTCGCGCCCAACGCCCCGCTCAACCGGTTCCTGGCCTTCGCGCAGGATATCGGCGCGCGCGCCGAGGAGTGCCGCGCCGACGTCTATCTGGCCCACGGGGTCGAGGCGCTGCCGGCGGCCGACCGGCTGCGCGCGCTCCAGGGCGGGGCCGCGGCCTGCGACGTGATCGAGATCCCCTCCTTCGCCGCCCGGGCGATCCTCTCGAAATGGGAGCCGACGGTCCTCAAGACGATCGATCACGCCTTGCTGGGCTATCTGCGGGAGGCGGATTTCGCTCTGACCGTCGGATGGGCGCTGGGGGATATCGTCTCGAAGACGAACGCCGACGTGCGGGTGGTGCCCAACTGGCGCAACCACGCCGAGCTGACGGTGTCGAACGAGCTGCGCGAAGAGTTCGGCCTCGGGCCCGACGCCAAGGTGGTGTTGGCGATCAGCACGATCGCGTCGGGCTTCGAGCAGGTGCTGGAGGCCTTCGCGCGGATGGGCGGGGACGTTCATCTCGTCGTCGTGGGGACGTTCGCGCCGCTCGAATACGGCGAGCAGATCACCGCGTTGCGCGCCGCCCTCGGGCTGGAGAGCAGGGTGCATTTCCGCGGCCCCGTGCCCTATCGCAAGATGATCGAATATTGCGGCGGGGCCGATATCGGCCTCATCGTGCGCGACCCGTCCATCCCCAACAATTATATCTCCCTGCCCAACCGGGTCTTCGACTATCTCGCCTGCGGCCTGCCCATCGTCGCGCCGATGATGCCCGATATCGACAAGATCCTCAGGACCTATGATTGCGGCCTGAGCATCGACGGCGTCACCGCCGAGGCCTGGGCCGACGGCGTCGCCCGGGCGCTGGAGCGGCGGGACGAGATGCGCGCGGGCACCATCGAGGCGAGCGCGCGGATGACCTGGGAGAACCTGGAGCGCGACCAGCTCCTGGACGTGTTCGGGCGCCCGTTCTCGGTCACCTTCGTGGGGTTCAACGACCTGACCCTGAACAACCGCACGATGCGCATGGCCACGAGCCTGACCCGACTTGGAGTGGCCGCCAAGGTGGCCTGCCCCATGTCCGAGACCTCCACCGTCCCGGATGGCGTCATCGCCATTCCCTTTGAAAAATACTGACCAGGAACCGCAGAATGTCCAAAGAGATCTGCGTCATCGTCGGCACGCGCCCCGGCATCATCATGATGGCCCCCATCATCCACGCGCTCCAGGCGGCGGACCACCCGCATTACGTTATCCATACCGGCCAGCATTACTCGCCCGAGATGGATGTCGAGCTCTTCGAGGATCTGGGCCTGACGGCGCCGGCCTATCACCTGAAGGGCGCGGCGGAGGCGCAGACCCATGCGACCAAGACCGCGCGGATGATGGAGGGCTGCGAAGCCGCCTTCCTTGAGCGGCGCCCGGGCGTCGTGCTCGTGAACGGGGACGCCAATTCGAATGTGGCGGCGGCGCTCGCGGGGAGGAAGCTGGGCGTCCCGCTCGCGCATTCCGAGGCGGGCGAGCGGAGCTATGACTGGCGGATGCCCGAGGAGCACAACCGGCGCATCATGGACCATATCAGCGAGCTGCTCTTCGCCACGAATGACAAGGCCCGCGACATCCTGCTGGGCGAGAAGGTTCCGGGGGCGGTGCATGTCACGGGCAACACGATCGTCGACGCCTCGCTCAACCACGCCGTTGTCGCGCAGGAGCGCTCGAACGCGCTGTCGGAGCGCGGGTTGACGGCGCAGGACTACCTCCTGCTGACGGCGCACCGCGAGGAGAACGTGGACCAGCCCGACCGGCTCGAGGCGATCGTGCGCGGCGCCCAGGCCGCGGGCGAGGCCGCGGGCTGCGACGTGGTCTTTCCGGCGCATCCGCGCACGGCCAAGAACCTGGAGGCGTTCGGCCTCATGGACCTGGCGCGGAAATCGTCGCGCATCCGCATGACGCCGGCGCTGCGCTATCTCGACTTCATGCAGCTGCTCATCAACGCGAGGGCGGTCGTCACCGATTCGGGCGGCGTCCAGCAGGAGGCGTTCATCCACCGCCGCCCCTGCGTGACGATCCGCGACAACACCGAATGGACCGAGACCGTCGCGCGCCGGGGCAACCGGATCGCGGGGGCCTCCGACCCCGAGCGGATCTGCGGCGCCGTGGTCGCGGCGCTGGCGGAGACGGACGCGGACTGGACGCCGGTCTTCGGCGACGGGCGGGCGGCCGAGCGCATCGTGGCCCATTGCGCGCGGCTGCTCGAAGACGGCGCGCCGTCGTGAGCGCGCAAGGCGGCCCGGACGCGCGCCCGCCGAGGCTCACGCAGGTCGCGATCGATCCGCCGCGCGACCGGCTGCGGGAGCTTTACGCGGCGCAGGGCCGGGAGCGCGCGGATTTCGCCGCGTTGGAGCGGTGGGACCTCTCCGCGCTGATCGGCCGGCCGGTGACCGAGGATGCGCCGGCCACCTTCGAGGAGATGCTCCCGCTCTGGGTGGGCACGGTGGCCGAGCGGTTTCAGGACGGAGATCGGATCGAAGCCTATCGGGCGTATCTGTCGCGCTTCATCCCGCGCGAGACCTTCGACGCCCTGCTGCTCGAGATCGCCGGATCGACCGCGCCGGGTGAGGTCACGGAGACCGACCTCAGCGCCGTCCACGGGCTTGTGCATCTCAAGCGGATCGTCGACGCCCTGCCGCCGCGCGACGGGCCGGCGGTCGTGCTCGAGATCGGGGGAGGCTTCAGCTTCCTCGGCGCGCTCGCTCATCGCTATATCGACGCGCCGCTCTGTTATGTCTCCATCGACGCGGTGCCTGAATCCACCGCCTATTCCGAAGCGTATCTGCGGAGCCTGGGCCTGGACGTCGTCTATGCGACCGACGCCGAGGGGCTCGCGCGGCGCGACTGCGACTGCGTGGTGGCCCCCGCCTGGGCCGCCGGGCGCATCGCCCCCGAGAGCGTCGACGTGGTGGTCAACTTCTCCTCGATCCAGGAGATGCCGGACCGGGCGGCGCGCGCCTATCTCGAGGCCGCGCCGGTCTGGCTGCGCGCGGGCGGGGCCTTCCTTTTCGCCAACTCGCGCGAGTTCTTCTACAAGCGCGAATATCTTCAGCGCCCGCCTCTCTACACCGAGTACAAATCCTACTCTCCGCGCTCGCGCACGACCGACTTTCCGATCGAGATCTTCCGAAAGCGCGTTGACGCGCCCGCATGGGTCGGCGCCGCCCTCGCCGCGGAGCGCGACTATTATATCGAGCTCAAGGCCAAGCTCGAGGATCAGGTCGGCAAGGCCCAGGCGGCGCGCGACGCGCTGCGCGCCCGGGCCGCGAGCCAGACCGAGTCGATCCGGAACCGCGAAGAGGCCGCCCATGTTCATGTGGCGCGGATTCAGGACCTTCAGAACAAGCTGAAGACGATGGCGGAGCGCGTCCGGACCCTGACGGGCCGCGACGTGGAGACGCGGGCCAGATTCAAGGCCCGGCTCGAGGATCAGGCGCGAAAGGCGCGGACCGAGCTCGACGCGCTGCGCGCCCGGGTCGCGGGACAGACCGAGACGATCCGGGAGCGCGGGGAGGCCGCCAGCGTCCTCCGGGCGCGCGTCAAGGATCTTCAGACGAAGCAGAAGGCGATGGCGGAGCGCGTCCGGACCCTGACGGACCGCGACGCGGAGACGCGGGCCAGCTTCAAGGCCCGGCTCGAGGATCAGGCGCGGAAGGCGCGGACCGAGCTCGACGCGCTGCGCGCCCGGGTGGCGAGACAGACCGAGACGATCCGGGAGCGCGGGGAGGCCGCCAGCGCCCTCAGGGCGCGCGTCAAGGATCTTCAGACGAAGCGGAAGGCGATGGCGGAGCGCATCCAGAGCCTGACGGGCCGCGACGCGAAGGCGGCCGCGGCCCCGCCCTCCAAACCGGCCTCAAAATCGGCGCGCGAGACCGGCGCCGGGGGGAGCGGCCCGAAGGCCTGAGCGCGCCGCGCGCCCGAGGCGCCTTCGGCGCGGCCCCCGAGAGCCCTCACCCGTTCAGGGGGCGGCTCTGTTCGGCTCCAGGTTCGTCCGGCCATGGGCTCCAGGCCGGGCGCCGCGTCAGCTCCGCGGGCGTGTCGAACGTCTCCAGCACGAAAGGGGTCTCGACGTCGCGGCGCCGGACCCCGTCCACGACCGTCCAGTTCCGGCCCAGATAGAGGGCCGGCCGGTTCGCGCGCACGATCGCGTAGAGCTGCCGCTTGATCCTGTCTCCGTGCCAGCGCAGCGAATTGTCGACGATCGCGACCTGCGCGCGCCCGCCGATCCCATCCATGAACGCCTGCTCCCAACCCGGCCGGGCGAGCAGGGGCGGCAGGCGCGCGGGCGCCTCCAGCGCGGCGGCGATCGCCGCCTCCCACGCCGCCGGGTCGCGCGCCGCGCGCACGATGCGCAGATGGCCCTCCAGGCGCGGCTCGCGGACCACGTCCGGCAGCTCGGGCGTGCAGATCGGCGCGCCGAAGGCGGCGAAATCGACCACCCGGTTGGGAAAGGAGGCCAGATGGTTGCCGATATCGGGATCGAGCGTCACGAGGCCGAGCGTCGTGCGCGCGAGCACCGTCCCGTAGGCGTCGTCTCCGAGCTGGCCGAGCAGCAGGATCCGGTCCGACATGCCGGCGCGCGCGAGATGCTCCTCCACCTCCCGATGGAAGGCGGGGGGCGTGATCCGCCCGGCGACGACGCAGACCGCGCCGCGCGCCGCGCCCGAGCGCGCGGCGGCGATGAACCCGTCGAGCGCCGCCTTCAGGGGGCTGATCTCGTTCTGCATGCAGTTGATCGTCACCACCCGCTCGAAGGGCGCGAGGCGGGCCTCGATCTCCGGATCGGGCGCATAGGCGTTGCCGACGTGCCACTGGCCCATGACGTCCGCCGCGACGCCGAGCCCGTCTCGAAGCTCGGCGGCGATCGTCGGGCTTACGGTCGTCACGTGGGCGCAGCGCGTCAGGAGATGCGCCTGCGCCGCCTCGGCGAGCACGCGCGCGGACAGGGGGGCGGTCCGGTGGGCCACCCGCTGGGTGTAGTCGCGCACCTCCAGCACGTCGCAGGCGAGACGCGCGCCCGTGAGATCGGCCACGGCGGCGGCGGCGGGGAGCGATTCCACCCCGCGCGCGAGAACCACGGCGCCCGGGTTCAGCCGGGGAGCGAGCATCTCGACGGCCGCGTCGGCGACCTGCAATTGTTGAGTGAGCAGGCTGGGCGCGATCTGCGCGCGCAGGCGGTCGACCTGGGCCTTGCGGCGGAGATCGCGGGCCCTGACGATGTCGAGCCGCTCGGCGAGGCGGGCGCATTTCTCGCGCAGGCGGTCGACCTGGGCCTTGCGGCGGAGATCGCGCGCCTTGACGGTGTCGAGCCGTTCGGCGAGGCGGGCGCATTTCTGGCGCAGACGTTTGACTTCGGCCGGCGGGCGCGCGGCGCGGTCCCGCCCCGCGTCATCGGGGGCCGGACGGCCCCCGCCCAACCATGCCGGGAGCCTCAATTCAGGCGTTCCATCGTGCGCATCACCTCGATCGATCCACGCATCGTGTCGGCGGTCTCGCGCGTCCCGTTGAGAATGTCGGCCACGAAGGCGCCCATCTGGCTGCGATAGAGGTCATGGGGCTGCGCCTCCATCGCGGTGCGCCCGGCGGGCCACTGGTCCCGGGCCTCCCTGAGGAAGATATAGCTGGCGTGCTGGGGCTGGATCGACCCGACGAAGGAACCGTTGTCGCCATGCAGTTCGACATATTGCGTGAAGGACGGCGAGGTCAAGTCCGCCTGGATCAGCACGTCGAGCCCGCCCTCGAACTTGAGCGAGGCGAGCACCCAGTCCTCCGCGTCGACCTGGTGAAGCTCGCCATGGATGCGCCGCTCGGGCCAGCGCAGCTGCCGCTGGAGCAGCTCCACCTCCTTGGGGGCGCCGAAATACCACTGGGCGAGGTCGATCATGTGGACCATCATCTCGCGGGTCGCGCCGCCGCCCTGGTCCGCATAATGCTTCCAGGGCATGGCGCTGCCGCGCCCGCCGATGCGGAAGATGGCGGATCCGAAGGCGCCCAGAGGCGACGTCGCGTCGCCCTGGCGCGCGGCGAGCGTGCGACCCTGCCGCAAGGTCGGCACCTGGCGGTAGATCCAGCCGACCGCGCCGATCAATCCCGCCGCCTCGGTCTCGCGGATCAGCGCCTCGCCGGTGGCGACGTCCTCGCATAACGGCTTCTCGCACATCCAGTGGATGCCGGCGGCGACGCATTGCCGGATGAGCGGCGCGTGCGACGGGGTCGGCGTGCAGATCGAGACGGCGGCGACCCCCGAGGACAGGAGCGCGGGAACGTCCGGGACCGCCGTCACGCCCAGGGCGTCGGCGAGCGCCTGGGCGCGGGCCGGATCGACGTCGCAGACGCGGATCTCCTTTACGTCGGCCGCGCGGAGGCCCTTGATGTGCTTGGGGGCCTGCTTTCCACAGCCGATAATTCCAAAGATCATTGAGCGTCTCCATCCGCCGGTATCAGATCGCGCCACGAGAGCGCCATGTTGTCTTCGCGCAGCCGGTCCGGCAGCGGCTCGATCCGGGCGGGCGCGCCGATCACCAGCGACATGGGCGGCGCGTCGCGCGTCACGATGGCGCCCGCGGCGACGAACGAGCCGCGCCCGATCCGCACGCCGGGGCAGATCGTGCAGCCCCCGCCGATGGTCACCAGGTCCTCGACATGAGCGCCCTGGGGGCCGTCGCGCAGGTAGGCGTCGCGCATCTTGAGCGGGTAGCGGTCATTGGTGAAGGTCACGCAGGGCCCGATGAACACCCGGTTTCCCACCGACATGTGCGTGGGCAGGTAGCAGCCGGTCTCGATCTTGACGAAGTCGCCGATCGTCAGCACCCCGTCGAGCACGGTGTTGGTCCCGATCACCACATGGTCCCCGATCACGGCGCCGCCGCGGATCGTGACGTGATGGCCGGTCTGCAGGTTCCGGCCCGCCGTCACGCCGGTGTAGACGATCGTCCCGCGGCGCAGCACGCCCCCCGGCCCGAAGCGGCTGGGCTCGGGGCCGCCGCCGGGCTGATCGACGATCGCGCCCTCCTGGATCTCGATGGGGGCGTCGCTCACTCCGCCAACTGCGCGACGGAGAGCGCGTCCCGGATAGAATCGCAAACGGCGTCGACCTGGGTCTCGCTCAGATACGGGTTCATCGGCAGGCTGACGACCTCGCGCGCGGCCTGTTCGGACGCGGGAAGCGAGCCTTCGCCGTCGCCATAGGCGCTGTAGGCCGGCTGCAGGTGCATCGGCACGGGATAGAAGACCATCGTCGGGACGCCCCTCTCCTTGCACCCGGCCTGGAGCCGCTCGCGCTCGGTGGTGCGGATGGTGTACTGGGCCCATACGCTCCGGCTGTCGGAGACGCGCGCGGGCACGCGCACCACCTCCGCCAGCGCCGCGTCGTAGCGCCGCGCGACGCGCTCGCGGCTGGCCAGCTCATCCTCGAAGATCGAGAGCTTGGACGACAGGACCGCCGCCTGGATCGAATCCAGGCGCCCGTTCACGCCGACGCGCACCACGTCGTATTTATGCGCGCCCTTGCCGTGCGAGCGCACCGAGCGCAGGACGTCCGCCAGCGCGTCGTCATCGGTGAAGATCGCCCCGCCGTCGCCATAGCAGCCCAGCGGCTTCGACGGATAGAAGGAGGTCGAGGTGATGTCGGTCATCGCGCCGACCATCGTCCCGCCCTTGCGCGCCCCGAAGGCCTGCGCGGCGTCGGCCACGATCTTCAGGTCCTCCTCGCGCGCCAGCGCGTTGAGCGCCGCGTAGTCGGCCGGTTGGCCGAACAGGTCCACCGGCATGATCACCCGCGGCGTCAGCCGCCCGGCGGCGCGGGTCTGCGCGATCTTGGCGCGCAGATCGTCCATGTCGATCAGGAAGGTCCCCGGATCGACGTCCACGAAGACCGGCGCGGCGCCGGCCAGCAGGATCGCCTCGGCCGTGGAGGTGTAGGTGAAGGACGGAACGAAGACCGCGTCCCCCGCGCCGACGCCCATGGCCAGGAGCGGCATGAAGAGCGCGTCGGTCCCCGACGAGCAGCTGATCGCGTTGCGCGCGCCGGTATAGGCGCAGAGCTCCTCCTCGAACGCGGTCACGGCCGGCCCCATCACGTATTGCCCGCCATCGAGAACGGCGTGGATGCGCGCGTCGATGTCGTCCTTCAGGCGCGAATACTGGGTCTTGAGGTCAATGAAGGGGATCATGCGTCTTCCTTAGCAAAAGCGCTTCTCACGCACGGCGAGAGAGGCGGAGAACCGAAATCTCTTGATTGGCCCCGCGGCCCGGGAGCTCCCATGTCCGCCGAAGGCGGAAGAGCGTCGGCTTTCGTCTTCATTATGGCTCCGCTCCGGTGAAAGCGTTTCGGAAGCCTTCTCTCGGCATGAGAGGTCGATCCTGGTCGGGCTCTGCGGTGACGCCGCCCCGACGAGGGGGACGCTCATGGCGGGTTTTTCGAGTCGAGAACGCGTCTTTGAAGATGGCTTTCGGTAGGCTGCGGAGTATGACTCACGACATATCACAGATCGGTTATGATGCAACACTTGGGTCGCCTCAAAGGCGAAACGCCCGCCTCATCCGAACAGCTCGAACCGCACCCCAAGGCGCCGTGATTGAAGCGCTATTCGCCCGCGCCAGAGCGCGGATCGCGGGCGCGATCCGGCGGCGCCGCCCCATGGATGCGGGCGCCTGAAGGCGATCCCGTCCCGGGTCGGAGTCGTTGGGGTGGTGAAGGGGCCCCCGGCGGGGCCCGCGCGCGCCGGCGTTTACGGGCGGTTCGCGCGGATCATGAGCGTTTGTCCTTGTGAAGGACCGGGTTGATCCCCTCCGCCAACGCCTTGGGATGGCGGATGTAATAGTCGAGCGTGTCCAGATCCGGCGACGGCGAGCGGCCCTCGTAGACGCCGTGAAGGACGAAATGCCGGGCCGGGCTCATCTTCGCCTTGCGGACATCGGGATAGGTCTTCAGATACCAGGCGGCGTCGAAATGCGGGGACGCCGCGACGGCCTCGATCCGGCGCCGCTCGGAGCGCGGCGACCCGAACAGGGCGGCGAGGCCGCCAAGGCGGGTGAGCCGCTTCATCTGCTGATCGCGGAGCGTGAGCTTGACCTGAAGCCGCTTGTTGGCGTTGGGGCCTTTCAGCCGATCGAGACGTTTCTGAAGTCGCGCATTCTTGCGCTGAAGGGTGTGGCTCTCATGGGCCCAGCGGGCGCTCACGGCCTCCTCGATGGCCTCCCGCTCCCGCGTCAGCGCGGCGTAGGCGGCCTTCACGTCGTCCAGCTCCGCGTCCGCCGCGCGCGCCCGCTCGCGGAGCGCGCCGACCTCTTCGGCCAGCCGGTCCCGCTCCGCGCGCGCCTCGTCGAGGCGCGCGGAGACCTCTTCGAGCTTTTGCGCGCTCGCCTGCGCCTCGGCCCGCGCCTTGCGGAGCTCGGCCTCCAGCTCCATCGAGTCGGGAACGCGCCGCGTCAGCTCGTGGTTTTCATGGCTGACGTCGCGAATGCGGCGCGCAAGAATCTCCAGTTCGTCCTTCATCTCGGGAGTCTCCTGTTCAGCTTCCGCAGCCAGTCTGGCGAGCAGCGCGAGCCGCGCGTCCAGCGCGTCGCGCGCGTGGAACGGGCGGCCCTTCGGGTGGAGATCATGGACCAGATCGGCGAGACTGACCATGAGCCGGGCGCGCTCCACGGCTCCGGGGGCGAGAATCGCGCCGAGCGGCCCGCGTTTCCCCCCGATGACGGCGTCGAGCCGGCGAAGCGGCTCGGGCGGGTCGGCGGCCTCTTCGGGAGCGCTCTGGTCGGGAACGCCGGAGCACGCGGCGCGCGCCGCGTCCCGGCGCGCCGGATCCGCCACCCCGGCCAGACGCGCCAGCGCCTCGATCTGCGCTTCGGGCGCCTCCGCCCAGCCGTCATGGGGCAGGAGCAGCGTCTCCGCCGGCGCGTCCCGCAGGATATAGAAGCTCCGCAGCGCATGGATCGCCGGCGCGGCGGCGGCGGCCGGGCGATCATGGGCCTCCGCCGGCGCGCGCGGGCCGGCCGCCGCGCCCCGCGTCGCCCAGACGAACCGCAGATCGAGCCCGATCCGCTCCGCGGCGTCGATCCAGAGCGGCAGGAAGAGCGCGCTGAGCGGAACCCTGACGACGAGCCCGCGCCCGCCCGCCGCATCCCGCCGGGCCGCCATGTGCGCCGCGGCCCAATCGACGGTCTCGCGCGCGGCGGCGGACGCCCGCCAGCCGCTGACCCGAAGCCCCTGCAGGACGTCCGGCGCGCGCGCGAGCGCGCGCATCCGATCCCGGGTCGCAACGGGCTCTCCGGCGCCGCTCAGGTCGGTCTCGTTCGCGTGGTCCGGACCGTCCGGCGCCTCCAGCCCCAGCGTCTCCAACGCCCGCGCCGCCAGCGAGGCGCCGCCGCGGCCCGTCCCGATCACGAAGATGGCGAAAGATTCGGAAGCGGCGGTCATTGGTTCAGGAGGATCTCCAGGTATTGATTTCGCTTCATGCAGGTTCTGCGGCCCCGACGCCACAACCGGGGCGTGGCCCCCGTCCGCAACCCATGCGCCAGATCGGCGTCCAGGCCGAGATCGGCCGGCGTCAGCCCGGCCGCATCGAGCGCGGAATTGGCGATCTCCCGATAGAGTCCGAACGACCAGTCGATCTTGCTCGCGAAACGGGTGTGGTGGGTCAACGCGCCGGCGCTGAGCTTCTCCCACAAACCGTCTGTTCCGATGAAGCGCAGCCAGTTCTCCTCGCGCGGCACGACCCAGATCGGCAGGCCCTGCTCACGGGCCAGCACGCTGAGCTTGAGATCGACCATGACCTCGGACAGGAAACTCTCCGGATCGAAGCGAAGCGTTTTCTGATCGAAGCCGAACGTGCCGCTGCCCGCAAGGGAGCAAAGCTGCATGTCGGGCAGGGACCTGATCGACGTGAAGGTGTGCGTGCGCTCGAAATACCAGTCCGCCCGTGGAGGGAACATGCCGCCATGCGTGGTCACCGCGCACATTCCGCCGCATTTCCTGATCAGGCGGAGATAGGTCGCCGCGTAATCGGGCGGGAAGATGAAATCGTCGTCCAGCGTCAGCACGATGCTGTCGCTGACGAACTTGAGGGGGTAGATCTTTCCATTGGCGGAGATGTCGCCGCGATGCTCCCGCCCGTCCAGGACCGTCACATTCGAAAGATGCGACAGATCCGGAAACCCATCCGTGGTTTGGTTCGCATAGATGAAAAGATGGTCGAGTTGCGGCGCGAGAGACTCGATCACCGGGGCGATCAGCGAAAACCGCCCCGGAAACGTCGCCATCGCTCCCACCACCGCGTTCGAAAGCGTCGGGATGTTCATAGCCGGGCGTTCAACCTTTCTGCGATCGGTCCGGCGGCGCAGGTGCGGAAATGGGTCATCACGTTCGGATCCACGGACATGTGCCATGTGTGCTGGGATTCGTTGTCGGAGCGAAAGACCACCAACGCGCCCGACGCGCCGCTCGCGACGACGGCGCCCTCGGTCAAGAGCCTGTTCACCCAGTTCGAGTCGGCCGAATTCCGGTCTCTGTACGAGAAGGGCTGCTTCAGCCAGAGACGGTCGCCCGAAAGGGTCGCCCCGGACACATGCCCCTCGGAGAGGATCCGGTTGACGCGGCTGGCGACGTGCAGACGCGATTGCGTCTCGTCCTCCTTCTCGAAATAGAAATACTGCGATTGCCGCCCCACCGAATCCGCCTGGGTGGCGAGGTAATAGCCGACCGTCTCCTCGAGATAGATGCGGCTGTAGAAATCGTCGTCATCCATCTTGGCCCAGTAGCGGCCGCTCGACTGCGCGATCGCGCGGTTCAGGCACTCGCCGATATTCGCGCATTCCGGCAGGGCGAAGACATGCTCGTTCTCGCGAAGTTCAGGAAGATCGTCGGGGATCTCTCCCGTGTTCAGGACGAGGATCAGCTCCTTGTTCGGCCAGCTCTGCTTGCGGAACGTCTCGAAGCAATTGGCGATGAGAGACGGGCGTTTGGTGATCAGGATGCTGCTGACGCGGGGCGTGTCGAACCCGTCCGGGAACGGGTCGCGGCCGAGCAGCGCGGCGCGATCCGGCGCCGTCCAGACATGCGCGCGCGCGACCATGCGCATCAGCCCGCGCCAGCGCCGCTCAAGGAGCCAGGGCGTGCGGTAGAGCGCCTGAAGCTCGATCAGGTCGATGACGTGGCGCACGCGGTCGAGCGCGAGAAGCAGCGGCTCATCGCTTCGCGGGTCGCCGTAGAGGATGGGCACGGCGCCCGAGGCGATGGCGTCGAGCGCGGCGGCCAGCAGCTCGGAATCGGTGCGCAGGCTCTGCGCGGGCAGGAGCGCGAGGCTCGCCGATTGCAGGATCAGCCGCTCCTGCGCCCGCGTGTGGCGGCAGACGGTGAGCCTCTCCCGCCGGATGCGAAGCTCGAGCGAGGCGGCGTTGAAGCCGTAGCGGAACTCCATCAGCAGCATCTCCGCGACGCTGTCCTCGCTGATCAGCGCCGCGAAATCCGGGTCCTGAAAGATGTCCGCGACCGCCGGGACCAACATCCGGTCGCGCCCGCGCTCGCGCAGGCCGCCGACGCTGCAGGCGGTCGGGGAGGTCGCGCGGCGGGCGTGGCGGATCTTTCCGCCGAGATCGTCCCAGACCCCGGCCCATTCCTCCGCGCGCCCCTCCAGCACGACGCGCGCGGCCCGCTCGGCGGCGCCGCGCCAGCACACGGCGATCCCGGGCGCGCCGGTGAGCCAGAGATGGACCGGCGTCCCATGCGCCTCCGCGAGATCGAAGAGCGCGGCCCCGGCGGCCGGCAGCCGCCCGTCCAGCGCGGAGAAGGCG
Source organism: Paludibacillus litoralis (assembly GCF_037646705.1). Lineage (NCBI taxonomy): Bacteria > Pseudomonadati > Pseudomonadota > Alphaproteobacteria > Rhodobacterales > Paracoccaceae > Paludibacillus > Paludibacillus litoralis. The sequence goes on from NZ_JBBHER010000015.1 coordinate 13,997, forward strand.
AGCGGCCAGTCGCGGTCGTCGTCGTCGCCGCATCCGGGGCCCGCCTCGATCACGATCAGATCGAGATCGAGCAGCCGCAGCTGCTCCGCCGCTTTCGTCTGGCGCAGCCGATAGAGCTCGGCCATGCCGTCGAGCCGCTCATAGCCCCGGTCCGAACCGATGAAGCCGACCTTCGGGAGATGCGCGGCCTGGGCGCGCAGCCGCTCCATCCGGCGCTGATAATCGGCGGCCGCGGCGGCCATGTCCTCGGGGTTCAGAACGTCGCCCCAGTCGCCGCCGGGCTTGAAGCGCGCGGCGATGCTCTGAAGCTGCCGGCGCGGCGCCTCGGCCAGCGCCCGCGCGGCGGGGGCGCCCGCGCGCCACCGCTTCAGGACGGTCTTGAGAAGCGCGGCGCGCCGCCGCGTCACGCCCTCGAATTCCGACATGAACCGCCCGGCCGCCGCCCTGCTCGCCCAGTTGACGTCGAGCGGGGCGACCTCGAGGCGCAGAACCGAAACCCCGTCGGGAACCGGCCCGATCCGGATCTCCGCCGCATCCGGCGGCGCGACGAAGAAGCGCGAGGCGAGCGCGCCGGCCAGCGCCTGATCGGTCAGGGCGAGCGGCGGCAGCGTCTCCAGCTCCATCGGGTCGAGGCCGGGGATCGGCGTCTGGTCGCAGACCAGGCGCGGGTCGACGAAGGCGCCGTCCTCGTCGCGGAACTCCACCGGAACCGGCGTGAGCCGGAGCGCGTCCGCGCCCCCGCTCGCATCGTCGGCGCCCGCCTGAAGCGCGACCCGGATCTCGTAGACGCCCCCCGCCCGGACCGGATGGACGCGCGCGCCCGGGGACCGTCCGGCTTCAGCCACGCGCCCGCGCCCTGATATTGTCCGGATCGGGTCTCGGGGTCATTTTTTCCATTTGACGCCGCGGAAGATGCGTTCGGGGGCGATGGCGTCGCGGTAGCGCAGGATCACCTTCATCATCTCGTCCATGACCGCGTCGGTCAGCTTGTTCGGCTTCAGC
>NZ_JBBHER010000016.1:0-1006 GCF_037646705.1 Paludibacillus litoralis
TAGACCGTCAGCGGATAGCCCGCCGCCGCCTGCACCATGAACCGGTTCAGAACCGTGCCGAACACCTCGTCATAGTTCAGGAACGGATAGAGCGCCTCGTCGTCGCCGCTCTCCTCCGTCGTCAGCCCGTAGACCGGCCCCTGCATCAGATCGGTGACGCGAAGCCCCCACATCCGCACGTAGAACCAGAGCAGATCCGTATCCAGAACCTTGGTCGTGTGATAGAGAGACCCCGCCGCGCGCGGGAACAGGAACGTGCCCTTGCGCCCCTTGTGCTCGATCTCGATCCAGCCCTCCTCGATGTCGATGTTCGGCGTGCCGTACTCGCCCATCGTCCCCAGCTTGACCAGATGCGCCTCCGGCGCGAACTCCGAGATCGCGTGGATCACGTTGAAGGTCACGCCGAGATTGTTGTCCAGCGTCAGCCGCGCCGTCGCGCGGTCGAGCATCGAATAGGGCGCCGAGGGCTGCTCGGCGAAATGGATCACCGCCTCCGGCGCGAACTCCCCGAACACCGAGGAGATGAAGGTCCAGTCGTTCAGATCCCCGATCCGGACCGCGACCTCCTTCCCGGTCTTCGCCGCCCAATGGCGCGCCCGCTCATGCAGGTTCGGCGCCTCGAACAGCGCCCCGCAGTCGATCTCCCGCATCAGCCGGCGGCGGAGGTAATTGTCCACCGCCATCACCTCGTGCCCGGCCGCCGAGAGCTTCATCGCCGTCGGCCAGCCGATATATCCGTCGCCGCCGAGAATGAGAACCCGCATCAGACCAACTCCTCTTTCGCCATCTCGCCCGCCGCCGCCGCGAGAACGCGGGCGCGCAGATCCTCCGGCAGCACCCCCTCGCGCAGAAGCATGTCCCCGATCGCCGCGTCGCTCATCACCTCGGAGCGGTCCGAATGATAGACGACATGGCTCGGCGCCACCCGGATCTCGTCATAGACATACTGCATCCGCTGCTCGGAGGTGTGCCCCGGCGGCAGCACGATCAGGAACCGGTCGCTCTC
>NZ_JBBHER010000017.1:0-651 GCF_037646705.1 Paludibacillus litoralis
AAAAGCGGCACCACCGACCCCCGCGAGCCCAGCACGTTGCCGAACCGCGTGCACGAGAAGATCGTCTTCGACCGGGCCGAATGCAGGAAGTTCATCGCCGTGAACAGCCGCTCGCCCATCAGCTTCGACGTGCCCATCACGTTGGTCGGGTTCACCGCCTTGTCGGTCGAGGTGAAGACCACCTTCTCCAGACCCTCCATGACCGCCACCCGGCCCACGACCTCGCAGCCCTCGATGTTGACCTTGATCGCCGAAAACGGGCTCCGCTCGCAGGACGGGACATGCTTCAGCGCCGCGCAGTGAAAGCACAGATCCATGTCCGAAAACGTCCGCCGCATCTCGCGCTCGTCGGTGATGTCGCAATGATAGAAATCGACGTTCGGCCGGTCCCGGTACTCCATCTCCATGTCGAAGAGGCCGCTCTCGTTGTTGTCGATCACCCGGATCAGCTTCACCTCGAACGCCTGAAGACGATCCACGATCTCCCGGCCAACAGACCCGACACCGCCGGTCACAACGACCGACTTGCCCTTCAAATACGCGCCATGGTTGAGCATCGGCCCCTCTTCCACCCCTCTCGAGCCAGCCCACAAACGAGCCGGACAGCCATCGCGCTATGCAAAAGAAACCTCCCGCAGTCAACCGGGAGAG
>NZ_JBBHER010000018.1:0-515 GCF_037646705.1 Paludibacillus litoralis
TGGAACGCGCCGGTCATCTGGGTGGTGTCCAGATAGCCCTTCCGCCACATCATGCTGTCGAGAAACGCGAGCTGGCTTTCATTGATGAAGAGCTGCAACTCGCCCGGCTCGGTGAAGTCCACCTGGCTGGCCAGCAGCGTCGCCGTCGCCAGCCGGTCGTCCCCGTCCCGCGCCATCGCGGCGGCGGCGATGGAGAGGAGCGTGCCGCCGAGGCAATAGCCGACCGCGTGGACCTTCCGGTCCGGCAGGATGGCGCCGATCTCGTCCAGCGCGTCCATGACGCCGAGGCGGCGATAATCGTCCATCGTCAGGTCGCGGTCGCCCTCGTCGGGGTTCTTCCACGAGATCATGAACACCGTGTGCCCCTGCTCGAGCAGATAGCGCACCATGGAGTTATGCTGCGACAGGTCGAGGATGTAGTATTTCATGATCCAGGCCGGAACGATCAGGATCGGCTCGGGCCGGACCGTGTCGGTGAGCGGCGCGTACTGGATCAGCTCGATCAGGCGGTTGCG